>NZ_BSCT01000011.1 GCF_030159255.1 Bradyrhizobium sp. SSBR45G | reverse complement strand
TGATTCTTCGCCGCAAGTCTATTTTAGCGCCTATGGGCGAACGCCGGGACCCATAACCACAGGGAGAAGTCATTGGGCGCGAACGTCCGACCAGTGTTTTCTCACCACACCCGCCGCGGAGTATGGATCCCGGCGTTCGCCGGGATGACGGCGGTGGGCGTGGGGCGCTTGCGTTAAAAGCACCCTGTAGCCTGGATGAGCGGAGCGATATCCGGGTTCTCACTAACTGTACGCTTGAACCCGGATGTCGCTGCGCTCATTCGGGCTACGGAATCCTCACCCCGCCTTGCGCTGTCGCGCCGCAGACCGATGCGCCTTCTTCGCCGGACGCCGATGCGACGCCGGGGACCGTGACGGTGCGCGTGACGACTTTTTCTGGCCTTTGCCCAGGCTCTGCTTCAGCGCATCCATCAGGCTCACGACGTTGCCGGACTTCTCCTCCGGCTCTGGCAGCTTGATCGGCTTGCCCGACGCCTTGCGCTTGACCAGCGCCTTGAGCGCCGTCTCGTACTGGTCCTTGAACTCCGACGGCTTGAAGTGCGCCGCCTTGGTCTGCAGGATGTGCCCGGCCAGCTCGACCATGTCCTTGGTGATCTTGGGTGCCTTGATGTCGTCGAAGAACTCGCTCTCGTCGCGCAGCTCATAGGGAAAGCGCAGAGTAGTGCCGAGCATGCCCTTGCCCATCGGCTCGATGGCGATGATGTGCTCGCGGTTGGTCAGCACGATCCGCGCGAGCGCAACGCGGCCCTGATCCTTCATCGCGTCGCGGATGACGGCGAAGGCATCGACCGCGGCCTTGCCGTCGGGCGCGATGTAATAGGGGTGGTTGAGATAGCGCTGGTCGATCTCGTCGCGCGGCACGAAGCTGTCGATGTCGATGGTGTGGTTGCTCTCGATCTGGACCGCTTCCAGCTCCTCGGGCTCGATCTCGACATACTGGCCCTTGGCCAACTCGTAGCCGCGGCCCTTCTGCTCGCCCTCGACGATGTCGCCGGTCTCGGCATCGACCATCTGCTGCTTCAGCCGGTTGCCGGTCTCGCGGTTGATCATGTGGAAGCGCGTCTTCTCTACGGAGGTCGATGCCGGATAGAGCACGACGGGGCAGCTGACGAGCGAGAGTTTGAGCGAGCCTTTCCAGTAGGCGCGGGGGGCCATCGTGGTCTCCTTGAAAGCGATACCCAGCCCAACCGAATGGTCCTTCTTGGGTTCCGCGGCGATCGATCCACAACCCGCGGCACGCTGGCAGCGTGCCAAACCGATCAACGATACCGCATCGATTTCGTCAGCTGCCACCATTGAGGTGGCGTACTCAAGCGGTCGAGTTCATGGCCGTTGACAGGGGTGATGGTCCGCAAGTCGCTGTACAGGTCTGCTTGTACGACCCACCGATGAGGATAACCTGCGACGGTAGCTGCGGTGTCTGTCGGAACGTTGAACAGGTAGTCGACGCCCCAGGAGCCGGATCGGCTGGACTGCTGCCTTGCCACGGCTTCGTCGCGCAAGGAGGAAAACTCCGCGGGCAGCGCTCCCGTGGCCTCAAGATGGTCGCCGCCATCGTGCCGTATCTCCCATACGATTTCGCCGCCGCGCCAAAATCCGGCGTAGGACACCATCGCATGTTCGAGAACGACGCACGCAATACATCGCGACTGCGCGGGCAGCCGTGCCAGACGTGGCGGCGTTGCGCTCAGCAGCGCGTCCATGACAAGGGCGTATTTCGCGAAAATCGCGCACCATCCAGGTTTGAGCATGGCGCCTGCCAAAGGAACATGGCTCGTTCCGAGATCCGTGTAATCGGGCGTTTGATCACTGGGCTCCAGATCGAGGACTTCGTAGAGCTCTTGCAGGCTGACACCGTCCACGAAGGCCCAAGACATGTTCGTACCCATGATCAATCCTGTCATGTACCAAGGTTCAGAAAGCCAATATCCAATTCATGGACCAGGTTGGCAACATGCCATGCCCTTGGCGGCAGGAAACGGCCGGTCCATTTTCGTGCCACCAAGCCTGAAAAATTCGGAAAAAGAAAAACAGCTTGACAAATTCGTAAAATCAGCATTATGGTCCCGCCTGTTCCGTTGCGTCGGAGGGGACGTATCGCGGTCGTCACGGACGTCGGCAGCGGAATGCGATGGGCGTGTCGGGTTGCAGCGTGATTGTTGCGCCGACGAACGGTTCGGCACGCACGGTCAAGTCGCGCGGTCCTGATACCCCGAAGCTGGTATCACGCTGGCGTGGACGCGAAATGCGTCGCGCGGGCAACGGTGGCCAGAAAGCCGGCGCACCGGGGAGAACGCGAAGCAGCCGTCAAACCGTCGCGCAGGGAGGGCCGGGATATCTCGGCTGCACCTGTGGTACCTGCCGCCTGCATTTTTTTCGCAGGCGGGCCATGGGGGCGGCGAGCTCCCGGCCTTCCCTGCGCCCTCTCGATTGGCAGAGGGCGAACGGCAGCACCACCCGGGCTCGTCGAGCCGCGGGAACGCGGAACTTTGCCCGGTGTTATCGTTCTGGTCTGGTCGGCGCCAGCCTTAGGTGGGTGTCCGCTCCGGTTCCAGGATGCGTTCCGCTTTGCTACGCTACCGCTCAACGTGAGGGATCACCGTGGCGCTCAGGAAGCTTTCCACCTATCGCAAGAAGCGCGATTTCGGCAAGACGGCAGAGCCGTCGGGCGAAGCCAAGGTCGCGCGCGCGGCGCGGCCGCGCTTCGTGATCCAGAAGCACGATGCGACGCGGCTGCACTACGATCTGCGGCTCGAATTCGACGGCGTGTTCAAGTCGTGGGCGGTCACCAAGGGCCCGTCGCTTGACCCGCACGACAAGCGGCTCGCGGTCGAGGTCGAGGACCACCCGCTCGACTACGGCGATTTCGAAGGGACGATTCCGGAAGGCGAGTATGGCGGCGGCACGGTCATGCTGTGGGACCGCGGCTATTGGGAGAGCGAGGATCCGGAGCGCGGCTTCGCGAAGGGAGACCTGAAATTCACGCTCGACGGCGACAAGCTGCACGGCAGCTGGGTCCTGGTGCGGATGCGCAACGATCGCACCGGCGGTAAGCGCACCAACTGGCTGCTGATCAAGCACCGCGACGAGTTCGCCCGTGAAGGCGCCGCGAACGACATCTTGGACGCCGACAATTCGGTCGCCTCGGGACGTACGATGGAGCAGATCGCGGCTGGCAAGGGCAAGGCGCCCAAGCCGTTCATGCTGGGCAAGGCGCAGCGCATGAATGCCGATGCGGTCTGGCATTCGAACCGGAGCGACAGCGAGCCGTCATCGACACATGCTTCAGCGAACAAGCCCAAGGCAAACAAACCCAAGGCAAGCAAGTCCAAGGCAAGCAATTCCAAGGCGGCCAAGGCCGGCGCGGAGCAGAAGGCGGCCGCGCCGCGCACGGTGTCATCGCTGCCGGACTTCGTTCCGCCCGAGCTCTGCACCTCCGTCGCAAAGCCGCCGAGCGGCGAGGGCTGGGCGCATGAAATCAAGTTCGACGGCTATCGCGTGCAGATCAGGGTCGAGAACGGCAAGGCGACCTTGAAGACCCGCAAGGGCCTCGACTGGACCGCGAAGTTCGGCGCGATCGCCGAGGAGGCCGCCAAGCTGCCGGATGCGATCATCGATGGCGAGATCGTCGCGCTGGACAAGGACGGCAATCCGAACTTCTCGGCGCTGCAGGCGGCGATCTCGGCCGGTCAGACCGACGAGCTGATCTTCTTTGCCTTCGACCTGATGTTCGCTGAAGAGTTCGACCTGCGCCGCCAGCCGCTGCGCGAGCGCAAGGCGCGGCTGGCTAGGCTGCTGAAGGCGACCATCAAGGGCAGGGCGCCTGTGATCCGCTACGTCGAGCATTTCGAGAGCGACGGCGAGGCCGTGCTGGAATCGGCGCGCAAGCTGTCGCTCGAAGGCATCGTCTCGAAGAAGCTGGACTCGGCGTATCATTCGGGCCGCACCGATAGCTGGACCAAGGCCAAGACCCGGCCGGGCCACGAGGTCGTCATCGGCGGCTGGAAGACGACCAACGGCAAATTCCGCTCGCTGATGGTCGGCGTCAACAAGGACGATCACCTCGCTTATGTCGGCATCGTCGGCACCGGCTTCGGCCAGGACACGGTCAAGGAGATCATGCCGGCGCTGAAGGCGGCGGCGGCCGGCACGAGTCCATTCAGCGGCAAGAACGCGCCGCGCAAGACCCGCGACGTGCATTGGCTGAAACCGGAGCTGGTGGCCGAGATCGAGTTCGCAGGCTGGACCGATGACGGCAATGTCAGGCAGGCCTCGTTCAAGGGCCTGCGTGAGGACAAGCCGGCGGGCGAGGTGGTCGCCGAGGAGCCGGTCGTGACGACGAGCGTTGCGAAGCCGATGGCGCGGGCGGCGGCGACGGCTGCGACCGGCGGCACCATCGTGCACAAGACGCCGTCGCGGACGAAGAGCTCGGCCATGGTGATGGGCGTTGCGATCTCCAAGCCCGACAAGGCGCTGTGGCCGGATGCCGGCGACGGCGAGCCGGTCACCAAGCTCGACCTTGCGACCTATCTGGAAGCTGTCGGCGACTGGATGATCGCGCATCTGAAGGGACGGCCGTGCTCGATCGTGCGCGCCCCCGACGGCATCGGTGGCGAGACGTTCTTTCAGCGGCACGGCATGCAGGGCATGTCCGATCGGCTCGAACTGGTCAAAGTCTCAGGCGATCGCAAGCCCTATCTGCAGATCGATCGCGTCGAGGGATTGATCGCCGTGGCGCAGGTCGCGGCGGTCGAGCTGCATCCGTGGAACTGCGCGCCTGACGCCTATGACGTGCCGGGGCGACTGGTGTTTGACCTCGATCCGGCGCCGAACGTCGCCTTCGAGGAGGTGATCGTCGCGGCCAAGGAGATGCGGGAGAGATTGAAGAGCCTTGGCCTGGAGAGCTTCTGCAAGACGACCGGCGGCAAGGGCCTGCACGTCGTCGCACCGCTGCGGCACGGCTCGCGCGACGCGGTCGCGTGGCCGGAGGCGAAGGCGTTTGCGCAGGGCGTCTGCCAGTGGATGGCCAATGACAGTCCCGAGCAGTATCTCCTGAACATGTCGAAGAAGCTGCGCAAGGGAAAGATCTTCCTCGACTATCTGCGCAACGATCGGATGGCCACGGCGGTCGCGGTGCTGTCGCCGCGGGCGCGCGAAGGTGCGACCGTCTCGATGCCGCTGACCTGGGCCCAGGTGAAGAATGGCCTCGATCCGAAGCGCCATACCATCCGCACCGTGCCGGCCCTGCTGGCCAAGACCAAGGCGTGGGATGGCTATGAGGACGCGGCCGGGTCGATCAAGGCTGCGATCAGGATGCTCGCGAGCAAGGTCTGAGAAGGAGGCATGTAGTTGGTCATGGGCTCGGGCAGACATGGCCATGCACCACATCTGTCCGAGCCGGCGCGTTATCACAGGTGAATCAGATCCGTCCGAGCAGAACGAGGATCAGCACGATGACGATGATGAGACCAAGGCCGCCGCCGCCATAGTAGCCAGTGCCGTAGAACGGACCACCGCCGATGCCGGAGAAGCCCCCGAGCAGCGCGATGATGAGAATGATGAGGATGATCGTTCCGATGGACATGTAGTTCCCTCCAGTGCCCGGCAGCGGGGCGGTGCGTCACTCTGCCTTCGACGAGGAAACTGGTCGGAACTTCGAAAGTTCCGGTTGGGGTCCAGGTAAAATGGAGCATGTGTCTTTGCGGTCCCTTCGCTGATGACTACATGAGATGCGTTGTTAGTCAGGAGATCGCGATGTCAAGACCGCTTGTCGTTTCCATTCCGCATCGCCTCGGCAAGGACGAGGCCGTGCGGCGGCTCCAGGCCGGCCTTGGCCGCGCGGCGCGCAGCCTTCCCGTCCTCAGCGTCGACGAGGAACGCTGGGACGGCGACAAGATGATCTTTCGCGTCCGCGCGCTCGGGCAGGCGGCATCCGGCCATGTCGACGTCGCCGAGGATCATGTGCGGGTGGAGGTCACGCTGCCCTGGCTTTTGCAGCGCTTTGCCGAGGCGGCACAGTCGGCCATTCGCAGCCGCGGCCAGCTGCTGCTGACGAAGAAGAGCTGATCAGGCCGGCGGTGCCGATGTGGACGAGCGCCTGATCCGGTGATCGAAGGTCGCGTCGAGACGGGCGGGGATCACAGCGGTCGGCAGATGCGTGAAGATGGAGGAAACAGGGAGCGTGCCGTCCTGAATGTGAGAGGCCGCATAGCCGGGAACATGCACGATCGCCTCGAATGCATCCGCTCGCGGCCAGACCCGACCGCCGTCCGTCAACGACGAAAAGTGGCGGGCGACGACCACGATCACCGCGTCCCGTCGATCGCGCCGTGCGAAGGCAATGATGTGCCCGGCATCACGCCCGGTGACGTCGAGCGGCTCGTAGGACCCGTCGGTGAACACGGACGGCCGTTCATTGCGGAGCTTGAGCAGGTGCCGCGTCCAGGCGAGCTTGATGCGCCCGTCGGGCCAATGCCCTGCCAACTGCTCCCAGTCCGGGCTCTCGCAGTCCTGCAGCGCATGTTCGCGCGCGGCAAAGTCGACCGGGCGGCGATTGTCGGGATCGACCATCGACAGATCCCAGAACTCGGTGCCCTGATAGAAATCCGGCACGCCGGGCATTGTGGCCTTCAGCGTGAGCTGCGTGAGCGAGTTCAGCGCGCCGAGCAGGGCAAAGCGCTTGGCCAAAGTCTCCAGCGACTGCAGGAACTCCGCCGAGTGTTCACGGTCCAGAATACGCGTGATGAAGGTGCGCAGGCCGTTCTCATAGGCCTCGTTCGGATTGAGCCAGCTGGTCTCCTCCTTGCCCTCCCGCGCGGCCTTCATCGCATAGGCCTGCAGGCGCTCGATCAGGCTGTCGTCATCACCGGCCGCCGACCAGATGCCGACGAGGGTCTGGTACAGCATGTACTCGAAGGCCGCGGACGGCGCCCGCATGTGGCCTTCGGTCACGACGTTCGGGGCGTTCAAGGTCTTCCAGCGCGCGACCGCAGACGTCCAGTCGTTGGGCAACTCGGTGATGGCGGCGAGGCGGGTCCGGGCATCCTCGCCGCGCTTGGTGTCATGGGTCGCCGTCGCCGTCATGCCGTGCGGCCAGTGCCTGGCGCGCTGCCGCATGAGGTCATGAAAATCCGCAATGGCCAGACCCTGCGCCGCCGGATCACCGCCGACCTCGTTCAGCGCGAGCAGCCGGTGGAAACGATAGAAGGCAGTATCCTCCAGCGACTTTGCCATCATCGGCCCGGTGAGCTGCTGGACCTTGAGCGCGAAGCGGCGGACGCGTGGAACGCTGTGGTTGGTTTTGCGGTCGCGCTTGATCAGGTCCATGGTCAGCGCATCGCGCAGGAAGTCGAAGATGGAGCCGTCCGAGGCGAACCATTCGGCGCGCGCCCGGGCGCTCGCATGATCGATCAGCTCGCGATCGGCGTCGGTCGGCCCACTTGTCGTGAGATAGGTGCGGTAGACCGGGAAGTGCACCACATAGAGCTCGAGCGCCCGGCGCAGGCTGTCTTCCGAATAGTCGCGGGTGGAGTAGTGGCCGTTGGCGATGCGCGCCAGCAGCCGCGTCAGCACGGTGAACTCGCTGGTCAGCAGCGTCTCCAGCACGCGCCGCTTCGCCGCCTTGATGACCGGCGCCAGCTTCGGCGGGGTGTTGCTGATCTGGCGCCAGATCTCGTCGAGCGGCTCCAGGCCCCGGCCGTCGATCAGGAGCTGGGTGATGACGTTCATCCACTCATAGCCGGTGGTGCCGTGCACGCCGGCGAAGCTCGGCAGCTTCTCGTGCTCGCACAGGATCTTTTCGATCACGACATAGAACGGCCCCGCAGCAGCACCGCGGGCATCGCGGACCAGGCGGCGCAGGCGCTGGAAATATTGCGCGGGGTCGCGCAGGCCGTCGATGTGGTCGAGCCGCAATCCCTGCAACTGGCCGTCGGCGATCAGCTTCTTCACCAGGCGGTGGATGGCCTCGAAGGTGCCGGCATCTTCGATCCGCAGGCCCGCCAGCGTATTGACGTCGAAGAAGCGGCGATAGTTGATGTCGCTCGACGCCAACCGCCAGTGGCCGAGCTTGTAGTGCTGCCGGTCCAGCAGGTGATGCAGGGCCAGCGTCTGCGCGGGCCGCTCGGGACCCGCCTGATAGGCCTGAAGTCCGCGGGCGATGATCTCAGCAGCGCCCGGAATGGCCTTGAGCGCGGCCTTGAAGGCCGGCGCTTCCTTGCGATTGGGTTGGCGCAGGCCGCGATGGTGCGAGGCCAGGTCGAGAATCTGCCGGCCACCCTCGCTGTGCTCCGCGCCGGCTTCCTTGACGATGATGCGCAGCATCTCGCCGTAGCGCTCGGGCGCGATCGGCAGGCGGTGTTCGAAGTACCAGCAGGAAAAGCTACCCTCGTCCGGGTCGTAGCGCAGCACGATGTCGCCGTGCTCCAGCGCTTCGCCGTAGGAGGTGCCGATGATGGGCAGCAGGACGCCGCCGCGCGCGCGGTAGGGCAGCTGGTCCCAGTCGATGTCGAAGGAAGCCGCGTGCGGCGAGGCCGGACCCCATTCGAGCACGTCGAGCCACCACGGGTTATCATCGAAATGCACGCCGACATGGTTCGGCACGAAGTCGAGGATGAGGCCGAGATCGTGCGCCTTCAGCGCCGCGCTGAGTGTCGCAAAACCGTCCTCGCCGCCGAGCTCGGGATTGAGCTTGGAATGATCGGTGATGTCATAGCCATGCGTCGAGCCCTTCCGCGCCTTCATGAACGGCGAGGCGTAGACATGGCTGATGCCGAGCGCCTTCAGATACGGCGCGACGCGCGCTGCGGCTTCGAAGTTGAAGTCGGCAGTAAGCTGCAGGCGATAGGTCGCGAGCGGAATGGCCGGAGGCATGCTTATCCTCCGATGCTCCAGAACACGGACCAGGGCGGCAGACGGTCGGCCGGTGCACCGCCCCAGATCGAGGTGCCCCGGAATTCAGTTGATGGGCTTGCGATCGCCTTGTCCGACACATTAGCGAGCAGCCGCAGCCTGCTGCCGTCGCCCATCACCCAATGGGCGCTCAGGCATCTCTCATCGGTCACATCGGCTTCACCGAATGTCGCGCCCGGCAGCAGCGGGGCCACCACCTTGTGCCGCACGGCAAGCAGCCTGCGCACCAACGCCAGCCGTTCGCGGCCCGGCTGCTCATTGCGGGCGTCCCAGTCGATGATCGCTGACTTGAACGTTTCGACATCGAGCGGATCCGGCACCTCGTCGCCATATCTGGCGTATGCCCATTCGTACTCCCGGCGCCGTCCCTTGCGCACGGCATCGGCGAGATCGCCCTGGAAGTCGCAGAAGAACGGGAACGGCTGCTTCGAGCCCCATTCCTCGCCCATGTACAGCATCGGGACGGTCGGCGCGAGCAAGGTGACCGCGAGCGCGGCGGCGATGCCGTCGGGCGGCGCGAGGGCTTCCAGCCGGTCGCCGAACACGCGGTTGCCGATCTGGTCGTGGTTCTGCAGAAAATTGACGAACGCGCCGGGGGACAGATGACCGCTCGGCTCACCCCGCGGGATGCCGCCCCAGAACGCCGCCTGTTCGCCCTGGTAGATGAAGCCGGACGCCAGCGCACGGGCGAGGTCGCGGCGCGGCGATTGCTGATAGTCGCCATAGTAGCCGCCGCTTTCGCCGGTCAGCAGCACATGCCAGGCGTGATGATAGTCGTCGTTCCATTGCGCGCGGAATTTGCCGCGCGGCGGCTCCTCCGCGGCGTCCAGCATGCTGGCGCGGTTGTCGCCGTTCTCGAGCACGAGATGGATGTGGCGTCCGCTGGCCTCGACGAGCTTCCCGACCGCCGCACTCAGCTCGTGCAGCATCGGGATCTCGCCCTCGTTGGCGATGATGTGGTTGACGGCGTCGAAGCGCAGCCCGTCGAAGCGGTAGTCGGTCAGCCAGTGCAGCGCGTTCTCGATGGCGAAATTCCGCACCTCTGGGCGCCGGTAGTCGATCGCGCTGCCCCAGGGCGTGTGCGCGTCGGTGAAGAAGGTCGGTGCATACAGCCCGATGTAGTTCCCTTCCGGGCCGAAATGATTATAGACGACGTCGAGGAACACCATCAGGCCACGCAGATGCGCTTCGTCGATCAGCGCGCGCAGGTCGTCGGGCCTGCCATAGACGCTGTCCGGCGCATAGAGCAGCACGCCGTCATAGCCCCAGTTGCGCCGGCCGGCAAAGTCCGCCAGCGGCATCAGTTCGAGCGCGGTGATGCCGGTCTCGACGAGATGATCGAGCTTGTCGATCATCGCGCGATAGGTGCCTTCGGGCGTGAAGGTGCCGACATGGCTCTCGAGGAACACCGCGTCCTGCCAGGGGCGCCCGCGCCAATTCTCGGAACGCCAGGCGTAAGCGCGGTGGTCGATCACTTCGCTGGGGCCGAACACGTCCTCTGGCTGGAAGTCCGAACCGGGATCGGGCACGTCGAGCTCGTCGTCGATGCGGAATTTGTAGCGCGTGCCGGCGCCCGCTCCCGCGACGTCGAGCGTGTACCACCCGCCATCGCGGCGCTGCATTTCGTGCCTGCCGTCGAGCACCAGATCGACGCGCTTGGCGGCAGGCGCCCACAGCCGGAATGTGACGCCATCCCTGGTGATCTCAGGCCCGAACTGGCGCCCGCTCATGACAGGCCCGCATATGCCAGCACGGAGCGGGGCGGGGCCTTGAGCTCCGCGCCGGACGCGAAGTCGATCGGCTTCTGCTGGGCTTGGGTGGTGTCGAGAACCTGTTGCCAATTCTTGTATTCGTCGAGCCTGGGCAATTTGAATCCGATGTCTTCAGGGGCCGCATTCAGGACAATAAAGATCGGAGCCTGCTCAGGTTCCACCGGTGCGAGCACATAGGCGAGAAATCGACCGTCGGGAAAGGTCCAGTCCGTTTGCGTCATTTCCTCCGCCGAGGGCGTCAGCCACAGCACGCCGAAACTGCCGTCGGGACGGCGGCCGTCGAGCCAGCGGCGGGCGCGGATCTGGCCGAAGCGGCGGCGCAGATCGGTCATGTGCGCGATGAAGTCGATCAGGTCGCAGCCCTCGCGGCCCATGCCGCTCCAGTCGACCCAGCCGACCTCGTTGTCCTGGCAATAGGCGTTGTTGTTGCCGGCTTGCGAGTTGCCGACCTCGTCGCCGGCCAGCAGCAGCGGCAGGCCCTGCGCGAGGAACAGGCAGGCGAGCTGGTTCTTGCGCGACTGCCGGCGCAGCGCGTTGATCATGACGTCGTCGGTCGGGCCCTCGTGCCCGAAATTGTTGCTGTGGTTGTCGTTGGAGCCGTCGCGATTGTCCTCGCCGTTGGCCTCGTTGTGCTTGCTGTTGTAGCTGAACAGATCGGCCAGCGTGAAACCGTCATGCACGGTGACATGGTTGACGCTGGCGCGCTGGGTGCGGCCGTCGTGGTTGAAGATGTCGGACGAGCCGGTCATGCGGCTCGAGACCTCGCCGATCAGGCTGCCTTCGCCGCTCCAATAGCGGCGCATGGCGCTGCGATAGCGATCGTTCCATTCCGACCATTGCGACGGGAACGCGCCGACCTGGTAGCCGCCGAGACCGACGTCCCAGGGCTCGGCAACCAGCTTGACGCTCGCCAGCACCGGGTCCTGGCGGATCGCGGTGAGGAAGCCGGTGCGCCGGTCGAAGCCGTGCTTCTCGCGGGCCAGCGTGGTGGCGAGATCGAAGCGGAAGCCGTCGACATGGCAGACCTCGACCCAGTAGCGCAGCGAATCCATCACCATCTGCAGCACGCGCGGATGGGTGAGGTTCACCGACGAGCCGCAGCCGGTGAAGTCGTCATAGAATCGCGGATTGTCCGGTTGCAGCCAGTAGTAGGAGGCGTTGTCGATGCCGCGATAACACAGCGTCGGCCCGAGGTGGTTGCCCTCGGCGGTGTGGTTGTAGACGACGTCGAGCATCACCTCGATGCCGGCATCGTGCAGCCGTGCCACCGTCGTCCTGAACGCATCGAGCGGATTGTCCTGCGCATAGCGCTGCTCCGGCGCGAAGAACGAGATCGTGTTGTAGCCCCAGTAGTTGACCAGCTTCTTCTCGACCAGCATGCGGTCGTCGATGAAGGCGTGGATCGGAAGCAGCTCGACAGTGGTGACGCCGAGCCGCTTGAGGTGCTTGATCATCGCCGGCGACGACAGGCCGCCATAGGTGCCGCGCAGATTGGGCGGGACGTCATCGCGCCGGTTGGTCAGGCCCTTGACGTGGGCCTCGTAGATGATCGTGTCCTCCCAGGGGATCTGCGGGCGCATCTCGCGCCGGCCCCAGTTGAAGGTCTCGTCGATGACCACGCCTTTCGGCATGCCGCGGGCGTTGTCGCGCCGGTCGAACGAGAGATCCTCGCGCGGCGAGCCGGCGCGGTAGGCGAAATGGGCGTCGCTCCAGACCAGCCGCCCGGCCAGCCGCTTGGCGTAGGGGTCGAGCACCAGCTTGTTGGCGTTGAAGCGATGGCCACGCTCCGGCTCGTACGGTCCGTAGACGCGGTAGCCATAGAGCTGTCCGGGCGAGACGTCGTTGAGGTAGACGTGCCAGACGTCCTCCGTCCGCTCCGGCAGCTCGATCCGTTCGATCTCGCGGCGGCCCTGGCTGTCGAACAGGCAGAGCTCGACCTTTTCGGCATTGGCGGAAAACAGCGCAAAATTGGTCCCTCGTCCGTCCCAGGTTGCTCCGAGACGTGCGGGACTTCCAGCAGCCAGACGCATCGCGTCAGGCTTCCGGGACGAGAAATACCGCTGCCATGGGCGGGAGGATGAGGTCGAGTTGGTGATCTTCAGAGGCATGGACCTGGCCGACATTGCCGACATTGCTGCCGCCATAATGCAGGGAGTCGGAATTGAAAGCTTCCCTCCATATGCCGCCGAACGGCACGCGGACCCGGTAATTGTAATACACGTTGGGCGAAAAGTTCACGACCACGACGCAGCGGGCGCGGTCGTCGAAGCCTTTTCGGACCCAGGCAAAGACGTTGCGGTCGGCATCGTCGGTGATCAGCCATTCGAAGCCGTCCGGCTCGCAGTCCCGCTCGTGCAGCGCCGGCACGTTGCGGTAGAGATGGTTGAGGTCGCGGATCAGGGCCTGGATGCCGGCATGTTTGGCATCGCCGAGCAGGTGCCAGTCGAGCGCAATGTCGTGATTCCATTCCCGCTCCTGGGCGATCTCGCAGCCCATGAACAGCAGCTTCTTGCCAGGATGCCCGTACATGAAGCTGTAATAGGCGCGCAGATTCGCAAAGCGCTGCCAGTCGTCGCCCGGCATCCGGCCCAGGATCGAGCGTTTGCCGTGCACGACCTCGTCATGGGACAGCGGCAGGATGAAGTTCTCAGAAAAGGCGTAGTGCAGCCCGAACAGGATATCGCCGTGGTGATATTTGCGGTGGATCGGGTCCTTGCCGATGTAGCGCAAGGTGTCGTGCATCCAGCCCATATTCCACTTGTAGCCGAAGCCGAGCCCGCCCATGTCGACCGGGCGCGAGACCTGCGGCCAAGCGGTGGATTCCTCGGCGGCCGTGGTCGCCTGGGGAAAATGTCCGAACAGCTCGATATTGACCCGGCGCAGGAATTCGATGGCTTCGAGGTTCTCCCGGCCGCCATATTTGTTCGGAATCCACCCTCCCGAGGGGCGGCTGTAGTCGAGATAGAGCATCGAGGCGACGGCATCGACGCGCAGGCCGTCGATGCCGTAGCGCTCCAGCCAGAACAGCGCATTGGCGCGCAGGAAATTGGCGACTTCGGTGCGGCCGAAATTGTAGATCAGGGTGCCCCAGTCGAGATGCCGGCCCTGCATCGGATTGGCATGCTCATACAGCGCGGTGCCGTCGAAACGGCCGAGCCCGTGGGGATCGTCGGGGAAATGCCCCGGCACCCAGTCGAGCCAGACCGCGAGGCCCTCGCGATGGCAGGCATCGACCAGCGCGCAGAAATCCTCCGGGCTGCCGAACCGGCTGGTCGGCGCGAACAGGCCGGTCGGCTGGTAGCCCCAGGAGCCGTCGAACGGGTGTTCGCTGACCGGGAGGAATTCGACATGGGTGAAGCCGAGGTCGCGGACATAGGCCGGCAGCTGCTCAGCCAGCTCGCGATAGGTCAGCCACTGGTTGTTATCCTTGCGCCGCCAGGATCCGAGATGCACCTCGTAGATCGACACCGGCCGATTCAGCCTGTTGACGTCATGCGGCGCCGGCCGCGGGCGCGGCAGATGCGTTTCGTCGACCACGATCGACGCGGTCTTGGGACGCATCTCGGCTGCGAAGGCCATCGGGTCCGATTTCAGCGGCAGGTGCTCGCCCTGCGGGCCGATGATGTCGAACTTGTAGTGGTCGCCGGCCCGGGCGCGCGGAATGAACAGCTCCCAATAGCCGTTGCCGCGCACCCGCATCGGGTGGCGCCGCGCGTTCCAGAAGTTGAAGTCGCCGACCACGCTGACGCGCCGTGCATTGGGCGCGAGCACGACGAAGCCGACGCCGTCGACACCGTCGAGCGCCATCGGATGGGCGCCGAGCTTGTCGTACAGCCGCTCGTGGTTGCCCTCGCCGAGCAGATGCAGATCGAATTCGCTCAGGATCGGCAAGAAGCGGTAGGGGTCCTCGAGGTCGGTGACGGCATCGCCGAATGTCGCCCGCAGGCGATAGCGCTGCGGCGACGACATCGTCCCGGTGAACAGGCCGGCATCATGGATGCGCGCCAGCGGCGCGACTTCGCCATGCTCGCCGACGGCCTCGACCCGGGAGGCCTCGGGCAGGAAGGCGCGCACGACGGTCCTGCCGTCGGCATTGTGCTGACCGAGATAGCGAAACGGGTCGGCATGCCGACCTTCGATGATCGCAAACGCCTCGGGAGAAAGATGGGTCATGAGGACTCGCTGGCAGGTGCTGGCACGGACAGAACGCGAAGCAGGTGGCCCAGCGCGACGCGTAGCCAGTCCGGCCGGTGAGCGAGGTCATATTCGAGCGCCCCGAGTGCTTTTTCCAGCATGAAAAAGTTAAGGAGCGCCTCCGCGCTGCGCGGATCGTCCGGCCAGAGGTGCTGATGGGCCTTGATCTCGCGATAGCCGGCCAAAAAAGCCGCCGTGGTGCGGTCGCGCCAGTCCGACAGGGCGGCGGCAATCCGGCCGTGATCGTCGGGACCGGCGCGCAAAGCGCGCTCATGCGCGATGCGGACCGAGCAGTCGATCGAGCGCAGGAAGCCGGCGATGTCGCGGGCGGGCGGCGCCTTGCGCCGGCGCTCGGCGAGCGGCTGCTCCTCGTCACCGTCGAAGTCGATGATGAAGATGTCGTCCTTGACGATCAGGATCTGGCCAAGATGGAAGTCGCCATGGGCGCGGATGTCATAGCCGCCGAGATGCTGCGGGATCAGCGCGCCGAGACGCTCCGACAGTTCGCCGCGCTGGGCGAGCACCTGATCGACCAGCCCGCGGTCCGGATCCTTGAGGTGGTCGCGGCGCTCGCTCAGACTGGCGAAAATTCGGCCGGCCTGGGCGCGAAGCCGGTCGATCCAATGATCGAGACTGTCGGCGGAGGTCGGCTCCGGCGCGAAATCGGGGAGATCGCTGCGCGAGGCCAGCGCGGCATGCAGTTCGCCACAGCGCCGGCCGGCCTGCGTCACGTAGCGCAGATAGGGTGACAGCTCGTCGCTCTGGCGCTCGTCACCGTTGGCGGTGAAGACGCGCTGATCATCGATGTAGCGGTCGAGATAGGCGGCCGTGACGGTCCAGCCGTCGCCCTGGTTCTCGACGAAGCCATGGACGCAGCCGACGGTCTGCCGCTCGCCCTCCTGGATCACCTCGACGCTGCCAAGCAGCGGCGGGACGTTGGCGAAGCCGACCGTCTCCGTCAGGAAGCGGCCGATGTCGATCTCCGGATGCGGTCCGGCCTCGAGCTCGCGGCGAATCTTGATGAAGAACTCGTTGTTGACCACGGCCTTGCTGCTGCAGCGGTCGGTTTCGATGATGCGCACGTGCTCGGACTCGCGCACCGGCTTGTCGGGAAACCGGGATGTCGGCCGGAATTCGAGCCTGATGCCGTTCTCCTCCACGGTCAGCGATTGCTGCAGGTTATGCAGCAGCAACGCGAGGAAGATGGGGCTGGTGGCGGCGTCGAGCAATGTGCCCTCGCGCGCGCCCTGGCGGACCGCGGCAAAGGCCTGGGGATTGTAGCGGTCGCGATCGAAGCGCACCCATTCGATCTGCATCGGCAGGAGATAGCGCTGCGTCTCCTTGCGCTCGGCCGCCTTGAAGAAGATCAGCCAGGGGCGGTTGTCGCCGATGTCGCAGAACGGGATCGCGGACGTCAGCGTCGGATGAATCTCCTCCGGATTGCGCTCCGAATACCAGCGCGTGCGGGCGAGATGATCGGGGAGCACGTCGCGCTCGAACACGCCGCGCGTGCGCGCCAGCGTCACCCAGGTCGAGCCGAGCGGCACCACCAGCGTCTCGAATTCCGGCACCGCGCGCTGGATTACCGGCTCCGACTTGTCACGCTCCTTGAGCTGGAACCAGTAGAAGCCGTAGGGCGCGAGCGTGATCATGTAGGGCAGCGCGCCGATCGCGGGAAAGCGCGAGCGCCCCAGCATCTCGACCGGCACGCGGTCCTTGAAGGCGGAAAGGTCGAGCTCGGTCGCCTGCGCCGAGCGCGACAGGTTGGCGACGCAGAGAATGACCTCGTCCTTGTACTGGCGGACATAGGCCAGCACGGAGCGGTTGGCGGGCCGGATGAAGCTCATCGTTCCCCGGCCGAAGGCGAGCGTCGACTTGCGGACCGAGATCAGCTTCTTGGTTGCGTTCAGGAGCGACGACAGGCTGCGCGACTGCGCCTCGACGTTGACGGCCTCGTAGCCATAGACCGGGTCCATGATCATCGGCGCGTACAGCCGCGCCGGGTCGGCGCGCGAGAAGCCGCCATTGCGGTCCGGCGTCCACTGCATCGGTGTGCGCACGCCGTTGCGGTCGCCGAGATAGATGTTGTCGCCCATCCCGATCTCGTCGCCATAATAGATGATCGGCGTGCCCGGGAACGACATCAGAAGCGAGTTCATCAGCTCTATCTTGCGCCGGTCATTGTCCATCAGCGGCGCGAGGCGCCGGCGGATGCCGACATTGATGCGGGCGCGCGGATCGTTGGCATAGGTCGACCACAAATAATCGCGCTCGACGTCGGTCACCATCTCCAGGGTCAGCTCGTCATGGTTGCGCAGGAACAGCGCCCATTGACAGGTCGATGGAATGTCCGGCGTCTGCCGCAGGATGTCGGTGATCGGAAAGCGGTCCTCCTGGGCGATCGCCATGTAGAAGCGCGGCATCAGCGGGAAGTGATAGGCCATATGGCACTCGTCGCCCTGGCCGAAATATTCCTGCACGTCCTCCGGCCATTGATTGGCCTCGGCCAGCAGCAGCTTGTCCTTGGCGTAATTGTCGAGCTCGAGCCGCAGCCGCTTGATGATCGCGTGCGTCTCGGGGAGGTTCTCGTTGTTGGTGCCGTCGCGCTCGCACAGATAGGGGATCGCATCGAGGCGGAAGCCGTCGACGCCGGCGTCGAGCCAGCGCTTCATCACCTGGATGATGGCGTTGACCACCCGCGGATTGTCGAAGTTGAGGTCCGGCTGGTGCGAGAAGAAGCGGTGCCAATAGAACTGGCCGGCCTCGGGATCCCAGGTCCAGTTCGACTTCTCGGTGTCCGTGAAGATGATTCGGGTGCCCTGATATTTCTGGTCGGTGTCGCTCCAGACGTACCAGTCGCGCGCGCTCGATCCGGGCGCGCTGCGCCGGGCACGCTTGAACCAATGGTGCTGGTCGGAGGTGTGGTTGACGACGAGCTCGGTGATGACGCGCAAGCCGCGGCGCTGCGCTTCCTGGATGAAGCGCTTGAACTCCTTCATCGTCCCGAAATCGGGATTGATGCTGCCGTAATCGGCGATGTCGTAGCCGTCGTCGCGCCCGGGGGATGGATAGAACGGCAGCAGCCACAGCGCGGTGACGCCAAGATCCTGCAGATAATCCAGCTTGTCGGTCAGGCCGGCAAAGTCGCCGATGCCGTCATGGTTGCTGTCGGCAAACGCCTTGACGTGCAGCTGGTAGATGATCGCGTCCTTGTACCAGAGACCGTCGCCATCGGCTTCGGTCTGCAGGTTCGGGGAGTCCAGGGATGACATCACGTTCATGAAGCCCTCACACCGGCGAGGAGAAGGAATCGGCTGCGACCGCAGGCGCCTGGACAGGCGTCTCGGACCCGACAGATGCGGCTCTCCTCAAAAGAGGGCAGAATAGGGGAGAAAGCGTCCCGCAGGGCGACGCTCTCGAACGTGTGCTGAAATTTGTTCACTGTGATGCCATTGACAAGAAATCGGTGTCCCGGTTCGCTAGGACCCGAGACGACCCCATACCAAGCCGCAGGGCTCGCTTTTGTTCCCAGAGGGAACGCTCGCAAGTGCGGCGCGTTAGAGGTCTATCCTCTTGCTGTTCAACAACAATTTCACGACGTGCGTCCTGCCACGTCCAAGATCGCGTGCCAATGGATCTCTTCAGCGAAGCTCATAGTCTCGGAATCCTGACAGAATTCTACGATGGTCAGGGCCAGCGCCGCGTCACCGACGAAGCGGCGCTCAAAATCATCGTGGAGGCCTTTCCCAGGCCAACGCCGCAAAAGCTCCTCAGTGGCGCGATCGTGATTCGGTCCGGACAGCCGGCCCGCAGCCGCCTCAGCGACGCGGCCAAGCTGCCGGTGACATGGACAATCAAGCAGGGCGATGCGGAGATCGCGCGCGGCGAAGCGAGCGAGGCGCTGGTCGACTGGCCGGCCGATCTGCCGGTGGGGAGCTATCGCCTGGATCTGTCGGATGCGTCGTCATGCCGCGAGGAGCTGCCGCTGCTGGTGACGCCAGAGAAGGCGTTTTCGGGCGATTTCGACCGTGTCTGGTTGCTCGCGGTGCAGCTCTACGGCATCCGCTCGCGTCGCAACTGGGGCATGGGCGATTTCACCGATCTCGCCAATCTCATCGATCTCTGCGCCAAGCTCGGCGCCGATGGTGTCGGCCTCAATCCGTTGCACGCGCTGTTCGATGATCGTCCGGGCGATTTCAGTCCCTATGCGCCGAACAGCCGGCTGTTTCTCAACGCGCTCTATGTCGATGTCGAGCAGGCGCCGGGTTTCAAGAAGGGGCCGGATGCCAAGCTGCTGGAGCCGCTGCGGCAGGCCGAGCTGGTCGACTACGAGGGCGTGGCGGCGTTGAAATGGCCGGCGTTGCGGGCCGCCTTCGACGCCTTCATGATGACGCCCGACAGCGCCGAGGCGGCGGAGTTCAAGACCTATCGCGCCGAGCGCGGTGAGCTGCTCGCGCGCTTCACCTGCTTCGAGGTGCTGCGGCATCGCTTCCAGCAGCCCTGGTGGGATTGGCCCGAGGAGTGGCGGCAGCCCGACGCGGCCCGCTGCGCGGCGCTGCTGAATGGTCCGGACCGCCGCGAGGCCGATTTCATCGCCTATGTGCAGTGGCTCGCCGAACGGCAGCTACGCCACAGCAAGGACCTGGCCCATCGGCTGGGCATGAAGGTCGGTCTCTATCTCGATGTCGCGGTCGGCGTACAGTCCGACGGGTTCGACGCCTGGAACGAGCAGGGCGCCATTTCGCGGACGCTGTCGGTCGGTGCGCCGCCCGATCCGTTGAACACGGTCGGACAGAATTGGGGCCTGGCCGGCTTCAATGCGCCGGGACTGGCGTTGAAGAATTTCGAGCCGTTCCGCGAGATGATCAGGGCGTCGATGCGCCATGCCGGCGCGATCCGGCTCGACCATGTGCTCGGCCTGAAGCGGCTCTATCTGGTGCCGCACGGCTTTCCCGCCAAGCAGGGCGCCTATGTCCAGATGCCGTTCGATGCGCTGCTGGCGGCGACCGCCATCGAGAGCGACGCCAACAATTGCATCGTGATCGGCGAGGATCTCGGCACCGTGCCGGAGGGGTTTCGCGAGCAGATGGCCGATTGGGGCCTGTGGTCCTACAAGGTGATGATCTTCGAGCGCGACGAGAACGGCCGCTTCCGCGACGTCGACGCCTATCCGCCGAACGCTCTGGTCACGCTGAATACGCATGATCTGTCGACCTATGCCGGCTGGCGCACGTTCGGCGACCTCAAGACCAAGCGCGGACTGGACATCGATCCGGGCGAGACCGACGAGGAGCGCTGGCGCGCGCTCGGGCTGTGGGACGAGGTGCTGCGCCATAACGGCATCCAGGATCATGATGTGCTGTCAGCCATCAGCTTCCTGTCGCGGACGCGTTCGCGGCTGCTGGCGATCTCGCTGGAGGATCTGCTCGGCGTGGTTGATCAGCCGAACATTCCCGGCACGATCGACGAGCATCCGAACTGGCGCCGCAGGATGCCGCTCGATCTCGAGGACGTCGCCGCGGCGACCAATGTCGAGGCGCTGAAGGCCGTCACCGCCGACCGGATCAGTCCGGCGAGCGCGTGAGCAGCGATGGTTTTGCGGGGGCAAGACAATCGGATGTGCAATGCCCTGCAAGATCGAAGACTATGCCCTGATCGGCGACTGCGAGACGGCCGCGCTCGTCAGCCGGACCGGATCGATCGACTGGCTGTGCTGGCCGGCGTTCGATTCGGATGCCTGCTTCGCGGCGCTGCTCGGTGATCACAACAATGGTCGGTGGCTGATCGCGCCGCGGGACGCGGCGAGTGCCGTGACACGCCGCTATCGCGGCGACACGCTGATCCTCGAAACCCGGTTCGAGACAGCGACGGGGACGGTCGAACTGATGGACTTCATGCCGCCGCGCGGCAGCGCCTCCGACGTCGTCCGACTGGTGCGCGGCGTCTCCGGCCGGGTGGCGATGCGCATGGATCTGATCATCCGCTTCGGCTTCGGCATCGAGATTCCCTGGGTCAGGCAATCCGACGACCGCTCCGCGCTGCTCGCCATCTGCGGCCCGGACATGGCGGTGCTGCATACGCCGGTCCCGACGCGCGGCGAGGATATGACCACCGTCGCCGAGTTCGAAGTCACGGAAGGCGAGACCGTGCCGTTCGTGCTGACCTATGGTCCCTCGCATCTTCCGGTGCCCAAGGCGATCGATCCGGAGCAGGCGCTGCGCGACACAGAGGCGTTCTGGTCGGACTGGTCGCGCCGCTGCACCTACACGGGAGCGCATCGTGACCTCGTGATGCGCTCGCTCGTCACGCTGAAGGCGCTCACCTATGGTCCGACCGGCGGCATCGTGGCGGCGCCGACGACGTCGCTGCCGGAGAAGCTCGGCGGCCGCCGCAACTGGGACTACCGGTTCTGCTGGCTGCGCGATGCGACCTTCACGCTGCTGGCGCTGATGAACTCCGGCTATACCGAGGAAGCGCTGGCGTGGCACAACTGGCTGCTGCGTGCCGCGGCCGGCGCTCCCGCCTGCATGCAGATCATGTACGGCATCATGGGGCAGCGCCGGCTCACGGAGTGGGAGGCCGAATGGCTTTCCGGCTACGAAGGCGCGCAGCCGGTGCGGATCGGCAACGCCGCGCATGCGCAGCTGCAGCTCGACGTCTATGGCGAGCTGATCGACGCCTTCCACCAGGCGCGGATGAGCAGGCTCAAGCTCGATGACGGCACCTGGGCGCTCGAATGCGCGGTTCTCGACCATCTCACCGATGTCTGGGACCAGCCCGATCACGGCATCTGGGAGCGCCGCGGCGACGGCCGCCACTACGTGTTCTCCAAGGTCATGACCTGGGTTGCGTTCGACCGGGCGATCAAGAGCGCCGAGCGGTTTGGCCTGGAGGCGCCGCTCGACCGCTGGCGTCGGCTGCGCGACACCATTCATCGCGACGTCTGCGAGCAGGGCTACGATTCCGGTCTCGGCAGCTTCGTCGATTCCTATGGCTCGCGGCTGCTCGATGCGAGCCTGCTGCTGCTGCCCGCCGTCGGCTTTCTGCCGAGCTCCGATCCGCGCATCCGCGGCACCATCGCGGCGATCGAGCAGCATCTGCTGCGCAACGGCTTCGTGCTGCGGCATGACCCGCGCGAGCTGTCGCCGGACGAGCAGCAGCCGATCGAGGGCGCTTTCCTGGCCTGCACGCTGTGGCTCGCCGATGCGCATGTGCTCGCGGGCGACATCGCCAAGGCCGAGACGCTGTTCCAGCGCGTCGTCGGCATCGCCAATGATGTCGGCCTGCTGGCGGAAGAATACGACACCGAAGCGCGCCGGCAGACCGGCAATTTTCCGCAGGCGCTGACGCATATCGCGCTGATCAATACGGCGCAGAATCTCAGCAGCGCCAGGATGGCCGCCGACAAGCCGGCCAAGCAGCGCTCGGACTCCTAGCTTCGCGTGCCCGCTCTCGCCGTCTAGCCTTGCGCGTTTTCGGCCAGGATCATCTCCATGGCGTTGGCAAAGCCTTCGTCCTGGTTGGACGTGGTCACGCGCCTGGCGTGGCTCTTCACATCGTCGCTGGCATTGCCCATCGCGATCGACAGCCCGCTGACATCGAACATCGCGACATCATTGTGCATGTCGCCGATGGTCGCGACCTGGTCGAGCGGAATGCCGAGGCGATCTGCCATCGCGGTGACGAAGGTGCCCTTGTTGCGGCCGGGCGGGGTGATGTCGAGGTAATAGCTCTGCGAACGGACGGCGGTCGCCTCCGCCCCCAGGAGCTCGCGCATCTCGCCTTCACACCGGGCCAGCAATTCGAAGTCACGGCTGGCGCCGACGATCTTGCAGGCGCCGGAGAGATAGGGCGCAAAGTCGCCAACGATGGTCGGGTCGGCGCGGATCGCCCGCTGCTCGTTCGGCACGTAGTCGCCATCGGGATTGCGTGTCAGCCAGGCGTCGCTCGTGAACACCCAGATGTCGACGCCGCGCTGGTGGAGGAGATCGACGCAGCGCTCGGCCGCCCCGGTCGGAATCAGGCTCTGCTCGAGCGGGCGCATGTCGGGACCGATGATCGAGCTGCCATTGAAAGGGCCGACCGGCAGGTCGATCTGCAGCGGTGCGATCAGAAAGCCCATGCCGATCGCCGGGCGGCTTGAGGTGATGGTGAAGGCGATCCCGGACTCCCGCAGCTGGCGAGCGGCCTTGGCCGCGCGTTCGGTCAGAACCTTGTCCTTGGTCAGGAGCGTGCCGTCGACGTCGGACACGACGAGAGCGATGCGGGTCATGAGGCCCTTCCCTTCGCAGTCAGGCGCGGGCCTGACCAATCTGAAGCTGTTGCAGGATGGCGTCGATGATGGCCGCGACCGGCGCATCGACCGAGACCGTGATGGGATGCTCGTCAGCACTGGGTGGTTCCAGGGTGGCAAACTGGCTGTCGAGCAGGCCCGTCGGCATGAAGTGCCCCGATCGGTGACCCATCCGGTCGCCGATCAGCTCCCGGCCTCCCTTAAGATAGACGAGGCGAACGTCTTCGCGGTCGCCGACAAGAACCTTGCGATACGCCTTCTTGAGCGCCGAGCAGGCGATGATGATGGGCTCGCCCTTGGCGCGGCAGCGCGCGATCTCGTCGGCGATCGCTTGCAGCCAGGGCCAGCGATCGGCGTCTGTGAGCGGGTGGCCCGCACTCATCTTGGCGACGTTGGCCGGCGGATGAAAGCTGTCGCCATCCTCGAACCGCCATCCGAGCCGCCGGCCCAGCGCTTCGCCGACCGTGCTCTTGCCCGAGCTCGAGACGCCCATGATGATCAAGGCATGCGGCGCTTCCGGCGCGGATGGCCATGCCGCTGCATCGATCAGAAACGTCGTTGTGCCGTTCGAGCGGGCGCGGTTGGCCGGCAGCTCCTCGCCCGCCAGCACGCGCGTCAGGATAGGGCTTTTGTCGGCGCCCGCCACGGCGAACAGCATGGCGCGGCATGACGCCAGCGCCGGCAGCGTCAGGCTGACCCGCGGCACCAACGGCGCAACGTTGGCCTTGTCGACGCCCACCACCCAGCGATCCCTGACCTCGACGGCCGGAAAGCCCGGAAACAGCGAGGCGATATGACCGTCAGGGCCGATGCCGAGCAGCACGAGATCGAACAGCGGCCGTGCCGGATCGAGCTGGTCAGCGCCATAAAATGCCTTCAGCTCCTGCTCATAGGCGCGCGCGCTGCGGTCCGGATTGGTCGTGTCCGTGGGGATCGGATGGATGTTGGCCGCCGGCGCGCAGGCATCGAGAAAGGCGTGGCGCGCCATCGTCATGTTGTGCAGGGGATCGCCTGCCGGAACGAAGCGCTCGTCGCCGATGAACCAGTGCACGCGCGGCCACGGAATGCGCTCACGCCAGGCATCCGTCGCCAGCAGCTCGTAGAGCTGCTTCGGGCTGGAGCCGCCGGTGAGACAGATGGCAATCCGGCCGGAATTGGCTGCGATCCGCGCGAGCAGGAGATCGGCGGCGGCTTGCGCCATCGCCGCCTTGTCGGCGACGCGCACCAGCTCGGGAGACGCTCTGCCCATCGCTCAGGCCAGCTTGCGCCAGCTGCGGCCGTCGCGCGCCAGCAGATCGGCGGCGGCCTCCGGACCTTCGCTTCCCGCGGAATAGTGATGCAAGCCGTCGCGGCCGGCCTTCTTCCAGGCTTCGATGAACGGCTCCACCGCCTTCCAGCCGGCCTCGACGCTGTCGGCGCGCTGGAACAGGATGTTGTCGCCGATCATGCAGTCATAGATCAGCGTCTCATAGCCGGTGGCCGGCTCGGCCTGGAAATAGTCCTTGTAGTTGAACGTCATCTGCACGCCGTCGGTGCGGATGGTCGGGCCGGGCACCTTGGTGTTGAACTGCAGGGTGATGCTTTGGGTCGGCTCGATGCCGATTACGAGATAATTCTCCGCCAACGTATCGATCGGCGTGCAGCTGAACATCGCGAACGGCGCCTGGCGGAACTTGATCGCGACCTCGGTGCGTTTGGCGCCGAGTGCCTTGCCGGTGCGCAGATAGAACGGCACCCCGGCCCAGCGCCAATTGTCGATGGTGAGCTTGAGGGCGGCGTAGGTCTCGGTGGCGCTGTCGGCGCGTACATCCTTGGTCTTGCGATAGTCCGCGAGATCGGTGTCGCCGATCACGCCGGCGGTGTACTGGCCGCGCACCGAATTCGCCAGCGCTTCCCGTTCGGTGAGCGGCTGGATCGCCGAGAGTACCTCGGCCTTCTCGGAGCGCACCGTGTGCGCATCGAACCGGGCCGGCGGCTCCATCGCGACCAGCGACAGCAACTGGAACAGATGGTTCGGCACCATGTCGCGCAGCGCGCCGGTGGCGTCATAGAAGCTGCCGCGCGTGCCGACGCCGAGCTTCTCCTCGACGGTGATTTGCACGTGATCGATGTGATGCCGGTTCCAGATCGGCTCGAACATGCCGTTGGCAAAGCGCAGCACCAGGATGTTCTGCACCGTCTCCTTGCCGAGATAATGATCGATCCGGTAGATCTGGTGCTCGGTCACGAGCTCCAGCAACTGGTCGTTCAGCTTCTTGGCGGACGCCAAATCCGTGCCGAACGGCTTTTCAACCACCAGCCGGCGCCAGGCCTTGCCATCCTCTTTCAGCAGTCCGACGCGTCCGAGCTGCTGGGCGATCGGGGCGAAGGCGCCGGGCGGCGTGGCCAGATAGAACAGCCGGTTGCCGTGGGTCTCCCGCGCGGCCTCGAGCTTTTCCAGCCTGTCCTTCAGCTGATCGAAACTGTCCGGCTCCTTCGGATCGGCCTCGATCGCGGTCACGCATTGCAGCAGGCGCTGCGCGATCTCGTCCTCGACCGGGCGGGTCGCGTATTTGCGCAGACCCTCCATCAGATTGACGCGCAGCTGCTCGCTCGACATGCCCTTGCGGGCAATGCCGACGATGCAGAAGCGATCCGGCAGCAGATTGCCGGCCGCAAGATTGTACAGCGACGGCAGCACGAGCCGGTGCGTGAGGTCTCCTGTCACGCCGAAGATGACGAAGGCACAGGCGTCGGGCTTCTGGTGCGGCGGCTGGTGAGGATGCAGAGGGGTCACGCGCGGTCGGCCTTCGGCTTGACGATCTCAGGCGCGCTCTGGCGCGCCGGATCAGGATGCTGCTCAGGCTCCTTGTGGCCGCCAAAACCCTCGCGCATGGCCGAGAGGATCTTCTCGGCGAAGGTGTGCTCCTGGCGCGAGCGGAAGCGGGCGAACAAAGCCGCCGTCAGCACCTCGGCCGGCACGGCCTCGTCGATCGCGGCATTGACGGTCCAGCGGCCCTCGCCGGAATCCTCGACATAGCCGGAATATTTTTCCAGCCCCGGCTGGCGCGCCAGCGCGCTTGCGGTGAGGTCGAGCAGCCAGGACGGAATGACGCTGCCACGCCGCCAGACCTCGGCGACATCGGCGAGATCGAAGTCGAAGCGATGCGCCTCCGGCAGCGCTTCGCTGTTGGCGTGCCGCAGGATGTCGAAGCCTTCGGCATAGGCCTGCATCAGGCCGTACTCGATGCCATTGTGGATCATCTTGACGAAATGGCCGGCGCCGGTCGGGCCGGCGTGGATATAGCCCTGCTCGACGCGCGGGTCGCGGCCGTCACGGCCCGGCGTGCGCGGGATGTCACCGATCCCGGGAGCGAGCGTCGCAAAGATCGGATCGAGCCGGTCGACGACCGGCTTGTCGCCGCCGATCATCATGCAGTAGCCGCGGTCGAGCCCCCAGACGCCGCCTGACGTGCCGACATCGACATAGTGCAGGCCGCGCTCTTGCAAAGCCTTGCCGCGACGGACGTCATCCTGCCAAAAACTATTGCCGCCGTCGATGATGACATCATCCGCACTCATCAGCTTGGTCAACTGCTCGACCGTCGCCTCGGTGATCTTGCCGGCCGGCAGCATGATCCAGGCATGTCGCGGCGTCGCGAGCTTGCCGACGAACTCCTCCAGGCTCGCGGCGCCGGTCGCGCCCTCGGCAACCAGGGCCGCGACCGCCTTCGCGTCGCGATCATAGACCACGCATGAGTGCCCCGCGCGCATCAGGCGGCGCACGATGTTGCCGCCCATCCGCCCGAGACCGATCATTCCCAACTGCATCTGCGAGGCCCTTCCTAACTCAGCGCTTCTGACATCGCGCTGTCGAGCATCTTCAGGCCCGACTTCAGATTGCCCTTGATGTGCACCCGCAACGCGCGACGGCCGCGCTCGGTGAGCACGTCGAAATCGCCGCGCGCCTGCGCCGCCTTGATTACGCCGAAGCTGGCCTTCTGGCCGGGGATCGGCAGATCCTGCGCATCATCGGCGGTGATCTGCAGAAACACGCCGCTGTCCGGTCCGCCCTTGTAGGCCTGGCCGGTGGAGTGCAGGAAGCGCGGGCCGAACTCGGCGCAGGTGGCGAGATGCTTGGTCTCCCGCAGCCTGAGGCGCATGCGCTGCAAGGCGTCGGTGTTGGCACCGTTGTGCTCGATATAGCCGAGCAGCGCGATGTAGTCGCCTGCGCCGGCCCGGTCGAGATGCGCCTTCAGCCAGGAGGCGAGGGTGCCGTCAGCGCCATGCTCGCGCAGGCTCTCGGCATTGTGCGCGTCGGTGTAGAGCTCGCAGCCTTTGATGGCGATGACGGGTTCTTCCGGGGGAAGCGCGCCGCTCTGCTCGAACGCCGCGGTAAGCTCACGAGTCTTGATCTTGGCGGATTCGACGTCGGGCTGGTCAAACGGGTTGATGCCCAGCACGGCGCCGGCCACCGCGGTGGCGATCTCGAAGCGGAAGAACTCCTGTCCGAGCTGGTCGATCGAGCTCATCACGATGCGGACGACGGGATGGCCGGCCGCTTCGAGCGCTGCGAGCTTGGCGTCGTGATCGCGATCCTCATCGCCATCGACCTTGATGTCGATGAAGAAGCGGTCGCTGCCATAGAGCTCAGCCGATGCAATCGGCTCGCCGTCGATCGGGATCAGGCCCTTGCCTTCCTTGCCGGTGGATTCGGCGATCAGCTGCTCGGCCCAGGCACCGAAATCGGCAACCTTGGGCGAGGCGAAAATCGTCACCTTGTCGCGGCCGTCGAGACCAGCGAGCCCCATCGCGAGGCCGAGCTGCACGCCGGGATTCTGCAGCGGCGGCACGTCGGGACCGCAGGAGCGCACCATCGACAATGCCTGCGTGACCAGCTTGCGCACGTCGATGCCGGCCGTCGCTGCTGGCACCAGGCCGAACGGCGACAGCACCGAGTAGCGGCCGCCGATGGTCGGCTCGCCATGGAAGATGCGGGCGAAGCCTTGTGCCTTGGCGGCCTTCTCCAGCGACGAGCCGGGATCGGTCACGGCAATGAAGCGGTGACCGGCCTTCTTGGCGCCGATTGCGTCGCTGACGCGGGCGAAGAAATAGTCCTTCATCGCGTTCGGCTCGGTGGTGCCGCCCGATTTCGAGGATACGATGAATACCGTCTTCGCAATGTCGATCGCCTTTTCCATAGCGCGCACCTGCGCCGGATCGGTGGAATCGAGGACGTGCAGCCTGGGGAAGCCAGCCTTGCGCGGGAAGGTCTTGGCGAGCACCTCCGGTCCGAGGCTGGAGCCGCCCATGCCGAGCACGACGGCGTCGGAGAACTTCTGGCCCTTCACACGCTGGGCGTAGTCCTCATAGTCCGCGAGGTCGGCCTTCTCGGCGCTGGTCAGCCAGCCCAGCCATTTGTGCTCGTCGGCGCCGGTCCACACCGTCGCATCCTTGTGCCAGAGCCGGCGGATCTTGGCGGACTTGCGCCAGTCCTCGGTGGCGGCCTGGACCTTCTTCTCGAGATCAGCAGCAACCGCGATCGACTGCTGCCCAAGTCCCTCGCCGAGCACGACGGCGCGCTTGTGCGCGACCGCGCCATACAGCTTGTCGGCGGCGTCGGCGAACTGCTTGACGCCGTCGATCACGAGGTCAGCGGTGATGTCGGCGAGCGAGATCCCGGTCTTCGCCAGATCGTCGAGCGCCGTCTGGGCCGCCTCGACGTCTTCTTCGAGGCTGTCGCGCACCTTGCCATGGTCGCGGAAGGCGTCCAGCGTCGCCGGCGGCACGGTGTTGACGGTGTTGGGTCCGATCAGCTCCTCGACATAGAGGACGTCGCTGTAGTCCTTGTTCTTGGTGCCGGTGGAGGCCCACAGCAGCCGCTGCGGCTTGGCGCCCTTGGAAGCCAGCCGCTCCCAGCGCTCGCCCGCGAACAGCTGCTTGTAGTCCTGATAGGCCATCTTGGCGTTGGCGATCGCGATCTTGCCCTTGAGCGCCGCGAGGCGCTCCTTCTCCGAGGGGTCGTTGGCCTGGGCGATTTTTTCGTCCAGCTGCTTGTCGACGACGCTGTCGATGCGGCTGACGAAGAACGAGGCCACGCTCGCCACATGCTGGGGATCGCCGCCGTCGGCGACATAGGCCTCGAGGCCGGCGAGGTAGGCTTCGGCGACCTGCCGGTAGACCCCTTGCGCAAACAGCAGCGTGATGTTGACGCTGATGCCCTTGGAGATCAGGTGCTGGATGGCCGGGAGACAGGCATCGGTCGCCGGCACCTTGATCATCAGATTCTTGCGGCCGACCGCCTTCCAGAGCTGCTCGGCCTCGGCGATGGTCCCCTTGGCGTCCATCGCCAGATAGGGCGAGACTTCGAGGCTGACGAAGCCGTCATTGCCGTCGAAATGGTCATAGACCGGGCGCAGCACGTCGGCGGCGTTCTGGATGTCCTCGACCGCAACGGTCTCGAACAGCTGCGTCGGCGAGCGGTCGCCGCTCTTCAGCGCCTTCGCGATCGGCGCGTCATATTCATCCGAGCTGCCGATCGCCTTCTCGAAGATGGCGGGGTTCGACGTGACGCCCTTGACGCCGTCGACGTCGATCAGCCGCTTGAGGTCGCCCTTGGCGACGAAGCCGCGTGCGAGGAAATCGAGCCAGACCGCCTGGCCGTGTTCTTCAAGAGCTTTGACCGGATTCATGATGCCTATCTATGTGCGTCGGCTTGCTTTTTTGGGTTCCCGTTCCGGCATCCTGCCGGACCGACATGGACCTCGTATGAACAACTATGCGCCAGCCGATGGGAGAACGCCATTCATAATGGATTGATCCCTATGAAATCCCAATGAAATCCCAAGAGAAAATCCCGAGAGACAAGAGAAAATCCCAAGAGATTCGCGGGGGCTGCGTGACGCGGATGCGGTCGGGGCGGCATCGCCCTGGAGACGTTTCCGCGATGGTCGTCGCGGGCCGCCAGGAGCCGCCGCGCTCACGCTCTGCCGGCCCAGGCGGTCTGCGGACGCCCGCGGTGAGGCGGGCGGTTGGCGCCAGCAGGCGACACGATGAGAGAAGTGAAAGAAGAGACCTCCGCAAATCGTGCCAATGAGCGAGCCTGCTTCTTGCAAAGCTGGAAAGCTGCCACATGTGTTCCAGGTGATGGTGTCGTTCGCAAATGATCATGGCGAGCTGCTTGCGTCAGCCGCGAGGTCTGCGAGTCCCCCGCGCGAGCAAACAGCCCATCATGCTCTCCGGCTGAGGAGCTTCGTCGCCGATGAGTCGCAATCTCATCACGGCAATGTTCGGTCTGCAGTGATCCGGCTGCCCTCGACGATCCGTTACGTCACGACATGTGCGTGGAGATCGGCCCCGCGCGGTCGGTCGCTGAGCGCATGTGTTCAACTCCCTCGCCTCGGTGCGTCGCATTTGGGTGAGGTCGTCACGACGACGCATGCTGTCACGCTGCAGACGCAGGCCGGCGCGGAGCCAGCGCGTAACGTTCGGCGATCGGCCGTCGCAGGTGAATCATTCCAGAGGCGCGCGGCTGCGGAGAGGATGTGTGTTCACGCGTGGTTCACTCGGAGGAGAGACACTGTTTCGCGACGCGCAGCGCCGCAAGTTCACGTGGCTTCACAACACCTTGTGCGGCGCAGGGAGACTACGGTGCCGGGGTATTGCGGATGTTGCGAAGCAGAGACAATAGGATACAAATAGGGGCGATTGGCGTGGTTTTGCCGAACTATTGAGCGAAGTGCATGTTCATAGGGCATATGCTGCATGCACTTTGCGTTGCGGAAGAGGACCAAGACGGTGCCCAATAGGGGCTAGCGCGCTTCACTCTGAGTCGGTTCGAGATCAGTAGGAACGTACTTGGATCTCGATCTGTTGCAGCAGTGCGGCGGAACCTACGTGGAGAGGGATCATGTACAACGATTCGTTGTTCAACGCGTTCGCGAGGTCGTTCGAGGCCCGAAGCCAGACCGACATGTCGATGCAGGAATATCTGGAGTCGTGTCGAACCGACCCCATGCGATACGCGAACGCCGCTGAGCGACTACTAGCTGCGATCGGTGAGCCTCAGATGATCGACACGGCCAAGGACCCACGCCTTGGCCGTATTTTTTTGAACCGTACGGTTCGGCTGTATCCTGCCTTCGCCGGCTTCTACGGCATGGAGGACACGATCGAGCGTATCGTCGGCTTCTTCCGGCATGCCGCGCAGGGGCTCGAAGAGCGCAAGCAGATCCTCTATCTGCTCGGCCCGGTCGGCGGCGGCAAGTCGTCGCTGTCCGAGCGCCTGAAGCAGCTGATGGAGGTTCATCCGATCTACGTGCTCAAGGCCGGCGATGAATTGAGCCCGGTGTTCGAATCGCCGCTCAGCCTGTTCGATCCCGAAACGCTGGGCCCGATGCTGGAAGAGAAATACGGCGTGCCGCGCCGTCGCCTCACCGGTCTGATGAGCCCGTGGTGCTACAAGCGGCTCGAAGCCTTCGGCGGCGACATCTCGCAGTTCCGCGTCGCCAAGATCCAGCCGTCGCGGCTGCGCCAGATCGGCATCGCCAAGACCGAGCCGGGCGACGAGAACAACCAGGACATCTCCTCGCTGGTCGGCAAGGTCGACATCCGCAAGCTCGAGACCTACGCGCAGAACGATCCCGACGCCTACAGCTATTCGGGCGGCCTCAACCGGGCCAATCAGGGCATCCTCGAATTCGTCGAGATGTTCAAGGCGCCGATCAAGATGCTGCATCCGCTGCTGACGGCGACGCAGGAAGGCAACTATATCGGCACCGAGAACATTGGCGCGATCCCCTACAATGGCGTGATCCTCGCCCACTCCAACGAGTCGGAGTGGCAGAGCTTCAAGACCAACAAGAACAACGAGGCCTTCATCGACCGTATCTGCGTCATCAAGGTGCCGTACTGCCTGCGGGTCACCGAAGAACGCAAGATCTACGAAAAGCTGATCCAGGGCTCCGAGCTCTCCGCAGCGCCCTGCGCGCCGGCGACCCTGGAGACGCTGGCCCGCTTCTCGGTGATGTCGCGCTTGCGCAAGCACGAGAACTCGACGCTGTATGCCAAGATGCGGATCTATGACGGCGAAAGCCTCAAGGAGTCGGATCCGAAGGCGCGCAGCGTGCAAGAATATCGTGACGCCGCCGGCGTCGACGAGGGCATGGACGGCATCTCCACCCGTTTTGCCTTCAAGGTGCTGGCCGCGACCTACAACCACGACACGTCGGAGGTTTCCGCCGACGCGGTTCATCTGATGTACGTGCTGGAGCAGTCGATCCGGCGCGAGCAACTGCCGGAGGAGATCGAGAAGCGCTATCTCGAATTCATCAAGGCCGACCTGGCGCCGCGCTATGCCGAGTTCATCGGCCACGAGATCCAGAAGGCCTATCTCGAATCCTACTCCGATTACGGCCAGAACCTGTTCGACCGCTACGTCGACTATGCCGACGCCTGGATCGAGGATCAGGACTTCAAGGATCCCGATACGGGACAGCTTCTGAACCGCGAGCTGTTGAACCAGGAGCTGACCAAGATCGAAAAGCCGGCGGGAATTGCCAACCCGAAGGACTTCCGCAACGAGGTTGTCAAGTTCTCCCTGCGGTCGCGGGCCCAGAACGGCGGAAAAAATCCGTCCTGGACCTCCTACGAAAAGATCCGCGAAGTCATCGAAAAGAGGATATTCTCGCAGGTTGAAGATCTGCTTCCGGTCATCTCGTTCGGCTCGAAGAAGGACGGCGAGACCGAGAAGAAGCACGACGACTTCGTCGCGCGCATGGTCGAGCGCGGCTATACCGAGCGGCAGGTCCGCCGGCTGGTCGAGTGGTACATGCGGGTGAAGCAGGCGGGTTGATCGTGGTCCGGCGCCGGTGTTCACTGCGTGTGTGACAGGCCAACGGTGGATGTCGGCGCCTGGGCTATGATCTTATGCGGAGCGTTCGACGCAGAGCGTCGGACAGGAATGATGCAGGTGCGGTGTCGGACCTGACACTGCACCGCAGCATCGCGGCGGGGGAGAGCAGGAGTCGAAGCCGCTGCAGCAGGAGGCGTTTGGAACGTGGTCATGCACATCATTGATCGGCGCCTGAATCCGGGCGGTAAAAGTCTCGAAAATCGTCAGCGATTTTTGCGCCGAGCCAAGGCCTTGGTTCAGGGAGCGGTCAAGAAGACCTCGCAGGACCGCGACATCAAGGACGTGCTGGAGGGCGGCGAGGTTTCGATCCCGCTCGACGGCATGGACGAGCCGCGCTTCCGCCGCGAAGGTGGTACCCGTGACATGGTGCTGCCCGGCAACAAGAAGTTCATCGAAGGCGACATCCTGCCGCGCTCGGGCGACGGCAGCGGCCGCAAGTCGGGGCCGGGGCAGGGCGACAGCGAGGATGCGTTCCGCTTCGTGCTGAGCAAGGAAGAATTCGTCAACCTCTTCCTCGACGATCTCGAACTGCCCGATCTCGCCAAGCGCAAATTCGCCGAGGCCGAGAGTGAAGGGCTGGTGCGCGCCGGCTATTCGACCTCGGGCTCGCCGGCCAACATCTCCATCAGCCGGACCGTCGCGCGCGCGATGGCTCGTCGCGTTGCCTTGCGCCGGCCGCGGCCGGAGGCGATCGCCGAGCTCGAAGCCAGGATCGAGCAGGAGACCGACGACGACAAGCGAGCCGCTCTGGTGGCCGAGCTCGAAGCCTTGAAGGCGAAAGCCAAGCGTATCCCCTTCATCGATCCGATCGACATCCGCTACCGCCGCTTCGAAGCGGTGCCGAAGCCGATCGCGCAGGCGGTGATGTTCTGCCTGATGGACGTCTCGGGCTCGATGTCCGAGCACATGAAGGACCTCGCCAAGCGGTTCTACATGCTGCTCTACGTCTTCCTGACGCGGCGCTACCGCCACGTCGAGATCGTGTTCATCCGTCACACCGATCGCGCCGAGGAGGTTGACGAGCAGACCTTCTTCTACGGCCCGGCTTCCGGCGGCACCCTGGTGTCGAGCGCCCTGCAATGCATGCATGACATCGTCCGCTCGCGCTTCCGCCCGTCGGACTGGAACATCTATGCCGCGCAGGCGTCCGACGGCGACAACGCCACATCGGATTCCGAGAACGTCGCGCGGCTCCTGACCGACAACATCCTGCCGGTGTCGCAGTTCTTCGCCTATCTCGAGGTCGGCGAGTCCGGTACCTACTCGTTCGAAATGCCGGACTCCGCGCTGTGGTCGCTGTATGAGCGGCTGCGCGCCAACGGCGAGCCGCTGTCGATGCGCAAGGTCCGCGACCGCAGCGAGATCTTCCCTGTCTTCCACGACCTGTTCCAGCGTCGCGGGACGTCGCAGGAGAGGGCGGCGTCATGAGCGGGCTGCTGTTCGACGGCGCGGATTGGAACTTCCTCACCCTGCAGCGCATCCACGATGCCTGCGAGACGGTGGCGCACAAGGAGCTCGGGCTCGACACCTATCCCAACCAGATCGAGGTGATCACGGCCGAGCAGATGCTCGACGCCTATTCCTCGGTCGGCATGCCGCTGTTCTACAAGCACTGGTCGTTCGGCAAGCATTTCGCCTATCACGAGGCCTCGTACCGCAAGGGCCTGATGGGCCTCGCCTATGAGATCGTGATCAACTCCTCGCCCTGCATCTCCTACCTGATGGAGGAGAACACGGCGACGATGCAGACCCTGGTCATCGCGCATGCCGCGTTCGGCCATAACCACTTCTTCAAGAACAATTATCTGTTCAAGCAGTGGACCGATGCCGACGGCATCCTCGACTATCTCGACTTCGCCCGCGGCTACATCGGCCAATGCGAGGATCGCTATGGCCGTCTCGCCGTCGAGCACACGCTGGACGCGGCGCATGCGCTGATGTCGCATGGTGTCGATCGCTATCCCGGCAAGAAGAAGCTCGACTTCCGCGAGGAGGAAAAGCGGGCCGGCAAGCGCAGGCTCTACGAGGAGGGCACGTTCAACGATCTCTGGCGCACGGTGCCGACCGGTCCGGTCAAGACCAGCGCCGTGCTGAACGTCGAGCGGCGCCGCACGCTGCTCGGCTTGCCGCAGGAGAACCTGCTCTATTTCCTGGAGAAGACCGCGCCGCGGCTGGCGCCCTGGCAGCGCGAATTGCTGCGCATCGTCCGCCACATCGCGCAGTATTTCTATCCGCAGGGCCAGACCAAGGTCATGAACGAGGGCACAGCGACCTACGTGCACTACCGCATCATGAACCGCCTGCACCAGGAGGGCCGTCTTACCGACGGCAACTTCCTGGAGTTCCTGCAGTCGCACACCAACGTCGTGTTCCAGCCGGAGTTCGACGATCCGCGCTTCTCCGGCTTCAATCCTTATGCGCTCGGCTTCGCGATCATGCAGGACATCGAGCGCATCGTGAAGGACCCGACCGAGGAGGACCGCGAGTGGTTCCCGGACATCGCCGGCACCGGCGACGAGATGGCGGTGCTGCGCGACGTCTGGGCCAATTACCGCGACGAGAGCTTCATCACCCAGTTCCTGAGCCCGGCCCTGATCCGGCACCTGCGGCTGTTCCATCTGCATGACGATCCGGCGGATCGCACCGGCATCCTGGTCGACGCCATCCACGACGAGCGCGGCTACCGCCGCATCCGCCGAGAGCTGTCGAAGCAGTATGATGTCGGCTACATCGACCCCAACATCGAGGTGGTCGATGTCGATCTCGCCGGCGACCGCCGCCTGATGCTGCGGCATACGGTGGTGAAGGGCGCCCAGCTCAGCGAGACCGACACCAAGCGCGTGCTGCAGCATCTCGCCGATCTCTGGAGCTACGACGTGTCGCTGGTCGAGGTCGATGCCGCCACCGACAAGGTGCTGAAGGAGTACGTGCTCAATCCCCGGATACAACCGGCGGCCGCTTAGCGCGGCCGCCAAGCCCTAGATGTTTTAGGTCGACCTCCTCACCGCACGGACGGTCGGCTCCCCTCGCCCTCTTGCGGGGAGGGGTTGGGGGTGGGGGTCCGCGGGCGCTGAACTCACTTGGGTCCGCGTCAGAGAGCCAAATCGCCGCTGTTCATTTGGCAAGGGCCTTGCGCGAGGCTGGCCGCCCGCGATTGCATCAAAAGCTCATACCGCGTCAGATCGAGCGGGATTCGGGGACCCCCACCCCCGACCCCTCCCCGCAAGTGGGGGAGGGGAGCTCACCGTCCGCGCGGCGAGCGTCCAGCTTCACATCTGAGAGCGGATCACGCCAAGTGGCGCTCGTGCGATCAGCCCGCTATGGTGCGCGCCGTCGGCCGGTGCTGGAGCGCTCGCCGGCGCGAGGGCAGTCGAAGCTTGGGCGTGAGACGCGTGGTCGGACCAGGAGAGACGGTGGCGGTGGATCGGCGGGACCGGTTCATTCCAGTGCGCAAGTCCGACATTCTCGACGCCGTGATCTCTCACGGCGGCCTGGATGAGGTCCAGTCGAGCGATCTGCGCGAGCTGGCCCGCATGCTCGGCGCCATCCTTCACCACGAATATTTCGACGAACTCGACCGGCTGCGCGATGCCTATTTCGACTTCGATCCCGAGGTCCCCCTCGGTCGCCATCGCTCGTCAGTCGAGAGCGAGGCCGCCTATCGCAACCTTACCGACGAATTCGTGCGGGTGCTCGGCGAGGCCAATTTCGTCGAGATCAGCCATGACGAGATCGAGCGCGCCTTTGCCGAGCATGCGCTGGTGCGCGTCAAGCTGAAGGCGCCGATCTCGGACTATCGCAGTGTCCGCATGTTCCGGCGCGGCCAGCATCAGGAGACGATCGAGGTCCCGATGCTGTATGGCCTGCGGCGCCGGTCGCAGGAGGTGGAGGTCTATGACGACATCATCCTGATGGTCGCGACCAAGCCTGACGAGCCGACGAAGACGAAGCGCAAGACCGCCGCCTGGCGCGGCCGCAACAAGATCCGCGGCGGCGCCGTGCTGTTCAAATATTTCCGCCACATCGCGCGCTTCGACCTCGAGGCGCTGCTGCCGAACGTGCGCGTCGTCATGGGCCTGCGCGAGCAGTTGACCCTGGGCGTGCCGGCGCTGCTCGGCGGGGTGCCGATCCTGCTCAAGCTGGCCTCGACCCTGACGGTGCTGTTCATTGTCGCCGGCTTCTATCTCGGCCTCAGCGGCACCGTGCACGACAACGACACCGAGCAGGCGCTGGCCGCGTTGTCCGGCCTGTTCGCGCTCGGCGCCTTCATCCTGCGGCAATGGGGCAATTTCCACCGCCAGTCGCTGATCCATCAGAAGCAGGTCACCGACAACATCTACTTCCGCAACGTCAACAACAATTCCGGCATCTTCAACTACCTGATCGGCGAGGCCGAGGACCAGGACTGGAAGGAGGCGGTGCTGGCCTATGGCGGCCTGCTGCTGGCGTCGGTGCCGCTCAGCCGCGCCGCACTGGGCAGTCACGTCGAGGAATTGTTGCAGCAGATGTTCGGGCTGGGCCGCGCGTTCAATATCGACGAGGCCCTGATCAGGCTGCGTGAGTTCGGGCTGGTGAGCGGCGACGATGAGGCGCTGTCGGCGCTGCCGCTGCCGGAAGCCATCGCGCAGCTCGAACGTGTCTGGGCAAGCGCATTGCGGGCGCAGTCTAGTTAATCATGGGCGGCAGCTTGTGAGAAAAGGATCTGCGCCACTTGATCAGCCGACTTACCTCTGTTGCCACAGCGAAAGCTCTCCACCCTCACCCTGAGGAGCCCGCCGCAAGCGAGCGTCTCGAAGGGCGAGGCCGCCGCTCGGGCCTCGCGGTTCGAGACGCGTCGCAAGGGCGACGCTCCTCACCGTGAGGGTTGGCACCGAGGACGGCGCTGCAATTTGCCCATGAGGATCGTCCTCACGAACGGTCAGCAGCCATGCGCGATCCACGCTCGCTGAGCTTGGCCCCGTTAGCGCAGGCTCGCGTTGATCCTGTCGAGCACGGACTGGCCCGGGCACAGATCGGCGGCCTCCAGCCGGTTCAACGGCCGCTCCACCGTGTTGAGATGGCTGTGCAGATCATCGGCCTCCGGATCGACATACAGCAGCCCGGTCACGATCTGGCCCTGCGCCGCATGCTTCTGCAGGAAGGTCATCGCGCCCAGGCGGTCGTGCGGATCGTAGTCGGCGTCGAGCTTGCGCAGCGCCAGCCGCGAGCCATCGTGCTGCTCGACGATCTGCACCGTGCCCGGATCCTGGTCGATCTCGATCGGATCGCGCCCGGTCAGCACGTCCAGCCGGTTCACGGCATCATTGTGCTCGCGGACGTAGTCGAAGCTCTTGGTCGAGCCGGCGTGATTGTTGAAGGCGATGCACGGGCTGATCACGTCGATGAAGGCCGCGCCCTTGTGCCGGATGGCGCCTTCGATGATCGGCACCAGCTGCTTCTTGTCGCCGGAGAACGAGCGCGCGACATAGGTTGCACCCAGCTGCAGCGCGATGCCGACGAGGTCGATCGGATTGTCGGTGTTGGTGACGCCCTTCTTCGACTTTGAGCCGCGGTCGGCGGTCGCGGAGAACTGGCCCTTGGTCAGGCCGTAGACGCCGTTGTTCTCGACGATGTAGGTCATGTTGACGCCGCGCCGGATCGCATGCGCGAACTGGCCGAATCCGATCGAGGCGGAGTCGCCGTCGCCGGAGACGCCGAGATAGATCAGCTCGCGGTTGGCGAGATTGGCGCCGGTCAGCACCGACGGCATGCGGCCATGCACGGTGTTGAAGCCGTGGGAGTTCCCGAGGAAGTAGTCCGGCGTCTTCGACGAGCAGCCGATGCCGGAGATCTTGGCCACCCGATGCGGCTCGATCGACAGCTCGAAGCAGGCCTCGATGATCGAGGCCGTGATCGAATCGTGGCCGCAGCCGGCGCACAGCGTCGAGATCTTGCCCTCGTAGTCACGATGGCTGTAGCCCAGCGCATTCTTCTTGATGCCGGGATGCTGGAATTTCGGCTTTGCGATGTAGGTCATGAGCGCCTCGCATCACCCGCCATCGTCATGGCCGGGCTTGACCCGGCCATCCACGTGGTAGCCGAGTAGACGAAAGAGATGGATGCCCGGGTCAAGCCCGGGCATGACGGTGGAGAGAGTAGGGGCAACATCATGACACGGCCTTGCGGAGCGGGGTGACCTTGATCTGGTCCTGATGGGTGCCGATGGAGTCCGCGATGTAGCGCGCCGTGATCGGCGTGCCGTCATAGTGCAGGATCGGCACCAGGCGGACCGGGTCGATGCCGTTCTCGGTGACGATCAGCTGGCGCAGCTGGGCGTCGCGGTTCTGCTCGACCACGTAGACGAAGTCGTGCTCGGCGATGAAGCTCGCCACGCTCGAGTGGAACGGGAAGGCGCGGATGCGCAGGCGGTCGAGCTGATGACCGCGCGCCTCCAGGAGTTCGGTCGCCTCGTCCATCGCCGGCGCGGTCGAGCCGAAATAGATCACGCCGTATTTGGTCGGCTTGACGGCATTGGCCTGCAAGGGACGTGGCACCATGTCCTGCGCGGTCTGGAACTTGCGCAGCAGGCGCTGCACGTTGTCGGCATAGACGGCGCCTTCCTCGGAGTAGCGCGCGTAGCGGTCCCGCGAGGTGCCGCGGGTGAAGTAGGAGCCCTTGGTCGGATGGGTGCCGGGGAGGGTGCGGAACGGAATGCCGTCGCCATCGACGTCGAGGTAGCGGCCGAAGTCGCGGCCTTCGTCCAGCATCTCGGCGGTCATCACCTTGCCGCGGTCATATTGTCTGGAATCGTCCCATTTCAGCGGACGGCACAGCCGCTGGTTCATGCCGATGTCGAGATCGAGCATCAGGAAGACGGTGGTCTGCAGCCGCTCGGCGAGATCGAACGCAGCGGCGGCGAATTCGAACGCCTCTGCCGGATCCTCGGGGAAGAGCATCACGTGCTTGGTATCACCGTGCGAGGCATAGCCGCAGGCGATCAGGTCGCACTGCTGCGTGCGTGTCGGCATGCCCGTGGAGGGGCCGGCGCGCTGCACGTTGATGATCACGGCCGGGATCTCGGCGAAGTACGACAGACCGATGAACTCGGTCATCAGCGAGACGCCAGGGCCGGACGTGGTGGTGAAGGCGCGGGCGCCGTTCCAGGACGCGCCGACCACCATGCCGATCGAGGCAAGCTCGTCCTCGGCCTGCACGATCGCATATTTGGCCTGGCCCGTTTCCTTATCGTGCCGCAGCTTCTTGCAGTGATTGGTGAAGGCCTCGGCCACCGAGGACGACGGCGTGATCGGGTACCAGGCGCACACGGTGGCGCCGCCATAGACGGCGCCGAGTGCGGCGGCATTGTTGCCTTCGATGAAGATGCGGTCGCCGACCTTGTCCGCCTTTCGGATGCGCAGTCCGATCGGACATTTCAGGTTCTGCAGCGCCCAGTCTCGGCCGAGATGCAGCGCATGGACGTTGGAGGACAGCAGCTTTTCCTTGCCCTTGTACTGCTCGCCGATCAATTGCTCGATCAGCTTCGGGTCCATGTCCAGCAGGGCGGAAAGCACGCCGAGATAGATGATGTTCTTGAACAGCTGGCGCTGGCGCGGATCAGTGTAAGTCGAGTTGGTAATCGCGGTCAGCGGCACGCCGATGACGTTGATGTCGTCGCGGAACTTGGTCGACGGCATCGGCTTGGTCGAATCGTAGAACAGATAGCCGCCGGGCACGATGCCGGCGACGTCCTTGTCCCAGGTCTGCGGGTTCATCGCCACCATCAGATCGGTGCCGCCGCCGCGCGCGCCGAGATGGCCGGCTTCGGTGACGCGCACCTCGTACCAGGTCGGCAGGCCCTGGATGTTGGACGGGAAGATGTTGCGCGGGGACACCGGCACGCCGTGGCGGAGCACCGCGCGCGCGAACAATTCGTTGGCGCTGGCCGAGCCCGAGCCGTTGACGTTGGCGAAGCGGACGACGAAGTCGTTTACGCTGCTGAGCGGCGCTTGCTGGGACATGCGTTACCTGCGTGAGTCGTCTCGATGAAATACTTCTGCATGTCCCACGCACCGGTGGGGCAGCGTTCGGCGCACAGGCCGCAATGGAGGCAGACGTCCTCGTCCTTCACCATCACGCGTCCGGTCTTGAGATCCGACGAGACGTAGAGGTCCTGGTCGGGGTGAACAGACGGCGCCTTCAGCCGTGACCGCAGGTCGGCCTCTTCGCCGTTCTCGGTGAAGGTGATGCAGTCCATCGGGCAGATGTCGGCACAGGCGTCGCATTCGATGCACAGCGTGTTGGAGAACACCGTCTGCACATCGCAATTCAGGCAGCGATGCGCCTCGCCGAGCGCGAGCTTGACGTCGTAGCCGAGCTCGACCTCGGTGCGGATGTCCTTCAGCGCCACGACCTTGTCGCGGTGTGGCACCTTGAAGCGCTTCTCCGCCGAGATGTCGTTGTCATAGCTCCATTCGTGGATGCCCATCTTCTGCGAGGAGACGTGGACCTCCGGCAGCGGCCGCTCGGTGATGTCCTCGCCCGACAGCAGGCGATGGATCGACAGCGCCGCTTCATGGCCCTGCGCGACCGCCCAGATGATGTTCTTCGGACCAAACGCCGCGTCGCCGCCGAAGAACACTTTCGGATTGGTCGACGCGAAGGTGGTCGGATCGACCTTGGGCATGTGCCGCTTGTCGAAATCGACGCCGCAATCGGCCTCGATCCACGGAAACGCATTCTCCTGGCCGACCGCCACCAGCACGTCGTCGCACGGATAGGTCTCGTCCGGCTCGCCCGACGGCACCAGCGAGCGCTGGCCATCGGCATCATACTCGGGCTTCACCTTCTGGAAGGTGACGCCGGTCAGCTTGCCATTGTCGTGATTGAAGGCAACGGGGACGAGATAGTTGAGGATCGGAATGTCCTCATGCAGCGCGTCTTCCTTCTCCCAGGGCGAGGCCTTCATCTCCTCGAAGCCGGAGCGCACGATGACCTTGACGTCCTCGCCGCCCAGCCGTCGCGCGGTACGGCAGCAATCCATCGCGGTGTTGCCGCCGCCGAGCACGATCACGCGCTTGCCGATCTTGTCGGTGTGGCCGAACGAGACGCTCGACAGCCAGTCGATGCCGAGATGGATGTTGCCGGTCGCTTCCTTGCGGCCTGGAATGTTCAGCTCGCGCCCGCGCGGCGCGCCGGAGCCGATGAAGACGGCATCATAGTTCTCGGCGAGCAGCTTCTTGAGGCTGTCGATGCGATGACCGGCCTTGAACTCGACGCCGAGGCTGAGCACGTAGCCCGTCTCCTCGTCGATCACGCTGTCGGGCAGGCGGAATTTTGGGATCTGCGAGCGCACCATGCCGCCGGGCTTCGCATCTCCGTCGAACACGGTGCAGTGATAGCCGAGCGGCGCGAGATCGCGCGCGACGGTCAGCGACGCCGGGCCGCCGCCGACCAGGGCGATGCGCCAGCCGTTGCGCGGGCCGGGGCGCGGCATGCGCTGGCTCACGTCGTCCTTGAAGTCCGCGGCGACGCGCTTCAGGCGGCAGATCGCCACCGGGCTCTCCTCGACACGCCCCCGTCGGCACGCGGGCTCACAGGGACGATCGCAGGTGCGTCCGAGGATGCCCGGGAATACATTCGATTTCCAATTGATCATGTAGGCGTCGCTGTAGCGACCCTCGGCGATCAGACGGATGTATTCCGGGACGGGGGTGTGTGCGGGACAAGCCCATTGGCAATCGACGACTTTGTGAAAGTAGTCGGGGGCCGAAATATCAGTCGCTCTCATTCCTACCCTGTCCGCGCGGTGAACCACGAGCGCGCGGCCTTCCTGACGTGAGGGCGACTGTTTTTTCAGGATCTACAATGGATCGGATGTGGTCCGGAGCAGGCCCTGTTCGTCGCCCTTCTGTTTTTGGAATGGCTCAATTGAATAGTCTTATCAGACTAGAGCCATTCCAAGGCGCACACAAAGGCAAATTTGCAAGGCTGCTGTCCATGCACAGTGGTGCGCCGCCGCATTGCAGGCGCGGTGCTGCCACGTGTTGCGATGCGGCATGTGGGGTCGACGACGGGAACTCGAGAGTGCAGAAATTGTGGGTCACGCAAGCTGCCACGCACTCAGTCGTCATGCCCGGGCTTGTCCCGCCTGCGCGGCCGAAGCCGCTTCGCCGCGGCGAAGGCCCGGGCATCCACGTCTTTCCAAGGACGCCGAACGACGTGGATGGCCGGGACAAGCCCGGCCATGAAGGTGGAGAGAGACGGACTACTAATGTGCAGCGATGTCGGCGCGGCTGAGGTCCCACATCAGCCTGTAAATCCCGGCCGAGATCTGTGTCGCCAATGGCCCGTCGATCGCGGCGAAGCGCGTCGTCATCAGCGTGGCAATCGCGTGGCTATCGGTGCCGTCGATCAGGACGAACCAGTCGGCATCACGTGAGCTCGCGGGGACGCCGGCAGCAGGGCCGGAGAGATCGGCATCGCCTTCGAGCAGGTGCATCGAGATGATGCCCTTGAGCTCGCGCGGGTCGAGCTCGATCTGCAGTGCGTCCCGCAAGGCCTTGTCCTGTCCCGGCTTCGCACGCAGGCGGATGATGCCGAGCACGGCGCCGCGGCCGGAGCCTCTCGAGATCGTGATGCGCGCAACGCTGCGGATCATGTTCTTGAACCGCGCCATGACCGTCTTCGACCATTCCGTCGGTGCGTCGAGCCGCGCGCGATAGGCTGCGCTGTCGAGCACGTCGATGCTCTCGGTCGAATACAGGCAGAGATATTTCGGACTGCCCTGCTCGGCGACATAGCGTCGCGCCTCGATGAAGCCGGGGATCGCCACGCGCTCTTCGAGATGCTCGCTGTCGTACCAGTGGTTGAAATCAGCTTCATGCTCGGCATCGATGTTCATCGATGTCAAAAGCATGCCTTTCCCGGCGATGGGCATTGCAGATGTCCTTGTTTGGCGGCCAATTCCTCATTGTGAGGAGCGCCCCTTGGCGCGTCTCCCGGACAATGCTTTCGCATTGCCTGGTGAACCATGAGGCCCGGGGATGTCTGAGCCTCATCCTTCGAGACGCCATGCTGCGCATGGCTCCCCAGGATGAGGAGAGACGATCATTTGTTTAAGGCGCAGTCGTGCGCTTCGCCATGTCGCAGATGGCTTTCATGACCGCGTCGCGGATGCCGGGGTCATAAAGATTGTGACCTGCGGCTTCGACGACACGGATTTCGGCGTCGCGCCACACCTCCGCCAGCCGTGCCGAGGTCTGGGGCGGGCAGAGCAGGTCGTAGCGGCCCTGCACGATGATGCCGGGAATGCCGGCCAGCCTGGTCGCGTCCCGCAGCAGCTGGTCCGGCGCCATGAAGCTGTCCTGGGAGAAATAGTGCGCCTCCATGAACGGCGTCGCGGGCAGCGCGCTGCCGGAGCGGATGGCGAGGCGATCGAGCTGGGTGCGCGACGGCTTCACCTCCGACAGCGCCCGCTCGACGTCGTGCCAGGCGCGCGCCGCGGGGCCGTGAACGGCCGGGTCGGGATCGAGGATGCGCCGGAAATAGGACGCGCACGGATTGCCCCGCTCGGCCTCCGGCAGCAGGTCCAGGAAGTCGCGATACAATGCGGGATGGAAGCGCGCCAGCGTTTCGCCGAACGCGGTCTCGACCTCTGCACGGGTGCCGAGGAAGGTTGCGCGGAGCACCAGGCCCGTCACGCGCGTCGGATGCGCCTGCGCATAGGCGAGCGCGAGCGTCGCCCCCCACGAGCCGCCGGCGACGATCCAGCATTCGAAGCCGAAGCGCTCGCGGATCGCCTCCATGTCGGCGATCAGGTCGGGCAGGGTGTTGTTGTCGCGGCTGCGCGCGGGGCGCGAGCGGCCGGCACCGCGCTGGTCGAACAGCACGGCGTGGAAGCGCTCGGGATCGAACAGCCGGCGATGATCCGGCTGGCAACCGGAGCCGGGGCCGCCATGCAGATAGACGGCGGGGATGCCGCCGATGTGGCCAGAGCTCTCGACATAGATCTGGTGGCCGCCGGAGACGTCGAGCCATTCCGACGTCAGCGGCGCGAAGGGATCGCTGCGGCGCGCGGAGGCGCGGCCGGCTTCGGCGTCAGGCATCGGTGCCGTTCTCCGGCGTGCCGCCGGCAAAGTTGCGATACAGGAAGCGGTCCTGGCCCGAGGCCGCATCGCGCTCGGCCTGCTTGAAGATGCTCTCGTGCAGCGGCGACAGGGTGCAGGCCGGATCGGTGTTGCCGGCGTCGCCGGTCAGCGCAAACGCCTGGCAGCGGCAGCCGCCGAAATCAATCTCGCGGAATTCGCAGGATTTGCATGGCTCCTTCATCCAGCCGGTGCCGCGATAGCGGTTGAAGGCCTCGGAGTTCTGCCAGATCCAGGCGATGGAGTTGTTCGAGCGTACCGACATGAAGTCGAGCCCGGTGATGCTCTCGGCGGCGTGGCAGGGCAGGACCTTGCCCGAGGGCGAGATGTTGAAGAACTGCCGGCCCCAGCCGCCCATGCATTTCTTCGGCCGCAGCGCGTAGTAGTCCGGGACGACGTAGTCGATGGTCAGCGTGCCCTTCAGCCGCTCGCGCGCCTCCTCGACGAGGCGATCGGTCTCTTCGAGTTGCGCATAGGTCGGCATCAGGCTGGCGCGGTTCTTCAGGGCCCAGCCGTAATATTGCACGTTGGCGACCTCGAGCCGGTCGGCATCGAGATCGACCGCCATCTGAATGATGTCCGGCAGCTGATGCAGGTTCTGCCGATGCATCACGGCGTTCACGGTCAGCGGCAGGTCGAGCTCGCGCGTCCATTTGGCGACCTCGAGCTTCTTGGCATGACCGCCCTTGTAGCCGCCGACGCGGTCGGCCACGACAGGCTCGTTGCCCTGGAAGCTGATCTGGACGTGACAGAGCCCGGCATCCGCCAGCTCCTTCAGCCGCTCGCGCGTCAGCAGCACCGCCGAGGTGATCAGGTTGGTGTAGAGGCCGACATCGTTGGCGTGCTGCACCAGCTCGACGATGTCCTTGCGCGCGGTCGGCTCGCCGCCGGAGAAATGCACCTGCAGCACACCGATCTCGGCGAGCTCCGAGAGCACCTTCTTCCACTCGGCGGTGGTCAGCTCCTGGCCGGACCGGTCGAGCTCCAGCGGGTTGGAGCAATAGGGGCATTGCAGCGGGCAGCGATGGGTGAGCTCGAGCAGCACGGCGAGCGGAATGCCGTAGCTCTCGGCCACGGATCCGCGCCGCTCCAGCACGGCGAGCCCGTCATTCGCGTCGATCTGCGGCGTGGTGTCGGTCAGCTCGGTCATGAGGTCGTCTCCCGAACCTCGGTCAGAAAGCCCTTGTCGGCGAGATCCTGCAGCATCGCAACGACGTCGGTCGCGATCACGTCGCGCGGCGCGGCATATTTCACCGCGAGCTCGTCGATGATGCCGGCGACGCTGCGCGCGCCGTCGCACAGCTTGAGCACCTCGACCGCGATCTCATCCGGCGCCAGCACCCGCTCCGGCGCCAGGATCACCCAGACCTGCCGGGTCTCGTCGAACTTCAGCTTGGTGTGCCGCGGCAGCACCACGCGGCTGGTCTCGGCAACTTGGATGTGACGCGGGGCCATGGCGGGGTCTCTAGCGCGTGGAGTTGTGAAATTGGATGGCCGCGCCAAGTGCGGTGCGGCTCCCCTCCCCCTTGCGGGGAGGGGTCGGGGGTGGGGGTCCCAGAAAAGACTTCCCGTGTGGACCCCCCACCCCGACCCTCCCCCACAAGGGGGGAGGGAGTGCACCGTCCGTGCTACGAGAGCGGTGGTTCAAACGGGACACCATCATCCCTCCTTCGGCACGAACGCGCCGGGCGGGATGTGGCCTTCCACATACGCGTGATACAGCGCGTCGAGCTGCACCCACAGCACGTTGGTCTTGAAGATCAGCGCGTTGCAGACCGCGGCGCGCTGCTCGGGCGTCGTGGCGTGCTCCTTGACGTAGTGCAGGGCGAAATTGGCATCGCGCGGCGCCTGGGTGAGACGGCGCTTGAAGTAGCTCATCGTGTCGTTGTTGACGAAATTGTAGTGCTCGAGCATGCCCGAGATCCGCTCCTCGTGAATGCTCGGCGCGAACAGCTCCGTCAATGACGACGCGATCGCCTCCAGCGGCGAGCGGTCGCGGCAGAAATGCACATAGGCTTCCACCGCGAAGCGCGTCGCCGGCAGGATGCCTTCGGTGGATTCGACGTAAGCCGTGTCGAGGCCGAGGCCTTCGGTCAGCTTCAGCCAGCGCTCGATGCCGCCCTCGCTGCCGACGTCGCCGTCATGATCCTCGATGCGATGCCGCCATTCCAGCCGCGTGGCGCGATCGCGGAAGCGCGTCATCACCATGGCGTCCTTCAGCGGGATCGTCGACTGGTAGTAGTAGCGGTTCAGCGCCCAGGCCTGCACCTGGCCCTTGTTCAGCTTTCCGCTGTGCAGCAGCTTATGGAACGGGTGGTGGTTGTGATAGCGCGTAGCCCCAATATGGCGCAGCGCTGCTTCCAATTCGCTCGCATTGTTCAGCGTCACGCCGCGTCCGATCGACAGCGCCGTCATTCCGCTCAGATTGACCTCACTCACAGTACGATCTCCATCCCTTCAGCGGGGATTTCCCATCCCTCGCGTTCCAACGTTTGCCGCTCGGGTGAGGCGTGCAGCCACGCCGGATTGGAGTTGTTGATGTGCAGGAAAATCTTCCTGCCGATCCCGAGGTCCGCCAGCCGCTTGATCGCGCCGCTTTCTCCGGACATCGCGATATGTCCCATGCTCTGCCCGGTCTTGTTGCCGAGTCCGGCCTGGATCATCTCGTCGTCGCGCCACACCGTGCCGTCGAACAGCACCAGCGGCGCGCCTTTCAATCTCGTTCTCAAGGCGTCGTCGACGCCGGCACAGGCGGCGATGACGTAGCCATATTGGCCGCCTTCGAGATCGGTAATCTTCAGCCCCAGCGTATCGCCGGTCGACGAGCTGCCACCGGGATGCTGCTTGTCGCGCAGATACCAGGCGCTGGTGCCGGACACCGCGAAGGCCGTGATCTCCAGGCCCGAAGGCCGGCCGTCCTGCAGCTGCGGCCGGAACGGCGCATCGATCTCGATCGGCAGGCGCTTGACGGTCTCGTCCTTCAGCACATCGAAGATGTTGTTCGACCGCAGGATCGCAAGCACTTTGGGGTGGGCGTAGATCGAAAAGGGCGAACTCTCGCGCATCGACAATAGCCCGGTGATCGCATCGATCTCGCCATTGGTCAGGATCACGCCGGCGATCGGACTGTGGCGCAAGGCGCCGGGCTTCGGATGCAGCTGCGGCGTGCTGACAACCTGCTGCCGCAGGTCGGGCGACGCGTTGATCAGGAACCAGTTGGCGCCATCGGCGCTGACGGCGACCGAGGCCTGGCTGTTGCAGATGTCCGGATGATCCGTGCGGGCGGCACGACAGACGGCACAGCCGCAATTCCACTGCGGAACTCCACCGCCCGCGGCGGCGCCCAGGACGACGATGCGAAGCATGAGCCGTCTCCTGGAAGTCAGCTGTGATGGCGCACGCGATTACCGACGGCAGGAATGACCGGCGGTCAGGACGACCGGCAGGTCAGAAGGTGACGAGGGTGGGACATCGGACCTGCGCACGGGCTGGCATACGCGATCGCTGGCGCCCACCCTCAAGCCTCGACGTCCGGATCGGGCGGGACCTGGACGTCACACCCGCGAATTATTTGCGGGCCGCGCAGGCGTACATGTTGATTTCCATGCCAACCGGCACTTCAACAATCTTGGGTGCTTTCCAGGCCATTGTCCTCTCCTTCGAAACGGGACGGTTATCGTCCTCACCATTAAACTACCGTGCTACGAAAAGTTCGCCAGTGGAATCTTTTTGTTTGAGCTTCTCAGGCCTGCTTATTGCAATGCGAAGTCGCAGGCGCGAATTGCTGCAGTTTTCGACGGATTGAGCCGCGAAAACAACGGATTCGTGATCGATGGCTTCGCAACGCTGTCCTGTTCCGCCCATAGCTTCAGGCGAGACGGGTTGGATAAAGCAGTTGTGAGACGTTCGAGACTTCCAAATCCCAGCGTGTGACCCCATTGGAAACTGACGATGCCTAGATATTTCTTCAACACACGGATCGGCGAAGAACTGGTCTCCGACACCGACGGCGAAGTGCTGCGCAACCCTGATCGCGCCTGGGAAGTGGCGCGCGACATGATCAAGGAATTGCTGCGCACGGAAGGTGGCAATGCGGCGCTGATGACGGCGGTCATCGAGGTCACCGACGAGGAGGGCGAGATCGTGCTCGAGTTCCCGTTCTCGGAGGCGATCTTCACGATGCACGCGCAGTCGATGACGCGGCACTGAGCCGGGGCGCCGCTCGGCGAACGCCGGCGCTGGGTTGGCCCTGCTGTGGCGCGCAGGTCAGAGCGAATGACGGGGGCGGACGATGTCGCCCCGCGTGCTGGCGAGTCCCATCTCGAAACTGTCGGCGATCCGCCGGGCGCGGACGATGAAGAGCGCGGCGAGCCCCTCGGGGAACAGATCGCGCGCCGTGGCCTCGAGCAGCTGCAGCCAGCGATCGAAATGCGCGCCCTCGAGCCCGAGCAGAAGATGCGGGCGCATCGGCGCCCCGCCATAGCGGCCCGTCTTCAGCAACATCGACGACCAGAAATCGCTGATCCGTTCGATGTGCTCGTCCCAGTCGTCGACGGTGCGGTTGAAGATCGGCCCGATCAGATCGTCCTCGCGGGCGCGGCCGTAGAAGGTTTCGACCAGCCGGCGAATGGCGGCGTCGTCGAGGTCCGGATGTTGAACCGCAAGCGGATGGCGGTTGGGCTGAGCGGCAGGGCTGTTCATGGCAGTGTATATAGGCACGCGCAGCGCTGATGAAAATGCGCTGCGCCTCCCGTCCTCATCCTGAGGTGCCCGCCAGAGGCGGGCGGCTCGCCGCATCGGCAGTGCCGCCCCACAAAACCTGCCATTCACGGCAGGCTGACGAACTCCACCCAGTTCGGCTTCTTGCCGACCGTGGTGGACTTCAGCTTCTCCAGCGCGCCGCTGGCCGCATCGATGCGATACACCGTCATGCCGTTCGACACCTCGCCCACGGCGGCGAGATAGCGCCCTGTGGGATCGATGTTGAAGCCGCGCGGCTGCGTCTCGGTCGGCACGCTGCCGATCAGGGTCAGGCGTCCGCTGGCCGCATCGACCTTGAAGGCCGCAATCGTGTGCGAGCCGCGCTCGGAGGCGTACAGGAACTGGCCATCCGGCGTGGCATGAATATCGGCCGCCCAGGGCTTGCCGCTGAATCCTGCGGGCAGGGTGGTGGTGCGCTGCTGCTCGGTCCATGTGCCCTTGTCGGCGTCATAGGCGTAGACCGCGAGATCGGCGTTGAGCTCGTGCAGGAGATAGATGAACTTGCCGTTCGGGTGGAAGATGAAGTGGCGCGGACCTGACTTCTCCGGCGTCTTCACCGTCAGCGCGTCCTTGGCGGTCAGCGTGCCCGTGGCGGCATCGAAGGCGAAGCCGAGCACCTGGTCGGAGCCGAGATTGGTCGCGAACACGAAGCGGTTGTCGGGCGCGGGCAGGAAGGCATGGGCGTTCAGCCCGGTCGGGATGACCTGGCCCGGCGCGCCGACCACGCCATTGGCCTGGACCGGATTCACCGCCACCTTGTTGCCGCCATAGGAGGCGCTGAACAGCACCTTGCCGGTGCGGTCGAAGGCGATGTTGGCCATGCTGTCGGCGAGCGGGCCGTTGCCGGCATGCGTGAGCTGGCCGGTCTTGGCATCGATCGCGAAGCTCTCCGCCTGGAACGGCTGCGAGCGCACGCCGGCGATCAGAACCTTCTTGTCCGGGCTGACCGCGAGCGGGGTCGACGAGCCCGGCTTCTCGACGCCGACGAAGGCCGCGGTCTGCACCGGGGTCATGTCGCCGGTCGCCGCATCGAACTTAAAAACGCTGATGTCGTTGCTGTCGGCATTGCCGACATAGGCGTAGGTCTCTGCAAGGCCCGCGCGCGGCGCCAGCGTTGCCGCGACCGCGGCGAAGACGAGTGTTGCGGCCATGGTGGTGCCCGATCTGATCATCTGGTTTCCTCCTTTTTTGATCTGCTTGCTGCAGGTCTTAAAGTCGATTGTGAAGCTTGACCAAGCCTGATTCCGGATCGATCGATGCAGGACGGGTATTGATCGGCGTCGCGTGGGGTTCTGAGGCAAATGCCGCGCTGCAACGCGACGCTGCATGGGGCACCTCGTTTTGCACGGCTTTCTCGATGCCGCCCACCGCGCTAAGAACGCGGTGCCACCACGGAGCTCTCCATGACCGATCTCTGGCGCCTGCCGGCTGCCGACCTCGCTGCCCTCATCAAGTCGAAACAGGTCTCCGCCCGCGACGCCGCCAAGGCGGCGCTGGGCCGGCTCGATGCGGTCAATCCCGCGATCAATGCGGTGATCGACCATCGTCCCGAGGACGTGCTCAAGCAGGCGGACGCGATCGACGCGGCGTTGGCGCGCGGGGAGGACCCCGGGCCGCTGGCTGGCGTGCCCGTCACCATCAAGGTCAATGTCGACCAGACGGGCTTCGCCACCACCAACGGGCTGAACCTGCAGAAGGACGCCATCGCCTCGGCGCACAATCCGGTGGTGAACAACTTCGTCAAGGCCGGCGCGGTGCTGCTCGGCCGCACCAACACCCCGGCGGTGTCGTATCGCTGGTTCACCAGCAACCTCATCCACGGCCATACCAGGAACCCGCGCGACCCCGGCATCACGCCCGGCGGCTCCTCCGGCGGCGCTGGCGCGGCGACCGCCGCCGGCATCGGCCATATCGGCCACGGCACCGATATCGCCGGCTCCGTGCGCTACCCGGCCTATGCCTGCGGCATCCACGGCCTGCGCCCGACGGTCGGCCGCATCCCCGCCTTCAACACCTGTCTCCCCGAGCGCCCGATCGGCCCGCAGATCAGCGCCGTCTCGGGCCCGCTCGCCCGCACCATCAACGACGTCAGGATCGCGCTCGCCGCGATGTCGGCGCGCGACGTCCGTGACGTCTGGTGGATGCCGGTGCCGCTCGAAGGCCCGGAGCTGCCGAAGCGCGTCACGCTGTGCGTCAACCCGGATGGCCTGAACCCGGTGCCGGAGGTCGTCGCCGCGCTGCGCGATGCCGCCAGGCGCCTCGAAGCCGCCGGCTGGACGGTCGAAGAAATCACCGACACGCCGCCGCTGCAGGAGGCCGCGCTGCTGCAGACGCGGCTGTGGCTTGGCGATGGCTACGAGGCCCAGCTTGCGGCGGCGGAGAAGGAGGGCGATCCCGGCGCGCTCGCCTGCCTGCGCGGCGTCCGCGACAAGGTGCACCCGTTCGACCTCTCGGCGACGCTGGCGCGCCGCGCCGCGCTGACCCGGCAGTGGCTGCTGTTCATGGAGCAGCATCCGCTGCTGCTGCTGCCGGTCTCCGGCATGCTGCCGTTCGCCGACCAGCTCGACCGCAAGGACGAGGAGTCCTTCCAGCAGGTCTGGCACGCCCAACTGACGCAGATCGCGATCCCGTTCTTCGGCCTGCCGGGTCTTGTGGTCTCGACCGGCATGGTCGGCCGCGTGCCCGTCGGCGTCCAGCTGGTCGGCCAGCGGTTTCGCGAGGATTTGTGCCTCGCCGCCGGCGAGGCGATCGAGGCCGGCGGCACGCCGCCGTCGCCGATCGATCCGGTTCGGGAGTGAGCATGGCCAGCATCTACGATTTCGCCGCGACCTCGCTGACCGGCGAGGAGGTGTCGCTGAAGCGGTACGCGGGGCAGGTGCTGCTGATCGTCAATACCGCCAGTGCCTGCGGGTTCACGCCGCAATACCGGGGCCTGGAGGCCCTGCAACGCGAGTTCGCGTCGCGGGGCTTTGCCGTGCTCGGATTTCCCTGTAACCAGTTCGGCGCCCAGGAGCCCGGCACGGCGGAGGAGATCGGCGCGTTCTGCTCCACGAAGTACGATGTCACCTTCCCGCTGTTCGCGAAGATCGACGTCAACGGCGCGGACGCGCATCCGCTGTACAAGTTCCTGAAGGGCGAGAAGACGGGCCTGCTGGGCTCGGCGATCAAATGGAATTTCACCAAATTCCTGGTCGATCGCGATGGGAACGTGGTGTCGCGCCATGCGCCGACCACCACGCCCGAGGCTTTGCGCAAAGAGATCGAGGCACTGCTGTGAGCGACAACGATACCCCTGCATTCCCGGACCGCCTGTCGGTCGATCCGAAGAGCCCCTATTACAACGAGGCGATCCTGTCGCGCGACGTCGGCATCCGCTTCAAGGGCGCCGAGAAGACCAATGTCGAAGAATATTGCATCAGCGAAGGCTGGATCCGCGTCACCGCCGGCACCGCCAAGGACCGCCACGGCAACCCGCTGACCATCAAGGTGCACGGCCCGGTGGAGCCGTATTTCAAGGATTGAGGGCGCGGCGCGCGGTACACCACACCCACCGCCGTCATCCCGGCGAACGCGGGGGATCCATAACCACAGGGAGACGTTCGGGGCAGGCTCGCAGTTGGAGCTCGCCAAGCCACATCCGCTGCGGCGTATGGGTCCCGGGTCCGCGCCGCGCTAAGCGCGTCACGGCCTGCCCGGGACGACACCGGAGCGAATGGACGCTCGCGTGAGCGCAACGTTAGGCTCAGTCCAGGTTAAAATTGAGCGTTGCTCAAATTATTTATTGAACGTTGCTCAAATTCAGCTACACTCACCCATATCCGCCCCGTCGGCACCGCTCCCGACGCGTGACGCCGGTAGGCGTTCGCGCGATCAGCCTGTGCATGCCGTCGCCGCCGCGGATCACAGAGGGTGACCACCATGTCCTATTCCGACCACGACCTCCGCGCCGCCGCCGGGGCCGGCGCCATCGGTCCAGACGACCTCCAGCGGCTGCTGGCCTATCTCCACCAGCGCGCCGCATCCGGCGCCGCGCCGCGCGCGAAGTTCGATGCCGCGCATCTGCTCTGGTACGCGGGCGCCTTGATCGTGATCGGCGCCATGGGCCTGTTCTCGACGGTGGCGTTCTCGCAGATGGGCGGCCGCGCGCTGACCGCGTGCGCGCTCGCCTATGCCCTGGCGTTCGGCCTCGCCGGCAACCATCTCTGGCGCCGTGACCTCCGCGTCCCCGGCGGCCTGCTGATCGCGATCGCCGTCTCGATGGCGCCGCTCGCCGTCTACGGCGTCCAGGACGAGCTCGGCTGGTGGGGCAAGTTCGGCAAGCCCGGCACGGTCCATGACTTCTACGTCTGGATCAAGGGCAGCTGGCTGTTCATGGAGATTGCCACGATCGCGGCAGGCAGCGTCGCGCTGCGCTTCTATCGCGTGCCGTTCATCGTCGCGATCATCTCGGTCGCGCTGTGGTTCATGTCGATGGACCTGACGCCCTGGATCTTCAACGTCAGCCACATCGACTGGGAGATGCGCCGCGTGGTGTCGATCTGGTTCGGCCTCGGCATCCTCAGCCTCGCCTGGATCGTCGACACCACCAGCGACCGCCGCGACCTCGGCTTCTGGCTGCACCTGTTCGGCCTCATGGCCTTCTGGGGCGGCATCACGGCCACCGACGGCGCGACCGAGCTGGGCAAAGCGATCTACTGCCTGCTCAACGTCGGCCTGCTGCTGATCGCCGTCCTCATCGTCCGCCGCGCCTACGCCGTGTTCGGCACCATCGGCATCACCATGTATCTCGGCCACCTCGCCGACGTCGTCTTCAAGGACTCGCTGCTGTTCCCCTTCGCACTGTCGCTGATCGGAGTAGGGGTGGTCGGGGTGGGGCTGGCGTATCACCGGAAGCAGAAGGTGATTGCGGAGTGGCTGACGGCCAATCTGCCGGCGGCGGTGCTGCGGTTGCGGCCGCAGGGCGCGATGGGGTGATGCGACGGCACAGCGAAGCTCCGATTTCCGCGCGCATGCCTCTCCACCCGAAAGCTCGCCTTGCCGACGCGCAACGCTCCCTCTGCGCATAACCCTCTCCATGAACGCGCCTCTTGGCGTGTTCATGGTCCGGTGTGCAGTGCCGCCTCGGCTCTCGACCCTCTCCATGAGCACGTTGCTGATGACCAACCTGCAGCGACTGTCTCGGAACCCCACCCTCATGGTGAGGAGCGACGCGCCAACTCTGCCAATTCAAGGTAAGGTCGTCGCTCGCGGCGCGTCTCGAACCATGGGGCCCCAGCTAGGCCTCGCCCTTCGAGACGCCCGCTTGTGGTGGGCTCCTCAGGGTGAGGAGGGAAAGTTGCTGTGCGGTCGCAGGATTGGGCCTACACGACCCCCATCGTCGAAAAGCTGGAGGCCTTGTGGCCAAGCTCTGCAGCGTCACGGAGATCGCTCACCATCTATCGGATGCGCGACGCTCCACGCCGCGTCGTCTGATCCGCCAAGCGCCGACCACCAGCTATGTCCTCGCGTGGGTCCCCCGTCCGCTGACGCCGATGGTCGACGAGGGCATTCGTGCCATTCCCGAGGAGTGCGTCGAATGGATCGACGAGCGCCGGCCGCATCTGATCGAGGCGCTGGCGGCGCGGGGACGACAAGCCGGGGATGTGATGTGTCGGAGCGCAATGAATAATCACGTTAGGCCGCCATCATGAAGTGACAGCAGCGCATCGACGTAGTGCTTGTAGCTGATTGAAAGGTCCGCGCTGACTGGGCGCTCACGATGGACGTCTACAACTTGGCGGAGTGCGTCCAATCGGCCGAGTCTGATCAGGAGAATCGGCAGATACATGATGAATGCATGGGATGCCCTTTTTTCCTCGACGGCTGCGTGCCACAGAGCCTCGATGTTGGTGTGCGCCTGGATGTAAGGATATCCGCACGTGCGGATGCAGTGAACGATGTCGTCCGCAACGCTTGGCTCCAACGCCTCGCCGCGATAAGTCCACGAAATCCTTTCCCGACTGTCCGCATCCTGTTCGGCCAACTGCTGCAGGTTGATCATGATCAGTGGTGGCCCGCTCTTGCCGTATCGCCATGGAGCCCCCAATCGTTTCAGCGCTTCGCTGCTGGTCTTCAAGAATTCGTCGTTGAACAGGCCGACGACCGGACCCAGGCTATACCGTCCAGAGTCGATGCCGATCCATCCTCGCCAAGCGTCGCTCCACGATTTGACATGGATCCCGCGAGAGGGCTGCCGAAAGCCATCCTCGGAGAGCGACTCGGAAATGCGTTTCGATATCTCCTGTGAGGGGGTCATGCATCTCTCTTGGCTGATTCATTCGTGACCTTATCTTGCGGCCCCCTCAGCAGAACTTTCGCGAATTCTACGCCCGCCCATATCCCCAGAAGGCCGCCGAGGCCGACGCCGACCAGAACGCCCAGGAGCGCCAGGATGCTCCAGTCGTTGTGAATGCCGCCTCGCGCGAAACTGAGGGCGAAGAAGCCGAGCGCCAGCGCTGCGTAGCCGAGAATGGCCGCGCCAAGCGCGCCGCCCACCAGGGCTGCGACGGCAATGAATGACGCTCGCATCGCTGTTCCCACCGACAATCCTTGCAGCAGCACCGGAGCAAAAGTATCTCACCAACTGTCGGGACCGGCCAGCCTGCATCGTCCTTCGAGCACACCTGCTGCACGTGCAGCGAGCCGTCCAATCAAGCCAGGAGCAATATCCATGCGGATCACCGTCGAAACCACCGTCGCAGCCCCGATCGATCAGGTCTGGCGCGCCTATACGACGCCTGCCGACATCGTGGCATGGAACGCCGCGTCGGACGACTGGCATACGACCAAGGCCACGGTCGACCTGCGCGAGGGCGGGGCGTTCTCGTCGCGGATGGAGGCCAAGGACGGCAGCATGGGCTTCGACTTCGCCGGCACCTACACGAAGATCGTCGAACATCAGCTGATCGAATACGCCTTCGGCGACCGCAAGGCCGAGGTCCACTTCGAGCCCGGCCCGAACGGCGTCGTCGTGCGCGTGGTGTTCGATGCGGAAACGACCCATTCGGTCGAGCAGCAGCAGGGCGGCTGGCAGGCGATTCTCGACAGCTTTGCCCGGCATGTGCAGGCGAAGAAGGCGTCGTGACGGCGGGGGCCGAAGCCCGGCAGGCGCCGCAAGCGGGGCCTGAATCTTCCGCTTGACAAATTCCGAAAATCAGCAATTATGCATGCATCCTGTCCTTTTCGCAGAGGGGCGTACGCGTCGTCACGAACGTCGGGGCAGGGATGCGGTGGCCGTGGCGGGGTCGGTAGACGACCGGCGTCGGCACGGACGGAGAAGTCGTGTGGTCCTGGCCTCTCGACGCTGAGGTCAAGTTCGTGGTCGTTGCTTGACGGCACGCGCGGATGACGGGGGCAAGAACGCCGATCCCCGGGGAGAGCACGAAGGACACCGTTCCAACCATCGCGCAGGGAAGACCGGAATGCACCGGTCGTACCTGTGGTTCCTGCCCCGTGCACTTTCTCCCGCACGGGGGCCATGGGTTGCGGCCAGCACCCGGTCTTCCCTGCGCCCTCTGTTTTGATGAGGGTGACGTGGTTCTCAGCACTCGGGCGTCAGGCGCCGCGAGGTTGCGGCCGCATGTCCCCAGCTGTTTGAGATGTGAAATCGATTCATCCTCACGTCGTCCACCGACGCGGCCGCTTTGCTCCGCTGTCGTCCCGGACAAGCCGTGACGCGCAGGCGCGTCGCGGCGCCGATCCGGGACCCATACTCCGCGGCGGATGTGGCTTGGCGGGGTCTAGCGACGCGCCTGCCCCAAGCGACGCCTGTGGTTATGGATCCCGGCGTTCGCCGGGATGACGGCGGTGGTTGTGGTGGGCGCACACTGCATCACCGGCGTCATTGCGAGCGAAGCGAAGCAATCCAGGATCTTTCTGCGGAGACAGTCTGGATTGCTTCGTCGCTTCGCTCCTCGCAATGACGGAGTTGGAGTGGGCGGTGTGCCCCAACAACGGCGCGAGGTGGATGTGAGACAGTGCTGCAGTCTGCCGCAAACCCTACGACGACAACCTCATATCCAGCAGCCTTCGGCCCTCGCCGCGCAGCAGCTTCTTCACCGCGCTCGAGGCGACGACCTCGCCGTCATTGGCGTAGGCCTCGTGATTCTTCTCGATGTCCTCGAGGCGATACAAGTAGTTCACCATCACGGTGGCGGATTCGCGCTGGCCCTTGGACGAGAGATCGCCGAGCCAGTTGATGCGCTCGAGCCTTGCGCCGTTGCCGAGATGGAAGCGGGCGACGGGGTCGATCAGCTTGCCCTTGGGCGTGCGGGCCTTCAGGAAGTAGTGCGCGGCGAGCGGCTCGATCACGGCGCGCAGGTCGGCCGTGATCGTTGCATCTTCGATCCAGCGCGGCTCGTTCAGAAGCTTGAGCACGTTGCGATCGTCCTCGGTCGCGTCAGGCGTGGACTTCAACCAGTTCATGAAGCCCGGCACTGGCGACAAGGTGACGAAGGTGTCGAGCTTCGGCAGCTCGCGGCGGAGCTCCTCGACCACCTGCTTGATCAGGAAGTTGCCGAACGAGATGCCGCCGAGGCCACGCTGGGTGTTGGAGATCGAATAGAACACGGCGGTGCGGGCGCGGTCGGCCGGCACCGGCGGGCGGTCGACGGCGAGCAGCGGCGCGATCGCGCCGGGGATCGTCTCGGTCAGCGCGATCTCGACGAAGATCAGCGGCGCATCGGGCATCGCCGGATGGAAGAACGCGTAGCAGCGGCGGTCGACCGGATCGATGCGGCGGCGCAGATCGTCCCAGTCATGGATCTCGTGCACCGCCTCGTAGCGGATGATCTGCTCAAGGATGTTGGCCGGCGTCGACCAGTCGATCTTGCGCAGCACGAGAAACCCCCTGTTGAACCACGAACTCAAGAGATGCACGACGTCGCGATCGAGCGCTGCGAGTTCCGGATTCGCCTTCAGGAGATCCTGGAGGTCGGTGCGCATCGCGACCAGCTCGGGCGTGCCGCCGGGCGCCCGGTTGAGGCGGCGGATCAGCTCCTGCCGCCGCGGCTCGGAGGCGAAATGCAGCGCGCTCGCGCCTTCGTCCGACGGCGCTGCGCGCCAGTCCTCGATCGCCTTGGCGAGCCTGGCCTTGTCGGGTCCGAAATCATGCACCAGCGCGGTGAAGAACGCCTTGCGGCCCTCGGCATCGAGATCGTGATAGCCGTCGAGCACGTCGCGGGCCATCGCCGTGCCAGAGGCCTCGCCGGCGCCGGAGACCAGCGCCTCGCACAGCGCCGTCAGACTCGTCGCATCATGCTTGTCGACAGGCGCGCCACCGCCGCGCAGCAGCGTTCGGCCGCGCTCGGAAATCGTCGTGATCAGGTCGGTGAAAAAGGCGTTGGCCATCTGCTGTCAGTCGAATCCGGAAGGGGCATATTGGTGGCGATGTTACATGGATTTATGGCAAAGGTGGCCACATTCGACCATAACAAATCGTCAACGCCGCCGTCGCGGCGCGCATGCGCCCAAGGTGATCCGGCGTCAGGCGACGGTCTGCTCGGCGAAGTCCGTCGGTGTCCGGCCGGTGACCTGGCGGAACGCATGCGAGAACGCCGGCACGCTGGCATAGCCGAGATCGGCGGCGAGCTGCTTGACCGAGAGCTGACGGTCGGTGGACAGCCGCTCGATCGCGGCGGCGATGCGGGCGCGCTGGCACCACGCCTTGAAGCTGAGCCGCGTTTCCGCGGCAAACAGCCGCGACAAAGTGCGGGCAGAGCTGCCGACCTTGCCCGCCAGGGTCGCCAGATCCTGCTCGCTCGCGGGAGAGGCGAGGACGAGCTGGGCCGCGCGGCGTGCGCGCGGGTCCTGCGGCAGCGGGATGAAGGTCGAGGAATCCTCGGCCCGGCGCAGCTCCAGCAGCGCCAGCCGGATCAGCAGCGCGGTGCGTTCCGCGCCACGATCGGCTGCGAACAGCGCCAGGATCGCCTGATGCAGCAGCGGCGACACCTGCACCACGAACTCGCGGTCGAGCCGAAGTCCGCGCGTCTCCCGCGTCAGCCAGTCGAGCTCGAAATACAGCGTGCGCATCTGGCTGTCGGCCAGCATGTCGATGGCATGGCCGTGGCGCGCCGGAACCCAGACGGCGCGATCCGGCGGCACCAGCCAGCGGCCGCGGGGCGTCGTCACCTGCATCGTGCCGGCGGAGGCGTAGATCAGCTGCGACTCGCGGTGCATGTGCGGATCGAGCCGGGCGCCCTTGTGATAGGTGCGCGCGATCAGATGCACGCCGGGCTCGGCCGTCACGCGGTCGGCGCCAAGCGCCTTCAATGGCGTGTCCACGATGGTCATTGGCGCCTTCTCGTCAGGGCAAGCCAGTATAACCGATTTGTCCGGGAATCCAGGAGTGCTCATGAACAGCCCCCGCCGCGTGATCGGCTTCGTCAACGCCGCCCACTTCATCGACCATTATGCGATGCTGATCTTCGCGGCCGCGGTCATCATCATGGGGCCGGCGCTCGGCATGGCCTATGCGGACCTGCTGCCCTATGCCACGCCGGGCTTCATCGCCTTCGGCGCCGGCTCGCTCGCGACCGGCTGGCTCGGCGACCGCTGGAGCCGGCGGCACATGATGCTGATCTTCTACCTCGGTATCGGCCTGTCGATGATCTCGGTCGGCTTCGTGCAGACGCCGTGGCAGCTCGGCGCGGCGCTGCTGTCGATCGGCCTGTTCGCCTCGATCTATCACCCGGTGGGGACGGCGATGCTGGTGTCCTATGCCGACCGGCTCGGCCGCGACATGGGGCTGAACGGCGTGTTCGGCAATCTCGGCGTCGCCTCCTCGGCGCTGGTCACCGGCGTGGTCGGGCAATATCTCGGCTGGCGCTTCGCCTTCATCGTGCCGGGCGTGGTCACGCTCGGCATCGGCGTGGTGTTCGCGCTGGCCGTGGTGCATGAGGACCGCCGCGGATCGAAGCAGGCGGCGGCGCAGGCCCGCGTCGCGCGCGACCAGATGTGGCGCGTGGTGCTGGCGCTGGTGCTGGTGGTGATCGCGATCTCCACCACGTTCAACGCGATCACCGTGGCGCTGCCGAAGCTGTTCGCGGAGCGGCTGGCGGGGCTGACGCAGAGCCCGGCGCTGCTCGGCGTGATCGCCGCGGGCGTCTACGCGTTCGGCGCGATGACGCAGTACACGATCGGGCGATTGCTGGATCGCCACACGCTGAAGGCCGTGGCGCTGCCGCTGTCGCTGGTGCTGGCGCCGCTGCTGTACCTCGCCGCCGACGCAAGCGACTGGGCGCTGATCCTGGCGTCGATCGGCATCGTGATGGGCGCGTTCGGGCAGGTGACGGTCAACGACGCCATGGTCGGCAAATACACCGCGGAGGAGTGGCGCTCGCGCGCTTACGCGGTGCGCTATTTCGTCGGCTTCACCGCGGCCGGCGCCTCGGTCGGCCTGGTCGCCTGGCTGTATGAGCGCGGCGGCTTCGCGACCATGCTGCAGGCCTTCGCTGCGCTCGCTTTGGTCGCGATCATCGCCGCGCTGATCCTGCCGCCGGAGCTGCCGGCGCTGCGGCCCGTGTTGCGGGAGGCGCCGGCGGAGTGAGGAGGCATGTTGCGTCGTCGCGGCGTGATACGACATCGGCGGCGGGCAGGCGTGCTGCTCTGCAGCGCGGCTGCGCCCTTGCATCGGCCGGCGTGCGCGCCATGATGTCCGCCAACGCAACGGGGAGGGGACGATGGGCCAGTGGCGCAGGCTGCGGGCGGCGGCGCTGGCCGTCGTGGGAACCATGATCGCAGCATCGGGCCTCAGTGCCGCCGAGTTGAAGGACGAGATCGCCCCCACCGGCAGGCTGCGTGTCGCAATCGCGATCAGCCCGGCGGGCGGAGCGTTCTGGTCGATCAGGACCGAGAGCGGCTATGCCGGCGTTCCCGTCGATCTCGGCCGTGCGATGGCCGACAAGCTCGGCGTGCCCGTCGACTACGTCGTGCACCAGAACTCCGGCCAGATCACCGACGCCGCCGCCAAGGGCACCTGGGACGTCACCTTCCTGCCCAGAGATCCCGAGCGTGAGGCGAAGATGGCGTTTGGCCCGATCTACGAGGTTGCGGACGCAACCTACATTGTCAAGGCAGGCTCGACCGTGACCAGCTTCGCTGCGCTCGATCAGGCCGGCGTCAAGATCGCGGCCGTCAACAACACCACGACCATGCGCGGCGCGATCGCGCATCTGAAGAATGCCACTGTGACTGGCTATCAGACCTATGACGAGATCTTCGGCCTGCTGCAGCGGGGTGAGATCGACGCCTTCGCGCTGTCGCGCGACCAGCTCAATGCGATGGCGAAGAAGCTGCCGGGCACGCGGGTGCTCGACGAGACCTTCAAGAAGACGGTGACGGCAGTCGCGGTGCCGCTCGGCCACCCGCAGGCGCTGGCCTTCGTCACCGCGTTCATGACCGAGGCCGCCAGCAACGGCCTGCTGCGCAAGGCCTATGACGACAACGGACTGAAGGAGACCCCGCTACGGACCCCGTAGATCATTCGGCTGGCTGGGCAACGATCGCCTTGCCTTTGCGTGCCGCGCGCCAATTCTCGAACCGCTGCACGACGACGAAGAACGCCGGCACGAACAGCACGGCGAGGCAGGTCGAGGCCAGCATGCCGGAGAACACGGTGATGCCGATCGACTTGCGCGCGCTGGCGCCAGCGCCGGTCGCCAGCACCAGCGGCACGACGCCGAGGATGAAGGCGAACGACGTCATCAGGATCGGCCGGAACCGCGACCGCGCCGCTTCGATCGCGGATTCGAGCAGCGGCCTGCCGTCGCGGCCATGCAGCTCGAGCCCGACCTCGACGATCAGGATCGCGTTCTTGGCAGATAGCGCGATGAGGAGGATCAGCCCGATCTGGACATACAGATTGTTGTCGATCTTGAGCGCGGTGAGCACAGCCATCGGCCCGAGCAACGACAAGGGAACGGCGAGGATGACCGAGATCGGCGCGTACCAGCTCTCATACTGGCCGGCGAGCACGAGGTAGACGAGCAGTAGCGCAAGACCGAAAGTGAGATAGATCTGATTGGAGACCACCTTCTCCTGATACGACATCGCCGTCCATTCGTAGCCCGCGCCGGGCGGCAAGGTCGCTTGCGCGATCTCCTCCATCAGCTTCAGCGACTGGCCGGAGGAATAGCCCTGCGCCGGCAGGCCGACGATCGTGGCGGAGGGGTAGAGGTTGTAGAGACTGATCAGCGACGGCCCGACCGAGGGCTTGACCGTCGCGACCGTGCCGAGCGGGATCATGTCGCCGCTCTGGTTGCGCACCATCAGGCTCTCGATCTGCCGCGCGGTCAGCCGGGCACTCGCATCGGCCTGGACATAGACCTGGAACACGCGGCCGAACTTGTTGAACTGGTTGACGTAGGAGGCGCCGAGGTAGGACGACAGCGCCGCGAACACCTGGTCGGTCGTGACGTGCAAGGTCTGCGTCTTGACGCGGTCGATCTCGACGTCGAATTGCGGCACCATCGCCCGGAACGGCGACGACACCCGCTGCAGCGCGCTCTGGCTCTGCGCGCCGGCCACGACCGCCGATGTCATCGCCTGCAGCTTGGCGTAGTCGCTGTTGCCGTCGCGCAGCTCGATCTGCATCGCAAAGCCCGCGGCATTGCCGATGCCCTGGATCGGCGGCGGCGGCAGCACCAATGTGCGCGCCTCCATGACGGCCGCCATCTTGTCGTTGAGCCCGTAGACCAGCGAGCGCAGATCCTCGCCTTTGCCGCGGGAGTCCCAGTCCTTGAGGATGATGTAGGCGACGCCGGCATTGGCGAGGCTGGCGCTGTTGTCGAGTGCGGAGATGCCGGCGATGGTGATGACCTGGGCAACGCCTCGCGTGGCCTTGGCGATGTCGCCGACCTTGTCGAGCGCCTTCTGGGTGCGTTCGAGCGCGGCGCCGTCGGGCAGTTGCACGGCCGCGATCAGGTAGCCCTGATCCTCGATCGGCAGGAAGCCGGTCGGCACCCGCGACAGTCCGTAGCCGCCGACCGCAATCAGGACAAGCGCGACCATCACCGAGGCGGTGCTGTGCCGGACGAGCCGGCCGATCAGCGCGGCGTAGCGCCGCTCCAGCCGTGCGTAGAGATTGTTGAAGATGCGGTAGATGACGTTCCGTTGCTCTAGTGGCACCGGCGGCCGCAGCCACAATGCGCATTGGGTCGGCTTCAAGGTCGCTGCGTTGACCGCCGAGAGCAGGGCGGTCGCGGCGATGACCAGCGCGAACTGGGCGTAGATGCGTCCCGTGAGCCCGGGCAGGAAGGCGGCGGGCAGGAACACGGCGATCAGCACCAGGGTGATGCCGACGATCGGTGCGAACAGCTGGTCCATGGCGCGGATCGCCGCGTCATGGCCGGTCATGCCGCGCTCGATGTTGTGCGCGGCGCCCTCGACCACCACGATGGCGTCGTCGACCACGATGCCGATCGCCAGCACGATCGCGAACAGGGTCGACAGGTTGATGGTGAAGCCGAGCGCCGCCATCGCCGCGAAGGCGCCGATGATCGTCACCGGCACCGTCGTGGTCGGCACCAGCATCGCGCGCCAGTCCTGCAGGAAGATCAGGATCACGACCAGCACCAGCACGCCGGCCTCGATCAGGGTCTTGTAGACCTCGTGGATCGAGGCGTTGACGAACTTGGTGGTGTCGAACGGCGTGTCGTATTGGATGCCCTGCGGAAAGCTCTTGGCCAGCTGCGCCATCTTCTTCTCGACGGCCTGCTCGACCTCCAGCGCGTTCGCGCCTGGCGACTGGAACACGCCGATGCCGACGGCGGGCTGGCCGTTCAGCGAGAACATTTGGCCATAGGTCTGCGCGCCGAGCTCGACCGAGCCGACGTCGCGGACGCGGGTGACTTCGCCATTGCTGCCGGTCTTGACGATGATGTCCTCGAATTGCCTGGTGTCGTCGAGCCGGCCGGCGACGTTCAAGGTGTATTGAAACGCCTGGCCCGCTGGCGTCGGTGGCGCGCCGATCTGTCCGGCGGCGACCTGCTGGCTCTGTTGCTGGATCGCCTGGATGACGTCCTGCGGCACCAGATTGCGCACCTGCAGCTTGCTCGGATCAAGCCAGATCCGCATCGAATATTGACCGGCGCCGAACACAGTGACGTTGCCGACGCCCGGCAGCCGCGCCAACTCATCCTTCAGGTTGATCGTCGCGAAATTGCTGAGATACAGGCTGTCATATTTGGCGTCGGGCGAGGTCAGGGTCACGAACAGCAGGATCGATGTCGAGCGCTTCTGCACCGTGACGCCCTGGTTCTGCACCGCCTGCGGCAGCTGGGCCAGCGCGCTGGAGACGCGGTTCTGCACCAGCACCTGCGCGAAGTTCAGATCGGTACCGATCTTGAACGTCACCGTCAGCGAATAGCTGCCGTCGGCGCCGCTGTAGGACTGCATGTACAGCATGCCCTCGACGCCGTTGACCTGCTGCTCGATCGGCAGCGCGACGGTGTCGATGACCGTCTTGGCGCTGGCGCCGGGATAGCGCGTGGTCACCTGGACGGTCGGCGGCACCACGTCGGGATATTGCGCGATGGCGAGATTGACCAGCGCGACCGCACCGATCAGCATCATCAGGATCGCGATGACGTTGGAGAGGACGGGCCGCTCGATGAAGAATTTGGAAATCATCATCCGCTCCTATTTGCTGGCGGACGCTGGCGGCTCGATCGTCTTGAGCTGCGGATCGACCTTCTGCCCGGGGATGGCGCGCAGCAGGCCCGCCACGACGACACGATCATCCGCTTTCAGGCCGCCGTCGATCACGCGCAGGCCACCGTCGATCGGCCCGACCTTGACCTTGCGCTGCTCGACCAAATTGTCGCCGCCGACAACCAGCACGTAGCGCCCGCTCTGGTCGCTGCCGAGCGCGGTGTCCGGCAACAGCAGTGCGGCTTCCGTGCGGTCAACGGGTATGCGGATGCGCGCGAAATAGCCGGGCAGCAGCATATGATCACTGTTCGGCACGAGCCCGCGTACGGCGAGCGTGCCAGTCGACGCGTTGACGGTCGGCGCGGCGTAGTCGAGCTTGCCCTGATGCGGATAGCCCTCCTCGGTCTGCAGTCCGATCTCGATCGGAAACTGCTTGAGGTCGGACGACGTCATGCCGCGCCGCCGCGCCTCGGCGCGGATGCGCAGCACGTCCTGCTCGTTGACGGTGAAATTGACGTAGACCGGATCGAGCGCCACGATCATCGCGAGCTGGGTCGGCGACGCCACGCCGACGAGTTCGCCGACCGAGACCTGGTGGGCGCTGACCACGCCGTCGAACGGCGCCGTGACTTTGGTGTAGCCGTAGTTGACCTTGGCGATCCTGGTGTTGACCTGCGCCTGCTGCAGATTGGCCTGGGCGTTGTCGCGGGTCGTGCCCGCATTGTCGAGCGCGACCTGCGAGGCGGCCTGGCGCGCGACCAGGTCGGACTGCCGCTTGTAGTCGGCCTCGGCCTGCTTCAACGAGGCCTGAGCGCCGGTCTCGGCGGCCTGCGCCTGCTCGAGCTTCAGCCGATAGGTCTCGGGCTCGATTGTGAACAGGGTCGCGCCTTCCTTGACCGTGTCACCGTCCTTGTAGTCGATCGACTGCAGGAAGCCCTGCACACGCGCCACGAGATCGACGCTCTTCACCGGCGCGGTATTGCCGGTGGCTTCCAGATAGCGCGTCACCGCGCGCTGCAGCGGCTGGACGACCTCGACCTTCGGTGGAGGCGGTGGCTGGTAGCTGTTCTGTTCGCAGCTCGCGAGCAGAACAGCCGTGGTCCCGGCGAGTATTGCTGCGGATCCGTGCCGCCGTGAGGGGGCAGAGCACGACGTCGACGGCAAGGATCCCGAGCGCGGCTGTCGGGGTGAGCAGGTCGGCACCATTCCGCTTTCCGTATGCAATGACTACCGGGACAATGACAGTAGCGAACAACAAACAAAAACGACGGCATCTCAATAACAACAATCGTGCGGCGGAGGAACACGAATGCGCCGGTTCGGCATGAAGAAATCTGCGGTTTACGCAGATGCACCCAAAAATTCCCACTTGCCAGGCGAGGGCCGGCGTCGCAGCCTGCGCGACATTTCTGCGCAGGCGCTGCTGGATGAGCTTTGCTCGACCAGGAGCGCTGAATCGTTCGCGCTTATACTGACAAGCCCTTGTCGGTCGCCGCGGCTTGCTGCGTGGCGACAACAGATTGAGATTCAACATCATTGAGGATCGACCATGATCAATCGCTACCTACGCACTCTTTTGCTCGTGGCTGCCGGGACCGGCTTCGCCGCAACGCAGGCGCCGGCGCAGACCGATGCGCAGCGCAATGCGATCAAGTCGGCCTGCCGGTCGGACTACATGTCGAAATGTTCGAGCGTCCCACCGGGCGGTGCACCGGCGTTCCAGTGCCTGCAGAAGAACATGGCGAGCCTCTCGTCGTCCTGTCAGACGGCGGTGAGGGCGCTCGAGCCTGCGGCGGACCCAAAGCCCGCGGCTGAGACCAAGCCGGCTTCCGCGCCGGCGGTCGCCGCCAAGCCGCCGGCAGCGCCCGCTCCGCCGGCAGCCGCCGAGGCCCCCAAGCCCGCCGTCGAGGCGCCGAAGGCTGCAGCGCAGCCGGTGGCGCCTGCTGCGCCGCCGCAGGCCGCCGCCAAGACTGAGCCGGTGAAGCCGCCGGCATCGTCCGCGGCAAAGCCGGCCGCCAAGCCGAGCGAAGCGGAGGTGGCCGCGATCCGGAGCGCGTGCGGCTCCGACTATCGCAAGGTGTGCAGCAGTGTGCCGCCGGGCGGCGCGGCGGCGCTGCAATGCCTGGAGCAGAACAAGACGAAGGTGTCTGCATCCTGCGCCAAGGCGATCGCGGCTGCGAGCGGTGACGGCGCGGCTGTGGCCGCCGCGCCATCGACCCCCGCAACGACGGCTGCCGTGCCGGCGACAGCGGCCGCGAGTCCTCCGGCCGCTCCCGCCATGGTGCTGCGTCCGCTGCGGCCCCTGGAGGAGTTGCGCATCGTCAGGGCCGCCTGCGGGCCCGATGCGCGTGCGTTCTGCAGCAGCGTCGAGCCGGGCGGCGGCCGGGTTGCGCAATGCCTCGCCGCCAATGCCGGCTCACTGTCCACGGCCTGCAAGAGCATGCTCGCCTCGTTTGCCGCGAACTAGTGACGCGGCCCTCATCGATCGCTTCACGTCGGCGCTCAACTTTCGATCCACCCAAATTGTCACAGTTGTCAGGCCGCGGGGACCGCGGCAAATTTCAGACAGGGTGGATATTTCACTAATCAATGATCACCATCGGGAGTTCGATATGCGCAGCATTTTCTCACGTATGATTATCTCGACCTTGTGCGGGCTGTTCGGCCTCGCTCTGATGCCGTTCATCGCGGTATCCGACGCCAACGCCGTGGTCTGCGCGCGCGGTGTCGTCCGCGCCGGCTGTGCCGGCGCGGCCGGCGCCGTCGTCGTGCGCAGGCCGCCGGTGGCTGCCGCGACCGCGGCGTGCCGGACCGTTCTGGTCAATGGTGTCTGGGTCCGGCGCTGCGTTTAAGGCGAGCTTAATCGGTTTTCGGTATCGAGTTATTCGAAATGGTAATTGCGACGCGTAAGTTTTGCGCGTCGCATTCCGCTTTGCGCAGGCAAGGTAAGCTGTATTTAACGGTGCTCCCGGCAAGGTGCGATTTGTATCCAACTTGCAATTTGATGGGAGAGGGCCATGGCGTTCTGGCGCTGGCTGCGTGGTGCAGCCCTGGCAGCTGCGGTAGTCACGGTTGTCGGCAACACTGCATCCGCGGCCGGCTTGAAGGAAGAAATCGCGCCAACGGGCAAGCTCCGGGTCGCCATTGCGGTTGGCCCGGCCGGTGGTGCGTTCTGGTGCGTCAAGTCCGACAGCGGGTTCTCGGGCGTTCCTGTTGAGCTCGGCAAAGCCATGGCCGCCCAGGTCGGTGTCCCCGTCGAGTTCGTCGAACATCCGAACTCCAACGCGATCACGGATGAGGCCGGCAAGGGCACCTGGGATGTGGCGTTCATGCCGAAGGACGCCGATCGCGAGACCAAGGTCTCGTTCGGTCCCGTGTACGACTCGGTCGAAACGACGTTCATCATCCGCGCCGGTCTCGACGTCGCCAACATCGCATCACTCGACCAGGCCGGACACGAGATCGCGGCCATCAACGACACGACCGTGCTGCGGGGCGCAAAGGCCTACCTCAAGAAGGCGACCGTTACCGGCTTCAAATCCTATGAGGAAGTCTATGCGCTCTTGAGCGCGGGCGAGATCGATGCGCTGGCGCTCGCGCGTGATCAATTGACCCTGCTGGCCAAGCAGATCCCCGGCACCAAGGTGCTGAGCGAGACCTTCAAGAAGACCGACACGGCGGTGGCGGTGCCGCAGAAGCGCCCGCAGGCGCTGGCCTTCGTCACCAAGTTCATGACCGAGGCGAAGACGAACGGCCTCCTCAAGAAGGCCTATGGCGCCAATAATCTGAGCGAGTCGACGTTGTTCACCCAGTGAGCGCTTCCGCCTGGCCGGCAACGGCGTTCATGGCACTCTCCCCAGGCCGAGAGCCGGGGAGAGATCGTCGTTTTGGTTTCGATCCGATCGGATCAGTTCGGCGACTTCTTCACGATCGGCTCGAGCCCGCTCTCCACGATCGTCTTGCGCGCATCCGGTGATGTTAGGAACTTGATCAGCGCCTTGCCGGCCTCCGGCTCCTTCGCAGCCGTTGCGATGCCGGCGGAGAACACGGTGATCTTCTGCAGCCCGGCCGGCAGCGCTCCGACGATGTCGATGCCATGCACCGGCTTCAGCTCGCTGATCTGCTGGAAGCCGATCTCCGCTTCGCCCTGCGCCACGATCTCGCCGACCGGCGTGGCCGGGATCATCCGCGCCTTGCCCTTCATCTCCTCCTTGATGCCGAGCTTGTCGAACATCTCGGTCGAGACATACACGCCGCTGGCACTGTCCGAATAGGCGATGGTCTTGGCGGCGATCAGCATGCGCTTGACGGCGTCGGCGTTCGAGATGTCGGGATGCGGCGTCCCCGATTTCACGGCGACGCCGATCGGGGAATTGGCAAGATCGACATGGCTGTCGGGCATCACCTTGCCCTTGGTGGTGAGATCACTCAGCGCATAGCCGACCATGATCAGGACGTCGGCCGGCTCGCCGCGCTCGAGCCGCATCGGAATCGCATTCGTCGTCGTTCCCATCGAGGGGCCGTAGGCAATCGTGACCTTGTGGCCAGAGCGCCGCTCGAACTCCGGTACCAGGGATTTGAACGCAGCGGTCATGCCGCCGGAGATCATCACGTTGATCTCTGCGGCCTGGGCCGCTGTGGACAGGACAAGGGCGGCCGAGACGGCGAGGCCGAGGGTACGGAGGCGGATCGGGAAGGTCATGGCAGGCTCCGGGGCAGACGGCTGGAGAGCGCCTGGATAGCCCGGCCGCGCCGCGAAGGCCAGCCTGGGCCCAGTCACGCATCCGGCACGAGAGCCGGATGCGGGTCAATGCAGAGTTGGCGATCGCGATGCCGGCAGCCTCGCTTGCGGCGCTGCCGTGTTTGCAATGCGGCGAACCGCAATCGCGGCCCCCGCAGCTCAGCCGGCCTGATAGGCCGGCGCCGACGCCAGGAAGTCGCCATAGGCGTCGGCATCGGGCGGTGTGAACATCTCGGCCAGCGGGTTTCGCTTCGTTCGCGTTGCGCCGATATCGGCCAGCAGCTCGTCAAAATGCTTGAAGTGATAGGGGGCGACGCATAGTCCGCCATAGACTCCCGCTGCCGGACGTTCGACCCGCTTGAAGTGGAGCATCATCTCGATGTTGTCGCGCATCTCGCGCTCGCTCGGCTGCTGCGCCAATTGCTTGTCGGCGTAACGGACCAGCCAATGCGCGGCCATGTCGGCGCAGAGCACGGTGCAGAAGCTGGAGTTGAAACCGACAAACCCCATGTCGGGCAGGTCGGGACTGGCGATCAGCCGGTACAGCCGGTATTGCCCGTCGGGATCCACCAGCTTGGTGCGGTCAGCCTCCGACAGGAAGGGAACGCCGAGCTTGTAGCCGATCGCCAGCACCGCGACATCGGCCGCAATTCGCTCGCCGCCTTTTGCCACGATCGTGTTCGGCTCGTAGTGATCGAAGGTGCCGAGCACCGCCTTGATGCGGCCATCGGCGACCATCGGGAAGAAGTCGGGCGTCGCGATCGGCACCGAGCAGTTGACGCCGTCCTCGATCCGCTCCTTCGGCACCATTTTGCATTTGGCGAGCTTGAGCTGCGCCTTGAGCAGGCTTTCGAGGCCGCGCCAGTTCGCCCAAACCAGCGGCTTGGCCAGAACATGCGCGAGGCGCGAGAGCGGGCCGATCCCCCAGCTCGCGAACATCTGCTCCTGGGCGCGGATGTAGAGGATGTGCTTGAAGTTGATCAGGCCGCCGATGAAGTAGGGGATGCGCCACACCGGCTCGCGAAACACGATCGTCACCGAGCGCGCGCCCGCGCGGACAGCGTTGACCGCGATGTCGGTCGCCGATTTCGAGCCGCCGAGCACGACGACGTTGCGCCCCCGAGCGATGCCGGCGTCGTTGTATTTGGACGAGTGCATGATCTCGCCGCCGGCGGCCTTGAACTGATCCTCGCCTGGAAGAGAGAGCGTCTGCGGCTCGTTGAACTGTCCGGTGCACACGGCCACGAAATCGAACTCCTCGCGGCTCGCGAGATCCCCGGTCTTGAGATCGAGCGTCCAGCCGGGCCTGCCGTCCGCGCGCCGCTGCATCGACAGAACGGTGGTGTTGAGCCGCATCAGCCGCGTGAGGTCGTGGCTTCTCGCGTAGTCCGCCAGGTAGGCGTAGACCTGCGGCCCCTTCGGCCATTCCGGATAGCTGTCGGGCATCGCCTTGTCGGTGTAGCGATAGAGCTCCTTCGGGCTTTGGGTCTGCACGTCGGGATAGGAGCGCGCCGGCTCCCAGACGCCGCCGAGATCGGCGCTGCGTTCGACGATGGTGACGTTGTGGCCGCGCGCCGTGAATGCCTTGGCGGCGGCGAGGCCGGATACGCCGGCACCGATCACGCAGACGTTCTTTCGAGTGATCATGGGACCTCCTGTTGTCGAGCGCGCAGCCGCGTCCGGACAGCCGTCGCCGGCCGCGCTGCTGGAGCTCGCTGAAGAAATTGACGATGAGGAAGGTCGCCCGGCGCGACCGAAGCATGCGACGCCGGCGGAGCGGCCAGTGTCACATCATGGCGAGGATGGCCCCGCCGAGCAGAAGCCGTTCAGGGGATGCACCTGCTCATGCTGCAGGGCGTTCAGAACTGATCGCGCTCATCGCGCGCCGCACTGCAGCGATGAGAGGTGCGCCCGACGGCGGACGGTGCCGCCGATCAGTCATTGGCTTCGGGCGGCAGGAAGTCGACCTCATGCTGCGCCGAGATCCGCACGATCTCGGCTGGATCGGCGAGATTGTCGAGCATGTTGAACAGCGCTTCCAGCTTCTGCATTGGCGACACCCAGAACAGCGCACGCGCCGGCTTGTCGGATTTGTTGAAGTAGCCGTGCGGAATGCCGCGCGGCAACCGCACGAGATCGCCGGCCTGCGCCTTGACCCAGACGCCGTCGAGCTTGAGGTCGAGCACGCCCTCCTGCACCAGGATGAACTCGTCCTGGGTGGGATGGATGTGCACCGGCACGAACTGCCCGGGCTCGCTGTTGGTCTCGAACGCGAAGGTGGAGTCGGTGACGGCTTTGGGGAAGTAGAGCTGACCGAGGATGTTCCAGGTCTTGCCGGCATAGCCGGTGCCGGCGGGCGTGATGCCTTTTTCGAGTGTGGTCATGGCGGATCTCCTTGCTGCACACGCAGGTGAGGATCGAGCCGCCGCGGCGCCGAGTCTATCCGGAAAACGAATCCCTCGACGCCAGATGCTAATTATTATAGGTTTCAAATGATTTCGACGGACGATGTGAGCCATGACTGCAGGTGCAGCCGCTGGTCGTAGTTGGAAAGAGGCCGCATCGCCGCGGCTCTCGGCCTTTTGCCGTGTTGCAACGCACGATGTCGATGAGGCGGCTGAACAAATAGGCCGCATCTTCTGTCCGCACGGGCTGCAGCCGAAGGCAGATACTGCGCGGGATTTCCTCGCATTGCATAATTGTGCGGCATTCGACGGCTTCTCGATCAACTACGTCGCCTATGGTGGCGTGGTCACCATTGATCCCGGCTGCCTCGATCGCTTCTTCCTCGTTCAGCTTCCCTTCGCAGGAACAGCCAGCGTCCAGACCTGCGGACGGGAGGTCGCAACCGCTCCGGATGGCGCGGCCTCCTTGTTGTCGCCGACGAGGCCGACGCGCATGGTGTGGCACGATTGCGCACAGCTCATCCTGCTGCTCGACCGACGCCTGGTCGAGCAGCGCGCCGCGGCGTTGTCCGGTCGAACGGTGCAGCCGATCGAGTTTGATCCCGCGGTCGTGCTGTCGGGGCAGCATGGCGCGCGGCTCCGGGCTCACATGCTCGAGCTCACGGGCCTTGCCGAACGTCTCGGCGGCGGGCGCCGTCTCTCATCCATTGCGGCTGCAAACTGGCGCGAAACCCTGCTGGACATCCTGTTCGAGCAGCCGAGCGATGGTTTGTCGGAGGCGATCAGGCTCTATTCCGGCCGGAGCGAGGCGCTGCCGCAGGCCGTGCGCAGCGCCCGCGATCGTCTCGCCGCACAGGCTGCCGAACCGCTCGATTTGGCGCAGCTTGCCGCCGCCGCCGGGGTTGGCATCCGTGCGCTGCAGGCCGGCTTCCGCCGGCATTTCGGCATGTCGATCTCCGACATGCTGCTCGACATCCGGCTGGCCCGGCTGAATGCGCAGCTGATGACGGCCGCGCCGGAGGCGCGGATCATCGATCTCGCCTTCGAGCTCGGCTTTAGCCATCTCGGTCGAATGGCGGGCGCCTATCGCGGCAAGTTCGGCGAGACGCCGTCAGCGACCTTGCAACGCGTGCAGCGCGGCCACGGCCGGCTCACGAATTGACGTGCACGAAGTCGCGCAGCAGCGGATAGATTTCGTTATTCCACTTCTTGCCGCTGAACACGCCGTAGTGACCGACGCCGGCCTGCATGTGATGCACGCGGCGATAGGCGCGCACATTGGTGCAGATGTCCTGTGCCGACAGCGTCTGGCCGATCGAGCAGATGTCGTCGCGCTCGCCTTCGACGGTCATCAGGCCGATGCGCCTGACAGCCTTGGGATCGACCGGATTGCCGCGATGCATGAGCTTGCCCTGCGGCAGCAGATGCTCCTGGAAGACGTCACGGACGGTCTCGATGTAGAACTCCGCCGGCAGATCCATCACGGCGAAATATTCGTCGTAGAAGGTCTTGATGGTTTCGGCCTTCTCGATCTCGCCCTTGGCGAGATGGTCGGCGAGATCCATGTGCTGCTTGACGTGGCGTTCGAGGTTCATCGACACGAAGGCTGTCAGCTGCACGAAGCCCGGATACACCTTGCGGAACGCGCCGCCGCATTGGAAGGGCACGTAGTGGATCAGGTTGTTCTCGAACCAGTCGATCGGCTTGCTCTTGGCGAAATCGTTGACCTTGGTCGGCTGGACCCGCGTATCGATCGGCCCCGCCATCAGGGTCAAGGTCGCCGGCCGTGACGGGTGGTTGCCCTCGCACATCACGGCGGTTGCCGCCAGCGCCGAGACCGACGGCTGGCAGATCGCGACCATGTGCGGCCGCGGCCCGAGCTGGCTGAGGAAGGTGATCAGATGATCGGTGTAATCTTCCAGTCCGAAGCGGCCATGATTGCGCGGAATGTCGCGCGGATTGTGCCAGTCGGTGATGTAGACGTCGTGGTCCTGCAGCAGCGTCTTCACCGTGCCGCGCAGCAGCGTGGCGAAGTGGCCGGACATCGGCGCAACCAGCAACACCTTGGGCTGATCCGGCGCGCCATCCTTCTTGAAATGCAGCAGCGAGCCGAACGGCGTCTTGAACGTGACCTCCTCGGTGACCGCGATCTCGCGATTGCCGACCATCACGCTGTCGATGCCATAGGCCGGGCGGGCATAGGTCAGCGCCGAGCGCGAGATCAGCTCGAGCGCCGCCGACAGCCGGCGCATGGCGCGGCTGGAGAGACCCGATGGGATCAGATTGAGATAGCGGAGCGCCGCCGCTGCGCCCTGGCGCCACGGCTCGGTCAGGTCCATGTGATTCTGGTAGGTTTGGTACAGCAGCGCCATGTGGTCCCGTCCGTCACTCTAACTTGACATATGCAATATCGGAGCCAGAGGCGGAGAGTCTTGCCTCAAAAACTGGCATGTCGCTTGCTGCGTGAAATCACTGGAGTATCCGGCTCCGGAGCTGATCCTGAGCCGGTAAGGGACGCCGGCACGGATGGCGGCCGAACGACAAACGACAAGAGGGCAGGGCGACATGGCCAAAGCGACGTTGACGATCAGCAGCAAGAATTACTCGTCATGGTCGCTGCGCGGCTGGCTGCTCGCCAAGTTTGCCGGGCTCGATTTCGACGAGGTGGTCGTCGGTCCGGACGACGCGTCGGCGCGTGCCGAGATCCTGCTGCTGTCGTCCTCGATCCTGGTACCGTGCCTGCGGCACGAGGGCGCCACGATCTGGGATACGCTGGCGATCGGGGAGTATCTCAACGAGGTGTTTCCTGATGCCGGTCTGCTGCCGCCCGACCGCATCCAGCGTGCGCATTGCCGCTCGATTTCAGGCGAAATCCATTCCGGCTTCACCACGTTGCGGGCCTCGCTGCCGGTCAATCTCAAAGGCCATTTCCCAGGATTCAAGGTCTGGACCCGGGCGCAGGCCGACATCGACCGCATCTGGGCGATCTGGCGCGACTGCCTGGACAAGTCGGGCGGCCCGTTTTTGTTCGGCCAGCAGCGCGGCATGGCGGACGCCATGTATGCGCCTGTCGTGACGCGCTTCGTGACCTATGACGTGAAGCTCGAGCCGCAGCTCAAGGCCTATGCCGACCTGATCATGGCGATGCCGGAAATCCACCAATGGATCGAGGCGGCCAGGGCCGAGCCCGAGGAGATCGAGGAGCTCGAGGTCGAGTACTAGCCGTCACGCGGCCCGCGGCTGGCGCCGATGGCCGCGTTCGATGTCGCCGAAGGAGCGTGAAGCGGCTCATCGCTCGGGCAGATGCTGCCCAATTTGAAGCCGAATGGGCGCATCCGGCGCACATGGCAGGACGCTTGGCCATCTTGCGAGCGCATGCATCGCGTCAGCAAAAGCCTGTTGTTAACAATCAGTTCGGATCGGCGCCGGGCGCTCGATCCGGCAATGCTTGCGCTGCGAGCAGGGCATGGCGCGGTTTTCGCATAGCACAATGGGCTTTCGGGCGTGGTGGCCAGCGTGGCCGATCGATGGGCCGCAAGGGTTGCCGATGCCGCGATCAACCGGTGGAGGCCGTCATGAACCAGCATGCAGTGGTGACCAAGTTCTCGCACGTGAAGCCCGAAGACACCGACTACAAGGGCGGTGGCTTGCGTGACTTCTTCCTCTACCGCGATCTCGGCATCGCCGACGCCACCGGCGGCCAGGTCATCTGCCATCTCGTCAAGGCCAACCCGGATTGTCCGCCGGTCGACGGCACCGGCTGGCACCGGCATGACTGCGACTTCCAGATCGTCATCATGATGAAGGGCTGGGCACGCTTCATGTACGAGGACAAGCCGACCTTGGTGAAGGCCGGCGACGTCGTGCATCAGCGCCCTGGCATTACGCACTACCTGTACGATTATTCCCCTGACATGGAATATATGGAGATCGTCAGCCCGGCGGACTTCAAGACCGTCGAGATGCCGCCGGCCACCGACAATGTGCCGCCGGTGACGCCCTGGAGCTGATCTGCAGCGAATCCCGCGACGCATCTGTTAACCACCGGGGCCCGGCTGCATCTCCGCGGACGGGCCCCGGCGTGATAGCGACGACATGATCTGGTGGGTCGTGGCGATTGAAGCCGAGATCTAGCCGTGAACAGGCGTCGGACCTTGCGCCGCCGCTGATTCGGCCGCGATTCGTTCCAGACGCGTTCCGAATATTAAGCGCGTCCATGATCTGCGTCGCGTTTTGAAACAGGCGGCTGCTGGGTCGGCGCTCGACGAGGCCCTGGCCACGATTCTGCCGCCTGCAGGCGCCTAGTCACGGCCGGCGATGCCGCCATTAAGCTTTGATGTCGGTTCGTTGCGCCGCTGCGCGAGGAGCCGTCACGATCTGGTGGGTCGTGCCGCCAGAGGCTCACATCTAGCCGTGAACAGGCGTCGGACCTGGCGCTGCCGCCGATTCGGGCGCGATTCGTTCCAGTCGCGTTCCGAAGGTTAAGCTCCTCGCTTGCGGCGTCACAAACTGAAACAGGCCTGCTCGCATCATCGGTGGTGAACGATGCCTGCGGAGGCTCCGCTGTGCCGCCGCGACGATCATCGAGGCGCGCGCCGTGCAGCACCGATCATTCCCGCGTCGTAGCGAATCGTTCCTCTCGACGCTCGCGACGGCGAGATTTTCGTGGTCCCGGTGATTCGTCTCTGTGGCGATCGGGGTCTGACGTGCTGGTGCCGGCAGATCCGTATTTGGGTTGTCGCCGGCATTCTGCCGGTCGCCTGTCCCGCCGTGTGATCAATTTGTTCGAAACGAAATCTGCGGCAAGACCGGCCCTGAGCAGAACCCAGGGCCCGGTGTGATCAATAAGACGAAGCGCGATCGGCAACGAAGCTCGGCTGCGGACGGCGTCCACTGCGCTCGTCATAGCGCGCGCGCGGGAAGCGCCAGCCGATGACGGTGGCTTCGAGCGCACCGCCGGATTCCTTGTTGTGCCATTTGCCGTCAACATAGAAGCAGGGGAACGGCAGCTGATAGGTGCCGCTGTGATCTTCGCACAGCACCTCGACCGTCTGTCCGGGCGGCGGCTCACCGCTGCCGTCGAATTGCGCCAGCCGTTTTTCGCGCGTAGCCATTCTGTCCATCTCCCTAAAAACGGGTCCCAGCCCGGAACTTCAATGCGCGATTGAGGTCTCAGTATGGTATCAATCAGGAAACCCCGTCAGTTCCATGCAAAATCATGTGTTGGGCAAGCCAATGAGAAAATTGTGATGAGAATATTCGTTGCCGTGAGTGTGCTCGCAATGTGTGTGAGCTCTGTCCGTGCGCAGGATATTCCTGGCATCGAGATCTGCACTGCAGAAAAGGCGATGGACCGCCGGACATCATGCCTGCAGAGCAACATCGATTTCCTGCAGAAGACGATGACCAAGCAGTCACTCGATCAGCAGCAGAAGCTCGATGCCGCGAATCGGCAGATCCAGGCGCTGAAGGCCGCCTTGATCTCGCAGCAGGGCGCGATCGATGAGCTGAAGGCATCGCAGGCGAAGCTCGCCGACGAGCTGAAGAAGAAGGCCGATGCGCCGCCGAAGGACGCGACGCCTGCGAAGCCCGCCAGCAAATAAGGGGGCGAAGAGACAGCAATAATTATCAAGCTTGCGCGGCTCGAAATGCGCATGATCTTGGGCGTCGTCAGGAGAGGTCCGTGTTCACCAACCCGGCACAGAAGGCGCTCTGGTATATCGAGAGCCATCTGTCGGCGCCGTTGTCGCTCGACGACATCGCTGCGATCGCCGGCGTATCGCGCTTCCACATCGTGCGCGCGTTCGCCGCGGCGACCGGCGTCTCGGTGATGCGCTATGTCCGGCTGCGCCGTCTCAGCGAGGCGGCGCGTGCCCTGGCCGGCGGTGCGCCGGACATTCTCAGTCTGGCGCTGGAGGCGGACTACGGCTCTCACGAAGCGTTCACGCGGGCGTTCCGTGATCAGTTCGGCGTCACGCCGGAAGCGGTCCGCGCCGCTGCGCGCCTTGAAGGACTCGCACTGCAGGAGCCGATTCTCATGGACCAGACTCCGCTCGATGATCTCGCCGCCCCGCGCTTCGTCACGTCGGAGCCGCTGCTCGTCGCCGGACTCGGCGACCGCGTCAGCGTCGACAACGGCGCCGGCATCCCGGCCTTGTGGCGGCGCTTCAACGAGATCGTGCACGAGGTTCCGGCGCGTCGCGGCGTGGTGGCCTATGGCGTGTGCTGCAATGGTGACGATGCCGGCAATTTCGACTACATCGCGGGCGTGGAGGTGACCGATTTTTCCGACCTGCCGCGGACCTTCAGCCGCGTGCGGGTTCCGGCGGCGACCTTCGCGGTGTTCACCCACTCCGGCCACATCTCGTCGATCCGCCGCACAGTCCATACGATCTGGAATCGCTGGCTGCCGCAGTCGGGCTGCACGGTCGCCGACGCGCCGAACTTCGAGCGCTATGATCAGCGGTTCGATCCGGTGACCGGCAATGGCGGTTTGGAAATCTGGCTGCCGGTGATCCGCTGAACGTCGCGCGCGGCACCGACTTGCGTCGAGACGCTGCAGGCGCCTGCCGTAGCAGGGCTGCTCTGCGGTGCCGCGGTCGGCTGCTTGCTTGGCAAGCCGTACCGGCTTTGCGATAACCTCAAGCATAACAACAAGCCGCTGCGGTGCGGCGTGACAAGCGGGAGGTCGTCCGATGTCCAACATGCGTGTGCTCGCCACCGATCTGGAATTTCCGGAAGGGCCGGTGGTGATGCCCGACGGCTCGGTGGTGCTGGTCGAGATCCGCGGCAAGCGCCTGACGCGGGTGTTTCCCGACGGCCGCAAGGAGATCGTGGCGCAGATTCCCGGTGGTCCCAATGGCGCCGCCCTCGGGCCCGACGGCAAGATCTACATCTGCAACAATGGCGGCTTCTCCTGGATTCCGGCCGGCAAGATGATCATGCCCGGGCCGCAGCCCGAGGATTATCAGGGCGGCTCGATCCAGCGCGTCGATCTGCAGAGCGGCGCGGTCGAGACCGTCGTGACGCGCTGCGGCGAGCATGCGCTGCGCGGGCCGAACGACCTCGTGTTCGACCGTCACGGCGGCCTGTGGTTCTCCGACCTCGGCAAGCGCCGCGCCCGCGACATGGATGTCGGCGCGTTCTATTACCTCAAGCCCGGCATGGGCGAGATCGTCGAGGCCGTCCACGGCATCCTGCCGGCCAACGGCATCGGCCTGTCACCTGACGAAAAGACCGTCTACATCGCGGAGACGCCGACCGCACGCCTGTGGGCCTATGATCTCTCCGAGCCGGGCACGGTGAAGCCGCGCGAGGTGATCTATCGTGGCGAGCGCGGCCGCCCCATTGCAGGCCTCGGCGGCTACCAGATGTTCGATTCGCTGGCGGTGGAGGCCAACGGCAATGTCTGCGTCGCGACGCTGGTCTCCGGCTGCATCAGCGTCATCGCGCCGGATGGCACGCTGGTCGAGCAGGTGCCGACCGGCGACCGCGTCACGACGAACATAGCCTTCGGCGGCCCCGAGCTGAAGACGGCCTACATCACGCTGTCGGGGAAGGGCGAGCTGGTCGCCATGGACTGGCCGCGGCCCGGCCTGCCGCTGAATTTTCTGAACAAGTAGGGACAGCTGGGCATCGTCATAACGCGGCGCGGATGATAACGACCAACGTAGACCGTTCTCGCAATTGCTCCTCATGGTGAGGAGCGCCGCAGGCGCGTCTCGAACCATGAGGCCCCGGTTACGGCCTCATCCTTCGAGACGCAGCGCTTGCGCGCTGCTCCTCAGGATGAGGGGAAGGAGTGTCAGATGCCCTTTCTCGAACCAGTCACCCTCAGTGGCCCGCATGCCAGCCTTGCGCCGCTGTCACCGGACCATCACGACGCGCTGGTCGAGGCCGTCCGCGACGGCGAATTGTGGAACCTGTGGTACACGGCAGTTCCGAAACCCGAGACCATGGCCAGGGAGATCGAGCGCAGGCTCGGCCTGCTCGCCGCGGGGAGCATGCTGCCGTTCACGGTGCTCGACGCCGACGGCAAGGTCGCCGGCATGACCACCTACATGAACGTCGATGCCGCCAACCGCCGCGTCGAGATCGGCTCGACCTGGTATGCGAAGCGGGTGCAGCGCAGCGCGCTCAACACCCAGTGCAAGCGGCTGCTGCTGGCGCACGCCTTCGAGGCGATGGACTGCATCGCGGTCGAATTCCGCACCCATTTCTTCAACCACCAGAGCCGGCGCGCCATCGAGCGGCTCGGCGCCAAGCAGGACGGCATTCTGCGCAGCCACCAGATTGCGCCCAATGGCACGCTGCGGGATACCGTCGTCTACAGCATCACCGCGGCGGAATGGCCGACCGTGAGGGCGCATCTCGACTACCAATTGAATGACAAGCCGCGCTGATCGCGCTATGGGCCCTTGCTGCGCGAAGCGGCCAGGATGATGAGACCGGGACGACAGACGAGATGGATATTTTCGACTATGTGATCGTGGGCGCCGGCTCCGCCGGCTGCGTGATCGCCAGCCGCCTCAGCGAGGATCCCTCGGTCACGGTCTGCGTGCTGGAGGCCGGTCCGCGCGACTGGCATCCCTACATCCATATGCCGGCCGGCTTCATCAAGACCTTCTACATGAAGAGCATCAACTGGGGATACCAGCAGGAGCCGGGCCCCTACACCAATGGGCGCAGCATCTATGCGCCGCGCGGCAAGACGCTCGGCGGCTCGTCCTCGATCAATGGCCACATCTACAATCGCGGCCAGCACCAGGATTTCGACACCTGGGCGCAGATGGGCAATCGCGGCTGGAGCTATTCCGACGTGCTGCCGCACTTCAAGCGCATGGAGAAGCGGATCGGCGCCGGCGACGACCAGTATCGCGGCCGCGACGGCAAGCTGCAGGTCACGACGATGGAGTGGCAGGACACGCTGTGCGAGGCCTTCATGGAGGGCGCAGTCAGCCTCGGCATTCCGCGCAATCCCGACTACAATGGCGCGATCCAGGAGGGCGTGTCCTACGCCCAGCGCACCATCCACAAGGGCCGCCGCGTCTCGGCGGCGACCGCGTTCCTGCGCCCGGCCGCCAATCGGCCGAACGTCGAGGTGCGCACCCATGCGCATGCCACCGGTGTCGTGTTCGACGGCAAGCGCGCGGTCGGCGTGCGTTATCATCGCGGCGGGCGCGGCGGCGTGCCGGTCGAGGTGCGCGCGCGCAAGGAAGTCATCCTGTCGGGCGGCACCTACAACTCGCCGCAGCTGCTGCAGCTCTCCGGCATCGGCGCGCCCGCGCTGTTGCAGGAGCACGGCATCGAGGTGCGCCACGCGCTGCCCAGCGTCGGCGAGGGCCTGCAGGACCATTACGCGCCGCGCACCGTGGCGCGCGTCAAGAACATCAAGACCATCAACGAGCTCGCGCGCGGCCTCAATCTGTGGGGCGAAGCGCTGAAATGGGCGGTGACACGGAAGGGCATCCTGTCGCTGTCGCCGACCATGGTGTACTGCTTCTGGCATTCCGGCGAGACCGCCGAGAGCTCCGACCTGCAGCTCACCTTCACGCCGGCGAGCTACAAGGAGGGCGTGCAGGGCCAGCTCGAGGACCAGCCGGGCATGACGGTGGCCTCGTGGCAGCAGCGCCCGGAGAGCCGCGGCTATGTCCGCATCCGCTCCGCTGATCCGTTCGATCAGCCGCTGATCCAGACCAACTATCTCACCGCCGAGCTCGACCGCCGCGTCATCGTCGCCGGCATGAAGCTGGCGCGGCGCCTGCTGGCGTCGGCCCCGCTCGCGCCATACTATGCCTATGAGGACTTCCCCGGTCCCAAGGTGAACAGCGACGACGAGTTGCTGGCCGCCGCGGTCCAACGCGCCACGACCACCTTCCACCCCGGCTGCTCATGCCGCATGGGCCCGGCGGAGTCCACCTGGGCCACGGTCGACGATCAGCTCCGCGTCCACGGCCTGCAAGGCCTGCGCGTCGCCGACGCCTCGATCATGCCGCGCATGATCTCGGCGAACCTCAACGCGGCGACGCTGATGATCGGCGACAAGGCGGCAGATATGATCCTGGGCAAGGCGGCAGTAGCGGAGAGCCTGTCGGCGTAGGGCGGGGGACGTCCCAACACTAAGTCCTTTGGAGTCGAGCTCCCGCCGCGTTGACGGTGAGCTCCCCTCCCCCTTGCGGGGAGGGGTCGGGGGTGAGGGTCTCCGGGCGCTGACCTAAGTTGTAAACCGGCGCTTGGCAGATTTGATTTGGTGCTTGGGCATCGAGTCGTCCATCGAGGAGTTGAATGTCTCGCGCGCACGCGATCGCACATCATTGAAAGTCGGATTCGTGGACCCCCACCCCCGACCCCTCCCCGCAAGGGGGAGGGGAGCTCACCGCCGGTGTGGCAGACAGCGGCTGCACTTCCGATCAAGAGCCTGACTACTTCACCAGCCGGAATCTCCCGCCCTCGACCTTGATCAAAAACGCCGAGCGCTCGTCGTAGCCGTTGTGGTCGGTCGGGCTCATGGTGGAGAGGCCGTTGTTGAGATAGACGTCCTTGCCGCGCTCGAGTTCGTCGCGCAGCGCGGCGCGAAACTCCGGCGTGCCGGGCTTGGCCGCCTTCAGCGCGCCGGGGATCGCGCCTCTCAATAGCGTCACCGTGTCCCAGAGATGCGCGGCAAAAATGTTCGGCTTGTCGCCATTGGCGGCCTGGTAGGCCGACACGAAGGCATCGTTGGCGCGGCGGAATGGATCCTCGGGCGCGAGATCGTCGGCGATCGAGAAGGCCTCGCCGGCGAAGATGGCGCCCTCGACATTCTCCTTGCCGAGCTTGATGAACTCCTGCGTCGCCACGCCATGAGTCTGGAAGATCTTGCCGGCATAGCCGCGCTCGCGCAGCGCCTGCTGCGGCAGCACCGCCGGCGTGCCGGCCGAGGCGATGAACACCGCATCCGGATTGGTCGCGATCACCTTCAGCGCCTGGCCGGTGACGCTGGTGTCGCCGCGCGCATAGACCTCGTGGGTGGTGACGGTGATGCCAAGTTTCGGCGCCAGCTTCGTCACCTCCTGATAGTAGCCCTCGCCATAGCCGTCGGAGACGCCGATGAAGCCGAGCGTCTTCACGCCCGTCTTGGAGATGTATTTGAGCATCGCCGCGGCCATGATGTCGTCATTGGGCACCACCTTGAACGCCCATTTGCGCTTGTCGTCCATCGGCTGCACGATCGCGGTCGACGCCGCCAGCGACAGCAGCGGCGTCCGGCTTTCCAGCGCGACGTCGAGCATCGGCATGGTCACCGGCGTCAGCGACGAGCCGATGATGACGTCGACGCCGTCCTGGATGACGAGGCGTCGCGCATTCTGCAGCCCCTTGACGCTGTCGGATTCGTCATCAAGCGCGATGTAGACGATCTTCTCGCCGCCGATCTCCTTCGGCAGCGCGGCGACCGCCTTGATCTGCGGCTGCCCGAGCGCCGAGCCCGGCCCGGTCGCCGACACCACGATACCGACCTTGATGTCGGCCTGGGCGGCCGTGCCCAGCGCCAGCATGGCAGCCATCCCGAGCGCAGTGAGCGCGGCTCTCATCGCGGTTCCTCCCCATTCAGCGTGTCCGGCACATGGCTGGCCGAACTTCGACCCGCGGAGGTTAGCCGCGCCGCGGCCGCCCGTCTGTCCCCGTGGTTGGTGACGCCGTGCGGCGCTTCCAGGCCGGGCGGGTTGCTGCTAGGCTCGAACAAACAGAACATCCGGGGAGGACCACCATGGCGGCCATCGGGCCCGGTGTCGATGCGTCGGGCGCCGTGAGCGCCTTGGTGCTGGCTATCGGCCGGCCATCGTTTCCCGACGTTCTGATCGACACGTTACGCACGGTCGCCGATGTCGGCCATTGCATGGTGTTCACCTTCGAAAGCCAGCGCTCGGCGCGCTGCCTGCTCAGCGCCGGCAACATCGCGATCGGGCCTGACCTCGGCGCCGCCTATTCGGAGCATTTTTACAGCGCCGATCCGAACCGGGACATGATCTTCCGCCAGCGCGCGGAGGCGCGACCCATCCTGCTGCCGAACTTCGCGCGCCGCATGTATCCGAAGGGCTATCGCAAGCTGTTCTTCGAGGATTCGGCGATCGTCGACAAGGCGGCCACCGCGATCTGGGTCGGCGATCACTGCACCTATGTGAACTTCTATCGCACGGCCGCTCAAGGCGGCTTTGCGCCGGACGAGCGGCAGCGCATCACGGCTGCGGCGCCGCTGATCGGCGCCATCGTCGCGCGCCATGGCCAGGAGCGTGGCGCGGCGATCGATCCGGCCGACAAGCTCGCAGTGCTGTTCGCAGCCGGCGGCCCGCTGTCGGTGCTGACCGCGCGCGAGAAGGACGTCTGCCGCCGCATCCTCGAAGGCTTCAGCTCGGAGGCGATCGCGGGCGATCTCGGCATTGCCTTGAACTCCGTGTTCACCTATCGCAAGCGCGCCTATGAGAAGCTCGGCATCGCCTCGCAGAACGAGCTTTTCGCGATTGCCTTGCGGCTGATGACGGCGCCGCAGCCGCTGAACTGATGCCGGCATCCCGTCTGTCACCCATCACCGGGACAGACGGTCTCGGCATCTCCGGCCTATGCTGCGCTCCCGTTCGGGAGGAGCAGACGTGAGCACCGCACCGCATTTCGACATCGACACGGCCGCGTTCTGGGCCGATCCCTATCCGGCGCTGGCGCAGATGCGGAAAGAGGCGCCGATCGCCTTCGTGCCGCAGCTCGGCAGCACCTTGCTGTGCCGGCGCGACGACATCTTCGTGTCCGAGAAGCAGATCGAGGTGTTCAGCTCGCATCAGCCGCAGGGGCTGATGAACCGGCTGATGGGCCACAACATGATGCGCAAGGACGGCGCGGCGCATCTGGCCGAGCGTCAGGCGATCGCGCCCGCGGTGTCGCCGCGGGCCGTGCGGTTGAATTGGCTGGCGCAGTTCCAGTCCCATGCCGACCGGCTGATCGACGCGCTCGATCCCACGGCCGAGGTCGATCTCGTCCGCGACTTCGCGCTGCCGTTCTCGGCCGAGTGCCTGAAGCTGATCACCGGCCTCACCAGCATGCGCTTCGAGGACATGAACGCGTGGTCGCAGGCGATGATCGACGGCATCGCCAACTACACTGGTGACCCCGCGGTCGAGGCGCGCTGCAACGCCGCCACATCGGGCATCGATGCCGCGATCGACGACATGCTGCCGGTGCTGGAGAAGACCCCCAATCAGAGCCTGCTCGGCGTCATGCTCGCTTCGGGCATGCCGATGGAGAGCATCCGCGCCAACATCAAGCTCGCCATTTCAGGCGGCCAGAACGAGCCGCGCGACGCGATCGCCGGCACGGTGTGGGCGCTGCTGACGCATCCGGAGCAACTCGCCGTCGCCATGAATGGCGAGGTGCGCTGGCTGCAGGTGTTCGAGGAATATGCGCGCTGGATCTCGCCGATCGGCATGTCGCCGCGGCGCATCGCAAAACCCTGGAGCATCCGCGATGTCGCCTTCGAGCCGGAGGAGCGGGTGTTCCTGATGTTCGGCTCGGCCAATCGCGACGAGAGCCACTTCCCCGATCCCGACCGCTTCGACATCCGCCGCGACGTCGGAAAGAGCATCGCCTTCGGCGCCGGCCCGCATTTCTGCGCCGGCGCCTGGGCGTCGCGCGCGATGATCGCCGACGTCGCGCTGCCGACGCTGTTCGCCCGGCTGCAGGGTCTGCGGCTCCGGCAAGACTCGCCGGTCCGCATCGGTGGCTGGGCCTTCCGCGGCCTGCTCAATCTGCCGGTCGCGTGGGATGCGACGCGGCACCGAGATCGCTAATTGACCGGCACGGGCAGCGAGACGTTGCCGATGGTGCGCAGCCCCAGGGTCAGCATGACCGTCTGGTTGATCTGCGGCGCGGCACCCGCAACCGCGTAGTTGGACGAGGTGACGTAGCTCGCGGCCAGGGTGAAGCAATCGTCGACATAGCCGGCGCCGACGAGATACTGGTTCATCTTGTTGGCCACCAGATCCCACCGCGCGCCGCCGGACACCACCCAGTTCTGCGCCACCTTGACCGAGCCGTTGCCGAGCAGGCCCTCGCGCCGGTCGAGATATCCGATCGCCGGCTGGGCGGCGTAGTTGCCGTAGGTCAGCGCGGCAGACCAGCGGTCGAAATTGACCTTGCCCTCGGCTTCGAAGCGCTGGACGTTGAGGCTCTGCTGATCGAGCCGGCTGCGCATGCTGAGCGTATAGGTGCGGTTCGGCGAGTAATCTACCCGCGTCACGTAGTCGGAGACGGTCTTGTCGAGGCCGGAGCCGATGCCGGTGTTGTTGCTGTCCTGCACGCCGTACGAGTTCAGCCCGAACAGCTGGGTGGACTGGCCGAACAGCCCGCTGACGGTACCGCCGCGGTCGAACTGCGTGCTCGCCTGGACGCCGACATTGGCGCGGCCGCCGCCCTCGACGCGGCCATAGCCGGAGAACTTGTCGACGCTGAACAGGTTGCTGGCGTCGAACACCAGGCTCTGGGCGTCCTCGTTCGGCAGCCGGCCGGCCGAGGCCTCGTTCGGCCGCACCATGACCTGCGCGATCGGTTCGATTGTCGTCGTTCCCCACGACTGCACGTTGATGAACGGGTAGCGATATTCGAGGCCCAGGGTGGGCATCAGCCGCAGCGCCTGGGTGTCGCCGGTCGGCAGGAAGTTGCCGACGCCGGGCTGCGCCGTCACGTTGGCGTTGATCGCGTCCGCACGCAGGATCGCGAACGGCGTCCAGATCTGGCCCAGGGGATCGGTGTATGAGCGCCGCCACTCCGCTTGCGCACTCAGGCGCGTGTAGGTGCCGGGTGTGGCGCGCAGCAGGCACTGCGCCGGCAGACGCGCCGCCGGATCGGCCGACAGGGCGGTGCACAGGCCGGTGGTGCTGGCCGTCGTGGTGATCGGATCGAACGCCGCCTGCTCGCGGCTCAGATTGACGAAATTCGTCTTATAGCTGAACTCGCCGCCGAGCACGGCGGTGTCGAGCACGTTCGAATAATCGAGCACCGGATAGACGACCGGCACCGTCTGCTGGTTGCCCGAGAAGCTCAGATAGTGCATCGCCCGGAGGTCGAAGAAGCTGCGGCTGCCGACCCCGGTCAGATACAGCTGCGAGATCGCCTCCGTCGGCAGGGTCATGAACGCGTTGTACGGATCGCGGTACTGGGCGAGCCGGTAGTCCGACAGGAACGTGTAGTCGGACAGCAGGACGCCGTCCCAGCCGAACGTCCATTTGTCCGACAGCGCGAACTGGCCCTTGGTATCGATGCCGCCGCGGAGCTCGCGATCGCCGGGCTGGCCGGCGAAGGCGTTGCGATCGAGCTGGTCGATGCCGTACAGGCGCACCTGATAGCTGCCACCGTCCAGGCGCTGGCGGAACTCGGTCTGCAGCAGCACGCCCTGTTTGGAGGTGAGGCGCGGCGTGAAGGTCGCGTCGTAACTCCCGTCGATCGCCCAGTAGTAGGGAATGTCGACGCCGACGCCGTAGCCGGTCGCCTGGCTGAAGCCCGGCATCAGGAAGCCGCTCTTGCGCTTGACCGTCGGATCGGGCGTCGAGAAATACGGGATGTAGGCGAGCGGGACGCCGAACATTTCGAGCTGGGCGTTCTCGAAATACAGCATCTTCTCGGTCTGGTCGTGGATGATGCGCGCACCCTTGACCTGCCACAGCGGCGGCTTCTTCGGATCGTCCCGGCACGGCGCGCAGGCGGTGTAGACGCCGTTCTCGAACACCGTGGTGTTGCCCTTGGAACGGTCGGCGCGGGTTGCCGCCATCCGCGTCTGGTCCTCGGTCTCGACCCGCAGCGAATCGACGAAGCCGTCGCGATAGTCGTCCGCCAGGTCGAGGCTGTTGGCATAGGTGATCTTGCCGTCGGCATCGGTCATGCGGATGTTGCCTTCCGCATGCAGCCGCTTGGTCTTCTGGTCGTAGATCACCCGGTCGGCCTCGACCGAGGTGCCGTTGTAGAACAGTTGCACGTTGCCGACCGCCGACACGCGCGAATTGTTGGTGTCGTATTCGACGGTGGTCGCCTGGACCAGCATCTGGTTGTCGTTGGCGACGCGCGGCGACGGCGCCTTCGGCGGGCGCGTGTTGTAGGTGAAGCTCTGCGCGGCGGCGGGCGACGGCATCATCGCGCCGGCGGCCAGCATGACACACAGGGCGAGCGCAGCGTGGCTCATCGTGCGGGACCGCATGCGGGGCGAGGGCGTGTACGCCGTTCGGGGGCCACGAAAGCTGCAGTCGGTCACCGCAGCGGGCTCCGTGATGGGACGCTTCGACATGGATTCACGCAGGACATCGCTCACGAGGCCGGAAGGTAGCAACTTGCGCCGCGCTGGTGGCTTTTTTGCGCGCTGGTGCAAACTGTGGCTCCTTCATTGACGGGATTAACTTATCGTTTTACGATAAAAATGTAAAGCAAGCCTAGCGTGCCGGCCGCGTTCGGCGCGGGTCTGTGACCGGGAGCCCACAATGAGCGCGATGTCGGCGGAGGCCGCCTTCGACGACGTCCCTGCTGCGCAGACGGCGCTGCGCAGCCGGATCAAGTGGTTGTGCCGGTCGATCCAGCTCGCTGCGGCGGTTTGGAGCGTATGGGTCCCTGGTTCATTCCTGTGGCGTTGGCTGCCGATCGATCCCGCCGGCCTGATCGGCCCGCTCGGCTACGCGTTGAAGACCGACATGTCCGGCCTGTCGGCGACGCAGGTCGAATGGTTTCTGGCTCTGACCTTGGTGGTCTGGATTCCCGATCTCGCGGTCGGTTTTTGCATCTGGCGCCTGTTCGGCACCTATTTGCAGGGGCGGATCTTCGCGGCTGATGCGGCGATCTGGATGCGTCGCGTCGGTGTCAGCGGGCTGGCCGCGGTCGCAGCCGACGTCATGGTGCGGAAAATCGGCCTGTTCGTGCTGACGAGCCACGTGCAGCTGCCGCTCTCGACCTTGCTGACCTTTCAGACCATTGTGCCCGGCGATCTGCTGCGCATCCTGTTCTCCCTGTTCGTCACCGCGCTCGCGCTGATCTTCAAGGCCGCAGCCGAGCTCGCCGACGACCACGCCAGGATCGTTTGAGAAGTTCGTTTGAGAAGATCGTTTGAGAAGATCGTTTGACCCATGCCGATCATCGTCAATCTCGACATCATGCTGGCCCGGCGCAAGATGCGCTCCAGGGAGCTCGCCGAGCGCATCGGCATCACCGAGCAGAACGTCTCGCTGCTGAAGTCGGGCAAGGTGCGCGGCGTCCGCTTCGATACGCTGGAGAAGATCTGCGACGTGCTGCGCTGCCAGCCGGGCGACATCCTCGAATACAGGCCCGACGGCGCCGAGGAGCCGCAGCGCCTCGCGGGGTGACACCGCTCGCGCGCCGGGGCGTCACCGGTGCCTCTGCGTGCAAAAAGAATGATCTTGCTGTTTTTCGGAATTCGTGCTTATCTCTGCGCAACCCGCCTCGTGCAGAGGGACGTACGCGTCGTCACGAACGTGGAGGCGGGCTGCGATGGACGTGACGGCTGTGCCAGACGAGCGCAGGCGTTGCGGACGGCGAAGTCGTGTGGTCCTGGCCTCTCGACGCTGAGGTCAAGTTCGCGAGTGAAGCTGTGACGGCTCGCGCGGGCGATGGGGGCAAGAACGCCGATCCCCAGGGAGAGCACGAAGGACACCGTAGCACCATCGCGCGGGGAAGGCCGGGATGTTCTGGCCGAACCTGTGGTGACTGCCGCCTGCATTTTTCTTCTGCAGGCGGGCCATGGGGGCGGCAGGCTCCCGGCCTTCCCCGCGCCCTCTCGTGATTCAGGAGGGACATGATCGCTGTATCACTCGGGCACGATGTGCCGCGGGAAGGCGATGATTTGTATCGAGCGGCGGGATGGAAGGTGCGAGCCGAACCCTCCGGTGTCGTCCCGGCCTTGAGCCGGGACCCATAACCCCAGGGAGCAGTGTGGGGCACGATGGCCGATCCATCTCGCCCGGCCACATCCGCCGCGGCGTATGGGTCCCGGCTCAAGGCCGGGACGACAGTGAGAATGGGGCGCGCATCGTGGCAAATCACGGAGCGCCGCAGCCCGCCTCACGCCTCCAGCGCGGTCCGGATCATGCGCGCGAGATCCGCGCTGACATACGGCTTGGCGAGCAGCAGAACGTCGGCATCGAGACGGCCGTGATGCACGATCGCGTTCTCCGTGTAGCCCGACGTATAGAGCACCTTCAGCCCGGGGCGGCGCTTCTCGGCCTCGATGGCGAGCTGGCGGCCGTTCTTGCCGCCGGGGATGATGACGTCGGTGAACAGCAGGTCGATGCGCTCGGGGCTGTCGATCAGTGCGAGGCCCTCGGCGGCATTGCTCGCGGCAAGGGTGCGATAGCCGAGCCGGCGGACCTGGGCGACGACGTAGTCGCGCACCAGCGCATCGTCCTCGACGATCAGGATGGTCTCGTCGCCCCGCGCCACGGCCGGGCGGCTGGTCTCGGCGGCCGGCAGCTGCGGCGCGCTCGCGGCCCGCGGCAGATAGAGCTTCACGGTCGTGCCGTGGCCTTCCTCGCTGTAGATCTTGACGTGGCCATTGGACTGCTTGACGAAGCCGTAGACCATGCTGAGCCCGAGGCCCGAGCCCTTGCCGACGTCCTTGGTGGTGAAGAACGGCTCGAACACCTTGTCGATCAACTGGGCTGCAATGCCTTGGCCGGTGTCGCTCACCGCGATCATGACATAGTTGCCCGGCTTGGCCTCGCGGTTGAGCCGCGCATAGTCCTCGTCGAGCGTGACGTTCTTGGTCTCCAGCGTGAGCTTGCCGCCGTCGGGCATCGCATCGCGCGCGTTGAGTGCCAAATTGAGGATTGCGGTCGAGAGCTGGCTCGGATCGATCAGCGCCGGCGCGCTGTCGTAAGCGAGCATCGATTCGATCTCGATCTGCTCGCCGAGCGTCGGGCGCAGCAGGCGGCCGGCGTCGACGACGAGAGCATTGACGTCGGTCGCGCGCGGCTGCAGCGGCTGGCGGCGGGAGAAGGCGAGCAGGTGCCGCGTCAGGTCGGCGCCGCGCTCGGCGGCGGCGCTGATCATGCTGGCGATGCCGGCGAGCTGCGGCTTGTCCTTGACCGCGTCGGCGAGGATCTCGATCGTCCCGGTGATGACGGTCAGGATGTTGTTGAAGTCGTGCGCGACGCCGCCGGTCAACTGCCCGATCGCCTCCATCTTCTGCGCCTGGCGGACCTGCGCCTCGTTGGCCTCGATCTCCTGGAATCGCTGGACCATGGCCTCGGCGGCGCGGCGCTGCCGGATTTCCTCCTCGAGCTGCGCATACGCCTTCTGCAGCACGATCCGGGTCGGCAGCACCAGGATCTGGCGCAGCATCCTGATCATGGCCGCGATGACCACGACCGAGATCAAGGCGAGCAGGGCATAGACGAGGCTCTCCGTCCTGGCGTCCAAAAGCCCGGGATCGAGGATCGAGAGCAGACGCGTGAGGCCGAACAGCGCCACGAAGACCCCGAGGGCGGCCAGGGCGCCGCGGAACATGACGTCCCTCCAGCGTCGCCACAGGTACAGAGCGATGACGGCGGAGATCGTGAAGAAGGCGCAGGCGATGAGTGCGTTGGACACGGCATACAGCCAGAACCAACCCGGCGTCTCCGGCAGGCCCGCCGCTTGCACCGTCAACGTCGGCATTTGCAAACCATCCTCAACAACGCAACGCACCGACCCCGGGGCCAGCCCGGCCTCTCGTCGCCTCAAAACAAAAGGATCATTCAGCTTTTCGCCCCTGGCGCAAGGGCCATGGCTCTTCCAGCGAAGGCCGCTCCCAGGACCGTTGTCAAAGCCTTGCCACACATCCTTAACCGCCCGGTCACGCGGCTGTTAACGCTGCCACCTAAGCCGCTCGACATCGTCATCACCAGGGGAGTGAACGAGATGTCGAACCCGATCGCGCACAACCGGCGCGAGTTCCTGCGGCTGCTCGGAGCCTCGGCGGCCACTGCGGCGCTGGGCCAGAGCATCGAGCGCGCGCATGCGATTCCGGCGTTCAACCGCCACGGCAGCATCGAGGACGTCAAGCACATCGTGGTGCTGATGCAGGAGAACCGCGCCTTCGATCATTATTTCGGCGCCATGCGCGGCGTGCGCGGCTTCAACGATCCGCGCGCCGTCAAGCTGCCGAACGGCAATCCGGTATGGCAGCAGCCGAGCGGCACGGGCTCGGTGATGCCGTTCCGCGTCGACAATGCCGGCTCGGTCTATGTCGAGGACGTAGCCCATGGCTGGAACGATGGCCAGAAGGCCTGGAACAACGGCCATTACGACAAGTGGATCGCCAACAAGGGCACCACGACGATGACCTGCATGAACCGGCAGGATCTGCCCTGGCACTACGCGCTGGCTGATGCGTTCACGGTGTGCGATCAGTATTTCTGCTCGGTGATGGGACCGACCGATCCCAACCGCTATTATCTGTGGACCGGCTGGGACGGCAATGACGGCAAGAACGGCGGCCCGGTCATCACCAATGCCGAGGCCGGCTACGATTGGACCACGTTCCCGGAGCGGCTGGAGAAGGCCGGCATCTCCTGGAAGGTCTATCAGGACATCGGCGTCGGACTGACCGCGGCCGGCTTCTGGGGGTGGACCGAAAATCCCTGGATCGGCAATTACGGCGACAACTCGCTGCTGTACTTTCACCAGTACCAGAATGCGCAAGCCGGCAGCCCGCTGTATGAAAAGGCGCTGCGCGGCAGCAACATCGCCAATGGCGGCACATTCGAGAACCTGTTCGACGGGCTGCGCAACGACGTCCGCAACGGCACGCTGCCGCAGGTGTCGTGGATCGCAGCTCCGGAAGCGTTCAGCGAGCATCCGAACTGGCTGCCGGGGCCAGGCGCCTGGTACATCTCCAAGGTGCTCGACATCCTGACGTCGAATCCGGAGCTGTGGAGCAAGACGGCGCTGCTCATCAACTACGACGAGGGCGGCGGCTTCTTCGATCACGTCGTCGGTCCGTATCCGGCGATGTCGCAGTCTTGGGGACAGTCGACCGTCGATGTCAGCACCGATTTGTTCGCCGGTGACGCGAATCATCTCGCCGGTCCCTATGGGCTCGGCGTGCGCGTGCCGATGATGGTGGTGTCGCCATGGTCGCGCGGCGGCTACGTCTGCTCTGAGGTCTTCGACCACACCTCGGTGATCCGCTTCATCGAGCGGCGCTTCCATCACAAGGCGCCCGATCTGTTCGAGACCAACATCCCGGCGTGGCGGCGCGCGGTGTGCGGCGATCTCACCTCGGCGTTCAACTTTGCATCGCCCAACGAAGGCATGGCGCCGCTCCCGAGCACGGTCGGCTACAAGCCGCCGGTGGCGGACATCACCTCCGGCGCCCGCTTCGACGACTATCACCCGGTGCCGCCGGCCAAGCAGGTCCTGCCGCCGCAGGAGCCGGGCATCCGTCCGGCGCGCGCGCTGCCCTACGATCTCCGGGTCGATGGCGATGCCGACGCGGCGCAGAAGACGTTCTCGATCCGCTTCGTGAATCCTGGCCGGGCCGGCGTCTGCTTCCACGTTCGCTCCGGCAACACCGCGACCGGCCCGTGGAGCTACACGGTCGAGGCCGGCAAGTCGCTGACCGGCGTGTGGGACCTCGCCGCCAGCGCCGGCCAGTATGATCTGTCGGTGTACGGGCCGAACGGCTTCTTCCGCCACTTCAAGGGCGGCGTCGCCACGACAGCCGCGCTGATCGACGTCGATACCGTCCACGTCTGCGATTGGGACGGCGGCGACGACACGCGCAGCCTCGCGATCGCGCTGACCAACAAGGGTGCGACCTGCATCGTGACGCTGACCGACAACTATACGGGACGCAGCGAGCGGCATCGCCTGCAGCGTGGCCAGCGGCTGGAGACACAGGCCCGTCTGCAGCAGACCCACGGCTGGTACGACCTCGCCGTGACCGCTGATACCGATGCCGGCTTCAACTGGCAGTTCGCAGGCCATGTCGAGAACGGCCGGCCGAGCATCAGCGATCCGGCGATGGGCAGGATTGCCGCGACCTGATCGCGGACAAAAACACGATGCGTCCGGAGCGATCCGGGCGCATCCTTACGACGAGGATGCAACGAGACCTTGTTCGTTCGACGTGTCATCCGCATTGGGATCGCCGGGGGCGGTGGCCCAGGCGAGCTCGACCAGGGTGATGATGCGTCGCCCGGTGCCGTCGAGCTGGCAGACGATCAGCCCCTGGTCCTCGATATAGGTCAGCAGCCGCTGCGCCCGGCGCAGCGAATGCGAGCCATAGGCGCGGGCGATGGCGGCATCGCTCGGGCAGGGACGGCCATCCTTGGCGGCGCGGGCGATCATCATGAACACGCCCTGCATGTCCTCCGGCAGCAGCGAGGCGCGCAAGCTGACGTCCTGCCAGCCGGCGTCGTCGGAGGCTGCGTCGCCGCCGAGGCCGGCGCGGGCGCGGGTCAGCATGCGGCGGAAGTCGTTGAGATCGGGTACGGCCGTGCCGAGCCCCTCGATGCGGCAGCGGACGACGAACTCCTGGTAGAGCACGCCGACGGCGCGGAAGCCGGCGTCGGGCTCGGCCAGCACCGCGCGCAGCACCCGCTCGACGCGGGCGCGGCGCTCGGCGAGTTCCTCCTCGCTGACCTCCGGAGGCGGCGGCTCGGGGCGCAGCTCGAGCGCGGCGGATTTCGCCGCGATCAGCTGGTCGAGCAGCTCGGGCTGCGGCTTGCGCTGCGGCCGCGCGGTGGTCTCGGGCGGCGGCGCGGCGAGGATCACCGCGCGGGCGTCCTCGAGCGAGGCCTCCGGCAGCGGCGTCAGCCGCGGCGTCGCATTGCGCGGCTTGGTGTCGGTCGGGCCGATGCGCAAGCCGAGCGGCCGGCGCGACAGCGCCGGTCCGAGCGCCATGAACTGGCCGCGCTCGAGGTCGCGAAACGCCTCGGCCTGGCGTCGCTCCATGCCGAGCAGGTCGGCGGCGCGGGCCATGTCGATGTCGAGGAAGGTGCGGCCCATGAGAAAGTTCGAGGCCTCGGCCGCGACGTTCTTGGCAAGCTTCGCCAGCCGCTGCGTCGCGATCACCCCCGCCAGCCCGCGTTTGCGGCCGCGGCACATCAGGTTGGTCATCGCACCGAGCGAGGCCTTGCGCGCCTCGTCGGACACTTCGCCGGCCACGGCGGGAGCGAACAGCTGGGCTTCGTCGACCACGACCAGCATCGGATACCAGTGGTCGCGCGAGATTTCGAACAGGCCGTTGAGGAAGGCGGCCGCGCGCCGCATCTGGTTCTCGGCGTCGAGGCCCTCGAGGTTGAGCACCGTGGAGACGCGATGGATCCGCGCCCGCTCGCCGGCGACCTGCAGTGCGCGCTCGGTGTGGTCCTCGGCCGCGATGACGAGATGGCCGAATCGCTCCGCCAAGGTGACGAAATCGCCCTCGGGATCGATGATCGTCTGCTGCACCCAGGGCGCGCTCTGCTCCAGCAGCCGGCGCAGCAGATGCGATTTGCCGGAGCCGGAATTGCCCTGCACGAGGAGGCGGGTCGCCAGGAGTTCTTCGAGGTCCAGGGCCGCAGGCGATCCCGCCGCCGTCTGCCCCATCTCGATTGCAACCGTCATGTGCCCCGACTCATACGCGCCTGTCGCAGAGCCGGCCGCTTAACAAGCCGAGGCCGTCGCGTCGAGCATTCCTGCCCGTTTGTCCCGTGTTCAGGATCGGCTGTGGATGATTTCCCGCAATATGGAACTTCGAGACTGCCGCCGGTTCCACCGAAGCCGCTTGTCGACAAGGAAGTCGCGGTGCTTGGCGCAACCTTACGTTTGACGATACGATGCAAAAAAAGGGGCAGCGAGTGAATGAGCATTCGGACGCCGTCCGCGCGGACACGCAGATGCTCGAGCCCCGGGCCGACGTCCTGCAGGGCGCCGACGCGATGGAGCGTCTGCGCGCCAGCGAGGAGCGTTTCCGCGCCTTCGTGACCGCGAGCTTCGACGTCGTCTATTGCATGAGCCCGGACTGGAGCGAGATGCGCTATCTCCAGGGCAAGGATTTCATCGCTGATACGATGACCCCGAGCCAGCGCTGGCTAACGAAGTACGTCCCTCCCGACGACCAGCCGCAGGTGCTGGCGGCCGTCAGCAGGGCCATTGCGGCGAAGAGCGTGTTCGAGTTGGAGCACCGCGTCATCAGGGTCGACGGCACGCTTGGCTGGGCGCATTCGCGCGCCGTTCCCATGCTGGCTGGCGATGGCACCGTCCTCGAATGGTTCGGCGCAGCGCGCGACATCACCGAGCAGAAGCTGGCTGAACAGGCATTGCGCAAGAGCGAGGAGCGGCTGCGCAGCGCGGTCGAGGTCGGGCGGCTGGGTCTATGGGACTGGAACGTCACAACCGGCGAGGTCTATTGGTCGGACGAGCATTTCCGCATGGAAGGCTATGACGTTGGAGAAGTGGCCCCGAGCTACGAAGCCTGGACGGCGCGTCTTCACCCAGAGGACCGGGCCGAAACCGAGGCGGCGCTGCGGCGGGCGATGGATCTGCGCGAGGACTATGCGCGCGAGTTTCGCGTCATCCATCCTAATCGCAGCGTGCGCTGGCTGTATGGCCGCGGCCGCTTCTTCTACGACGAGGCCGGGCGGGCGACCCGCATGACGGGCGCGATGATCGACGTCACCGAGCGGCGCGAGTGGGAGGAGCGGCAGACGGTGCTGGTGGCCGAGCTGCAGCATCGCACCCGCAACCTGTTGGGCGTCGTTCGTTCGATGGCCGACAAGACGGCCCGCGCGAGCGCCGATCTCACCGACTTCCGCGCCCGCTTTCGTGACCGGCTCGATACGCTGTCGCGTGTGCAGGGCCTGCTGTCGCGCCTCAAGGAGCACGACCGGGTCACGTTCGACGATCTGATCCGCAGCGAACTGTCCGCGGTTGCCGGAACGTCCGAGCGCGTCAGGCTCGGCGGTCCAGCGGGGGTGAGGCTGCGGTCGTCGACCGTGCAGATGCTTGCAATGGCAATCCATGAGCTCGCCACCAACGCCGTGAAATATGGCGCGCTGGCGCAGCCCTCGGGCCGGCTCGCAGTGGTCTGGTCGCTCGAGCGCGCCGGCGCGGGCCAGAGACCCTGGCTGCACATCGAATGGCGCGAGAGCGGCGTCGACATGCCGCCTCCCGGCGTCGTGCCCGGCGGCACGGGGCAGGGACGCGAGCTGATCGAGCTGGCCTTGCCCTATCAGCTCAGCGCCAGGACCTCCTATAAGTTCGCCCCCGGCGGTGTCAGCTGCACGATTTCGATCCCCGTTTCACTCGCCACACTGGAGCTCGAGGGCCATGCCTGAACGCCCGCTGCGTGATCGTCATATCCTCATCATCGAGGACGAATACATGCTGGCCGATGAGCTGCGCTGCGAACTCGGCGAGGCCGGCGCAACGGTTCTGGGACCGGTCGGAACCGTTGCGGATGCCCTCGTGCTGATCGAGCGCGAGGGGCTGATCGAGGGCGCCGTGCTCGACGTCAATCTGCGCGGCGAGATGGCGTTCCCGGTGGCTGACCTGCTGATCGAACGCGGCGTCCCCTTCGTCTTCACCACGGGCTACGACGAATCCATCATTCCCGGGCGGTTCTCGAACATCCTCCGCTGCGAGAAGCCGATCGCGGTCGAAGGCATCATCGGCGTGCTCGGACGCATGGTCGAGACCGGGGCGAGACAATGACTCGCCCGCGGCCTAGTCCCGCCAGACGAGAGGCTGAGGACTCACACTTCTCGCCGGCTGAGGAAGGCGAGCCGCTCGAACAGGTGCACGTCCTGCTCGTTCTTCAAGAGCGCGCCATGCAGCGGCGGAATCAGTTTGCGCGGATCGCGCTCGCGCAACTGCTCGGGGCCGATGTCCTCGTTGAGCAGCAGCTTGAGCCAATCGAGCAGCTCCGAGGTCGAGGGCTTCTTCTTCAGGCCGGGCACGTCGCGGACCTCGAAGAAGATGCGCAGCGCCTCCTCGACCATCCGCTTCTTGATGTTCGGGAAGTGGACGTCGACGATGCGGCCCATCGTGTCGGCATCGGGGAACTTGATGTAGTGGAAGAAGCAGCGGCGCAGGAAGGCATCCGGCAGTTCCTTCTCGTTGTTGGAGGTGATGATGACGATCGGACGCAGCGCGGCCTTGATGGTCTCGTTGGTCTCGTAGACGTGGAATTCCATCCGGTCGAGCTCCAGCAGGAGGTCGTTCGGGAATTCGATGTCGGCCTTGTCGATCTCGTCGATCAGCAGCACCGGGCGCTGCGGCGCGGTGAAGGCCTCCCACAGCTTGCCGCGCTTGATGTAGTTCTTGATGTCGGAGACCCTGCTGTCGCCGAGCTGGCTGTCGCGCAGCCGCGACACGGCGTCGTATTCATAGAGGCCCTGCTGCGCCTTGGTGGTCGACTTGATGTGCCAGGTAAGCAGCGGCGCGTTGACAGCTTTCGCGACTTCTTCGGCCAGCACGGTCTTGCCGGTGCCGGGCTCGCCCTTCACCAGCAGCGGGCGCTCGAGCACGATCGCCGCGTTGACGGCCACTTTGAGGTCGTCGGTGGCGACGTAGTCCTGGGTGCCGGTAAATTTCATCGCGCCTCGCTTGTCGGTCGAACTTGTGTTGAGTGGCTACGCAGCGGCAATGGCCGTTGCGGCTTTGATATGATGGCTGCCATTGGAAGGAGAAATAATCAAGCGCGCCGGATCAGCGAAAGGATCACGAGCACGATGACGGCGCCGACCGTGGCGTCCAGGATGGCCCCTAAGGTGCCGCTGGCGAGCGCAATGTGCAGCGCCGGCAGCACGTAGCTCGCGACCAGCGCGCCGATGATGCCAATGACCATGTTGCCGATCAGGCCAAAACCGGCGCCGCGCACGATCAGCCCGGCCAGCCATCCGGCGATCGCGCCGATGATCAGTGCCGCAATGATACCCATGAAAGCCCCCATTCCACTGTTGTTCCCGGGGATTGTAGAGCAAAAAGCCGGCCGGTCCAGGCCGCCGCGCGGGGCGCGGCCCTTGACGCGCCCTCCCGGCCGCGCGATCTAATGGGCATGTTCCTGCAATTCTTCACAGCACTGCGCGACGCGCAGGTCCCGGTCTCCTTACGTGAATATCTCACGCTGATGGAGGCCGTTGACGCCGATCTCGCCGAGCATTCGGTCGAGAACTTCTACTATCTGTCGCGGACGGCGCTGGTGAAGGACGAGCGCAATCTCGACAAGTTCGATCGGGTGTTTGGCACCGTGTTCAAGGGGCTGGAGAACCTACTCGACGCGATGGAGAAGGCCGAGATCCCCGAGGAATGGCTGAAGAAGCTGGCCGAGAAATACCTCACGGAGGAGGAAAAGAAAGAGATCGAGGCCATGGGCTGGGACAAGCTCATGGAGACCTTGAAGAAGCGCCTGGAGGAGCAGAAGGGGCGACATCAGGGTGGCAGCAAATGGATCGGCACGGCCGGCACCTCGCCGTTCGGCGCCTATGGCTATAACCCGGAAGGCGTCCGGATCGGCCAGGACAAGAACCGCAACAATCGCGCCGTGAAGGTGTGGGACCGCCGCGAGTTCAAGGATCTCGACGGCAATGTCGAGCTCGGCATCCGCAACATCAAGGTGGCGCTGCGCCGCCTGCGCAAATTCGCCCGTACCGGCGCGCCTGACGAACTCGATCTCGACACCACCATCCGCGAGACCGCGAACCACGGCTATCTCGACGTCCACATGCGGCCCGAGCGACGCAATGCGGTGAAGGTGCTGGTGTTCTTCGACATCGGCGGCTCGATGGATTCCCATGTCGCCCAGGTCGAGGAGCTATTCTCCGCCGCGAAAAGCGAATTCAAGCACATGGAATATTTCTACTTCCACAACTGCCTCTATGAGGGCGTGTGGAAGCAGAACAAGCGGCGCTTTTCCGACCGCACGCCGACCTGGGACGTGCTGCACAAATATCCGCACGACTACAAGGTCGTGTTCGTCGGTGACGCCTCGATGTCGCCTTACGAGATCATGGTGCCCGGCGGCTCGGTCGAGCACGTCAACGAGGAGCCGGGATCGGTCTGGCTCGACCGCGTCATCCGCACCTATCCGCATGCGGTGTGGCTCAATCCGGTGGCGCAGAAGCACTGGGATTATTCCGAGTCCACCACCCTGATCCGCCGCATCTTCTCCGAGCGCATGTATCCGATCACGATCGAGGGGCTGGAAGCGGCGATGAAGGAGCTGGTGAGGTAAGGCGCGCGCGTCCTTTCGCTGGGTCTGCAAGCTGCCCCGGAATGACCGCACAACGACACCGAGGACGAGGACATGCCCCAGACCATCACCCGCGGCATCAAGGCGCTGATCGACGAGGCCAATGCCGAAATCGAGACGCTGTCCGCGGCCGACGCGATCGAGGCGGCCAAGCGTGACGACGTCGTGATCGTAGATATCCGCGATCCGCGCGAGATCGAGCGCGAGGGCAGGATCCCCGGCGCGTTCTCCTGCACCCGCGGCATGCTGGAGTTCTGGATCGATCCGCAGAGCCCTTACGCCAAGCCGGTCTTTCAGCAGGACAAGACCTTCATCTTCCACTGCGCCGGCGGCCTGCGCTCGGCGCTGGCGGCCAAGACCGCGCAGGACATGGGCCTGAAGCCGGTGGCCCATATCGGCGGCGGCTTCGCGGCGTGGCGCGAGGCCGGCGGCCCGGTCGAGGCGTGGGCGCCGAAGAAGAAGGATTGAGACTTGTTCGTCACAGGCGGGCTTGACCCGCGTGTCCATCGCTTCGACAAGGTGGATCGCCGGATCAGGTCCGGCGATGACGCCTGAATGTGATGCTTGGAGTTTTCGCAGATGACCAACGCTGACGACCCGCTCGTCTCCACCGACTGGCTCGCCGCTCATCTCGGCGATCCCAAGGTCAGGGTGCTCGACGCGACCTTCAAGATGCCCGGCGTGCTGCCGCTGCCGAAGGACGACTATCTCAAGGCGCACATTCCCGGCGCAGCGTTTTTCGATGTCGATGAGGTCTCGGACCACTCCAACCCGCTGCCGCACATGTATCCGAGCGCGGAGCAGTTCGGCCGCGATGCAGGCCGGCTCGGCGTCAGCAACGGCGATACGGTGGTGGTCTATGATTCCGGTGGCTGGATCGCAGCCCCGCGCGCGTGGTGGATGTTCCTGTCGTTCGGCCACGCCGACGTGCGCGTTCTTGACGGTGGTCTGAAGAAGTGGATCGCCGAGGGACGCCCGGTCGACAGCGGCCAGGTGACGCCGGCGCCAGGCAGCTTCAGCGCGCGATTCGACGCCGCGCGGGTGCGCAAGATCGAGCAGATGGTTGCCAATCTCGTTGGCGGCGCCGAGCAGGTGATCGATGCCCGCCAGGCGCCGCGTTTCGCAGGCGAGGTGGCCGAGCCCAGGCCCGGCCTGCGGTCCGGCCACATTCCCGGCAGCCGCAATCTGCCTTATGCGGAGCTGTTCGACGCCGCGACCGGCGTGATGAAGCCGCTCGAGGATCTGCGCAAGGCATTCAGCGCGGCCGGAGTTGATCTCGCGAAGCCGATCGTGACCTCCTGCGGCTCCGGCGTATCGGCGGCCGTCTTGACGCTGGCGCTGTATCGCCTCGGCACCCGCGACACCGCGCTCTATGACGGCTCCTGGTCGGAATGGGGTGTCGAGAACGGCCCGCCGGTTGCGACCGGGCCGGCCTGATCCGCGCCTTCTCCTACCGCGTGCGCGGCCCGGCCGCCTGCTGGCCCACGGCCTGGGGCTGACCAAATGGCTGCTGTCCGAATGGATCGGGGAAGGCCTGCGGTTGCTGTTGCTCGCTCGCAGCCTGGCGTGCGGCCCGCGCCCGCTGTGCGTAGCGCCGCTGCTTCGCGCGCTTCGCCGCGAGCTGCTTCTCGCGAGCCTGACGCTTCTTCAGGACGCTCCGGCGCAGCTGCACGCTCGCCACCTTCACCGAGGCGCGATGCTCGCTGGCGGCGGGCCGGTCCTGATGGAGCGGCTGTTCAGCCAGGGCCGCGAGCTTGGCGGCGATGGGATCGAGCACGGCTGCCGAAGGCGCCGGGGGGGATGACGGCGGCGTCGCCGTCGCCATCGTCGGATCTGCGCTGGCCAGGATTTGAGGGGCGGGCGGCGGCGCGGCGGCCACGATCGTTGCGCTCGGGGCTGGCGACATGGTGGGGCTCGCGGCAGCGCTCGAAGGGGTGTCCACTGTCGGCTTGTCGGCCGCCTTGTCGAGGGGGGCAATGGCCGCAGCAACCGGGTCCGCAATCCCACGCTCCAGCTTTGCGTTTTCGCCGCGATCATCGCTCACGGCGACCATGCTCGGCAGCGCGGGGATCTTGGTGGTATCGACCGTTTCCGCGGGCAGCGACGGGGTCGGCAATGCAGGCGCCTCGGCGACCGGCGTGGCGTCAATCGTCTCAGGCGCCGGTGCCGCGGCCGGCGGCGCGCTGGGCTGGTCGACGGGCGCGGCCGCGGTGACATCGGCAACGACCGGCGGCGTCAGCGGCGGGGGCGGACTCGGCTCGACCCGCAGCACGGCCAGAACCGGCGCCGGTTCGGCCGGAGGCAGAAACGTCGTGAATCCCGAGGCCTGAGTCGAGCGCCACGACGAGTTGCTGGCGAACTGCTCATGGGCGGCGCGCAACAGGGCAGCAGCGCCCATGCCGAAGATGGTGAGAGAGATTGAACAGACGATCGCGGCGACCAGAAAACGAAAGCCGGGAAGCATTGACGGGAACTCTCGCCTCGGCAGCGGGACTGCCGAGACCTTCGAGCCATTAGGGAACGCGGTGATCACAGGGAATGGCCGCGTTCGCGACGGAGCCGGCTTCTGCCGCGCATCACGAATCAGGCTGAAGTCAGAATACCGCAAGCGTTCCGGCTCGCTCGGCAAATCGCGGCATTGATGCGGCTTGCGGCGGCTGTGTTGCACTTTTTCGGGAGCGTGAGACTTCCGTGCAACGACGGAGACATGATCACAAATTGCCGAAATGGGACCGCACTGGCCCGATTTGTCTTGAATGCGCCGCTATCTTCGGCCATCTGGCAACGCAAAGGTCCCAATCGGCGGCTTGGGGATACTGCAAGGGCGATGATGATCAGACAAATCCTGACGGTTTGCGCGGTCGCGGCAGCGGGCGTGGCGGCGACCTCCTTTGCCGAGGCACAGCAGGTCTATCAGACGGCGCCTGGTGCGTATTCGCCCCAGGCCACGCCTTACCCCGCTGACCCGCGCGGCCAGGGGCCGGATTTCGACGCGCTCGACGACGAGGATGCGCCGGGCAACTCGGCTGCGCTGCCGCCGCCCGGTCCGGTGATGTCTCCGGATGATCCGCGCTATGGCCGCCCGACCGGCGCCCCGGTCTACGGCGCTGGCCCCGTGATGTCGCCGGACGATCCGCGTTACGGCCGCCCGGCCGGTCCGCCCGCCGTGATCTATGCCGATCGCCCCGACGCGAGGCAGCAGCCTTATGGCACCACCTACGGCAATGCCGCGCCCGGTGGCGATGCCGGCGCGCCGCGTCCGCCCGGCGTCGTGGGGGGCGCGTCCTCCGTGCCGGGCACCGCGCAGGCCCCCGCAGGTGACCGCCCGATGACGGTCGCCGCGCTGCCGCCGGAAGAGCAGCCGGACGCTGCGCCGGCGCCGCTCCCAGCCAATCTGCGCCGCCAGGAAGTCGACTTCGTCACCAAGGAGCCGGCGGGAACGATCGTCGTCGACACGCCCAACACCTATCTCTACCTGGTGCTCGGGAACGGCCGGGCGATGCGCTACGGCGTCCGTGTCGGCCGCGAAGGCTTCACCTGGACCGGCGTACAGAAGATCACCAAGAAGACCGAGTGGCCGGACTGGTATCCGCCGAGCGAGATGATCGAGCGTCAGCCCTATCTGCCGCGCTTCATGGCCGGCGGCCCGGGCAATCCGCTCGGCGCCCGCGCCATGTATCTCGGCTCGACCGTGTACCGCATCCACGGCACCAACCAGCCGTCGACGATCGGCAAGTTCGTCTCTTCCGGCTGCATCGGCATGCTCAATGACGACGTGTCCGACCTGTTCGATCGCGTCAAGGTCGGCACCCGCGTGGTCGTGATGCCGGGCGGGGCGCCTCCGGGCTCGGCCAAGAACATGGCCGCCGCGGCTGGCTCAGCGCCACCGTCGCAGGCTCCGGTTCAGGCCCAGGCCACTGTGCCGGGCGGCCAGCCGACCACGATGCAGCCACTGCCGCCGCCGGTGACCATTCGCTGAACATCTTCGATCGATTGCGAAACACCCTCCCTGCGGAGGGTGTTTTGCTTTGGAGATTTGCCCGCCGTTGCGTTCAGGCCAGCCGCCGCGGCAACTCGGCGCCGCCGAGCCAGGCGGCGATGCAGTCCACCATCTGGCCGTAATGGGCGCGAAAGCTCTCCTCGGTGACGTAGCCGAGATGCGGCGTGAGTACGACGTTGTCGAGCCCGCGCAGCGGATGCGCGACCGGCAGCGGCTCGACGGCAAACACGTCGAGCCCGGCGCCGGCGATGCGCCTCTCACGCAGAGCCTGCAGCAGCGCCGGCTCATCCACGATCGGTGCCCGCGAGGTATTGACGAGGTAGGCGGTCGGTTTCATCCGGGCGAGCTCGGCGGCACCGACCAGGCCGCGCGAGCGGTCGCTGAGCACGACATGGACCGTGATGATGTCTGCGGTCGCGAACAACTCGTCCTTGGTCGCGTAGCCGACGCCCGCTTCCTTGCAGCGCTCCGGTGTCAGGTTGGGGCTCCAGGCGATGACGTTCATCCCGAACGCCTTGGCGAGCCCTGCGACCTTGGTGCCGAGCTTGCCAAGGCCGATGACGCCCAGCGTCCGGCCCTCGATCTCCACGCCGCCCAGCGCCTGCCACGGTGCCCCCGCGTGCATGCGGGCATTTTCCTGTCCGATCCTGCGGGTCAGCTCCAGGATCAGTCCCATGGTCAGCGGCGCCGTGGGATCACGGCCGTATTGCGTGCCGCAGACGATGATGCCGCGCGCCTTGGCGGCCTCCGTGTCGATGGCGGCGTTGCGCATCCCGGAAGTGATCAGCAGCTTGAGCCTTGGCAGCCGTTCGATCAGTGCGCGTGGGAACGGTGTCCGCTCACGCATCGCGCAGATGATGTCCATGTCGGCCAGCGCGCTCGCGGCCGCTTCCTCGCCGTCGAATGGATGGGTGAAGGCCGTGACATCGACCTTGTCGGCCAGTCGGGGCCAATCGGCCAGGGAGAGGGCCGTGTCGTAATAGTCGTCGAGAATTGCACAGCGCAGCTGCGTCATGGGGCGGATCCATTCGGGGCGGCCATGGCGACGCGCGAGGTCGCCTTCAGCGAATGGATGTCATCGTTGCGCACAAAGCGCCAGCGGCGCAAGCGGGCCAGGGCCCAAGTTCAGCCTCAAGTTCAGTCGAGGTCGGCCCTGAGACGGAACGCGGCGTCGCTGCCGTATTTGGCCCGCCAGGCCGGTCCCGGGCCGCGCATGTAGTGCAGTTCCGGCCGGTAGGGGTTGAAGGCCTGCGTGACGAATTCGCGCCAGAAGCTCCTGACCTCGTCGAGGAGACCGGATCGATTCGGGCGTTCTGCCGCTGCGGCGGACGGGGAGGCTGACGTGAGGGTTGCCATGACGGGCTCTCGCTGTTGTCGTCTCGGCTTTTCGCCGCTTGGGCGCGCGGTTCTTGCGCGCCGAAACCGAGTGTCCCGCCGAATTAATTAAAAGATGGTTGCAATTGTCGTGATCGGCCGCACACATCGTGCGCGATCCGTAATCGTCCGTAAGGTGGGCCGACCGGGCTTGGACGGCGCGACCGGGCTTCTCCCGGCATTTGTTCCAGCCGGGACGGGCTCGCCGGTTGCCCTTTGGTGACCGCGCCGCTACATCAGCGGCAACCATTTTCCGAAAAATTCCGGCAGGTTTCGAGGGACACGCGATGGCGCGCCAGTTCGTCTACTTCATGCAGGGTCTGTCCAAGACCTATCCGACCCGCAAGGTGCTCGATAACATTCATCTGTCGTTCTACCCGGACGCCAAGATCGGCGTGCTCGGCGTCAACGGCTCGGGCAAGTCGACCCTGCTCAAGATCATGGCAGGCCTCGACAGGGACTACACCGGCGAGGCCTGGGTCGCCGAGGGCGCCCGCGTCGGCTATCTCGAGCAGGAGCCGCAGCTCGATCCCAAGCTCACGGTGCGCGAGAACGTCATGCTCGGCGTCGCCAAGCAGAAGGCGATCCTCGATCGCTACAACGAACTGGCGATGAACTATTCCGAGGAAACCGCCGACGAGATGACCAAGCTGCAGGACGAGATCGAGGCGCAGGGCCTGTGGGATCTCGACAGCAAGGTCGACCAGGCGATGGATGCGCTGCGCTGTCCGCCCGACGATGCCGACGTTGCCAAGCTCTCCGGCGGCGAACGCCGCCGTGTCGCGCTGTGCAAGCTGCTGCTCGACCAGCCCGAGCTGCTGCTGCTGGACGAGCCGACCAACCATCTCGACGCCGAGTCGGTGTCCTGGCTCGAAGGCCATCTGCGCAACTATCCCGGCGCGATCCTGATCGTCACCCATGACCGCTACTTCCTCGACAACGTCACCAGCTGGATCCTGGAGCTCGATCGCGGCCGCGGCATCCCTTACGAGGGCAACTATTCGTCCTGGTTGCAGCAGAAGCAGAAGCGGCTGGAGCAGGAAGGCCGCGAGGACGCCGCGCATCAGCGCACGCTGTCGCGCGAGCAGGAATGGATCGCGGCCTCGCCGAAGGCCCGCCAGGCCAAGTCCAAGGCGCGCTACCAGCGCTATGAGGAACTGCTCAAAAAGGCGAGCGAGAAGCAGACCCAGACCGCGCAGATCATCATCCCGGTCGCCGAGCGCCTGGGGCAGAACGTCGTCGATTTCGAAGGTCTGTCGAAGAGCTTCGGCGATCGCCTGCTGATCGACAACCTCACTTTCAAGCTGCCCCCGGGCGGCATCGTCGGCGTGATCGGTCCGAACGGCGCCGGCAAGACCACGCTGTTCCGCATGATCACCGGCCAGGAGAAGCCGGACGCCGGCACCATCACCGTCGGCGAGACCGTGCATCTCGGCTATGTCGATCAGTCGCGCGATGCGCTGGACGGCAACAAGACCGTGTGGGAGGAGATCTCCGGCGGTAACGAGCTGATTTTGCTCGGCAAGAAGGAAGTGAACTCGCGCGGCTACTGCTCGTCGTTCAACTTCAAGGGCGCGGATCAGCAGAAGAAGGTCGGCGCGCTCTCCGGCGGTGAGCGCAACCGCGTCCATCTTGCCAAGATGCTGAAGTCCGGCTCCAACGTGCTGCTGCTCGACGAGCCGACCAACGATCTCGACGTCGACACGCTGCGTGCGCTCGAAGAGGCGCTGGAGGATTTCGCGGGCTGCGCCGTCATCATCAGCCATGATCGCTGGTTCCTCGATCGTATCGCGACCCACATGCTAGCTTTCGAGGGCGACAGCCATGTCGAATGGTTCGAAGGCAACTTCCAGGACTACGAGAAGGACAAGATGCGCCGGCTCGGCCAGGACAGCGTGATCCCGCACCGGGTCAAGTACAAGAAGCTGACGCGCTGACGGACGCGGCCTTGCGCGGCGCGGTCTCCCTTGCGGGACAAAGCGCCGCGCCCTGGCTGCGGCCAGTTGTCGCTTCCATGTGCGACATGATTGCGTAGATGGTGGGTTCCGCAATCGAATCCGGTCACGAGAATCCCATCATGTCATCTCCCGACGCAACCCTGTCCTCGAAGGGTGCAGCGCTGCGCCCCATTCCGATGCTGATCTTTGGCTCGCGCTGGCTGCAGCTGCCGCTCTATGTCGGGCTGATCATCGCGCAGGGCGTCTATGTCGTGCTGTTCCTCAAGGAGCTCTGGCACCTGTTCGCGCACGCCTTCGACTTCTCCGAGCAGCAGATCATGCTGGCCGTGCTCGGCCTGATCGACGTCGTCATGATCTCGAACCTGCTGGTGATGGTGATCGTGGGCGGCTATGAGACCTTCGTGTCGCGGCTCAACCTGCAGGGCCATCCCGACGAGCCCGAATGGCTGAGCCACGTCAATGCCAGCGTGCTGAAGATCAAGCTGGCGATGGCCATCATCGGCATCTCCTCGATCCATCTGCTGCGCACCTTCATCGAGGCCGGCGCGCTCTCATCGGGCAAGTCGACCTACACCGAGACCGGTGTGATGTGGCAGACGATCATCCACACGGTGTTCATCCTGTCGGCGATCGGCATTGCCATGGTCGACAAACTGTCGAATGCCGCGATCGAGGACGCGAAGCAGGCATCGGGACATTGAGCGAAAGGGGCTATCGACCCGGCGTTCACATGGATCGCCGGACGTGCTAGGCTCAAGGGATGACAGACGTCGAGAACCTCGTGCTGGAGCATTTGCGCCACATCCGCGGCGCTCTCGACCATGTGCGCGATGATATTCGCGAGTTGAAGCAGCGGATTGGGAACCTTGAGAACCAGTACGCCAGCATGTCCAATCGGCTGGACCGGATGGACATGAGGATCGAGCATATCGAACGGCGTCTTGGCCTTCAGGATGCCTGACACGGTGCCGCGTCTGCTCCGTCATTGTCTCTTCGTGTGCCTGTTCACTGTCCTCTGTCATGCAGGCCCAGCGGTCGCCGCCGACGCCGCCTTTACCCAGTTCGTCGCCTCGCTCTGGCCTGAAGCCAAGGAGCAGGGTGTCTCCCGCGCAACGTTCGAGACCGAGACGCGCGGGCTGGAGCCCGACTACAAGCTCCCCGACCTCCTGTTGCCTGGCCGTCCTGCAACAGGCGCCCCCGCCCAGGCCGAGTTCGTGCAGGTGCCGGCCGACTACATCAAGGAAGCCTCGATCGCGAGGCTGGCCGCTCACGGCCAGAAGCTGATCCAGCAATATCGTCCAGCGCTCGCCGAGATCGAACGCCGCTTCGGCGTTCCCGGCCCGGTCGTGCTCGCTATCTGGGGCCGTGAGACCGATTTCGGCCGCTACGCGCTGCCCTATGACGCGCTGCGCGTGCTGGCGACGCAGGCCTATGTCGGGCGGCGCAAGGACCAGTACCGCACCGAGTTCATCATGGCGCTGAAGATGCTGAGCGACGGCGTCGTGGCGCGCCGCGACCTTCGGGCGTCCTGGGGCGGCGCGGTCGGCCTGACCCAGTTCCTGCCGTCGGAATACTACAAGCACGGTGTCGACCTTGATGGCGACGGCAAGGTCGATCTCTGGCGTTCGGTGCCGGATGCGCTGGGCTCGGCCGCGCAGCAGCTCGCCAACAAGGGATGGCAGCGCGGCGTGCGCTGGGCCTATGAGGTCAAGCCGCCGGCCAATGTCGACTGCGCGCTGGGCGTTCCCGAGGTCAAGAAGCCGATCGGCGAATGGCTGCGCGCCGGCTTCGTCCCGGTGCGGGGCCTGCGGCTCAGCGCAGCCGAGCAGCAGCAACAGGCCTCCCTGCTGCAGCCGGAAGGCATCTACGGCCCGGCGTTCCTGACGACGGCGAACTACTTCGTGATCAAGGAATACAATTTCTCCGACCTCTATGTGCTGTTCGTCGGTCACCTTGCGGACCGCATGACCAGCCCGGCCTCGTTCGCGACGCCATGGTCGGCGTCGAGGCAGCTCCGGAGCAAAGACGTCGAGGCGATGCAGAAGGGCCTGACGCGGCTGGGTCTGTACGGCGACAAGCTGGACGGCAAGGCCGGCATGCAGACCCGCGCCGCGCTTGGCGTGTTCCAGAAGAAGGCTGGCTTGAAGGTCGACTGCTGGCCCAGCGAGGCCGTGCTGCAGGCGATCAATGCCGCGCGCTGAGGCGGCGATCCCGTCGAGAGCACGACGACAGCAAAAAGCCCGGCCATAAGGCCGGGCTTGCCGCATCGAGATGCGTGGTCGGGATCAGTAGCAGACGCGAACCGGGCGGGACACCCAGCCATAGCCGTCCCAATAGCGCTCACGGCGCCACACGCACGGCGGCGGGCCCGGCGGGGGGGCTTCGACATAGACCGGGCCGCCATAGGCGGGACGGCTCGACGCGATCGCGCCGCCGATCAGGGCGCCGCCGATCAGGCCGGCAGCCACACCGGCGCCAACGTCGCCGGCCTTTGCGGCCGGTGCGGTCACGCTCAGCGAACCGGCGATTGTCGCAACCGCAAGCACCGCGGTCAGGATCTTCTTCATGTTCCAAGATCTCCTGGAGAAGCGCCCCTGGAGGCGCCGGGTGGGTGATTGTTTTACGCTCGATTAAGGGGTGTCAGCGTCGCTTAGAAAACACGACAATCCGTCAACCCTTCGTAAACCCTCCAAGACCCCATGCGACCGAAAAGCGGCTTTTTCTGGCCAGGTCAGCCGCCCAATCCGACATTCCGGTGCAAGGTCATGGATTTAATGAAGGTGAACGATCACTCGCAGACGCGCACGCGGCGAATCCGCCAGCCATAACCGTCCCAGAAGCGCTGGCGCTGCCAATAGCAGGCGTAGCCGGGATCGGAGACATAGGCCGGCCCACCATAATAGGAATAGCCGGGTCCATAGGCGTATCCGGGCGAGTAGGAGTAGCCGGGACCGTAGTAATAGGGATTGCTGCCCGCGGCGATGGCGCCGCCAATGAGCGCGCCGCCGAGCAGTCCGGCCGCGACACCTGCGGCAACACGACCATTGCGCGCTTCCGCCGGAGCAGGGGCCAGCGCGGCGGTCGAGAGGGTCGCGAGGGCGGCCAGGGCCGCAACAGTCTTCTTCATGACCTCACCTTTCTCAGTTCAGGTCGGCAGATGGCGCATCGGTCGATGCCACAGGTTCCCATATCCCGCTTGAATGATCAATGAACGGGCGCGCTCCATTGGACGGCCCATCTGCAGGATGCGTTCAATGCTGCGTTGCACAAAAATCGGGCCGGTTTCATGATCACAACGATGACCATTGCCGTGGCGATCGGGCTGACCTCAGCCGTGAGCTATGTGTTGCTGGTGCTGAATGACCGCCGGCCGGGTGCCCGCCGCTGGTCATCAGATGGCAATGGCATCGACGCTGGCGGTTCCTCGAGCGGCAGCCACGGATTCAATCTCGCGAGTTGGTTTTCAAATACCACAACCGACGTCATGGGAAACCCGATCGACGGCGGAGGCGACAGTGGCGGGGATGGCGGCGGTGGCGATGGAGGCGGCGGCGATTGAGTGAGCCGGTCGGCCGGCCAGTTTGATTTGCAGCAAGGTCACGTAGTTAGATCCGTTCTAGTCAAGCTACGAGATTGGAATAGCTTCAAAAGCCCGGTTTTCCCTTTGCGCGGGCAGGGGCGGATGACTATCGATAGCGGACCAAGGACGATTGGCCGGTTTCTTATGATTGTTTGTTCCTGCAACGTCATCAGTGATCACGACATCCGCAAGGCGGTGACATCTGCGGACGAATTGCCGCGGAGCCCCAAGCAGGTCTACGGCTGCCTCGGTTGCAGCGCGGAATGCGGTCGCTGCGCGCGCACCATCAAGACCATCATCGACGAGGCGCTGGGCCCCTGCGCGCGTGCGTGCCAGGCTGGCTGCAAGCACGCCCATGCCCATGGTCACGCGTCCGTCCAGGCGGTCGAGGATGACCTGCAAAGCCGGTTTGCGCTGGCGGCCTGCTGAACAGCGTTTGCCTCCAATCTCGCCTGTTTCCGCCCCAAAAATGCACATGAACGGGGTCGTCTCCGCACTTCGAACCTGTTATTGAGCGCCTGCGGCCTCTAACTTTTTCGGAGCTTATCTATGCAGGGCGACCCCAAGGTCATCGAATATCTCAACAAGGGATTGCGCAGCGAGCTGACTGCCATCAACCAATATTGGCTGCACTATCGCCTGTTGAACAACTGGGGCCTTCTGGAGATGGCCAAGGTCTGGCGCAAGGAATCCATCGAGGAGATGGAGCACGCCGACAAGTTCACCGATCGCATCCTGTTCCTCGACGGCTTCCCGAACATGCAGGTGCTCGATCCCTTGCGCATCGGCCAGAACGTCAAGGAGATCATCGAGTGCGATCTCGCTGCCGAGATCGCGGCGCGGACGCTGTATCAAGAGGCCGCAACCTACTGCCACGGCGTCAAGGACTACGTGTCGCGGGATCTGTTCGAGCGACTGATGAAGGACGAGGAGCATCACATCGACTTCCTCGAAACCCAGCTCGATCTGATCGGCCGTATCGGTCTCGAACTCTACACTCAGAAGCACGTCGGCGGGCTCGAGAGCGAGCACTGACGCCGGCGCCAGGGCGGCATTTCTGTCGGAACGGCTCGATTCAAGCCTGATGCTGCAGGTCTTGAATCGACCGTCCCGTTCGACCGCCCCAAGCAGTCCCCGGACGTCCGGCCGTGATCAGTCGATGATGCCGAACGTCGTGACGGGGACGACCCAATAGACGAGTTTTGTTCCTGTGAACGTTGTGCGGAGCCGCTCCAGCAGCCGCTCGACGTCGGCCTCCTGCAGCACGATCCGGACCGCGACTTCGTCGGCATGGCCCTTGACCTGCTCTGCAGCCGTGCCCAACCGAACGCGCATGCCGTATCCGGCGGCGTCCGAGGCAGTGAACCCCGTGACCAGATCCGACTGCTCGCTGATGTAGTCGAACAGCTCCTCGCGCAGCGCCCGCGGCGCGATCAGCGTCAGGCATGCCGCCGGGCTCGTCATGTTGCTTCCTTCGTAGCCGCGCCATAGCGACGGTAGAGGATCGGCAGCAGGATCAGCGTCAGCAGGGTGGATGACAGCAGGCCGCCGATCACGACGATGGCCAGGGGACGCTGGACCTCCGATCCCGGACCGGACGCGAACAAAAGCGGGATCAGCCCCAGCGCCGTGATGCTGGCCGTCATCAGCACCGGACGCAGCCGGCGCTTGGCGCCCTCGACGACGATGCGCTGCTCGGAGAGCCCGTGAGCGCGGAGCTGGTTGAAATGCGACACCAGCACGACGCCGTTGAGGACCGCGATGCCGAGCAGGGCGATGAAGCCGACGGAAGCCGGGACCGACAGATATTCGCCGGTCGAGACCAGCGCGAACACACCGCCGATCAACGCAAAGGGAATGTTGACGAGCACCAGCAGGGCCTGGCGGACGGAGCCGAACGTGGTGAACAGCAGCACGAAGATGAGACCGATGGCGACCGGCACGACGACCGAGAGGCGCGCGGCCGCGCGCTGCTGGTTCTCGAACTGTCCGCCCCAGGTCAGCCGATAGCCGGCCGGCAGCGGCAGCTCGGCCGCGACCTTCTGCTGGGCCGCCTGAACGAAGCCCACCATGTCGCGGCCGCGGACATTGCTGCGCACCACGCTCATGCGGTTGCCGTCCTCCCGGTCGATCTTGACCGGGCCGTCGACGCGCTGAATGCGGGCGATCTGCGACAAGGCCACGTGCTGTCCGGCCGCGAGCGTCAGCGGCAGCATCGCGAGCAGGGTCGGCGCTTCGCGCGTGGTCTCGCTGCCCCGCACCAGGATCGGCGTCCGTCGTCCGTTCTCGAGTGCGGTACCGATCGTCCGGCCTTCGATCTGGGTCCGCAACGAGGCCGCAACGGAATCGACGGTGAGACCGAGGCGGCCTGCTTCCAGCCGGTTGACCGTGACCGTGTAGTATTGTGCGCCCTCGTTCAGCGTCGTGTAGACGTCCTCGGAGCCCTCGACGCTCGACAGAATCGCCGACAGCTTTGCAGCGACATCGTTGAGCGTCGCGATATCGGGGCCGAAGATCTTCACGGCGACGTCGCCGCGAACGCCGCTGATCATCTCCTGCACGCGCATGTCGATGGGTTGGGTGAAGCTCAGCGAGATGCCGGGAAAGTCGGTCAGCACGTCGCGCAGCTTCTGCAGCAGGACGTCGCGATTTTTGCTCTGCCGCTGATCCAGCGGCTTGAGCACCAGAAACGTATCGGTCTGGTTGGGACCCATGGGATCGAGACCCAACTCGTCCGAGCCGGTGCGCGCGATGATGCCCGCGACATCCGGCACCTTTATCAAGGCGGCCTGCAGCCGCGCATTGATGGCGAGGGATTCGGCGAGATTGACGGAGGGAAGCGTCTCGACGCTCACGATGATGTCGCCTTCGTCCATCGTCGGCATGAACGTCTTGCCGAGCTGGGTGTAGCCATAGCCGGCTGCGATCAGGCTCAGGACGGCGGCGAACATGACCTTGCGCTCGTTTCCGAGCGCCCAGGCGAGCGCGGGTGCGTAGAGACGCTGCGCGGCGCGGATCAGCAGCGGATCCTCGTGGGAAGCGGATTTGAGGGCGAACGACGTCGCCACCGGAATCACGGTCAGCGCCAGCAGCAGCGAGGCGGCCAGCGCAAAGATGATGGCGAGTGCAACCGGAATGAAGAGCTTGCCCTCCAATCCCTGGAGCGTCAGGAGCGGCACGAAGACGATGATGATGATCAGCACACCGGAGGCGACCGGCTGCAGCACCTCGCAGACCGACCGGAACACGATGTGGATCAGGGGCGTCGTCCTGGTGAAATCATGCTTGCCGAGATTGCCGACGATGTTCTCGACCACGACCACGAGCGCATCGATCAGCATGCCGATCGCGATCGCCAGTCCGCCGAGGCTCATCAGGTTGGCCGACATGCCGACGGCGCGCATCACCAGCAGCGCCATCACGATCGCCAGCGGCAGGCTGAGCGCGATGACCAGCGAGGCGCGCCAGTTGCCGAGGAACAGCAGCAGGAGCACCACGACGAGCACCGTGGCCTCGCCGAGTGCCCGCACGACGGTGCCGACGGCGCGATTCACCAGCCGGCTGCGATCGTAGAACACGTTGAGGGTGACGCTGCCGGGCAAAGAGGGCTTCAATTCGTCCAACCGTGTGCGCACGTCGCGCACCAGCTGACCGGCATTGGCGCCGCGCAGGCCGAGCACGAGCCCCTCGACCGTCTCGCCCTTGCCGTCGGCCGTGACCGCGCCATAGCGGGTCAGCGCGCCGATTCTCACCCTTGCCACGTCGCTGACCCGGATGGGGACGCCGTCGCGGGTCTCGACGACGATGGCCTTGATGTCGTCGATGCCGCGGATGCTGCCCTCGATCCGCACCAGGGCGCTGTCCTCGCCCTGGTTGACGCGGCCGGCGCCGTCATTGCGGCTGTTGGCCTCGATCGCCTTGCGAAACAGCTCATAGGAGATGCCGCGGGCGGCCAGTGCATCGTTGCGCGGAACGATCTCGAAGGCGCGGACATGACCGCCGAGCGCATTGACATCGGCCACGCCCGGCACGGTGCGCAGCGCCGGGCGGATCACCCAGTCGAGCAGGCTGCGGCGCTCGGCGAGCGACAGCTCGGGGCTGTCGATCGTGAACATGAACATCTCGCCGAGCGGGCTCGTGATCGGCGCCAGCCCGCCGCTCACGCCGTCGGGAAAGTCGCGCGAGAGGTTGGACAGCCGCTCCGAGACCTGGTTGCGTGCCCAGTAGATATCGGTGCCGTCCTCGAAATCGACGGTGATGTCGGCGAGCGCATATTTGGTGGTGGAGCGCAGGATCTTCTTGTTCGGAAGACCGAGCAGCTCCAGCTCGATCGGCACGGTGATGCGCTGCTCGACCTCCTCGGGCGTGAGGCCGGGCGCCTTCATGATGATCTTGACCTGGACTGGCGAGACGTCTGGAAAGGCGTCGATCGGCAGGCTCGGCAGGAAGACGGCGGCCGCGCCGATCAGCAGCAGCACGCCGAGCACGACGAACAGCCGCTGCGACAGCGCGAAGGCGACCAGTCGCTGTAGCATCACTGGCCCACCCGCGAGAGAATGCCGCGCAGCGCCGAGATGCCGCCGATCGCGACCTCGTCCTTGTCGGAGACAGGGCCGGACACCACGACGTGGTCCTGGTCCTCCGCGAGCAGCGTCACCGCGACCTGACGGAAGCCGCCCTCGATCGCGACGAAGATCGAGGCCTGCTCGCCGCGCCGGACGAGGCCGCTGTACGGAATCTCCCAGGCGCTCTCGCCCGCGGAGATGAAGCCGATGCGCGCGGCTGCGGTCTGCCCGGAATGCAATTCGCCATTGTTAGGGATCTCGGCGCGCACGAGGATCGTCTGGGTCGCGGCGTCGGTGGTCTCGGACACCAGGATGACGTGACCCGGCGTCGCGTAGCCGTCGATGTCGACGCGCGCGCCGGTCTTGATGCCGCCGATCTCGGTGGCCGGAATCGCGATCTCCGCCCACAGCTGCGACAGCCGTGCGAGCTTCACCAGCGGGGCCGCCTGTTCCATCCGCTGGCCCGGCGACACCACGATATCGACGACGGAGGCCGCCTGTGGCGCGTTGACGGTCAGCGTCGCGCTGATGGCGGCCTCGTTGGTCAGGCGCGCGATGGCCTCGTCGGAGAGGCCGCTGAGATGCAGCATCTGCCGCCGCTCGGCGACCACGATGCTGGCCTGGCGCGCCTCGGCCTGGCTCGATTCCAGCACGCGCTGTGGGATCGCCTTGCCCTCGAACAGGTCCGCGTTGCGCTTCAGCTGCTGGACGGCCAGCACCTCCTGTGCGAGGGCATGCAGATACTCGCGCTGCAGCGACACGTAGCTCGGACTCTCCAGCGTCAGCAGCGGCTGGCCGGCCGTCACGCGGTCGCCCCTCGCCACGGCCAGATTGGTGACCATGCCGGAAACGGGAGCGCTGACGACCCACAATTGCGGCGTCGGAATCACGATCTGCGCGGGATAGGGCAGCGTCCGGTCGTTACGGCTCGAGATCGGGTGCGTGATGCGGATACCGAGGTTCTGCGCCTGGGCCGGCGTAAGCTTCACATCATCGGCGGACGCCGCACAGGGCGGCGCGCACAGGGCCGCAAGGAGTAGCGCACTCACCAAGCGGCGAGGCGACCAATGACGGGCAGCATGGGAGGGCGCGGGCATCGGATGAGATCGCTTTCAGCTTCCAACGGGCACATCAATAGCTAGCTCTTGCCGCTTCCACGACGACTGACCTGCATCAAAACGCGTGCTCGCGGAGTCGAGCGGGTTGAGCAATGGACGATCGAAGATGACTCCAAGCTGACGGCGTTGTGCGAATGGTTGGCATTCTCAGAGCTGCTCGCGCCAGCGCGCGTCGGTGACATCCTGGGGCTCGGGCGCGCCGAGACTGGTCTGATCGTGAATGATCTCACCGATGCTCGGCATGGCCGAACGTGGCATCTGTGCCTCCTGCGACCACAGTTTCGACCGCATGATCGCCTTGCCGCAATGAAAATAGACCTCCTGCACGCCGATGCTGATCACGACGCGCGGCGGCTTGCCGAACTCCTCCATGCGCGCGAGCAGGTCGGGATCGGTGGACAGCGATGCCGTGCCGCCGACGCGCAAGCTCTCGTTGATGCCCGGCACGAAGAAGATCAGCTGCACCAGCGCCGAGCCGTCCGACACGTTGCGGAGACTGTCGAGCCTGTTGTTGCCGGGGCGGTCCGGCAGCAGCAGCCGGTGATCGCCGTCGATGTGGACGAACCCCGGATGACCGCCACGCGGCGAGGCATCGACGCTGCCGTCCCGGCCTGACGTCGCCATGACGCAGAACGGCGACATCGCGATGAACTTCCGGCTGTGAACGTCGAGCGCGGGGCGGACCTTGGCAATCACGCGCGCATTCGGCTTCGGATAGATCGCATCGAGATCGGTTGAGGAAGAGTCGGTCATGGTTGTCCTCCTCGAGAGCGTCCTTCGACGTCATACGACGAACGACGGTTCGCGACCACGGATTCGGCTGACATTCTGGTGTCGGGCCGCGGCATGGCTAGGCCTTCCGAAGCCAGGGCCAGTCGATGAGTCCGGCGCTGTAGAGCGCCCACCAGACAAGCACGGGCTGAAACGCCAGGCGCGGTCCATGGTACAGCCAGCTGCTGCCGAGAACAGGCAGGTCGATCGCGTCGATCGCATGCTTGAAATTCGCGGGCCAGACGCAGACGGCATAGGCCGCAAGCCCGATCCCCGCCCAGCGGCGCATGGGCTTCGTCACCAGCGCGACTGAGCCGGCGAGCTCGCACAGGCCGGTGAGCAGAATGACCTGCGGGGCGAACGGGACGAAGGACGGTGTGATGCGCAGGAAAGGATCGGGGACGAGCAGATGAGCGATCCCCGCAACCGCATAGAACGCTGCCATCAGCCAGCGCATCACCGCGCGCGATTTGTCGTCGCTCAGCACAGCTGTCATGGCCTGGGACCAGGGGCCGACCTCACGAGGCTCGTGTCATACGGCATCGGCGGGCACGAAGCAGCTGATGATGATGTCGCCGCGGTGATGGACGTACCACACCACGGCCTCGCCGACCGGATTGCCGCGGTCGCGGATGATGGCGCGTTCCGGCACCGCCATCCAGCGTCCCTCGATCGGCACCCAATAGGTGCCGTCCCGCACGTCGTAGCTGGTCCGATGGCCGTCGGAGACGTCGCAGCAGGGGACGCCGTTCGGTGCGATCACGCTCTTGAACCAGGCGCGGATGTCGGGCGGAACGTTGTCGAACTGGCCGTTGTCGATGGCCAACGCGGCGGTTGCGGAGGCCAACGCGCCGATCATGAGAGCGGCCGGCACCAGTCTGCGCATGCACACCTCCTTTCTCATCCCGCGTATCAGGCGATCGGCTGCGATTAAGCCCGACCCGCAGCGGCGGCGCATGCCCAAAGTTTGAGCGCCGCCGCGGGCCAGCGGCGTCACATGCCGCGCTGCGGCGCCTTGGCCAGCAGCTCGCGCAGCGGCTCGATGTAGAACTTCGCGTTGCCGGTGGTCAGATGGCCGCGTGTCTCCGCCGAGGCCGGGATCAGCAGGACCTTGCCGTTCTTGACGCGCTTCATCGTGTCAGCGGTGACGCCCGTCTCCGGCGGATTGCGCTCGTCATCAGCCGAGTTGATCAGCAGCACGGTCGCCTTGATCTTGTCGAGATCGGCCGATGGATTGTAGTCGTGCGAGGAGTCCCACTGATAGATGAAATCGTTGGCGTCGGCGGCAATCGGTGTGGTCAGCCGCTCCTCGACCATCTTGTCGGCCTTGGCCGCCGTCGGTGCCGCGAGCTGATAGGCCATGGTGCCACCGGCGGTCGCCGTCGCATAGGCTGTGACCGCGTATTTCATCATGCGCGGCTGTGCCGTGTAGTTGCCGCCATTGTAGTCGGGATCATTGCGGATCGTCTCCAGCATGATCCGGCGCAGCATCCAGTTGCGCGACGCCATCTCGGTCGGCTGCGAGGCCATCGGCACCGCCACATCCATGAAGTCCGGATAGTGCGTGGCCCACACCCAGCTGTGCATGCCGCCCATCGAATTGCCGATGACGAGGCGGACATGCTTGATCCCGAGACCCTCGGTCAAAAGACGGTATTGCGCATCGACCATGTCGGCATAGTCATAGGCCGGAAATTTGGTCTTCAGCCCGTCGGACGGCTTCGCCGATCGGCCGTGGCCGATGCTGTCGGGGATGATGAGGTAGTACTTGGTGGCGTCGAGCGGCTGGTCCTTGCCGAACAATTCGCCGGCAAACGGCGCCACCAGCATGCTGGCGCCCGAGCCGCCGGTGCCGTGCAGCACCAGGACGGGCTGACCGGTCGGCTCGCCGACGGTCGTGTAATGCAGCTTCAGCTCCGGCAGCGTCTCGCCGGTGTGAAACTTGAAATCCTTGATGACGACATCGCCCTGCTTCGGAGCGGGGTAGTCGGCGGCGCTGGCCGGCGCGCAAAAAACCACCAAAGCGGCAAGGACGGCGGCAAACGGTCGAAGCATGTGTTTCCCCTGCTGATGCGCGACTCTTACGGTCGCGTCGTGCGCATGATAGCATGGTCGGCGACTTCGTTCAGCACCGGATTAGCCCCGTCATGTGCCGCAACATCAAGACGCTGTTCAATTTCGAGCCGCCTGCGACCGAGGCGGAGATTCAGGCCTCTGCGCTGCAGTTCGTGCGCAAGCTTTCGGGCTTCAATGCGCCGTCGCAGGCCAACGAGGCCGCCTTCGCACGTGCGGTCGAGGACGTGGCCGAGGCGGCGCGGCGGCTCCTGACCTCGCTGCACACCCAGGCCCCGCCGCGCGACCGCGAGATCGAGGCAGCCAAGGCGCGCGAGCGCTCGGCGATCAGGTTCGGCAGGCCCTGAGGCCGGCGGCCCCTCCGGCGGGAAGGACGGCGACGACACTCAGTCCTCGTCGTCCTCGTCACGGGCTTGCGCCTCGTGCTTCTTCTTTTTCTTGTGCTTCTTCTTTTTCTTCTTCTTGGGCACGTCGATCTCGTGCGGATCGTCGTCCTCGAACGCCTCCTCGAGCAGCTCGTCGTGCTCGGTGGCGGCAAAGATGTCGCGCACCGCGAGCAGCGCCGCCTCGCGCTCATGCGCCTCGCGGTCCCGGTTGCGCTTGTAATCGTCATAGGCGGCGAAGATCTGCTCCAGCCAGGGCATCAGCTGATCGATCGTCGGCAGCGTCCCGGTCGGTCCCGGCTCGCCACGCGGGCCCTCAGGGCCCGGCTTGCCGGGCGGGCCGGCCTCGCCGCGCGGCCCCTGCGGACCGGGCTTGCCCTGCGGTCCTGCCTTGCCGTCCGGGCCGGGCTTGCCGCGCTGCCCGTCCGGTCCGCGCCGTCCGGGCTGGCCCTGCGGGCCACGTGGGCCCACGGGGCCCTGCAGGCCGCGTCCGGCCGGATTCTTCGCCACTACCGCAACTCCGCTACAAACGGCTGATTCGCGGCGAAGCGTAACAGAGCCGCAACGATGGCAGCAATTGCAGCAGGGCTGCGAGGCCGATTGATCAACACCAATCGACGCCGCATCCTGATGAGTTCCACGCGATGGGATATCGCGTGGCCGCCGTCGTATCAGGCCGAATAGGCCGGCACCGCGATGCCGTCGGCCGTGTAGCTTCGGATCTTGTTCCGCAAGGTCCGCACGGGCATGCCGAGCAGCCGTGCAGCGTGGGTGCGATTGCCGTTGCAGCGCGCCAGGGTCTGAACGATGAGCTCGCGCTCGATCTCGGACAGCGGCGTGCCGATCAATAGCGGCAGAACCTCCGCCGCAGAGCGCGACGGTGGCATGGCAAGGGGAACGAGTGAGGGACTTGCGGCATCGGCTGACAACTCTTGAGACATGACTCCTCCCGATCAACGCCCGCGCCGCAACGAGAGACGACGCGAAAACATCGAGACCAACTAAACATCCAGCCCGTAAATCAACGTGGTCGGACAAGGTTAATGGGGCCTTAACACCGGCCTCGGGCCGCGCCGCAGGCCTTGAATACCCCGAAATGGCCTTGGTTTCGCTGATGTCTCGACCCATTTCGACGCGGCGAGAGCTCATTGCGGCGCGCACGGCCCCCGGCGGGCGCCCCCAAGACAGGGCCGAAAACCTCGACGCCGATCGGCTGATCATGCGGCCCGGCGCAACGGCTGGCGGGGCGGCATTTCGACCACACTGGCCGCGGCGCATGCGTGCTGCCGCGCAAAGGACTAAATTCGGCCCGATCGATTCGTTTGGTGGGGCATGATCGTCACGCACGGCCATCGAATTAACTCAAGTACACAGCGCTGGAGACTTCATCCATGAAAATTGCATCCTTGCTTCGCGGTCTGTTGGTGGCGCTCGTGGCCGCAACCGGCGCCATCCTGCCGGCGACGGCGCATGCGGATGGCGGCTTCATCACGCTGACCATCTACAAGGCGGGATGGATCATCGGCGGCTCCGGCGGCAGCGGCATGCTGAGCTTCCACGGCCGTGGCTATCCGCTGTCGACCGGCGGGCTCGACTGGGGTCTCGTGTTCGGCGGCTCGCGCACGGTGCTGCGCGGCCGGGTCAGCAACATCTACCGGCCTTCGGACGTCGAGGGCGTCTATGGCGCGGCCGGCGCCGGCCTCGCCGTCGGCCGCGGCGTGCGCGGCATCGTGCTGACCAACCAGAAGGGCGCGGTGCTGGAGCTGTCGGGTGAGCAGATCGGGCTGTTGGCCAATGTCGATCTGTCGGGACTCGCGATCACGATCAGGTAGTTGCGGCATCGTCCGATCGGCATTTGACGATCGCTGCCTCATAACAGGTGTCATCGCCCGCGGGCGATGACAGCCAGGGTGGAGTGGGCGTCGAGCCAACATCGTCGATCGACTGATCATGAATCCACGGTCTCGCCGCACGTCGTGCGCGAGGGATGCTTCAGGCGGCCCCTTGAAGATCGAGAGGGGCAGGGAAGGCCGGGAGCTCGCCGCTCCCATGGTCCGCGTGCAACAAAAAAGCACGCGGCAGAACCACAGGCTCGGCTGGGACATCCCGGCCTTCCCTGCGCGCATGGTCTGACGGCTTATACGTGGTCTCCCTGGTGCGCCGGCTTGTTGGCCACCATGGCGCGCGCCCCGCTTTCGCAAGAGCACGCACGTGATACCAGCTTCGGGGTATCAGGACATCACGACTTCGCCGTACGTGACGGCCTGGCGCTCGTCCGGCGCAGCCATCACGTCCACCGCGGCCCACCTCCACGTATCGTGACGACGCGTACGTCCCTCTGCATGAGGCGGGTTGGTCGAGAGCATCGTCGTGATTTGCCCGACGAGGCAAGCGTCGATGCTGCGACAAACTAACACGTCGGGCAGTTGGCGCATGGCGCGCATGCGCGGATTGCCCGACGAGCAGGGGCAGATTATGCCGACGCACGCGGACCGGTTTGCTCCGCAAGTGCTTCTAGGTGGATGATACTCATTAGTTGCTCGTCATGCCGGCCTTGACCCGGGCATCCACGTCATCCTGCGGACTCGGAGCGACGTGGATGGCCCGGGACGAGCCCGGCCATGGTGCCGCGGAGAGCACGCATAGGGTGGGCAAAGGCGCGCCCGTGATGTTCGTTGCTCATACGATGCTCCATCGCGCGCCGTGCCCACCACTATGCTGTCGAATGCGTGGCTCCAGGGAGCCCCCGGGCGGTTGCCTGGCTCGTGAGTTCGTTTCCCGCTGCGCTGTGCGATACAGCGCCCTCTCCCCTTGCGGGAGAGGGCATCGCCGGCCTATCAACTTGCTCGCTTGGGTGAGGGGTATCTATCCGCGAACCGCGCTCGTCGAGGCGTACCCCTCACCCGAGCGCACTTGCGGCGATGTCCTACATGCCCTCTCCCGCAAGGGGAGAGGGCGCAGTCATGGGCATCGGCACTCATCGTCAACCCGTTGCGTGCAGTGATGATGAGTTGATGATTGCGTGAGCCGGCAGCCGCGACCCGTCAATTCCCCGCCACATGCTCCGCCAGCTCGCGCCACGGCTGCAACGTCCACGCACCCGTTGCGGCGCCGGAGGGCGAGGCCAGCACGAACACGGTCGGAAAATCATCCTGGTCGGGCTGCAGCCCCAACGTGATCGCATGGGTCGGCCGGCGATAGAACAGGCTCGCGGCCTTCTTGCTGGTGAAGGCGACCGTCGCCGGCCGATGCTGCCGGATCTTTGCGGTCAAGCCCGCGACGTCGACGCCGGCTTTCAGCGCGACATGGTCCATGCCGGCACCCTGCTTGCAGAGATCGGTGAAGCCGATGCCGAGCGACAGCAGCGCCGGGAATTCCTCGGGCTGATACAGCCGCGGCGTCAGGCCGACGGCGAACAGCGTGCGCCAGAAGCGGTTGCCGGGATGGGCGTAGTAATGGCCGGTCGCGGCCGAGCGCTCGCTCGCGGCGGTGCCGACGAAGACGAGGCGCAGGCCGGGCCGGAGCTGGTCGGGCAGGCGGTCCATGGCGGCGTTGTCGCATTATTGCGCGGAACGCAACAGGCCATTGATGCCGCGCGGCGTTGTTGACGCGCGGCCGCGGGGCTACACGATGCGCCACACCAACGGGAGCACAGCATGTCGCAACGTCGCCTCTATGATTTCGCCTTGTCGGGCCACGCGCATCGCGCGCGGCTGATGCTGAGCCTGCTCGGCCTGCCCCACGAGATCGTCGCTGTCGACCTCAAGGGCGGCGCGCACAAGCGGCCGGACTTCCTCGCGCTCAATCCGTTCGGCCAGGTGCCGGTGCTGGTCGACGGCGACGCCGTGATCGCCGACTCCAATGCGATCCTGGTCTATCTCGCCGGCCGCTACGATGAGACCGGCCGCTGGCTGCCGCGCGATCCGCTCGGACAGGCGCAGGTCCAGCGCTGGCTGTCAGCCGCTGCCGGGCCCCTCGCGTTCGGCCCGGCCGCGGCGCGGGTGGCGACGCTGTTCGGCGCACCGCTCGACATCGCCAGGGCACATCAGATCGCCAGCGGCCTGTTCGCCGTGATGGAGCAGGAGCTCGGCCGCCGGCCCTTCCTCATCGGCGAGGCGCCGACCATCGCGGATGTGGCGCTCTACAGCTACACCGCGCACGCGCCCGAGGGCGGCGTGTCGCTGACGCTGTACCCGCATGTCAGGGCATGGCTGTCACGCATCGCGGATCTGCCCGGCTTCGTCCCGATGCAGGCGAGCCCGGTCGCCGGGGCCGCGTGATCGGTTGCCGGATAGCGCAGGGCCATCGCAGCGATGTGGAGGCGTCACGGCCTCATGGTTCGAGACGCGCCGCAAGCGGCGCTCCTCACCATGAGGGTCTTGAATGTCGCCGCGCCGTCCGTCCTCGTCCTGAGGAGCCCGCCGGAGGCGGGCGTCTCGAAGGACGGCCGCAGGGCGCTGTCGAACTCAAGCTCGCGGCCCTGTGCGATCGCCCTGCACAGCGAGGAGCGCGTTGCTTACAGGAAGCAGCGGCGCTCGTCGCGCAGCTTGAGCTGGATGGTGGTGGCCTCGACGAAGGTCGGCACCGGCTTGGAGACGATCTTGTAGGTCGACGGCCACTCCACCGGCTTCGACTGCAGCTCGGTGTTCCAGATCTGGCAGATGCCGGTGTTGTCCCAGCGGATCACGTAGTAGCCGCTCTTGGGCGCAGGCGCGGCGAAGGCGGACGTGGCGAGCGAGGTGGCTGCAAGCGCGGCGGCAGCAGCGAGAGCGGTCATGCGACGCATCATCAATCTCCTCAAACGAAACAACGAGATCGGCCCGTGGCTGCGAGCCTCCGACCCTGCGGCCGGATAACGCCGCAAGTGGTGCGACAAAAGCGCGCGCAAAGCAAGCCGCGCGTGCCGTCGTTCACAGCGATGTCCGGGTTGTGGATGACGACATGTGGTCGTCACAGGGGCCGGTCGGGGAGGGGCTACAACGTGCAGCGGCCCTGCCGGCGCAGCGTGACCTGCCGGGTGACGGCTTCGCTGAAGGTGGGCAGCGGCCGGCTGACGACCTGATAGCCCGAGGGCCACGGAATCGGCTTGAAGAACGCCTCGCTCCAGACCTGGCAGATGCCGCTATTGTCCCAGCGAATGATGTAGTAGCCGGCCTGCGCCGGGGTGGTGCCGAGCAGCGCGGCTGCAAGACCCGCGGACCAACAGACCATGGTGAAACGAGACATCGAGAAAACTCCGGCAACGAACTGGCCCCAGCCCGCGGCCGGCCGTGTGTCGGAGCGGTCTCGATCATTTTGAAGGCAGCCATGCCCGAATCATGCGGCAAAAGCGCGCGATCACGCCTGATGCAGAGCAGGCATGACGACGCCGGCGAGACGGCGCCGCGTTGGGCGTGACCTCCACGGCGCGCGCGATGTCCTGTGCGAAGATGCCGTCGCGACAGGCGCCGGTCGCGAGGTCGAGCGTGAACGGCACCCACTCCTCGTCGGGGGCGGAATAGGCCTCGCCGCGCAACTGATCTGCCGAGATGCTGACGCTGCGAAAGCCGTCCCAGGAGATCCGCGGACTCTGCCAGCGCATGCCGTCGGCGCCGATGGCGATGAAGTCGGTGAGCCGCTCGACCAGCACCAGGCCGAGCGCGTCGAGTGGGATGAGTTGCGTCACGTCACAGAGTGACGCTGTGACCGACGTGCGCGCAACGTCCACGACGCTGCCATGACCACGCGCGACGACGATGACGTCAGCGCCGTTGGGGTGCGCGAGCACGCGATCATAGCTGGTCTGGCCGCCGAGAAAGTTGCCGACCCAGGGATCGCCTCCCGCATCGGATGGCGCGGGATGGAAGCGCACCACGAGACCCTCGCGAAACGTCGGGAGATCGCTCTCTGGGAAGGAGATTGCAGGCGGCCCATAGGCCGGCAGGCCGGGCAGGATGTCGAAGCGGACGGGCATCGGCTGGAGGATGTCTGAAGGATTGACGTCGGACAACGATTGTCCGGCGTTGCACGCTCGGCGCTAGGGCGATGGCGTGTAGCTCAGGCGGGCAAATTCAGCCGGCGGGGCTGCCGCCTCCTGCACCGCGAAGCTCCTGTGATGATCGGCCACGCGATCGACGACGACCGCCGAACCGACCATCGTGACGCGTTGCGTGCTGCCGGAATTCCATTCGGTCGGCAACGCGTAGTAGGTCTTTCCAGCCATGGTGGTGAATTCGACCGGATGCGGAAGCCCGTTGATGGCGCGGCTCCAGGCGTTGTTTGGCACCTCCAGGGTGTGCTTTCCCGGAGCCAGCTCGACGGTGATGTATCGTCCGGGCGGGAGCGAAGCGACGGTCCTGCCATCGATGTCGATCGTGATCGGGAAGACGCTGACGTTGAACCCAGTCGGGCGCCCGACATGCAGCGCCGCATAGCCGGGCCGTGGCCCCTCCGGCGGCCTCGCCGCTTCGGTCTGAACCGGGACCGATGAGCAGCCGGCCGTCAGCGCGATTGCCAGGCCTGCAAGTTGCAAGGAGAGAGCCCGCCCCAACGCCGTCTTGAACCAAGCTGCCAACATTGAACCACGGCCCCCACCCAGGCGATATTCAATCATGGCGCACATCGCGATGACAAGAGGCGCTCGGCAGCTGATGTCGCCGAGACCATGCAGGTGGGCAAAGCAGCCGCCCGCAGGGCGGCAGCGTGCCCACCAGCGCGCTGCGAACTCATCGGTGAGACGGTGGGCACGGCGTCTCCGCGACCGCGCGGGGAGACAGTCGCGCTGCGCCTTTGCCCACCCTACGGTTTCGCGATCGCCGCGACGCCCTCGATCTCGATCAGCATCTTCGGATCGGGCAGCGCTGCTACCACACAGGTGGTGCGTGCAGGATAGGGCGCCGGCCCGAACGCTTGGGCATAGAGCCGGTTCATGGTCGCAACGTCAGAGGCGTGCGTCAGCAGCACGTTGACCTTGACGAGATCGCGCATATCAGCGCCGCCTTCAGTCAGGACACGAGTGAAGTTCGTGACGACGTTGGCGAATTGCGTTTCAAAATCATCTGGCAGATTGCCATGGGCGTCGAAGCCGGGAATGCCGGAGATGAAGAGGAGATCGCCGATCCGGGTGCCAAATGAGAGCGGCGGGGCTTTGATGTGAGGTGGGGCGGGGATGTGGTGGATGGGCATAGGTGCTCGTAGAGAATTGCGGAGTCTGGAATTCATCAAACAGAAGTGCTCGTATTGTTGACGGATCGTTTCAGTTGTAGATTCTTTCGATAGCACCTGTAATATTAACTCGGGGAATCGATGCTGAAGAGCGCCTAATCGTTTTTGGATTGCTCTGTTGCGGGGCGCTCTCGGTCACCTACCAAACACTCTCGGTCGGATGAGCCTGACGTATGAGCAGCGAAGAGAAGGATGAATCCGGGATAAATAAACTCAGCCTGAGTTTTGCGGCGATTAGGCCGACATATGAGGCGTTTACTAATAACTTGACTCATTTGCTTGGTACCCTTTTGACATCGAAGGGCATCGAGTTTCTGGCTATTGAGCCCAGAACAAAGACGGTGGAAAGTTTTAAGGCAAAGATTGTTCGTTCAAACAAGCAAGGTAAGTATGAATCGGTGGAGTCTGTTACCGATCTGACTGGAATTCGTATAATAGCTTACTATCAAAAAGACGTCGATGCTATATGTAAGTTAATTGAACGAAACTTCACTGTTGATCGGGAAAATTCCATTGATAAAAACGATGCTCTTGCCCCTGACAAGTTTGGCTATGTTTCGATTCACTACATCGTTTCGCACAGCAAGGATCGGGAAAGTCTAGCTGAGAATGCGGCTTTCTGCGGCTTGAAGGCTGAGATACAGATTAGAACGGTCCTTCAGCACGCGTGGGCGGCGTTGGATCGTAAGCTGCGTTACAATAATGAGGAGGACATTCCGCGTCCGGTGCGAAGGAAATTATTTCGCATAAGCGCTCTGCTTGAGGTTGCTGATGAGAATTTCTCGGAGATCGACCGAATTGTTGGTGAGTTGAGAGCAAAGTATGCGAGTGACATTAAGACCGGTAATTTTGATCAGGAAATTAACCTTGATTCGTTAGAAGTTTTCATGAGGGAAGCTGAATCGGTTCGAGTCTTGGTGCAAGAGGCGAGGAAATACTACGAGATTACGGGGGTAGATCAGAAGAGCTATTCAGATCCGGCTGTCCTGAAAAGTGTTAGTAACTTGGTGATGTCAGTTTATGTGGCAGGAATTAAAACTGTTCAACAGCTTAATGATGTTGTTGTGGAGTTCAATAAAGAAGCAAAGGAAACGTTTTTGCAGCTTGGTAAGCTTGAGAAAGGGTCTAGCTTTACCACAGCCGGGATCATTCGTCTTGCGCTGGTCTGTATAGTCAAAAAGGAAATCAGTATTCAAATTCTGCGCGTTCTGCCTTTCTACGGGAAGTTGCAAGGCGCTCTCTGGCGACTATTGCATCCGGAAGAAAAGCAAGATGCGTCCGAATTGGCTCTCTCATTCGATTCTTTGAGCATCGAAGCTGCCCGGCTTGCTCGTTTTCAAGGTCGGCTTATGGAAGATTTGGTGCCTAGCGCGCGGGCTCTTTCGAAGAAGAGACCGGCAAGTCCGCGTAAATCGGGGGGCTCACGAAAAAAATAGCCAGCATAACGCATATGGCGGTCCTCGCATTTCTGACATGTCGTTAGCTCAATCACGGACGCGCATTTTTGATTTCGCCTCAGCGTTTGGTTTGCGGCGGAATGTGCGAGGCTAGTTCGATTTCTCTTTGAGTATGGCCGGGCAAGCCCGGCCACTACAATGGAGGGATTTCAGCGCCTCAGGACAACGCCTTGTTGCTCTCCTTTACCTTCTCCGCATCGAGATACACACTCCCGCCCATTTCCTTGAACTTGGCGCTCATCTGGGCCATGCCGTCTTCGATGGTGCCGCTGATGGTCATGCCGACGGTGGCGGGGTCGTTCAGCGTGGCGGCGTAGTCGCGGACGTCCTGGGTGATCTTCATCGAGCAGAATTTGGGGCCGCACATCGAGCAGAAATGCGCGACCTTGTGGGCTTCCTTCGGCAGGGTCTCGTCGTGGAAGCTCTTGGCCGTGTCCGGGTCGAGGCCGAGGTTGAACTGGTCGGTCCAGCGGAAGTCGAAGCGGGCGCGGGACAGCGCGTCGTCGCGGAGCTGGGCGGCCGGGTGGCCCTTGGCGAGATCGGAGGCGTGGGCCGCGATCTTGTAGGTGATGACGCCGACCTTGACGTCATTGCGATCCGGCAGGCCGAGATGCTCCTTCGGCGTCACGTAGCACAGCATGGCGCAGCCGAACCAGCCGATCATGGCGGCACCGATGCCTGACGTGATGTGGTCGTAGCCCGGCGCGATGTCGGTGGTCAGCGGCCCGAGCGTGTAGAACGGGGCCTCGCCGCACTCCTTGAGCTGCTTGTCCATGTTGATCTTGATCTTGTGCATCGGCACGTGGCCGGGGCCCTCGATCATGACCTGGCAGCCCTTGTCCCATGCGATCTTGGTGAGCTCGCCGAGCGTCTCCAGTTCGGCAAACTGCGCGCGGTCGTTGGCATCCGCGATCGAGCCGGGGCGCAGGCCGTCGCCGAGCGAGAACGAGACGTCATACTTGCGCATGATGTCGCAGATCTCCTCGAAATGCGTGTAGAGGAAGCTCTCCTTGTGATGCGCGAGGCACCACTTGGCCATGATCGAGCCGCCGCGGCTGACGATGCCGGTGACGCGGCTCGCGGTGAGGTGGATGTAGGCGAGGCGCACGCCGGCGTGGATGGTGAAGTAGTCGACGCCCTGCTCGCACTGCTCGATCAGGGTGTCCTTGTAGAGCTCCCAGGTCAGCTGCACCGGATCGCCATTGCACTTCTCCAGCGCCTGGTAGATCGGCACGGTGCCGATCGGCACCGGCGCGTTGCGCAAAATCCATTCGCGGGTGGTGTGGATGTTGCGGCCGGTCGACAGGTCCATCACGGTGTCGGCGCCCCAGCGGATCGCCCACACCATCTTGTCCACTTCCTCTTCAACCGAGGAGGTCACCGCCGAGTTGCCGATATTGGCGTTGATCTTGGTCAGGAAGTTGCGGCCGATGATCATCGGCTCGAGTTCGGCGTGGTTGATGTTGCAGGGGATGATGGCGCGGCCGCGCGCGATCTCGGAGCGCACGAATTCCGGGGTGATGAAGGCGGGGACCTCGGCGCCAAAGCTCTCGCCGTCGGCGAGCGCGGCTTCGGCACGCTCGAGCTGGGTCTTGCGGCCGAGATTCTCGCGCTCGGCGACGTAGATCATCTCCTTGGTGATGATGCCGGCGCGGGCGAATTCGAGCTGGGTGATCTTGTGGCCGTCGAGGCCGCGCAACGGCTTGTGATGCGCGGTGAAGGCCTTGGCGGCCTTGTCGGCGCCGACATTGCCGTTGTCCTCCGGCTTGATGTCGCGGCCCTCATACTCCTCGACGCCGCCGCGCTCGCGCACCCAGGCGGAGCGGGCGCGCGACAGGCCGGCATTGACGTCGATCGTCACGGTCGGATCGGTGTAGGGGCCGGAGGTGTCGTACACCGGCAGGTTCGGCTCGCCGGCGCCTTCGGAGAGGATGATCTCGCGCAGCGGCACGCGCAGGTCGGGCGCGGTGTCGGGCGTCGCGTAGATCTTGCGCGAGGACGGCAGCGGTCCGGTGGTGACGGCGGGCAGCGTCGTGTCGGGATTGGAGCGGATGTTCATGGGATCCTCCTGGTCAATTGTTGTTGTTCCGGCCGAAAGGGCGCCCGGAGTTCAGAGGCGATGTGTCGAAGCGAAATGTCGCGGCGAAGGTAGTGCGCCCCCCTCCCCCCTGCGGGGAGGGGTTGGGGGTGGGGGTGCCCGGAGTTCGATGCTGATGATTGAGCGCGTGTTTGAACCCGTAGGGTGGATGTGGACCTCACACGAAGAGCTGTGCGCGTGGACCCCCACCCCCGACCCCTCCCCGCAAGGGGGAGGGGGGCGCACCGCGCTCCTGGCTGCGAGTTCGCGCAACGACTCTCAGACGCATTTGCAAAAGCTGCGCGCACTACGCCGGCTCCTTCGCTGCATCGAGCCAGGCGCGGACGCGGGCGTCGGGATCGGGGTTCTGGGTGACATCGCTGACGACGGCGATGGAGTCGGCGCCGGCGGCAAAGATCTCCGCGGCCTGCTCCAGCTTGATGCCGCCGATTGCGACCAGCGGGATGTTGCCGATGCGCTGCTTCCACACGCCGATCTTCGCGATGCCCTGCGGGGCGAAGCGCATTGCCTTCAGGGTGGTCGGGAAGATCGGGCCGAGCGCGACATAGTCGGGCTCGGCGGCGAGCGCGGTCTCCAGCTCGGCATCGTCATGCGTGGAGAGGCCGAGCGTGAGCCCGGCCTCCTTGATCGCCTTCACGTCGGCCTCGGCGAGGTCTTCCTGGCCGAGATGGACGTGTGACGCACCGGCGACAACAGCGGCGCGCCAGTAATCGTTGACGATCAGCCTGGTCGCCGTGCCCCTGGTGATGGCGAGCGCGTCGGTGACGATCTGCAGGGCCTGGCCGTCGTCGAGATTCTTGGCGCGCAATTGCACGGTGCCGACGCCGAGTTTCGCCAGGCGCTCGACCCAGGCGAGGCTGTCGACGACGGGATAGAAGCGATCAGGATACGGCATGCCAGAACGGTGTCCCAACGACAGGTGTGGAGGGCGAGGCGAAATCGCGGGCGTCCATCAGCCCGGCCTCGTAAGCGATGCGGCCGGCCTCACAGCCGAGCCGGAAGGCGCGCGCCATCGCGACCGGGTCGGCGGCCTTGGCGACGGCGGTGTTGAGCAGCACCGCGTCGTAGCCGAGCTCGAGCGCTTCGGCGGCGTGCGAGGGCGCGCCGAGGCCGGCGTCGACGACCAGGGTGATGTCGGGCAGGCGGTCGCGCAGCAGCTTCAAGGCGTCGCGGTTGATGATGCCTTTCGCGCTCCCGATCGGCGCGGCCCAGGGCATCACCACCTTGCAGCCGGCATCGACCAGGCGCATGGCGACCGAGAGATCCTCGGTGCAATAGGGGAAGACCTCGAAGCCGTCCTTGATCAGGATGCCGGCGGCCTCGACCAGGCCGATGACGTCCGGCTGCAAGGTGTCGTTGTCGCCGATGACTTCGAGCTTGATCCAGCTGGTGCCGAACAATTCGCGCGCGAGCTTCGCGGTGGTCACCGCCTCGCGCACGCTGCGGCAGCCGGCGGTGTTCGGCAGCACGGTGACACCAAGCTCGTTGATCAGCTTCCAGAACGCATCGCCGGATTTGCCGCCGGCCGATTCGCGCCGCAGCGACACGGTGACGATCTCGGCGCCGGAGGCGCGGATCGCGTCCTGCATGATGGCGGGTGAGGGATACAGCGCGGTGCCAATCAGCAGGCGGGAGGTGAAGGTCTTGTCGTAGAAGCTGGGCATTAGTTGTCTCCGTCGTTGCGGACGGTGGTCGCCACGATGGAGCCTGTCATCCCCGCGAAAGCGGGGATCCAGTATTCCAGAGGCAGTGCGGTTGAGCGGAGAGGCCGCGGCGTACTGGATCGCCCGGTCAAGCCGGGCGATGACAGTTGTGGGTGGGGCGCAGTCTCACCACACGTGTCGTCCCGGCGAACGCCGGGACCCATACCGCGTGATGTTGCGTGGGAAATCGGTGGGAGAGATCGGGCTTCAACACACCGGCCCGTGGTTATGGGTCCCCGCGTTCGCGGGGACGACAGTTGTATGTGTCGCGCGAGCGCGCGCTCCATCGACATCACCCTCCCTGCCGCGGGGTGATGATCTCAATCTCGTCGCCGGCCTTGAGCTGCGTCTCAGCCCAGCGGCTTTTCGGCACGACGTCGTAGTTCAGCGCGATCGCGAAATGGGTGCCTTCGTAGTCGAGCTCGGACAACAGCGCGGTGACGCTGGTTGAGCTGATGTCCCGCGCCTCGCCGTTGACGGTCACGCGCATCGCATCACCTCATTGTCGATCTGGCCGCGGTCGACATAGTTCAGCGTCGCCTGCGCCAGCGCCGGCGCGATCAGGAAGCCGTGGCGGTAGAGGCCGTTGACGCGGATCTCGTGCTCGCCGGTGACCGTGATGCGCGGCAGATTGTCGGGATAAGCGGGCCTGAGACCTGAGCCGAATTCGAGGATGCGGGCCTCGCCGAACGCCGGATGCACGGAGTAGGCGGCGCCCAACAATTCCAGCGCCGAGCGCAAGCTGACGCCGGTGTCCTCGGCCTCGAGCGAGGTCGCGCCGAGCATGAACAGATTGGCCTCGCGCGGGATCAGATAGAGCGGAAAGCGCGGATGCATCAGCCGCACCGGCCGCGCGAGGCTGACCTCCGACGTCTCGATCAGGATCATCTCGCCCTTGACGCCGCGCAGCTCCTGCTCCGCCTCGCGCGCGGCAAGGCCGCGGCAGTCGATGACGAGGCCGTCGAGATCATCGGCCGTCACGTCGCTGTTGAACAGCACCCGGCCGCCGGCCTCGACGATGCGCTGGTGCAGCTTGGGCAGCACGCGGCGCGGCTCGACATGGCCCTCGGTCGGATAGAACAGGCCCTCGCGGAAGCGGCCCTCCAGCGACGGCTCGAGCTCTGCGAGCGCTGCGGCATCGAGGCGCTGATAGCCTGAGGTGCGCCGGGCGAAGCGGTCGTAATCGGCGCGGTCGCGGGCATGGGCGATCACCAGCGAGCCGTTGAACGGCGTCTCCGGCAGCTCGCGCCGCCACAGGTCGAGCGAGGCCAGGCCCAGCCGGCTGATGACGGGCTCGGAGATCTCGCTCTCGCAATAGGGGGCGAGCATGCCGCCGGCCCAATGGCTGGTGGAGAGCATCAGGTCGGCGTCGCTGCGCTCGTGCAAGGTGACGTCGTGGCCGGCGCGCGCGAACAGCAGCGCCTGCCAGGCCCCGGCAATACCGGCGCCGATGATGGATACGGGGACGTCCCCGCGCGTGGTTGACTGCTGCATCCCTGTCCCTTCGCCGGCATGACCCGGATCAGGTTCAAAGGGTCACCGCACATCGCTGCGGTATCTCAGCTCCCCTCGGAGCTCCCCTCGGAACGCCCTTAAAATAGACCGATATGCCCCGGTGTCAACGGAGTGTCATGGAAAGACACTGCGGACAAGCGAGGAACCAATCGGTATCAGTGCGCCCGGGCGTGGCGGACGGTTGCAATTTTCGGCGTAATGTCGAGCGGGGCGCTGACGCGCTCGGCCCGGCCGGCGGGGCGCGCATCAGCGAGGCGCTGCCGCTTGGCCTCCTCGTAATAGCCCTTGGCGAAATAGCTCACGGCGCGGTCGTGGTCGCCGCGGGCGGCGCGATAGGCGCCGGCGAGATAGCGCACGCCATAGGTGAGGTTGGTGTTGGGATCGTGCAGGCCGGCGGCGTCGCCGGTGTAGCCGAGCCCGCGCGCGGTGCCGAGCTTGATCTGCATCAGGCCGATGCAGCCGCAGCGGCCGACCAGATCCTTCTGATATTTGCTCTCGCGCACGATGACGCGATGAATCAGCGCCTCGGGAATGTTGTTGGCGGCGGCATGCACCGCGACCAGCGCATCGATGTGCGGGTGGCCGGTGTTCATGTGCCTGGGCTTGGCATCGGCGGCCTTGCGGTCGGCGTCGCGCGGCTCGGCGGCGGGCGCATCGGCCGGGGCGATATCGGCGTCGGCCGGGACTGCGGCGTTAGCGTCCGAGGGCTGGGTGGTGTCGGCGCTGCTGACGGCCTCGATCGCCTCGACCTCGCGGGCGGCCTTGGTGACGGCGCTGTGCGCGGCAAGCTCCTTGATCCCATCGGCGCGGACATGCGCCAGCTTGATCTTGTCGGACCGGGATTTCGCGGCAGCCTCGGAGCCGGCGCTCGCATCCTCCGCAGCCATGGCGAACGGCACCTGGCCGGCCATCGCAAGGCCTGCGATGCAGGCCGTCAGCACAAGACGTCTCATGAGTCAGGATCCCCCGGGAACCATGCGCATGCCAAAGCAGCCCCCCGGCATGCATTTACACCTTGCACACCGTAATTGGTGCAAACGCCGGGCGATAATATGGCAGAAATGGGGCGGAAGGCTCTTGGCTGACCCGGGCGGATACCGGTTTACCCCGAATTAGAGCGGCCGTGCTTGGCTGCCGCGGTCTCCCAGCCAGGATCACGCGTGATGACGCTCTCCGTCGCCCACACCGAAGCGATCGCCCCACCGGCGCGGGCGCAGCTCGCGCTGTGGGTCGGCGCCGGCGTCTATGCGCTGCTGCTGATCTCCGGCAACCGCCTGCTCAACGATCCCGACACGCTGTGGCAGGTCACGATCGGACAGTGGATCATCGATCACCGCGCGGTGCCCACGGTCGACGTCTATTCCTTCACCATGCGCGGCGCGCCGTGGATTTCGACGCAATGGCTGGCCCAGGTCGCCTATGCCGCCGCCTACAGGCTGGCCGGCTGGACCGGGCCGGTGGTGCTGGCAGCCTCCGCGATCGCGTTGTCCTTTGCGCTGTTCGCGCGCATGCTGAGCCGGCATCTGCGCGACAGCACGACATTGCTGTTCGTGGTCGCGGCGTTCCTGCTCTGCCTGCCGCATCTGCTGGCGCGGCCGCATGTGCTGGCGTTTCCGCTGCTGGTGGCCTGGATGGCAGGGCTGATCGAGGCTGCCGATCGCAAGCAGGCGCCGCCGCCGGCGCTGGCGATCTTGATCGCGCTGTGGGCCAATCTGCATGGCGGCTTCGTGTTCGGGCTGTTCTTCATCGCGCCCGCCGCGCTCGATGCGGTGGTCAATGCGGAGGCCACGGCGCGCCGTGGCCTCGCCTTGCGCTGGGGCCTGTTCGCCGCGCTGGCGCTGGCGGCGAGCTGCTGCACGCCCTATGGCTGGAACGCGCTGCTCGCCGCGCAGAAGATCCTGTCGCTCGGGCAGGCGCTGCCGCTGATCGTGGAATGGAAGGCGACCGACTTTCAGAGCCTTGGCCCGTTCGAGATCTGCCTGCTGCTGGCGGTCGGCTTTGCGCTGTTCCATGGCCTCAGGCTGCCGCCGGTGCGCATCCTGATGCTGCTCGGCCTGCTGCACATGGCGCTGGCGCAGGCGCGCGCCGCCGAGCTGCTCGCGCTGGTCGGTCCCCTGGTGATCGCCGCGCCGCTGGCGCAACAGCTGGGCCTGGCGCTCGCGCCGCCTGCGGGTGCCCGGGCGTTGCTGGCGTCAGCCGTCGTGCTCACGCTGAGTGCCGGCACGCTCGCATCGGCGTCGATGCTCGATTTTGCGCCGAACATGCGCGGCACGCCGGTCGCGGCGGTGACCGAGCTGAAGACGCTCAACCTCACGCGTGTTCTCAACGACTACGATTTCGGCGGCTACCTGATCTCCACCGGCGTCGCGCCGTTCATCGATGGCCGCACCGAGCTGTACGGCGAAAAATTCTTCGTCGATCACAACGCGGCGTCCGGCCTGATGGAGCCCGACAATCTGTTCCGTCTGCTCAAGGACCACGACATCGAAGCCACTTTGCTGCGCACGCAGAGCGCGGCGACCAAGCTCTTGGATCATGTCGACGGCTGGCAGAAGGTCTATGCCGACGACATCGCCACCATCCATCTGCGCAGGGCCGGCGCCCGCCACAGTGTGGAACCTGCGGTTGCCCCCGATCGCAATTGAATCGAATGCAGCGATCGCATCTCCGTGAGGTCGGATGTCGCGCGGCATCCCGGCGCGTGCAAACGCGGGCCTCCACAGCTATGATGCAAGCTGTCAGTTCGACAGCAAGCCTGACTGATTCAACAGCCTGCAAAAAGCCTGAAACAGAGAGGGAGCGCGTCATGGCCGTCAAGGCGACCGACATTCAACCAGGTGACGTTGACGCTACGCAATCCAACGTGCGTGTCCTGGATCTGCCCCGCAACAATCCCTGCGCCCAATGCGCCGAGCCGATCGCGCTGCCGTCCTGGGTCGAGAAGGACGGCCGCCGCACCGCCTATCTCTGGCACTGCCGGCTCTGCGACTATCGCTACGAGACCATCGCTTTTTATGCCGAAGCCGTTGACGAGGCGGGCGCGCTGGCGGCGTAGTTCGGTGAGTTGCGCAGCGGCAGTGAAGTAAAAAAGCCCGTCGATGTTGTCGGCGGACGCGATCTGCAGCCGCGCTGACGGTCCGCTCCCTCTCCCCGTTCTTCACGGGGAGAGGGCTGGGGTGAGGGGCAGCCGCACGGGAAGACTAAGTTAGTCCGATCGAAATCTGCTCGAGGCGGCGCGCATGCCTGCGCGCGCAAATCTTGACGGTCCTGTTAGCAAATTTCTCAGGTACGGATCGGCACCGCCCGTGCCGCTGCCCCTCACCCCAGCCCTCTCCCCGTGAAGAACGGGGAGAGGGAGTGCAGCGTCGTCGCGGTGCGCAGCTCGGACTCATCGAACGCTCGTGTCATCCCTGCACTGCCGCTCCCGTCTTTAATCGTCGGCCGCTCTTCCCCAACCGTCATCCCGGAACACTCGCGCTGCACCGAGACCGCTTGTCGCGCATCGTGACGAAATCGTGGTTCCCGGGGAACGCGGAGTGATCACCGTGGTTCTCTCGTCACCATTCACTGAGAGGAGCACGACATGATGATGAAGACTGTTGCGGCCGGCCTGGCCGGTTCCCTGCTGCTCGCCACCGCAGCCTTTGCGGCCGAGAGCACGACCACGACCACCAGCACCACGACCCGCGCCGACACGACGGCGGCGTCCTATCAGGGCGACTGGCGCAGCTCGAAGCTGGTCGGTGTCAAGGTCTACAACAACAACAACGAGAATGTCGGCTCGATCGACGACCTGCTCGTCGACAAGAGCGGCGCGGTGAAGGGCGTCGTGGTTGGCGTCGGCGGCTTCCTCGGCATGGGCGAGCATCTCGTTGCCGTCTCGTTCGATCAGATCAAGTTCTCGGATCAGCCGGTGCAGTCGACCACCGCCGCAAACGCTCCGGCCTCCGGCACGACCTCGTCGACCATGCCGCCGGCCTCGACCACCACGACCGGCGCCGCGACCGGCACCTCGTCGTCCTCCTCGATGAGCTCGTCGAAGAGCCGCTGGTATCCGGACCACGCGATGATCAACGCGACCAAGGATCAGCTGAAGTCGATGCCCGAGTTCAAGTACGCGGAGTAACGACGTCACGAACAATCATTTGATTGTTTCGAGCAGCGCGCCCGGAGGGATCCGGGCGCGTTTGCGCGTTACGCGGCGGGCCGCAGCCGGGTCCGGCTGAGCGGCAGCTCGATGCGCGCGATGAGGCCGTGCGGCTTGCGATCGTGCAGCGACAGCTCGCCGCCATGCGCCTGGACGATCGCCTTCGCGATCGATAGGCCAAGCCCGAATCCGGTGGCCTCATCCATGTTGCGGGCGTCGTCGCCGCGCACGAACGGCTCCAGCATGTCGGACTTCCGGGCATCCGCGATTCCCGGGCCGTCATCCTCGACATCGATCGTCAGCCGGCTGCCGGAGACCGTCAGCCGGACGACGATTTCCTGGCCATATTTTGCGGCGTTCTCGACCAAATTGGTGACCGAGCGCATCAGGTCGTCCGGCCGTACTGTGGCCATCGCGTGCGTCGGGCCGACATAGACGACATTATGCCCGACATCCGCAAATTGGTCGGCGACGAGTTGCAGGATGCTCGCGATGTCGACCAGCGTCATCGGCTCGAGCTTGCGGCCGTTGCGCAGGAACGACAGCACCGAGCCCAGCATGGCATGCATCTGGTCAAGATCGGCCAGCATGCGGCTGCGCTGCAGCTCGTCCTCGACGAACTCACAGCGCAGCCGCATGCGGGTCAGCGGCGTCCGCAAATCGTGGCTGATCGCCGCCAGCATCTTGGTGCGGTCGTTGATCAGCGCGGTGATGCGCTGGCGCATCCGGTTCAGCGCTCGCGCCAGCGAGCGGATTTCCTCGGGTCCGCGCTCGGGCAGAGCGGGCCCTTCGCCATCGAGGCTGAAATTCTCGGCGGCCTTGGCGAAGCTCGACAATGGCGATGTCAGGGCGCGCGCGGCCCACAGGCCCAGCAGCGTCGTGCTGATCAGCGCGAACAGGATGGTCGTGAGCCAGGGGGCGCCCCAGAACGGCGGTCGCCGCGGGCGATCGGGCGCCTTGGCCGAGATCATCTCGCCGTCCGGCAGCTCGAAGATGACCCGGCGGGCGGCTGATCCCGGCGGCGGCATGAAGACGCGAAAACCGGGGCCCAGGCCGCGATAGCCACCAGGCCCGGGAGATCCGGCCTCGTGGGGGCCGTGAGGCCCGGGGCCTTGCTCGCCTGCGCCGGCTGCGTCGTCGCCGGCCGCGCGCGCGCCCGGTTCGGGCGGCCGTCCTGTCTCGGTCGGCAGCGGCCCGGAATGGGGCTTGATGTCGAACTCCGGGTAGGCGCGGGCGATGTCGACCAGCAGGCGGGGCCGATCGGCTCCAGGCGCGTGCCCGATGACATGGACGACCGCGGCGAGCTGGAACGGGCCTGCCTCGTTCTCACCGGGCGGCTGATCGGCCCGATAGATCAGGAAGGTCGCCGTGATGATGGCGTGCAGCGCCACGATCGAGATGGCCACCAGCGCCGTGATCTGGCCGCGGATTCCCTTGAGGTTGAGAAAGCCGAACGACTTCATGACAGCGCCATCAGATTCGACCCGTCAGTGGCTCTGAGGGGCCGTTACCACCTCGACGACGGGCGTGAACATGTAGCCGCCGGAACGCACGGTCTTGATCATCGTCGCCTCCTGCGGGTCCGGCTCGATCTTGCGGCGGATGCGGCTGACCAGCACGTCGATGGAGCGCTCGAACGAGCCGGCGCTGCGGCCCTGCGTGAGATCGAGCAGGCTGTCGCGCGACAGCACGCGGCCCGGCCGCTCGCAGAAGGTGCGCAGGAGATCGAACTCGGCGCTGGTCATGGCGACGCGGGCGCCTTCCGGATTACGCAGCTCGCGCAGGCGGAAGTCGATCTTCCAGCCGAGGAAGCTCAGCGCGGTGGCGCCCTCGGTTGCGCTCGCGGTCATCGCCGCCGCCTGACGGCGCAGCACCGCGTTGATGCGGGCGAGCAGCTCGCGCGGATTGAACGGCTTGGGCAGATAGTCGTCGGCGCCCATCTCGAGGCCGAGGATGCGGTCGACGTCCTCGCCGCGCGCCGTCAGCATGATGATCGGCACCTGCGATTCCGCGCGCAGCTTGCGGCACAGAGTGAGGCCGTCTTCGCCGGGCAGCATCACGTCCAGGATCAGGAGATCGATGCGGTGATCGCCCATGATCCGGGTCATCTCGCGGCCGTCGGTCGCGGTGGTCACGTTGCAGGCGTTGTTGCGCAGATATTTGGCGATCAGCGTTCGCGTCTCGCGGTCGTCCTCGACGACCAGGATGTGTGGTTGTGTCTGGGCCATACCGTCAATTGACCTAGAATCGCGGCGTTTTGCGAAGAATTTTGTTACGGAATGTTTCCTTGCGGCAACGTCCGGCAAGGCCCGGAAACCATCTAAACCCGTGTTGCGGCTTTCGTGTGGGCGCGTCAAGTCGGTGTGGAAAAGGCAGGCCGGTATCGGCGGGTGCGCGTGGCCGGGGGCCTGCGTGCGCGAGGCTCGGAGCTGCTGCATCGGGCTACCGCGAACACCGGCGATCCGTCGGGCCTTTCGTGCCGTCAGGGCAGACCAATGAAACAGCGCGCCGGGCAGGACCTGGCGCGCTGTGCAATGTCTTGAAACGAGTCGTCGCCCGATCAGTCCTACTTCACCAGCGGGCAGCCGCCCTTGTCGAGCGGACGGAAGGCCTCGTCGCCGGGCACGGTGGCGATCAGCTTGTAGAGGTCCCAGTCGCCCTTCGACTCCTCGGGCTTCTTGACCTCGAACAGATACATGTCGTGCACCATGCGGCCGTCGATGCGGATCTTGCCGTTCTTGGCGAAAAAGTCGTTCACCGGCGTGGCGCGCATCTGCTCCATCACCTTGGGCGCCTCGTCGGTGCCGATGGCCTCGATCGCCTTCAGATAGTGCATGGTGGCGGAGTAGAGCCCGGCCTGGATCATGGTCGGCATGTGCCCGACCTTGTCGTTGAAGCGCTTGGAGAAGGCGCGGGTCTCGTCGTTCATGTCCCAGTAGAACGCGTCGGTGACGATCAGGCCTGACGTCGATTTGATCCCGAGCGAATGCACGTCGGTGATCTCCATCAGCAGCGCGATCATCTTCTGGCCGCTCTGCGCCAGGCCGAACTCGGCGGCCTGCTTCAGCGCGTTCTGGGTGTCGCCGCCGGCGTTCGCAAGCCCGACCACCTTCGCCTTGGAGGCCTGGGCCTGCAGCACGAAGGATGAGAAATCCGACGAGTTCAGCGGGTGGCGCACTTCGCCGAGCACCTTGCCGCCGCTCTCCTTCACGACATTGGCGGCATCGCGCTGCAGCGCCTGGCCGAAGGCGTAGTCCGCCGTGATGAAGAACCAGGTATCCTCGCCGCGCTTGACCATCGCCTTGCCGGCGACGTTCGATAGCGCATAGGTGTCGTAGGTCCAGTGCACCGTGTTCGGCGAGCACTGCGTGCCGGTGATGTCGGAGGAGCCGCCGCCGGAGTTGATGTGGATCTTGTTCTTCTCGCGCGTCAGCGCCGAGACCGGCAGCGCCACCGAGGAGGTCGGCACGTCAAAGATCGCATCGACCTTTTCATTGTCGTACCAGTTGCGGGCGATATTGACGCCGACATCGGGCTTGTTCTGGTGATCGGCCGAGACCACCTCGACGTTCTTGCCCTTGACCTTGCCGCCGTAATCCTCGACCGCCATCTGCACGGCCACCAGCGAGCCCTTGCCGGTGGCGTCGGCGTACAGGCTCGACATGTCGGTCAGCACCCCGATCTTGACGATGTCGTCGGAAATCGTCTGGGCCCGAGCGGTTCCGCAGAGCGCCGCGAGCGCGATGGCGGCGACGATGGCCTGCCCTGAAGGTCTCATGTTTCTCTCCCGAGATTATTGTTGTCGGACGCAAGTTCTAGCCGTCCCTGCGCCGCCCTGCAAAGCGATGCGGCGCATGGGACGGTTGCGAAACGTCTCGCGTTACAATCCGGGCAGCGAATTGACACGCACGCTGATCGTGCCCTCGGCGGTGGCGATCACGCGCAGCGTGGTGGCGTCGAAGGCGATGTCGGTAAGCGCCAGATTGTTGACGTCGGTATCGACGCGAATGCCGTTCTCGTTCTTCTGCAGCTCAGCCACCGTGGTCGCGATCTTCTCGCGGACATTGTCGGCGAACGGCTTGAGATCGATCACCGATCGCTCCAGCACGGCGCGCTGCAGATGGGGAACGGCGGCGCGGGCGGCGGCGCCGAGCAGGCCGAAGGCGGCTTCCGATTCCACCGCGAGCTGCAGGTCGGACAGGCGCAGGATCTGCTGCGCCTGATCGACCATCGGCCGGCCCCAGATGTGCACGGTGGCGTCGGCGCCGAGGCCGAAGAAGCTCTCTTTCTCCTTGCCCTTGACCTGCAGGGAGATCAGCAGCCGGTTGCCCGAAGGCACCACGGTCGCATGCTTGACGGTGACCGCGACCGGGCCGGAGCCGTCCTCGGGGAATGTCCGCCCCGACAGCTGCGAATCGACCAGCTTGTTGAGCTCGGTGAACGGGACGTCGATCGGAACCGCGACGTTGATGCCGCCGGGTGTCGGCGGAATGATCGTGATCTTCTCGGGGAACGGACAGACCGGCTTGGTCTCTGCCGCCGTCACCTTGGTTTCCGCCTCGATCCCCATGGTGATGCTGGCGGTGGTGGAGTCGATCGCCGGCTGCGCAGCCAGCGCCCGCGTCGGCTTGATCTCGAGCCAGACGGCCGGCAGCCCCGGCGCGGTGCCCTGGAGCGGCACCGAGCGGCAGGCGCGCGCCCACTGCGCCTGTGCGCTACGCCGCATCGTCGGGTCCTTGCGGAGCCTGTCGCTGAGCGCGTTGAGCTGGTCGTTGACGGTCTTGTCGATGACCGGCTTCATCTGCGCCGGCACGTTGACCCGGGCGCCGGCGACGGTGAGTGCGGTGTCGCCGAGATTGACCTGGGCGGAGAAATTCGGTTCGACGTACCAGGATGCGGCCAGCCGCGGCCGCATCGCGATCAGCACATTGCCCTTGATGTCGGCGGTGGCGTTCAGGTTCTTGATGTTGATGCCGCCGATCTGCTTGGCGGCATCCGATCCGAGCAGGCCGCCGAGCGCGTCACCGATCGCGCCGGTGGCCTTCGAGGACAGCGAGCCGGTGACGTTCAGGCGGCCCGACAGCGGCGTCGCCAGCGACAGCGTGTCCTGGGTGCCGGTCGCGGCAATGGCGCCGCGCGTGACCGTCCAGCCGATGTCGGCATTCTGCAGGATCTGGTTGACGGGATTGTCGGCCTTCCCGGTGAAATTGCGCGGCGTCGCCTTTTCGGCGGCGTCACGGATAGCGCCGAGCGAGATCGACACCGGTGCCATGATGATCGAATTGCGGGTCGCTGGGGGCAGCGGGGGCAGCTCAGCCAGCTGCGGCGCCGGGGTGCTGCCCGAAAACAGGAACACTTCCGCAACGATGATACCGACGAGGACGACGGCGGCTACGGCCACGGCGCCGATCAGGATCAGCCGCAGCGGCGGCGAGCGCCGCGGCGGCCGTTGCGATTTCGGAGCGAGCGGGTGAGGCCTGCTCTGCCAATCCGGTCGCGGCGTCGGAAGGTTCATGTCGGATCCACGGACTCCAGGAGCCACGATGCCGGGTGAGTCCGGACGCGGCGAGATCGCGGTTAATACAAGATTGCCGAGCTTACAGGGCCGGACGGGGGCGCGCCAGGGCAGCCTGTGACGCAGCGAGCCATCAATCGGCCGTGATGGTGAATGCGGTGGGGCGCGCAAAGAAAAGAAATGACCGCCGGGGCACGAGGCCACGGCGGTCCAGTCAGGGAGGATCGGAGAATGGGTGAGAGGCGGGGGGCGCCGGTCAGCGCGTGACGCGGCCGAGATCGGCGCGGCGTTCCATCGGCAGCACGATCACCTTGGCGCCGACATTGACGCGGGAATAGAGGTCGATCACGTCCTGATTCGTCAGGCGGATGCAGCCCGATGACACATGCGTGCCGATCGTCTCGGGCGCGTTGGTGCCGTGGATGCGATAGACGGTGCCGCCGAGATACATCGCGCGGGCGCCAAGCGGATTGCCGGGACCGCCGGCCATGTGCCGCGGCAGATAGGGCTGGCGCGCGATCATCTCCGGCGGCGGCGTCCAGTCCGGCCATTCGGCCTTCTTCGTCACCGCCTGCACGCCCGACCAGGTGAAGCCGTCGCGGCCGACGCCGATGCCGTAGCGCATCGCCTGGCCGCTGCCGAGCACGTAGTACAAGTACTTGTTGGGCGTATCGATCACAACGGTGCCCGGCGCCTCGCGAGTCGTGTAGCTCACGACCTGGCGGCGAAGGCGCGCGGGCAGCTCATAGGCGGTCGCTTCGTCCTCGCGCGGATTGAGAATCTGCGGCGCCGCTGCGGGCGGCTCATAGGTGGCGACCGGCGGCGGCAGCAGGAAAGGGAAGGGCAGCGGCGCCGGCGAAGCGGCCTGCGTCGGCGTCGCGGCCAAAACGGCGCCGGCGACCAGCGCGCCGAGGACAATGCGAGACGGTGAAAAAATAGTGGCTGACGTGAACATCGACGTCCCCTTGTTTGATCGCCTGGCGCGCGCCGCATGGTCGCGGTCGGCGCCGTTGAAATCAGCTGCCTGTCATCATTGTTTGTGGCGCGTTCGACCTGCGCCTGATGCTGCAACTCATAAGGGAGAAAAGTTTCGTTGCGTTTGCGCGCTGCAGGCAAAACGGTTTCGTCGGCTTAACCGTTTGTTTCATGACGGTTTCACGACAGGCCCGCGCGCCGATCGCGGCTTCCGCCGTGGATGGCCGCAAAAACAACCTTCGACAGTTCGATGACGTCACACGCCTGAAATAACAATGTCGGAATTTGCGGCCGTTCAGAATCGCTGCAACTTTCCGGATCGCCTTATGAGGATCTTAATCGCAACCGACGCCTGGCACCCGCAGGTCAATGGCGTGGTGCGCACGCTGACATCGCTGGCGCGCGCAGCCGCGGGCCTCGGCGCCGACATCACCTTCCTCACGCCGGAGGGCTTCCCGTCCTTCGCGGTGCCGACCTATCCGGGCCTGCGGCTGGCGATCACCGGGGCTGGTGAGATCGCCCGCCGCATCGAGGCGGCTGCGCCGGACGCGATTCACATCGCGACCGAAGGCACGATCGGCTGGGCGGTGCGCCGCTACTGCCTGCGCCACGGCCTGCCGTTCACGACATCCTACACGACGCGCTTCCCGGAATACGTCTCGGTGCGTACCGGAATTCCCGACGCCGTCGGCTACTGGGTGATGCGCCGCTTCCACGACGCGGCCGCGATGACCATGGTGGCAACGAATTCGCTGAAGCAGGAGCTCGCGACGCGCGGCTTCAAGCGGCTCGGCTTCTGGACCCGCGGCGTTGATACCAGGCTGTTCAATCCGGACGCGCCTGCGGCGCTCGACCTGCCGCGCCCGGTGTTCATGAGCGTCGGCCGCGTGGCGGTCGAGAAGAATCTCGAGGCTTTCCTGTCGCTCGATCTGCCCGGCTCGAAGGTCGTGGTCGGCGACGGTCCCCAGAAGGCGGAGCTCGCGCGCAAATTTCCGGCGGCGCATTTCCTCGGCGAGAAGACCGGCGCGGATCTGACGGCGCATATGGCGGCGGCCGACGTGTTCGTATTCCCGAGCCTGACCGACACATTCGGCGTCGTGCAGCTGGAATCACTCGCCTGCGGCACGCCCGTCGCGGCATTTCCCGTCACGGGCCCGCTCGACGTCATCGCCGATCATCCGATCGGCGCGATCGACTGGGACCTGCGCGCGGCCTGCCTGAAGGCGCTGACGATGTCGCGCGCGGACTGCCGGGCGTTCGCGCTCGACCGCTCCTGGGAGAACAGCGCGCGGCAGTTCATCGGCAATCTCGCGGTGCTGCAGCCGGCGCGTGTCGTGCGTCCTGCGCCGATCCTGGCCGGCCAGAGCGCGGTGCGCGGCTGACGGCGAATTTTGCATCACTCCAATCATTCCAAACCGTAGTGAGATGTAACGATGGCAGAAACCATGAAGCTCGACGGCGCGCGGGAGCTCGATTTCGACCGCGAGCAGGTCGAGCAGGCCTATGACCGCTGGGCGCCGATCTATGACCTCGTGTTCGGCGGCGTGTTCGAGAAGGGCCGCAAGGCCGCGATATCGGCCACCAACAAGCTCGGCGGGCGCGTGCTCGAGGTCGGCGTCGGCACCGGCATCTCGCTGCCGCTCTACGCGCCGCACGTCCGCGTGTTCGGCACCGACATCTCCGAGGCGATGCTCGGCAAGGCGATGCGGCGCGTCGCCGAGCAGCGGCTGAAGAACGTCGAGGGCCTCGCGGTGATGGACGCCGAGAACCTCGACTTTGCCGATGATTCCTTCGACGTCGTGATGGCGCAATATGTCGTCACCGCGGTGCCGAATCCGGAAGTCGCGCTCGACGAGTTCGCCCGCGTGCTGCGTCCCGGCGGCGAGCTGATCATCCTCACCCGCGTGAGCGCCGATGACGGCCTGCGCCGGGTCATCGAGCAGGCGCTGCAGCCGGTGGTGCGCAAGCTCGGCTTCCGCACCGCCGAGTTTGGCTGGTCGCGCTACATGCGCTGGCTTGCCGGTGCTGACAGCATGGAGCTGGTGGAGCGCCGGCTGATTCCGCCGCTCGGCCACTTCTCGCTGGTCCGCTTCCGCAAGCTGGAGCGCGCCGCCGCGGCCTGAGCCGCGGCACGTCTCCGGCGCGTGCCATGTTCCGCGTTCGTGCGTCCTGACATGTGACATCTCGATATCGTCACATCACCTACATCGAATTCCCGTACACGCCTTGCAACTCAGTCTTCGGAGCAACCATGATCAAGCATTTCCTGGAGCAGCTGCGGATCCAGCGCTGGGACGACCATCGCTACTATCATCACAGCCGCATCAATCAGAGCCTGCACTTCGTGAGCGCGGTCAGCTTCATGATCGCCTATGTCATGATGGTGTTCGATCCGCTGGTCTCGGCGCTGATCGGCTGGCTGGTCTCGATGACCTCGCGCCAGGCCGGACATTTCTTCTTCGAGCCGAAGGGCTACGACCACGTCAACCAGGCGACCCACGAGCACAAGGAAGAGATCAAGGTCGGCTACAATCTGCAGCGCAAGGTGGTGCTGATGTCGATCTGGGCCGCGGCGCCGGTCGTGCTCTATCTGCAGCCGTCCTTCTTCGGCTTCCTCACGCCGTGGACCTCGGCGACGGATTTCGCCCGCGAGACCGCCAAGCTCTGGCTCGTGATCGGCGTCGGCGGCCTCGTGTTCCGCACCGTGCATCTCTTCTTCATCCGCGACGTCGAGACCGGCCTCGTCTGGATGACCAAGATCCTCACCGATCCGTTCAACGACTTCATGCTCTACCGCAAGGCCCCGATCGCGCTGCTGCGCGGCGAGCTGATCGATCCGGGCCTGGATCTGATCGGCGAGGGCCTCGAGGAGCAGCACGCCTGAACCGGCCGCTGCGTCAGACATGCGCGATGCCCGGGCCGGTCCCGGGCATCGGTGTTTGTGGGGACCCCAAGTGAGTTCAATCGCCGACGTAGCCGAAGCGGCGGCGTCATCCTCCCTTGCAGGAGCAGGGTTATCGCATATGGAGATAAAGTGCCGTCGCGACCAACGGTCCTGCAAGTTGGTTACGCCGTCATGCCCGGGCTTGTCCCGGGCATCCACGTGGTTCCCAGCGTGCCGACCGACGTGGATGGCCGGGACAAGCCCGGCCATGACGACGTGGGGACAGACGAGCGCAAAACTGCGATCGTCATATGCGATAGCGCTGCCCCTTCAAACAAGGGGGGCAGCGGCCTCAGCGCCCGACCACGGCGCCGAGCATCTCCTTCAGGATCTGGCGCTTGATGGCCTTGTTGGTGAGCGTGCCGTCGTTCCACCACCAGCCGTCCTGCTTCATCGTCTCCGCCGCGGCGACGAATCGCCTCGTGACCTCGGCGAAATCCGCATCGGTGTAGTTGAGGCTGAAGATGAAGCGGCCGGTGCCGACCCAGCTCAGCGCCAGGCCCTCGGCGCGCAGATAGTATTGCAGCATCCAGTTGTAGCGCGACGGCACGGTGTACTCGACCAGCCAGATCGACTGCAGATTGGACACGCGCACCGGCAGGTCGCGCTCGGTCAGCATGGCGTTGAGCTCGCTGGCACGGCCGTTCCAGGTCGCATCGAGGCCGTCATAGATGGTGCGGAAGTTCGGGCTGTCGAGCCGGCTCAGGAACTCGTCCATCGCCGCCATCACGTAGGGATGCGAGTTGAAGGTGCCGCGGGCGAAGCAGATGTCGGCCGGCCGGTCGTCGCGGAAGCGGCGCATGTACTCCTTCTTGCCGCAGACCACGCCGATCGGCAGGCCGCCGCCGAGGCTCTTGCCGTAGGTCACCATGTCCGCCTTGACGCCGAAATACTCCTGGGCGCCACCGGGCGCGAGCCGGAAGCCCAGGAACACCTCGTCGAACAGCAGCACGATGCCGCGTTCTGTACAGACCTCGCGCAGCTGCTTCAGCCAGGCGGTGTAGGCGTCGCGGTCGTAGTTGCCCTTGCGCGAGGAATCGACCAGCGCCGAATCGCCGGGCGCATTGCCGTTCGGATGCAGCGCCTGCAGCGGGTTGACCAGCACGCAGGCGATGTCGCGCCGCGTGCGCAGAACATGCAGCGTGCGCTCGGACATCTCGGCCAGCGTGTAGGTCTCGTGCGGCGCGATCGGATTGCCGACGCCGGGCTGCACGTCGCCCCACCAGCCGTGATAGGCGCCGGCAAAGCGCACCAGATGGCTGCGGCCGGTGTGGTAGCGGGCGAGCCGCACCGCCTGCATGACGGCCTCGGTGCCGGACATGTGGAACGAGACCTCGTCCATCCCGGACAATTCGGTCAGGCGCTTCACATTGTCGGCGACGACCGGATGATACAGCCCGAGCACCGGGCCGAGCGCCTGCGCGCGCCGCTCCGCGGCTGCGATGCACTCCTTGTAGAAGTCGTAGCCGAAGATGTTGACGCCGTAGGAGCCGGCGAGGTCGTAGAACTGGTTGCCGTCGAGATCGGTGATGGTGACGCCCGACGACGCCTGCATGAACGAGCCGGCGCCGAGCTGCTCCTTGACCAGCCGGCTGTACTGGAACGGCACCCTGTAGCTCTGGGTGAACTGCAGGTCGGAGATGCGGCTCGCGGCTTCGGTGGTCAGCGCGCGGCTCTTGGCGAACTTGTCCTGGAACAGCGCGCCGAGCCGAAAGAAGCCGTCCTGGCGTCTGGTCGCGATGTCCGGCGGCGCGCCGTCGGAGCAGAAGAACTTGTCGTTTCCGAACTCGTAGCGCGGGATCAGCTTGGAGATCCGGCGCGACATCTTGGAATGCCCCGCCAGCGAACGGTGCTTGGCGCGCGACAGCGCGATCCGCGCGGTGACTTTCGGGGCGACGGCGGCTGTCACAGCGGCGCCGACGGCCAGCGATACATAAGGAATCGAGTTTTCCATCATGTCCACCAGCGCTAACCCCTCCTGCTGACAGATTCATGACAGTCAAAAGCCTGATCGCCGCCGTCACCCAACAGGAAGACCTCAACTTCCTGCTCACCAACCGCGTGCCGCGCGCCGCGCTGACCCGCTTCATGGGCTGGTTCTCCAAGATCGAGAACCCGCTCGTCCGCGACGCCTCGATCGCGCTATGGAAGCTGTTCTCCGACCTCGACCTCTCCGAGGCCAAGGAGGCGCATTTCAAGAGCCTGCACGCCTGCTTCACGCGCGAGCTGAAGCCTGGCCTGCGGCCGTTCGATCCCGATCCTGCGATCGTGACCAGCCCGTCCGACGGCATCATCGGCGCGCACGGCCTGATCAGGGACGGCGAGCTGTATCAGATCAAGGGCGCGCCCTATGCGTTGCGTGACCTCGTCGCCGATCCCGCCGTCGTCGACACCCATCGCAACGGCTGCTTCGTCACGCTGCGGCTGACCTCGAGCATGTATCACCGCTTCCATGCGCCGGCCGACATGACGCTCGAACATGTCAGCCTGATCCATGGCGACGTCTGGAACGTCAATCCGATCGCGCTGAAGCGCGTCGAGCGGCTGTTCTGCAAGAACGAGCGCGCGGTGATCCGCACCCATCTCGCCACCGGCGAGCCGTTCACGATCGTGCCGGTCGCCGCGATCCTGGTCGCGAGCATCCGGCTGCACGCGCTCGATCGCGTATTGAACGCGCAGACCGAGCGGCCGCTCGCCTATCCGTGTCACGACAATGTGCGCAAGGGCGATGAGCTCGGATGGTTCGAGCATGGCTCGACCATCATCCTGCTCGCGCCCGGCGAGTTCACGTTCTGCCCGAACGTCGCCGAGGGCGCGCGTATCCGCGCCGGCCAGCCACTGTGGCGCAGGCGCGTCGCCGCCGGCCCAATGTGACGCGGGCACGACGGGAATCTCGATTTCGCCGTTGCGCGTCACCATATCCTGGCGTTGAACTGGCGAATCGGCGGGTTGCAACCCGCGGCATGGGAGAGGCGATGGCGAGAACGCCGATCATGGCAGCAGGCGGCATCGTGCTGCGGCGGGAGCAACCGCCGCGCATCGCGGTCGTGCGCCTGCGCAAGCGCGACGAATGGGTGCTGCCGAAGGGCAAGCTCGACGACGGCGAGACGCCGCGCGACGCGGCCAAGCGCGAAGTGCTGGAGGAGACCGGCCACAAGGTGACGGTGCACGAATTCCTCGGCACGCTGGTCCATGACACCGGCACGCGTTCCAAGGTGGTGCACTATTGGCGCATGGAGGCGGCCAGCGAGCCGTCGCATCCGCTGATGGACGACGTCCGCGCCGTCGACTGGCTGCCGCTCGACGCCGCCGTGGAACGGCTGTCGCGCGATCACGAGCGAACGTTCCTGGAGACCGTCGGGCCCTACGCGCTGGCGGGCCTGATCCGCAAGACCAAGGCCAAGCCGGCGGCCGAGGAGTTCGCTGCAAGACCGGCTGCCGATGCGGACGCCGCCGTGGGCGACATCAGCGCCGCCGACAAGCCCGCAGCGGTCAAGAAGCGCCGCACCCGCGTCACCGCGAAGCCGACGCCTGAGCCGGCGATGGAGACGGCCGTCCCCGAGGTGGTCGCACCCGCGGAGGCCGTGTCCGCGGCCGAGCAGCCAGTGGTCGCAACGCAGCCGTCCGATGCGGACGCCGGCGCTGTGTCGCCCGCCGCCGAGGCCGCCGCGTCGGAGACGTCACCGGCTCCGTTCCCCGCCGCGACCGTCGAGCTCTCGGCGCATGTCGAGCGGGTCGAGGCGGTGGCGGCTGCGATCAAGTCGCTCGTTCCGGCGTCCGCCGCGGCCGACACGGATGAGAAGGCGCGGTCCGGGATCGCGCCATCGGAATCGCCGAACGCCGGTGCTGGGATGGCACAGCGCTCGGACGAGGCGGCCGCGGCCGGAGATGGCGCGGAGGGCCGTCGCCGCAGCTTGGCGCAGAAAATGCGGGCCTGGCTCGGCCGCGCCGCCTGAGCCCTTCAGCCAACACCGATCGAGCAACGACGGTTAGTCGGAACGCCCTTGCGCGGGCGTCGCCATGCCCTGCGTCGCCTCGGCGGGCATTCGCTTTGAACCAATTCCGCCATTGCCGGTTGACGCGGGTCCGCCACCTGGAGAGCCCCGCATGAGCCCGCCTTCATCCCGTGAGGCCGCCGCGCCCGTCAAACCCGCACCGCTATCCCTGACGCTTCGGATCAATGGCGACTCCCGGACGCTGTCGGTGGCCCCCTGGACCACGCTGCTCGATCTGCTGCGCGATCATCTCGATCTCACCGGCACCAAGAAGGGCTGCGACCACGGCCAGTGCGGCGCCTGCACCGTGCTGATCGACGGCCGCCGCGTACTGTCCTGCCTGACGCTCGCAGTCATGAGGGACGGCGCCGAGATCACCACCATCGAGGGCCTCGCGAGGGGCGGCGAACTGCATCCCTTGCAGCAGGCCTTCATCGATCATGACGCCTTCCAATGCGGCTATTGCACGCCGGGCCAGATCTGCTCGGCTGCCGGCCTGATCGCCGAGGGCAGGGCGACGACGCGGGAGGAGATCCGCGAGCTGATGAGCGGAAACATCTGCCGCTGCGGCGCCTATCCGAACATCGTCGGCGCGATCGAGCAGGCGATGGGAGGCGGCCGATGAACAGTTTCGACTATGCCCGCGCCGGCGACATCGCCGAGGCCGTCAAGCTGAAGGCGGCGATGCCGGATGCCAAATTCATCGCCGGCGGCACCAATCTCATCGACCTGATGAAGTATCACGTCGAGCAGCCGCGCCGGCTGATCGACATCAGCCGCCTGCCGCTGACGACGGTGGAGGAGACCTCGACCGGCGGCGTCAGGATCGGCGCCCTCGTTCCGAACAGCACGCTGGCCTATCACCCCGTGATCGAGCGCCGCTATCCGCTGCTGGCGAGCGCGATTCTCGCCGGCGCCTCGGCACAGCTGCGCAACATGGCCTCGACCGGCGGCAATCTGCTGCAGCGGACCCGCTGCGCCTATTTCTATGATGTCGCGACACCCTGCAACAAGCGCACGCCCGGCGCTGGCTGCGCGGCGGTCGGAGGCCTCAACCGCAACCATGCGATTCTCGGCGCCAGCGCCGACTGCATCGCCACCCACCCCTCGGACATGTGCGTGGCGCTGGCCGCGCTGGACGCCACGGTGCATGTCACCGGCGCGCAGGGCGAGCGCGCGATCGCCTTCGCCGACTTCCACCGCCTGCCTGGTGACCGGCCTGATCTCGACAACACGTTGCGCGCGGACGAGATCATCACGGCCATCGCGCTGCCGGTGCAGGGTTTTGCTGCCAACCACAGCTATCTCAAGATCCGTGACCGGCTGTCCTACGCGTTCGCACTGGTCTCGGTCGCCGCAGCGCTCGAGCTTGACGGCGGCCGCATCCGCCACGCCCGGCTCGCGCTCGGCGGTGTCGCCCACAAGCCCTGGCGCAGCGACGCTGCGGAAGCCGTCCTGCGGGCGCAGGCGCCCGATGCCGAGGCGTTCGGCCGCGCGGCGGACGTCCTGCTCGAGGACGCCCATGCCCATGCGCACAACGCCTTCAAGATCCCGCTCGCCCGCCGCGCCATCATCCGCACGCTGACACAGGCGGCGAACGCAACGCCGCAGATTCAATCCATCAAGACGATCCGGTGACGACATGACCGCTCATATCGGCACAGCCACCTCCCGCGTCGACGGCCCCGCCAAGGTCACTGGATCAGCCAAATACGCCGCCGAGTTCACCGCGCCGGATCTCGCCTTCGGCGTCGTGGTCAGCTCCACGATTCCGAAGGGCCGGATCGTCAGGATCGATGCCAGCCGCGCCCGCGCGGTCGATGGCGTCATCGACGTCCTGACTCATGCCAATCGGGTCCGCATGGCCGACACGGACGAGGCCTATCGCGACGAGGTCGCGCCGGAGGACGGCGCGCCGTTCCGTCCGCTGCATGATGACAGGGTGCATTTCAACTTCCAGCCGGTCGCGCTCGTCGTCGCCGAGGACGAGGACACCGCGCGCTTTGCGGCGACGCTGGTGGATATCGACTATCGGGCCGAGAGCTTCGCCACCGATCTGCAGGCGCAGCGTGAGCAGGCTTGCAAGGTCGACAAGCCGATCAAGCCGCGCGGCGATGCAGCCCGCGCGCTCGCCGGCGCCGCCGTGCGACATGAGGCCGACTACGGCATTCCGATGGAGTATCACAATCCCATGGAGCTCTACGCCTCCACCGTGCTCTGGCGCGAGGGTGGCAGGCTCGTGGTCCACGACAAGACCCAGGGCGTGCAGAACGTGCAGCGCTATGTCTGCAGCGTGTTCGAGCTGAAGGAGGACGACGTCCAGGTGATGTCGCCGTTTGTCGGCGGTGCGTTCGGCTCCGGCCTGCGCCCGCAATATCAGGTCGTGCTGGCCGCCATGGCGGCGCTGAAGCTGAAGCGCGCAGTGCGCGTCGTGCTCAGCCGGGCCCAGATGTATGGCCTGTGCTATCGCCCGGCGACGATCGAACGGCTGGCGCTCGGCGCCAGCCAGGATGGCGCCCTGGCCGCGCTCAGCCATGAGGCCATCGCGATGACCTCGCAGCACGAAGCGTTCTCGCGCAACGACATCGGCTGGGGCGAGGTCCTCTACACGTCCGACAATTCGCGCGCCACGCATCGGCTGGCGAAGCTCGACCTGCCGACCCCCGGTGACATGCGCGGCCCGGGCGCCGCCACAGGCGTTTACGGCCTCGAATGCGCGATGGACGAGCTTGCCGTCGCGCTGCAGATGGATCCGCTGCAGCTGCGGCTGCGCTGCTATTCCGAGCGCGACCAGGACAAGGACCTGCCGTTCTCCAGCAAGCGGCTGAGAGAGGCCTATCAGCAGGGTGCCGATCGCTTCGGCTGGTCGAAGCGCAATCCGGAGCCGCGCGCGATGCGCGACGGCCGCGAGCTGGTCGGCTGGGGGATGGCCAGCGGCGTCTGGGAGGCGCTGCAGATGCCGTTCGCGACCCGCATCGTAATGACGGCCAACGGTCATGTCGAGGTCGCCAGCGCGACCTCCGACATCGGCACCGGCACCTACACGATCATGGCGCAGGTCGCGGCCGACATGCTCGGCGTGCCGCTCGACAGCATTACCGTCAAGCTCGGTGATTCCACCTTGCCGAAGGCGCCGGTCGAGGGCGGCTCGTGGACCGCAGCCTCGATCTCGCACGCCATCGTCAATGCGGCGGACGACATCCGTGCCGAGCTACTGAAGATCGCACAAGTGATGCCGGGGTCGCCGCTGCAAGGGCTCACGCCTGACGAGGTGACGCTGGCGGAGGGGGCCGTCGTCGCCATTGCGGACCGCAGCCGCTCCGTCGCGATGGCCGACATCATGCGCCGTGGCGGCATGGACCGGATCACGAGGGAGCGCGGCTCGGAGTTCGAGGACGACGACAAGCACGCCCACAACACCCATTCGGCTCTGTTCGCGGAAGTGAAGGTCGACGAGGAGCTCGGCATCGTCAGGGTCACGCGCATCGTCAATGCCGTCGCGGCGGGGCGCATCCTCAACACCAAGACCGCGACGAGCCAGATCATGGGCGGCGTCGTCATGGGCATCGGCATGGCGCTGCATGAAGAGGCAATGATCGACCACCGGTTCGGCCGGATCATGAATGCCAACATCGCCGAATATCACATGCCGGTGAACGCCGACGTCCATGACATCGAGGTGATCTTCGTCGAGGAGGAGGACCGCATCATCAACAAGATGGGGATCAAGGGCCTCGGCGAGATCGGCATCGTCGGTGTCGCCGCCGCGATCGCCAACGCGGTCTATCACGCCACCGGCAAGCGCATCCGCGACCTGCCGATCACGCTGGACAAGCTGATGGGGTGAGCCAGTCTTGACCCCTTGCGATGCGCGGACCATGATGAGAGGACGGTCCGATCGTCCAGTGCCTGACGTGCAGCCGCTTAATGTTCTCCGATCTGGCTGCTCTGGCAGCCGCATTCAGCATCGCCGTCAGCAACATCATCGCTCCCTCGGCGGTCCGTCAGCTCGGTCCGGTTGTCTTCAACGCGATCCGCCTCGGAGCCGCGTTGCTGACGGTGCTGGTTGTAGTGACGCTGAGAGGAGGCTGGGCCTGGCCGTCCGATCATCAGATCCTGATGCTGGCGGCGTCGAGCCTGCTCGGCGTCGTGATCGCCGATTCCTGTTTCTATGCTGCGCTCGCCCGGCTGGGACCCCGCTTCACCGCCATCGTCTACGCCAGCTGGTCAGCGTTCGCCGCTGTCCTCGGCTATCTGCTGCTCGGTGAAACGCTGTCAGCAGTCAAGATGTTGGGGGTGGGCTGTATCGTGGGCGGGGTCTGGGTCGCGATCCTCTTCAGACAGCCTGGTGCGATGGCTCAGGAAACGCACGGCTCCCTACGGACCGGCCTCGTGTTCGGTCTTGCGGCCGCGTTGTTCGCGGCGGCAGCGGTCCTGATGGCGCGGCCAGTGATGGCTGCCGGTCTAGACCCGGCGTTGGCCACGTCGATTCGCGCTGTCTTCGGACTGGCTGCGCTGATTGCCGCATCCTTCATGCCGGGAGCCCGTCGCTCTTTCCCGTTGGACCGATGGGTGGTGATGCGATCAGCGCTGAGCGGCGTGCTCGGGATGGGTGTCGGCATGACCCTCGTCCTGTTTGCCCTCGGCAACCGGCCCGCTGGAATCGTGTCCAGTCTGTCATCGACGACTCCCGTCATGATCCTTCCGCTGCTGTGGTGGCAAACCGGGCTCAGGCCTGCTCCGACCGCGTGGCTGGGCGCTGGTCTGGCCGTGGCCGGCGTTGTCGCCATCACCAGCGGATTGTGAGTCTGCCGCACGGGCGTCCAACCGCGGACACGATCGCCGCCATGTCTCCTCACTTCGCCCCGTTTCGCAACATCTCTCCACGCTTCCTCCCCACGGCGTCCGGATTGTCGGAGCAGAAGGATGCGCCGCCCGGATGAGGGCGACCGATGATGAACGTGAGGCGGTCCGGGCATGGTCAAAATCGCGGTCAGAGCTTGCACGGAAGCGCGCACACCGGTGGTGATCACTCGGCGTCTTGCGATGGTGTGCGCGGCCATCGGGTTGTCCGGCTGCGCGACCGCACCGATCACGCAGAGCGGCGCGCTCGCCTCCTACCGGTCGCTGGCGGAGTCCGACGGCCTGCTCGCCAAGTCGGTGCTCAACGTCAACAAGGACAATGTGCTCGCGGCGTCGACGGTGCGCATCATGCCGACGACGTTTGCGGGCGAGGTCGGGAGCGTGCTCGCCGAGCCGCAGCGCCGGCTCGTGACGAACGCCGTGGATCGTGCGCTGTGTCTCAGCCTGAGTGAGCGCTTCATCGTGGTGGCGCCCAACGAGCGGGCGGATCTGACCACGCGCAGCTTCATCACCCAGGTGGCGGCGACGGATGCGGTCGCCGCGGGCGCCTCGAAGGTCGTCTCGGTCGTGCCCGGCGCGCTCGGCGTGCCCGTGCCGGTGCCGCGGCTGCCGATCGGGCTCGGCAGTCTCACCATCGAAGCCGAGGCGGTCGACCGCAGGGGCCGGCAGCAGGCGGCGATGGTGTGGGCGCGCGGCGCCAACTCGTTCACCAACTCGCCGGTGATCTCGCAGGCCGGCGATGCCTATGATCTCGCCGGCGCGTTCAGCGCCGATTTCGGCCAGTTGCTGGTCACCGGCGAGACGCCGTTCGGCAAGCCGCCGAAGATTCCGTCGATCGACCGGATCGGCGCCGCTCTCGGCGGCAAGCCGAAGAACGCAGCGTGCGAGGCCTTCGGCCGTGATCCCGGCCTGATCGGCATGGTCGCCAACCGGCTCGGCGCACCGCCCGAATGGGTCGACAAGGGCGCTGCGGCTGACAACGCGCAGGCGAGCACGCAGATGGCGAAGCGGTAGGCGTGGTGCGCGGAGGGCGTTGCTCTCCCGCGCAGTTGGAAGAGAGAGTCGAGCACTCGCCAAAGCGGCAGTGCGATCCCTCTCCCCGTTCTTACGGGGAGAGGGCTGGGGTGAGGGGCAGCCGCACGGGAAGTCTCCGTGGAGAGACCTGTAGCTCGCCGACTTGCATCTGGTGACGCCATCCGGGTGAGGGAACGGGTCCAACTAATCTACACTTCCCGTGTAGCTGCCCCTCACCCCGACCCTCTCCCCGTAAGAACGGGGAGAGGGGGCGCACTGCATTCGCGGCAAGGGCTCGGATTGCTCTCCGAGAACGCGCGAGATGGTGACTACTCCCGCGCCAGCGCGGTGGCCGGGTCGAGCCGCGAGGCGTTGCGGGCGGGCATGTAGCCGAAGCCGATGCCGATCGCCATCGAGATCACGGCGGAGCCGACCATGGCGAGCGGCGAGTAGATCAGCTGGAAGCCGACATCGAGGGCGTTGAACACGACGCCGAAGCCGACCGCGAGTGCCAGGCCGAGCGCGCCACCGAGCAGGCAGACCAGCACGGCCTCGATCAGGAACTGCATCAGAATGTCGCTGCGGCGGGCACCGACCGCCATGCGGACGCCGATCTCGCCGACGCGCTCGGACACCGACACCAGCATGATGTTCATGACGCCGATGCCGCCGACCAGCAGCGAGATGACGGCGATCGCCGCAACCAGCAGGGTCAGCACCTGTGTCGTGCTCTCGACGGTCTTGCGGATGTCGTCGGTGTTGAGGACGAAGAAGTCCTTTGTGTTGTGCCGCGCGGTCAGCAGCGCCGTCGCGGCGCGTTCGGCGTCGGCCATCGGCGTCGCCTCGTCGACGCGGACGCTGATGCTGCGCAGCACCTGGTTGCCGATGAAGCGCGCCTGCACCGTGGTGTAGGGCAGATAGACGATGGGCGTCGAGCTGGAGCCGAAGCCGGCCTGCTGCTGCTTGGTGACGCCGACGATACGGCAGGGCACCTTGCCGATCAGGATCACGCTGCCGAGCGGACTTAAGTCGGGATCGGGGAACAGCGCCTTGCGCGCATTGTCGTCGATGACGGCGTCCTGGGCGTAGGACCTGACGGTGTCGGCATCGAGATAGCTGCCTTCGGCGAGCTCGGTGTTCTTGACGCGGAAATACTGCTCGCCGACGCCCGAGATCTGGGCGCTGACCTCGGTCGCGCCGTAGCGCAGCGTGCTGGTGGTCGAGACCGTCGGCGAGATCGCGTCAACATAAGGCTGCTGGGCCATGACCTTGGCATCGCCGAGCACCAGCGTCCTGATCTTGCTGGATTTGGTGTCGCCGAAATCCTTGCCCGGAAAGAATTCCAGCGTGTTGGTGCCGAGCCGGTTGATGTCCTTCAGCACCTTCGCCTGCGAGCCGCTGCCGAGCGCCAGCACCAGGACGACGGAGGCGACGCCGATGATGATGCCGAGCATGGTGAGGAATGCGCGCATCCGGTGCGCATTCATCGCGAGCAGCGCCATCCGCGCCGCTTCCCGGAAGCGATCGAGGTAGCTGCGCCACCATGACGACGCCGAGGCCGTGGGGACCTCGGCCGCGGTGGCCGGAGCGTGCGCCGGGCTGCGTGGATTGAGCCGGTCGGAGATGACGCGGCCGTCCTGGATCTCGATGATGCGCCGGGCGCGCTGCGCGACGCCGGCGTCGTGCGTGACGATGATGACGGTGCGTCCGGAGGCACTGATCTCGTCGAGGATGCGCAGCACTTCGTCGCCGCTGGCGCGGTCGAGCGCGCCGGTCGGCTCGTCGGCGAGGATCACGTCGGGATCGTTGACCAGCGCACGCGCGATCGAGACCCGCTGCTGCTGGCCGCCCGACAGCTGTCCCGGCGTATGGCCGGCGCGGCCGCCCATGCCGAGCCGCTGCAGCAGCGCCGCGGCCTTGCCGCGACGGGCCGCCGGCGCGAGCCCGGCATAGACGGCCGGCACCTCGGCATTCTCGGCGGCGGTGAGCTCGCCGAGCAGATGATAGCGCTGGAAGATGAAGCCGAAATGCTCGCGCCGCAGCGCGGCCAGCTCATCCGGATCGAGCGAGCCCATCTCGCGTCCGGCGATCCGGTAGGTGCCGGAGGTCGGGCGGTCGAGGCAGCCGAGGATGTTCATCAGCGTCGACTTGCCGGAGCCCGACTGGCCGATGATGGCGACCATCTCGCCGCGCGCGATCTGGATGTCGACCCCGCGCAGCGCGTGCACGGTGCCCTCACCGGAGGCATAGCGCCGGCCGACGTTCTGCAGGTCGATCAGCAGCTCCGCCATCACGGACCTCCGGAGGAGGATGGCGGCGGCATGATGGTTCGCTTGGGTCCGTCGTCCGGCGTGGAGATCACGACCCGTTCACCTTCGCGCAGGCCCGACTGCACCTCGGCCCGGATCTTGTTGTTGAGGCCGATCCGCACCGTGCGCCTCTCCAGCTTGCCCGCGCCGTCGAGCACGCGCACCGTATAGCTGCCATCGGGATTGGCATTGCCGAGCGCGGACGACGGAATGGTCGGAACCTTGCGGGCTTCCCCGAGCAGGATGTGCACCTCGGCCGTCATGTAGGTCATCAGCCGTCCTTCCGGATTGGCGATGTTGAAGACGCCGTTGTAGTAGATCGCCGACGAGGTCGACGACGAGGACGTGCTGCTGCTCGATGTCGTGGTCGAGCTCGAGGAGAAGCTCGAATCGCTCTTGATCGACTCCGGCGCCGGCTCGATGAACCCGAGCGTCGCCTCGTAGCGGCGGTCCGGATCGCCGAGGATGGTGAAATAGACGTTCTGCCCCGGCCTCACCCGGACGACATCGGCCTCGGAGATCTCCACGCGCACGGTCATCGTCTCGACCTGTCCGAGCACGACGATGGTCGGCGCCGATTGCACCGCATTGACGGTCTGGCCCTGCTGGGTGACGATCGACAGCACGGTGCCGTCGATGGGCGCCGTGATCTTGGTGTAGCCAAGGTTCACGCGCGCGGTCTCGATCGCGACCTCGGCCTCGACGATCTGCGCATCGAGCTGCGCGATCTGCGCCTGGGTCTGCTTCACGGTGGCTTCCGCGTTGTCATAGTCCGCGCGCGACGAAGCCTTCTGCGCCAGCGTGACCTGCTGCCGCGCCAGATTGGCCTCGGCCAGCGCCAGCGCGGCCTGCTTCTCGTCGCGCTGGGCGCGGACATTGCGCAGGCTGGCCTCGTTGGTCCGCAGCGTGTTCTGCTGCGTCAGCGAGTCGATCTCGGCGATCAGGTCGCCGGCCTTGACCTTCTGGCCCAGACTGACGTTCAGCGTGACGAGCCGGCCCGAGGCCTGGGCACCGACCGCGACCAGCTTGACCGGCTTCAGCGTGCCGGTCGCGAGCACGGTCTGCTCGACGTCGCCGATCGTGACGGGGGACGTTGCGAGGCCGGCGTTCGGGTTGCTCGAATAGTGCCTGGCGAGCAGGCCCGCCGCTGCCAGCACGCCGATCAGGCCGATGATCAGCCAGGGCCGGCGACGCGTTCGTTTGGGTTGCGGCGGCGGAGAAAGACTCTCGTCGATCGCGACCGGGCGGATGGGAGGCAGGGGGGCGTTCATCGGATCACTCAGGGATCGTTCGGGGATCACTTGCCGTCGACGGCCTGGGCCAGATGCGGGCCGGTGCCGCTGTCGACGACCTCCGGCACCGAGCTGTCGATCGGGCCGGTCCAGCCGCCGCCGAGCGCCTTGGCCAGGGCTACGTAGTTCTTCGCCAGGGTGGCGCGGCTGGCGAGCAGGCTGTCTTCGGCGGTGAATTGCGAGCGCTCGGCGTCGAGCACGTCGAGGAAGGTGCTGGAGCCGGTCTGGTACAGCGAGCGCGACAGCCGCGCGGCCTCGCCATAGCGTCGCGCCGATTCCGTCAGGCTGCGGATGCGCAGGCGCTCCTGGCCGAGGCTGACGATGGCGTTCTCGACATCTTCGAGCGCGCTCAGCACGGCGCTGCGCCAGGCCACGTGATACTCGTCGCGCTGCGCCTCCGCGACCTCGACCGCGGCCTGCAGCTTGCCGCCGTTGAAGATCGGCACCGAGAGGCTTGGGCCGATCGACCAGCCGATGGTCGAGCTCTTGCCGAGATCGCCGAGCTTGAGCGCCGTCGTCGAGACCGTGCCGGTCAGGCTGACATCGGGGTACAGCGCAGCGGTCGCCTGGCCGATCTTCGCGGTGAACTGCGCGAGCTGCCGCTCGGCCTTGCGGACGTCGGGGCGCATGGTCAGCACGTCGGCCGGGATGCCCTTCGGCAGCGGCAGGCGGGGCGAGGGGATCGGCATGGTGCGGGACAGGCGCTGGCTGAGTGCGGTCGGATCGCGGCCGAGCAGGACGCCAAGCCGGTGCACGGCCTGCTGATAGCTGCTCTCATAGGTCGGAATGGTGGCTTCCGTGCTGGCGGCGAGCGCGCTGGCCTTGGCGCTGTCGACGGCGGAGGCGGAGCCGGCGTCCTGCTTGCGTTGCGTCAGCGCCGCGGTCTCCCGCTGCGAGGCCGCGGTGCGCCGGGCCAGCGCGGCCCGTGCCTGATAGGCGCGCGCATCGATGTAGTTGGAGGCGACGTCGCCGATCAGCGTCAGCAGCGTGGCGCGCAGATCGTCCTCGGCGGCGTCGACGCCGTAGGTCGCGGCCTCGACCGCGCGGCGGTTGGCGCCGAACAGATCGAGCTCCCAGCTTGAATCGAAGCCGGCCTGATACTGGCTGTAGGTGGTCGGCGCGATCGCGATGCCGCTCGTCGACGAGCCGGCGCTGCGGGTCTCAGTCGCCGAGCCGGTGCCGCTGACGGAGGGAAACAGCGCGCCGACGGCCTGACGCTGGGTGGCGCGCGCCTCGCGGATGCGCGCTTTCGCGGCGGCAACGTCGAGATTGCCGGCGACCGCCTCGCTGATCAGCTCATCGAGCTGGCGGTCGCCGAGGTTGCGCCACCAATAAGCGAGCTTCAGCGCGCGCGGAGGCTCGCTGCGGTCGCTGCTCCAGCTTTGGGGCATGCCGAAATCCGGCTTCACGTAGTCGGGCCCGACGGCGCAGCCGGCGAGCAGCGGGGTGGCGAAACAGAGTGCGAGCAGGATGGGCTTCACGGCGGTTGAACGATCGCGGTTCGGAAAGAGGGCCGCGCCGGCCGAAGAGCCTCGCCGCAGGACTTCCCTGTTGATGCTTGTTTGATGCTTAAAGCCTAGGCGTCATACCGATTTCGCAGGATTAAGTCGCGTGAAGAAATGTTTCCGCCTTAACAATACAGCTTGATTTCGCCACGATCGGAGGCCGCTTCGGGCTGTTCTTTTCGGCTCAAATCGACCATGTTCCGCGCATGATGTCGTCACACAATACCGTCGTGGCCGCAGACGCAAACATACCGGCAACCGCGCGCATTCTCTGCGTCGAGGATGACCGCGAGATCGCGGCGCTGCTGACCGAGCTTTTGCAGGAGCACGGCTTCGCACCGCGCTTCGTCGCCTCCGCCGCGGCGATGAACGACGTCCTGCAGCGCGAGCAGGTCGATCTCATCATGCTCGACGTGATGCTGCCGGATGAGGACGGCATGAGCATCTGCCGCAGGCTGCGCCAGATCTCGACGGTGCCGATCATCATGGTGACGGCGAAAGGGGAGGACATCGACCGCATTCTCGGCCTCGAGCTGGGCGCCGACGACTATGTCGTCAAGCCGTTCAATCCGCGCGAGCTGGTGGCGCGCATCCGCGCGCTGCTGCGCCGCGCGCAATTGCATCCCGCGGTCATCGCCGCGCGCCAGGCGCCGATGAGCTTCGACGGTTGGCGCATCGAGCCGGCGACGCGCACGCTGTTCGATCCCGACCGCGTCAAGATCACGCTGACCAGCGCCGAGTTCGACATCCTGCTGGCGTTCTGCCGCAACGCCGGCCGGGTGCTGTCGCGCGAGCAGCTGATCGAGCTGGCGCATGGCGGCCAGGCCGGACCGGTCGAGCGCAGCATCGACGTTCACATCAGCCGCATCCGGCAGAAGATCGAGCCCGGCGCCAGGAGCTGGACCATGATCAAGACCGTGCGCCTCGGCGGCTACGTCTTCACGCCAAGAGTCGAGACCATCGATGAAGCATGACAACAAGACCTGCCCGCGGCTCGGCATCACCACGCAGATCGTGACCTTGGCGTCGCTCTCGGTGTTGTTCGGCGTCGCCCTGATGATCGCGGCGGCGCTGCTGCTGCTTGATCCCCCGGACGAGCAGGAATCGCCGGCCTATGGCATTGCGCGGGTCGCCGAGGCGGTGCATTTCGTGCGGGCCGCGAACGATCCCGCCGCGGTGGACAGCGTTCTGGCCAGCCTGCGCGGATCCGGCATCCAGGTCGAGCTGGTGCCGCTGACCGCGCTCACGCTTGCCGCGAAGCCGACCAGGAACGCGCCGTGGACGTCGGTGCTGGCGCGGCGCCAGCTCGGCGTGGTGCGCGACATCACGTTGCTGAACGGCGTCACCTATGGCGCGGCGCCGCCGACCCAGATCATCGTCCAGGTCGACGGCGAGCACGCGCTGGTGTTCGACGACGTGCCGCGCCTGCAATTCTGGCCGATGGTGCTCAAGCCGACGGGCGTGTTCCTGTTTCTCATCCTGATCCTCGGCGTGCTGCTGTCGATCTACGCGGCACGGGCGATCATCAGGCCGTTGTCAGAAATGGCGCGCGCCGCCGCCGCATTCGGCCGCTCGCCCGATGCGCATGAGCCTCTGAGCGGCCGCGGCCCGAGAGAGATCGCCCAGGTCGCCGAGGCGCTCAACGAGATGCGGGCGCGCATCCGCGCCCTGCTCGACGACCGCACGCGCATGCTGGCCGCGATCAGCCATGACCTGCGCACGCCGCTGACGCGGCTCAGGTTGCGCTCGGAGCGCATCGGCCAGGGCGACATGCGTGCAGCCATGCTGCGCGACATCGACCAGGTCAGCCGCATGCTGGACGAGACGCTGGATTATCTGCGCGACGACACCAAGGCCGAGCAGCCGGCGCGCATCGAGCTGTCGAGCCTGCTCGAGACGATCTGCTGCGACTTCGCCGATGTCGGCCACGCCGTCAGCTATCAGGGGCCGCAGCGCCTGGTGTGCGAGGGCCGGCCGCGGGCGCTGTCGCGTGCGGTCACCAACGTGGTCGAGAACGCGGTCAAGCATGGCAGCGTGGTGGTGGTGAGCCTGTCGGCGGCGACCGACGGCGTGATCGCCATCGAGGTCGCCGATGACGGCCCGGGCATTCCGCAGGCGCTGCAGGCGCGGGCGCTGGAGCCGTTCGTCAAGCTCGACCAGGCGCGCTCGGCCGGCGGCTTCGGCCTCGGGCTGTCGATCGCGCAGGAGATCATGAAGAAGCATGATGGCGGCATCGCGCTGATGCCGAACACGCCGCGCGGCCTGCGGGTGCGGCTGTCGCTGCCGCTGCGCGCGGCACTGCCGCCGGCCGCCATCCCGGCCAAGGTGGCCTGAGCCGCGCGCCTCCAGACGAAAGACCCCGCCGGAGACTGGTCCGGCGGGGTCCTCACAGCTGCTGATGACGAAGGACGAGAGTCAGCTGACGCGCTTCCAGGTCTGGCCGCCGCAGAACAGGCCGCCGAAGGCGCAGCCCTGGACCCGCAGGGTGGTCGGGTTCTTCAGCACGATCGTGGAGTCGTAGTTGCCGCCGCCATCGGGATCATGGATGCGGCCGACCCATTTGCTGTCCTTCGGCTTCATGTTGATCAGGATCTTCTCGCGCGTCTTCTCGGCAAAGCCGCAGATGTTGGCGCCGCACGGCTCGATCACGACATTGCCCTTGCCGCCCTCGGTGGCCCACAGGCCGAGCGGCGAGGTCGGGTCTGCGGCCGCCGGAGCCGGCTGGGCGGCAGGCGCAGCGGCGACGGTGGTCGGCGCGGGCGCCGGAGCAGGGGGGGCTGCAGCGGCCGGAAGCGGCGGCGCGTTCGAGGTGACCGGGGCCGGCGGCACCGGCATCTGCACCGTGGTGGATGGCGCGGCAGGAGCAGCAGCAGGCGCCGGCGAGGGGACGGCGGGTGCTGCGGCGACAGGGGCCGGCGCATTGACGACGGGCGGAGGCGCGACGGCAGCCGGCGCCGCGGCCGCCGGAGCGCTCGCTGCAGGCGCGCTGCTCGCCGGCGCATCGTCATCGTCGAGCTTGGATTTCAATCCGCTGAGATCGACGCCGGAAACCTGCAGGCAGGACAGCGACTGGCAGTTGCGGGGCACGGTGACGCGGATCTTGTGTCCGTCGAAATCGAAGGCGATCGAGCTGCCGGCCTGGGCGGCGCTGCTCGCGATCAGGACTGCTGCTGCGGCCAGAAAGACGGTCTTCATCGGGTGAGCTCCCTTGGGGCGGCGTCGTGAACCTGAGGGAACCCTAGGCGCCTGCCGGCAGGCGCTCTGTGATACGGATCACTGTCGCCGGGATCGTGGAGCTGCGCGCGCCAGCACTGCGCGCAAGCCGATCGCCGTCGATCAAGTTCGTGTGTGACGATGCGCCGTCTCAGAACAATCCGATGACGATCGCGCCGACGAATGCGAACGCGGCATACGCAACCACCATGCTCAGCCGACCGGCAAGGGTCATGACACGGCTCCCGTTTTCAGCTCGCTGCGCTTCTCCAGCGCGGCGAACATAGCCGCTTGCGACCGGCAGAAAAGGCAGCGCGGCTGCCGCTTCCACGCCTGTCGACGGCCTTCGTCGTGCGGATGGTTTCCGCTTCATCAACGGACGGCATTGACAGGTCCTTAAGCAAATTGCCGCAAACCTCTCTAGATGACGCGCGGAGTTCGTTTGTATCTCGTCGGCTCCATCGTCCTTGTCTCGCTTGCGGGTTGCGGCCGTGGATTTTTCCAGGAGCGCGAGCCGTGGCGGGCCGAGGCCGAGATCGCCTGCCTGAAATCCGGCGCCGTGAAGGAGAGCGCGGACATCGTCCGCATCGATCCGATCTCCGGCCCCGGCATGTGCGGCGCCGACTATCCGCTCAAGGTGGCGGCGCTCGGCGAGGCGACCGCGAGCTACGGCTTCGCCGACGAGAGCCTGCGTCCGCCGGCCGCGATCGGCGGCCAGCCGCGCTGGCCGGTCAGCAGGCCGCCGCAGACCTATCCGTCATCCACCTATCAGCCGCAGCCGGCCTATCCCTCATCGAGCGCGCCCTATCCGAGCACTGTGTCGCGATCGCCCGCCTATGGCGCGGCTCCCGGCGCGCCGCTGCAGCTCGAGCCGCCCGCCGGCGAGGACGACGTCAACCTGCCGCCGGACGCGTCCTATCCCGCCGCGCCCGCGCCGCGCTCGGCCTATCCGCAGCAGCAGCCGGATTCGCCGCCGCGGCTTGGGCCGTCGCGCGATCCCGTCGGCACCATCGGCCCGGTCGCGGTGAAGCCTGTCGCCACGCTCGCCTGTCCGATCGTCTCGGCGCTGGACCGCTGGCTCGCGGAGTCGGTGCAGCCGGCCGCGCAGCGCTGGTTCGGCGCCAAGGTCGTCGAGATCAAGCAGATCTCGGCCTATTCCTGCCGCGGCATGAACGGCAATCCGAGCGCGCATATTTCCGAGCACGCCTTCGGCAACGCGCTCGACATCGCCGCCTTCACGCTCGCCGACGGCCGCCGCATCAGCGTCAAGGATGGCTGGATTGGGCTGCCGGAGGAGCAGGGCTTTCTGCGCGACATCCAGGGCGGGGCGTGTCAGCAGTTCACCACGGTGCTGGCGCCGGGCTCCAACGTCTATCACTACGACCACATCCATGTGGACCTGATGCGCCGCGCCAGCCGCCGCCTGATCTGCCAGCCGGCCGCGCAGTCCGGCGAGGCAGTGGCGGCCCGCGTCCAGCAGCGGCGCGGCTATGGCCAGCGCGAGCCGGATGTCACCAGCGCGATCCCGTCGCGCAAGCAGGCCAAGTCGATCGGCCAGCTGATCAACGAGGAAGACGAGTTCCGGGATTATTGAGGAAGAGGGCGAATGGCGAGTAGCGAATCGGGATCGTGACGATCGACTGCTCTCGCTACTCGCTACTCGCTACTCGCTACTCGCTACTCGCTACTCGCCATTCGCCACTCGCGCGCACCTGTGCGCGTCTGTGGATTTCTCTCCCCAGGATGCCCCCGACAGCGCGTCCTGTCCCGCTCCGGAACGAAACTGCGACCAGTGCGATGTGCGCATTAGGAATCCGTTGACCAGTTTTGCCGTCCGCCATTGGCCGACACTAGACCTGCCACAGTCGCGAGGAACAAGGCGCGCGGGGTTCTGGTTGCCGGCGGGATGGAGTGGCGGAGATGATATCGTATCGCATCAAGGCGATCGGCTCGGGCTTCGAGGTCGGCACCGACGAGCAGCCCGTGCTGGTGTGTCGTTCGCTGAGGATCGCCCGCCGCGCCGTCGCTGACGCGCAGCGCCTGGCGCGGATGCCGCCGAAGCCGATTCCGTGGCGCGTGCCGCCCGTGGTGCAGCCTTGCGACGACGAGGCGCTTTCGAGCGACGACGCCGAGTACGAGATCACGATCGTCGATGACGGTCCGCCATTGTGCGGATGATGGAGCGGCGTCGTAACCGCGGGCGATGCTCGTCTCGTGCGAGCCGTGATCTTAGCCACGACATCGGTGCGCCCCCCTCCCCCTCTTGCGGGGAGGGGGCGGGGGTGGGGGACCCCGAGCACCAATCATCGTGAGTGGCACCCGTCTCGTGCCGCCGCTTGCGCGCGCGGTGGTGGCGCGAAGCACCAGCGACGCTGGAATTGTCGGCAGCGCCCGCGCGCTCGTCACTGTCAGCGGGACTCGGCGGACCCCCACCCCCGACCCCTCCCCGCAAGAGGGGGAGGGGAGCCCACGGCGCCCGCGGCAAAGCTCGGGCCTACATCATCAGCGCGCCTCAGAACGTCCCCGCCACCGTGACCCGGAACGTCAGCGGCTCGATCGGGTGCAGCACGCGGTCCATCACGCCGGTCTGGCAGACCTGGGCCGGCACGGTCGACGTCCCCACGCCGGGGTAGCAAGCCCTGTAGAGCTGATCCGTCGATAGCAGCGAGCCGTAGCCGTAGGAGATCTGGTTGGCCTTGGTGTTGAGCAGGTTGAGCACGTCGAGCTGGATGCGCCAGCCATTGGCGTCGCGGAAGCCGATGCGGCCGTTGAATACGCTGGTGGCGGTGGAGCGGAAATAATTGTCCTCGGTCAGGGGCGTCGAACCGAGATAGCGCCAGCGCACGCCGCCGAACCAGCCGGTCTTGTCGCCCAGCGTGATGCCGGCCGAGGCGATCATCGCCGGCGCATTGGGGATGGAGTTACCCGGCGCATTGCCGAGCTGCGCCTGCGGATAGCCCGCCAGCGAATCGTAGACCGCGGCCTGAGCGCTGTCATATCCGACGAAGCGCGCATGCGTCATGGCGAGATCGGCATCGATATCGATCCACGATGCCGGCCGGTAGTGATTGGTCAGCTCGAAGCCGTAGCGCCGGCTCGGCCGGCTCGCCTCGGTGTCGCCGGCATCGCCGGAGAACAGGATCTCCGAATCCTGGTTGAGCATGAAGACGCTCAACGATGAGTCGAGCCCCGGAATGATGCGCGTGCGCACGCCCACTTCGGCGCCCTTGGTCCGCACCAGCAGCGGCGAGGAATCGATCCGGTTGCCCGGCGCGTTCGGGTCGTCCGTCGTGGTCGCGCCGCGGGCATCGTTGCTGTGCATGCCATAGCCTGCGCCGAGGAAGAACTCGGTCTTCTCGAACGGCCCGATCACCATGCGAAACTTCGGGCTGCCGAGGCTTGCTGATGCGTCTCCGGTGTTGTTGCCGTTGGTCAGCGAGTAGACGTGGGTCTGATAATAGTCGCCGCGATAGCCGACGGTGGTGCGCAGCCAGTCGGTCCAGCGCACGGTGTTCTCGACATAGAGCCCGACGCTGCCTTCGCCGACCTTGTCGGCGCGAACGACGCCGATGATGCCGGGACTGGAATCAATGTCGGTGAGCAACACCCGCTGACGCGTGTTGCTCAACGCCAGCGCGATGGCGTCGTAGCGCGTCTGGACGCCGAAGGTCGTCTCCATCGGCAGCCCCGCAAAGCTGCCGCTCAACGTGCGCGACGCATTGGCGCCGAGCATCAGCCGGTCGTCGTGCTGGTGGAACTGGTCGCCATAGGTCGGGTTGCTGAGCGCATAGGTGAAGTTGTTGTAGAGATCGAGCTGGCTCTTCACCACATAGGCGTTGGCCTTCCAGGCGCCGGCCTCGTCGGTGCCGGCGATTCGGCCGGACAGTGCGAAGCGGTTGGTCTTGCCGCCGTCGGTCGGATCGACCGAATCGTAGCGTCCGAGCAGGCCTGAGGTGATGGCGCGCTCCGGCACCTGGTCGGTCGAGGTCCAGCGGTTGGCATAGGCCATGCCGGTGATAGAGAAGCCGTCGGTCGCGGTGCCCTGCGAGTAGCGCATCAGGCCGTTCAGCTTCTTGGCATCGTCAGGCGTGGTCCAGGGCCCGTCGTAACGTCCGGCCTCGCCCGCGATCAGCAGATGGCCGTCGCCGACATGCACCGAATCCATGCCGAAGAAGCGGCGATAGCCGAAGCTTCCCGCCGTGACCTGCGCGATCGCCTTGGGCACGCTGTCGATCAGGCCGATATGCACGCTGCCGGCGGAGGCAAAGTCGCCTTCGTCTGCAAAATAGGGGCCCTTGCGCACATCGACGCGTCCGATCGTCTCCGGCATCAGCCAGTTGAGATCGGCATAGCCCTGGCCATGCGCATGGGTGCGCATGTTGGCCGGCACGTCGTCGACGTGGAGCGCGAGATCAGTGCCGTGGTCGAGATTGTAGCCGCGCAGGAAATACTGGTTGGCCTTGCCCTCACCCGAGTGCTGCGTGACGATCAGGCCGGGGACGGCCTCCAGCACCTCGCCGGGCCGCGTCGCCGGGCGCGCATTGATCTCCTCGCCTGAGATCACGACCTCGCTCGCCATGCCCTGCGCCCGCGCCGCGCCGGAGCCGGCGTTCGGAGCCCCCGATGGTGCGGCTGCGGCTGCCGCGGCAACGTTCGCCGCCGGCCGCGCCATGCCGGGCTTCCGCCGCTGCGCCTCGCGCCGGACCTGTGGCTTCGGCTTGAAATTGCGCTTGGGCGCATCGACGTCGACGGAGGGCAGCTCCGCCGGGGGCCGTTCGGGATGTGCGCCGGCCTGCTGCGCCAGCGCCGCCATCACCACGATCACGCTCGTCCCACGCCACCACATCCGACGTCACGCCCCTCGATCTCATCAGCGGGCATGCGTCGTCATTGGCCGCAAGCCTTCATTGGCCTGCGACTGCTCGCCTGGATCGCCCCACTGTCGAGTGTTAAAGAACGCTAAGATGACACCGGTATGATGTCAACGCGTAAACATCATACTGGCAGCGGACACTGTTGCCGCCGGGAGACGACACATGCAGCGCCTGACGATTACGATCGACGACGATTTGCTCGCCGAGGTCGATGCCTTCATGGCCCGGCGCGGCTACGACAACCGCTCGGAGGCGTTCCGCGACCTGCTGCGCAGCGGCCTCGAGAGCGCCGACCATGCCGGCACCGACAGCCGCCACTGCATCGCGACGCTGAGCTATGTCTACGACCACGCCGCGCGTGAGCTGCCGAAGCGCCTGACCCAGGAGGCGCATGATCATTCCGGCCTCGCCCAGGCGACGCTCCACGTCCACATCGACCAGGAGAGCTGCCTCGAGGTCACCGTGCTCAAGGGCGAGCGGGCCGAGGTCAAGGCCTTCGCCGACCACGTCATCGCCGAACGCGGCGTCCGCCACGGCCATGTGGCGCTGATGCCGATCGATGCGGCGCATGACCATGGGCATGCGCACAGCCATTCGCATAGCCACAGCAGCAGCCACAGCCATTCGCATTCCCACACCACGAAGAGCGGGAAGAAGTAGCGCAGGCCGACACGATGGTTCGAGTTCGTAGGGCGGATTAGCGTTAGCGTAATCCGCCATCTTAAGAGCAACGAAGGAGCAGTGGCGGATCACGCTTCGCTGATCCGCCCTACGCGCTGATCCGCCCTACGCGCTAGTTCTTGAGGGCGGAGGGCTATGGTGGAAAGATCATCGGTCGGATTTCAATTCCGATCGGAAAGAGTTGAAGGCGCCTCGTTCGTCTCGCCGGCTTTGGTCAGTCGCGCCAATGTCACCAGTTGCCGCAGCCATTGCATTCTCGGCCGGGCCGGATAGCCACCCCAGGTCGTTCCCGGCGGAACGTCATTCATGACGCCCGAGCCCCCGGCGACCCGCCCACCCCTGCCGATCGTGACGTGGGACGCAATGGCGACCTTGCCACCAAGGACGACGAAATCCTCGAGCGTCACGCTGCCACTGAGACCGGTCTGCGCGACGATGACGCAATGGCGGCCAATGACGACGTTGTGGCCGATCTGACAGAGATTGTCGATTTTGGTCGCCTCTCCGATGATCGTGTCCCTGATGCCGCCACGATCGATCGTCGTCCCGGCGCCGATCTCGACGTCGTCCTGGATGATCACGCGTCCGGTTTGCGGAACCTTCTGCTGCGTGGCACCGATGTAACCAAAGCCGTCCTGCCCGATGCGGCATCCGGGATGGATCACCACGCGCTCGCCGATCAGCGCATGCGTGATTGAACATCCCGCGCCGATCGAGCAATCGCGGCCGATCACGACGTCCGCACCGATCACGGCGGTCGCGGCGATGATGCTTCCCGCTCCAATCTCGGCCCGAGGCCCGATCACGGCTCCGGGATCGACCGTTATTCCGCTCCCGAGGCGCGCCGTCGGATGGATGGTTGAGCCCTGCGCGATGGCGTTGGTTTCGAACGGGGAGATCGGACGCAAGGATTGAGGGTAGAGCTCACTATGGACGTTGACGAAGGCGCGATAGGGCCGCTCCGTGGGCAGCAGGATGAGCGTGCTTGGCGCGTGACTTTCGAAGCGCTGAAGCATGAGGCAGGCTGCAGCGCGCGTCGTCGCCAGGGCGTCGACGTATTTGTTGCTTTCGATGAAGGTCAGATCATTCGGCCCGGCAAGCTCGAGCGGCGCAACATCCGTGATCACGTGCGAAAGTCGCGCAGCATCACGGCATTCGGCGCCCGTCAGCGACATGATCTGGGCCACGGTCAAACCCGCGGGGCGATCGAAGAATCTTCGGTTGTCCATGTCCCAGCCTCGGTTGAAAACTGTCTCGGGAGCGAGGCCGGGCATCGCGTTCGGGGTACGGCATCGCGAGCACGATGCCACATGTTTCGGGGGAGCGGCGAATTTAAACCTGCCGGGCTGCATGACGTGAAGCCAGCAGCACGACGAGAGTATGACGGGAGTGGGACGTGGCAACGTTGCGAAATGGAGCTATGGTATCTCAGGATAGGTCGTCGGCGTCTCGTTCATGACCCTGAACGGACGTGACGAGCCGATTGCTGCATGCAGATCACTGAGGCAGTGTCACCCCGGCGATCTGCATGACGCCAAGCTGGTCGAACAACTCGATCCGCTCACCGTTCAGCACTGGAATGTAGCAGCGACGTCTGCCACCCGAGGTCGAGAGACAGAGCTTGTCCTCCGCGACCGTCCATGTCCCGGCTGCAGGACCAAGGGCCTCGTCCCAGTGCGGATAGGTCATCCGGCCGTCGGGCTCGAATCGCATCGTGAACGGACCATCCTTGAGCTTGGCACCGAAGCTGATCGTCCTACCCCGGAATTTGGCGGCCAGGGTCTCACCTGTCGGCCGGTCGCCGCTCGCTGCGGTGAGCGAGGCATCGGGCCCGGGATCATGGCCCGCGGCCTTCAGGATCAGCCAGAAGAGCCTGCCAATGCTACGCATGGAAGGTTCGGTGACGGGCGTGTCGCGGTCGACACGATGCACCACGACGAGGTCGAGTGCGGGCACGACTAAGGCGAATTGGCCGCCGGCACCTTGGGCCAAAAAGCTGCCCTCAGGTAAAGTCACCGTCGGCGCAACGGCACCGCCCATGAAGCCGATCCACCAGAGATAGCCATAGCCAAACCCGAACGTCGCTCTCGAATAGCTGCGCGTGCTCTCTTCCACCCACTCTCGCGGCACGATCTCGTGCCCGGCCCAATTGCCTTTGTGCAGATAGAGAAGTGCAAAACGCGCCAGGTCCCGTGCGCTCATGCGGATCTCATAGGCGGGGTGGATGGACGCCTCGCCGCGGACGTAGCTGCCGTCCTGTGACCGGTAGTCCTGCATGCCGATCGGCTTTGCGATCTTCTGGTCGAGCGCCTCGAAGATGCCGCTGCCGGTTGCGTGCTCGTAGATCGTGCCGAGCGCGTTGAAGTCCCAATTGTTGTAATACCAGAAGGTGCCAGGCGGGTGGCTGCCGCGCGGCGGTCTCATCCTGGCCATGTCCGGCGTCTCATAGAGCGCCGAATGGTAGACCCCGGAACGCGCTTCGAGGAGTTCGCGCACCGTCGCGCCCTTTTCGATCTCGGTCAAGCCAGGCGGATGATCGTCGATGCCGAGTTCGCCAAGCGTGCTGTCGAGGTTGATCAGGTGATCCGACACGGCGATGCCGGTCAGGGCGCTGAGCAGGCTCTTGCGGATCGAAGCGAGCTCCATGGGCTTCGTCGTATTGCCCCACTCGGCCACGACCTTTCCGTGCTGAACGATCACGACCGCGCTCGAGCGAATCTGATCCGAAAAGGATCGTGCCTGGGCCAATTCGGTCTCTGACCAGCCCAATTCTGCAGGAGTGACGCGCTCCCACTCCGCTGCCGGGACGCCATCTTCAGCGGTGGCAGCCCCGAACCGATCCAAAGCGCCGAGCAGCATGACGGCGAAAACGATCTGGCGAATAGACATTGGATCCCACGCGCTGCGACCTGATCGCGGCACCATACTCACTAACGGAGCTGGGCAGAACGCCTATTGAAGTATTTTTGTTTGGCGTCCCGCCGATGCGCTCTCATCGTGACGTCTCTTGACCCAATCCGGATTTGGTCCGGTCGGGTGACCGTTTGTGTTCACGCCTCCCCCGGCTCGTACACTCCGCCCCATTCTTCATTCCAAGTCAGCGCTCCGTTTTCAAAGTCGCTGGCGATCAGTTCGATGAATTCGGTCAGCGAGCTTGCGATGACGTCACGGCGCGCGTCGTCGTGCCACATCGTGATGATCTGGCCACTGATGCCGCCTTCAGCCGGCTCCATGTCGACGCATAGATGATTGCCTCCACCATCCCCGCAGAAGGGAATCCAGCGCAGGCGCCACCATTCGTCACCCCTGATGGGACCGCAAGGCTCGCAGGTGTAGTTGTCCGGCTTGAACTGCGTGCGATACAGGTCCTCCCAGATGCTCCACTCGTCGACGATGCGCTCGGCAGAGAACAGCTCCCATCCGGGCAGGACGTGATGATCCAGGCTTCCGTTGTGGAGGCTCAACAATTGGCGGAGGTCCGCGGGAAACGGGCAGTTCACGGCTCGCTCCGCTGCATCGATCTGGTCCGTCGTGGCACCATCGTTGAGATAGCTCATGAATGGGTTATGCGCCTCGGTGGCCTTGGCCGTGTAGCGCGCCCAAGCCCTCTCGAGTCTCTTCGGATCAATATCAGCAGCCATGGTTGCCTCGCGATTTGCGGCAGGGATTATCGATGGTGACCTCCGAAAACGGAAGTCCGCAATTGCCTTCCCGAACTCCAGACGCTGCCGACGCGCGCACCACGCCGCGGCATCGGCATTCGGCCGCAGCAGGCCCCGGATCGCGTCGCTTCGCTCGCGATGACGAGGCGGTCGAGTGGGCCAAGGCGCGCCCGCGATGCCGTTGATAGGACGTTGTCCATCGCACGCGGTGCCTACTGCGGTGCATCGCTGGGAAAGGCGGGGCTATCGCATATGGCCAATCTGAGTTTTTCGCGAAACCGTTTCCACATCGTCATGCCCGGGCTC
>NZ_BSCT01000010.1:74906-185308 GCF_030159255.1 Bradyrhizobium sp. SSBR45G | reverse complement strand
TGCTCGACGGCAAGGGCAAGAACGACGGCGGCGCGCAGCGGCTGCGCAACACGCTACTCGCCGCGATGGGCCTGTCCGGCTACGGCGCGAAGAAGCTGCCGAAGGGCGAGGGCATGGGCGTGTCCTGCGTGTCGTCGCAGGAGCGGGCCACCGCGAGCTGGACGGCGTGCGTCGCCCATGTCGCGGTGGCTGACAACGGTGCGGTCACGGTGAAGAAGCTCACCGTGGCGACCGATGTCGGCACGCAGGTGCATCCCGACAACATCCGCGCCCAGGTCGAGGGCGCGGCGCTGTGGGGATTGTCGCTGGCGATGTACGAGAAGGCGACGTTGAAGGATGGCGGCATCGAGCAGACCAACTTCGACAGCTACACGCCATTGCGGATGAGCCAGGTGCCGGAGGTCGCAATCGCCGTCATCGCCAATGGCGAGAAGGCGACCGGCGTCGGCGAGCCCGCGGTGACCGTGGTCGCGCCGGCACTCGGCAACGCCATCTACAACGCCTGCGGCGCGCGCTTGCGCTCGCTGCCGATCACCGCCGAGGCGGTGAAGGCCAACATGAAGGCGTAGACCATCGCCGGTTTGCACCGCAGCGCCTTGGGAGCCGCCGGAGATCCTCTCCGGCGGTTCTTTTTTTGCGCGGCGACCCGCCCGGGGCGGCACGATTTGACCAAAACGTTTAACGCTTCGCTTACCAGAAAGCAGACACCTTGATTGAACGGCTTAAGCCGTGACGAACCCGTATCCCGGTAACTTGCATGGGCAGCAAACCGCAGGGGCGAGCACGTATGAGCGCGACAGCCAAGCAGACCGTGACCCAGACCGCGACCAGGCGCCATCTCCTGCTCGCGTCCGATCGCGGCGATCAGAGCAGCGAGCTGGCGCGCATCCTGCGCTCGGTCGGCGACGTCGACCTGATTCCGACCACCGACATTCCGGAAAACCCCGGCAACCGCTTCTCCGGCGTGATTGTCGACATCAACCTGCGTTCGCCGGAGAGCGTGCAGCGGGTGCGCAAGAAGCTGTCCTCGCGCGCCTATAGCGACGTGCCGCGCCTGTTCGTGCTCGCCGAAGCGCTGCACCACGCCACGATGCAGGCCTGGGCGCTGGGTGCGACCGACACCATCGCCCGCCCGTTCAGCGCGGCCGACGTGCTGCAGCGGGTCCGCTCGGCGTTGCCGGCCGATGACGGCTACGACGAGACCGATCGCGGCAAGCTCTTGAACCGCGGCGTCGAGGCGGCGCAGGCCGTGATGGCCAAGATCTTCGAGAAGCTGCCGGCGGGCATCATGCTGACGATGGAGGACATCGTCGCGGCCGAGAACAAGATCCTCAAGGCGATCAAGCATTCGTCGCTGCGCGAGTGGATGACGGTGGTCGGCTGCCACCACAACGACACCTATCGGCACTGCCTGTTCGTGACGGGGCTCGCGGTCGGCTTCTCGATCCATCTCGGCATGCGCGACGACGACCAGCGCCGGCTGACCCGCGCGGCGCTGCTGCACGACGTCGGCAAGGCCTTCATCCCGGTTGCGATCCTCGACAAGCAGGGCAAGCTCACGACCGAGGAAATCGCGCTCTTGCGCCAGCATCCGCGCCGCGGCTATGAGGCGCTGTGGCGGCAGGGCGGTTTCCCGCCGGAAATGCTCGACGTGATTCTGCATCATCACGAGTTCCTCGACGGCTCCGGCTATCCGGACGCGCTCCACAACGAGCAGATCAGCGACATCGTGCGTCTCACCACGATCGTCGACATCTACGCCGCACTGATCGAGCACCGCGCCTATCGGCCGGCCTTCACCCATGCGCGCGCGTTCCAGATCATGGAGGGCATGGGTCCGAAGCTCGATCAGCAGCTGTTGCAGGCGTTCCGCCCGGTCGCGATGGGCGCGCACTGACGATCTCGAACGGCGACCACGCCTGGGTTGCGCGGCAGCCGCTGGACGCAAGTGCAATTCGCGCGCGGCGCACTATCCTACCCGCAACATCATCACAGGGCGGGAGGAGCAGCATGGGCGCAGCCGCACAGGCCGGGGAGGTCATCCCCGGGCACATCGCCGCGACGCTGGTCGATCCGGCCTGCTACGCCGACCACCGCATCCATGACGCCTATCGCTGGCTGCGCGCCAACAATCCGCTTGGCCGCGCCGAGCTCGACGCCTTCGATCCGTTCTGGGTGGTGACCCGGCACGCCGACATCCTCGCCATCAGCCGTCAGAACGACTTGTTCCACAATGCCGATCGTGCCACGACGCTGACCAACAAGGCCGTGCTCGAGCGCGTCCACAAGATCACCGGCCAGCCCAACCTGGTGCGTTCGCTGGTGCAGATGGACGCACCGGATCACCCGAAATACCGCGCGCTGACGCAGGGCTGGTTCATGCCGGCCAACATCGCCAAGTTCGAGCCGCGGATCCGCGAGATCGCCCGGGCGACGGTCGACCGCATGGCAGCGAAGGCCGCGGCCAATGGCGGCGCCTGCGATTTCGTCGACGATGTCGCGCTTCATTATCCGCTGCACGTGATCATGGAGATCCTGGGCGTGCCGGAGGAAGACGAGCCGCGCATGCTCAAGCTGACGCAGGAGCTGTTCGGGCCGCAGGACCCGGACACGGCGCGGGTGCGTGAGGCGCTGTCGGCCGAGGTGTTCGCGGCGATGATGCAGGCGGTGGTGGCCGATTTCGGCGCCTATTTCGAGCGCATCACCGACGACCGCAGGGCAAGGCCGCGCGACGACCTCGCGACCGTCATCGCCAATGCCCGGATCAACGGCGAGGAGATGCCGCTGCATGATCGCACCAGCTACTACATGATCGTCGCGACGGCCGGCCACGATACGACGTCGTCCTCCACGGCGGGCGCGGTCTGGGCGCTGGCAGAAGATCCCGACCAGTTCGCGCGCGTCAAGGCCGATCCCGAGCTGATTCCTGGCCTCGTGGACGAGGCCATCCGCTGGATGACGCCGGTCAAGCATTTCATGCGCAGCGCGACCGCGGACACAGAGCTCGGCGGCCGCAGGATCGCCAAGGGGGATTGGCTGATGCTGTGCTACGCCTCGGGCAACCGTGACGAGGCCGTGTTCGAGACACCGGACACGTTCCGCTGCGACCGCAAGCCCAACCGGCACGCTGCCTTCGGCTATGGCGCGCATCTGTGCCTCGGCCAGCACCTCGCCAAGCTCGAGATGCGCATTCTGTTCGAGGAGCTGCTGCCGCGCCTGACCTCGCTGTCGCTGGATGGCCCGGTGAAGATGACCCAGGCGACCTTCGTGAACGGACCGAAGAAGCTGCCGATCCGCGTGGCAATGGTCTGAGCCGCGCGAGGCGGCTGGATCGGTACGTCGTAGCGGTCAATCCAGCAGCTTGCGCAGCTCGGCCTTGGCAACCTTCTCCAAGGTCGAGCGCGGCATCTCGTCGACCAGCCTCACCTCGCGCGGCACCTTGAAGTCGGCGAGGGCGGCGCGGCAGGCCGCCAGCACCTTTTCCGGCAATTCCTCGCGGGCGATGCCGGTCTGCGGAATCACGAAGGCCACGGGGACCTCGTCCAGCATCGAGTGCCTCTTGGCGACGACGGCGGTCTCGCGCACGCCGGGCACGGTGATGATCACCTGCTCGATCTCGGACGCCGCGACGTTCTCGCCGCCGACCTTCATCATGTCCTTGGTGCGATCGCCGAACTTGATGAAGCCGTTGGCGAGGCGCGTGACGCGGTCGCCAGTGAGGAAGAAGCCGTCGGCATCGTAGCTCGTCCGCGTCGCGTCCTCGTTGTAGAGATACGCCGCGAACAGCGACAGGCCGGGCACGCCCTTGATGGCGAGATTGCCGGTGTCGCCAACGGCGGTCGGCCGTCCGTCATCGTCGGTGATGCGGATGGTGTATTCCGGCGCGGCGCGGCCGATCGACATCGGCGTGTTCGGCTGGTCGATCTCGCCGACGATGCCGTGGGTGATCGTCTCCGTCATGCCCCACCAGCCGATGATCTTGATGCCGAATTTGGCGAATACCGCAGGCTCGGACATCGCGGTGCCCCATAGCCGGAACTTGTGGTTCTTCGGCACGTCCTGGTCGAGCAGCGCCTTCATGCAAAACGGAATCGTCGAGGTCCAGGTGCAGCCGTGCTCCAGCGCGACAGGCCAGAAGCGGCTCGCCGAGAAGCGCGGCTGGATCACGCAGGTGGCGCCGACCCACAGCGTTGCCAGCATCGAGTAGGCCAACGCGTTGGTGTGGAACAGCGGCAGATAGGTCTGGTGCACATCGCCCTGGTGCAAATCCTCGTGCACGGCATTGACCTTGGCGCCCCACAGCGCATTGGCATGCGTCCACAGCACCGCCTTGGGCCGCGACGTCGTGCCCGACGTGTACTGCACGCTGCAAGGCGCCAGCGGATCGACCGCGCGCCGCGGCCGGTCGGCGCTATCGGCGAACAGCGTCTCGAAACGGTCGCCCACGCCGACCGCGGCCGTTTCCGGCCGCCCCGGATCATGCGAGATCACCGCAAGCCAGCGGAGGCCGCGGCAATGCGTCGAGATCATCTCGGCGTAAGCCGGCTGAGTGATCGCGGCCACCGCGTGGCAATGATCGGCGAAGTAGTTCATTTCGGCAGCTGCCGAGCGCGTGTTGGTGGTGACCGCGAGCGCGCCGAGCTCGACGCAGGCAAACCAGGCGAGCATCGCCTCGACGCAATTGTCGAGATGGATCAGCACCGCATCGCCCGGCTTGATCCCGCGCTTGACGAGCCCCGCCGCGAGGGCGTCCACGCGGTCGTGAAACTCGCCATAGGTCCAGCGGCGCGCGGGCGCATCGAATGGTGCCCAGATCAGGAACGGGTGATCGCGCCGGGTCTCGCTGCGCAGCTTCAGCAGCCAGGGCACATCCATGCCGTCGAACGGCGTCACCGTGCCAGGCGCGATCGTCATTCCGTTCATCTTGGCTCCCACTGTTGTTATCCGCGACCCGTCCCGGCCGCTTCCTGTTCATCGTCTTTTGCCACCTCGCGTCATCGCAATCAAATCGGGATTGAACCCGTTTCTATTTGCGGGCGACCAATGGCGCGGCAAAACACGCCCGGAGGTTCGCATGCAGGCCCTGGCACGACCATGGCGGCTGCCCGATGCCCGCTATTTCCAGATCGCGGCATTGGCCACGCTGCTGGCGATCAACTTCGCCATCATCGACTTCGGCGCGCGGCCCGCGGCCAGCGTGATCGCGATCACGATGGCGCTGCTCACACAGGCCATCGGCTCCCGGCTCGCCGGGGTCCCTTTCGACGCCAAGTCGCCCTTGATCACCGGCCTGTCGCTCAGCCTGCTGTTGCGCGCCGATGCGCTGTGGCTGCATGGCGCTGCGGCGGTCGTCGCAATCGGATCGAAATTCGTGCTGCGGATCGACGGCAAGCACGTCTTCAATCCCGCGGGCCTTGCGATCGTGGTGCTGCTGTTCAGCTCGAAAGGCGTGTGGATTTCGCCAGGGCAGTGGGGCGCGGAGATCTGGTTCGCGACGCTCGCCGGCTGTTTCGCCATTCTCGTTCTCAGCGCCTCCCGCCGGGCTGACATCGCGATCTATTTCTTCGCCAGCCACGCCGCGCTTCTGATACTGCGTGCCGCGTGGCTCGGCGACCCCCTGGCGATCCCGCTGCATCAGCTGCAGAGCGGCTCGCTGCTGATCTTCACTTTCTTCATGATCTCCGATCCGCGCACCACGCCGGACTCGCGCGCGGGCCGGCTGCTGTTCGCAATGACGGTCGCGGTGACGGCGCACTATCTGACGTTCTTCATGCAGATGCGCCCCGCGCTCTATGTCGCGCTGATCGCGCTCTCGCCGCTCACGCTGGTGCTCGACCGGCTGATCCCGGCGGCCCGTTTTTCCTGGCGTTCGTCCGTTCTCGAAGCAGTGTCGACATGACCCTGCGTCTCAGCAAGATGTTTCGGACCAGCGTCGCGGCCGTCGCGATCCTCGCCAACGCGACGATCGTCCCGGCCAACGCGTTCTGCGGCTTCTATGTCGCGCAGGCGGACACCAAGCTGTTCAATCAGTCGTCGAAGGTCGTGCTGGCGCGTGACGGCCAGCAGACCGCGATCACGATGGCGAGCGACTTCGAGGGCGACGTCAAGGAATTCGCGGTCGTTGTTCCCGTGCCGACCTTCATCGAGCGCAAGCAGATCGGCGTGGTCGAGCCGAAGACGATCGATCATCTCGACAAATACACCGCTCCGCGGCTGGTCGAATACCACGACGCCGATCCGTGTGCGCCGGTCGTCGTCGCGGCGCGGGCGATGCCGGCGGCGCCGATGATGGCGGGAGCGTTCTATGAGAGGTCGCGCCAAGCCTATGGCGTTACCATCGAGGCCAGCTACGACGTCGCCGAATACGACGTACTGATCCTGTCGGCACAGGAGAGCGACGGTCTGACGCGCTGGCTGACTGACAACGACTATCGTATCCCGCAGGGCGCAGAAGCCGTGCTCGGCAGCTACATCAGGCAGGGCATGCGGTTCTTCGTCGCCAAGGTCAATGTCGAGCGCATGAAGGGCCTGGGCAATGGTCAGCTCCGGCCGCTGCAGGTGCGCTACCAGAGCGCCAAGTTCATGGTCCCGCTGCGGCTCGGCACGGTCAATGCCAAGGGGCCGCAGGACTTGATCATCTTCGCGCTCACGAAAAGCGGCCGCATCGAGGCCGCCAACTACCGCACCGTGAAGATCCCTTCCAATATCGACGTGCCGCTGTATGTGAAGAACGAGTTTGGCCCGTTCTACAAGGCGCTGTTCGAGCGCGCGGTGGTGCGCGAGAACATGCAGGCGGTGTTCGTCGAATATGCCTGGGACATGGCCTGGTGCGATCCCTGTGCCGCCGACCCCCTGAGCAACAAGGAGTTGGTTGAGCTCGGGGCGCGCTGGATCGGCAGTGACGGCGACACGGCATTCAGCGCTGGGCGCCGCGGCGGTGGCTCCGACGCCTTCGTGACCCGGCTGCACGTCCGCTACGACGCCAAGACCTTCCCCGAGGACATCGTCTTCATCGAGACCAAGGACCGCAGCAATTTCCAGGGCCGCTACGTTCAGCACCATCCCTGGCGGGGCGAGGCAAAATGCGACGCGGCCAAGTCCTATCAGGAGAGGCTCGCCGCCCGCTTCTCCAAGGAGGCGGCTGATGTCGCCGCATTGACCGGCTGGTCGCAGAGCGAGATCGTCGCCAAGATGGCGCAGAGCGGCGAAACCGCAACGAAGTAGCGCGGGGCAGCGGTTCAGTCCTGGTAGGAGGAGATCTCGATCAGGCTGCCGTCCGGGTCGCGGCAATACACTGAGCGCAGGGTGCCGCGGGCGCCCTGCTTGGCCACCGGGCCCTCTTCGATGGCGACGCCGAGCGCCTGCAAGTGGGCCACGACCTCGTCGGGCGCGCTGGAGGTCAGGAAGCACAGGTCGTCACTGCCGGCCATGACACGGTCGGCCGTGAACCAGTCGACCTTGTCCGCGTCCTTCGGTCGCACATTGATCTTCTGGTTCCCGAACAGCAGCGACGTCCGCTTCGCCCGTCCAGGGCCGGGATCGGAGACCTGCAGCGTCATGCCCAGGACCTTCTGGTACCAGGCCGTCGTGCGGTCCACGTCGGCGACATTGATGACCAGATGATCGAGTGCATCGATCTTGACCGGCATGAGCTCCTCCCTCGCGGTTGACACATCGACCTCGCCGCAATCGCGGCGTTCTGTTAACGTCGGCGCCGGCAGTTCGCTAACGAACGCTCAACGATATATCCGAGGAAACGCATGATTTCACGTCGTACTGCGCTTGGTCTGATCGCTTCTGCCGTCCCATCCGTCGCGGCCATCCGCAGCGTGGCCGCAGCGGATTACCCCGCGCGCCCGGTGCGCTTCGTGGTGGGCTATCCTCCGGGCGGAGCGACCGACATTCTCGCGCGGCTTGTCGGCCAGCGGCTGTCGGAGACCCTGGGCCAGCAATTCGTGGTCGAGAACAAGCCGGGCGCCGGCAACAACATCGGCACCGAGTCGGTCGTGAACGCGACGGCCGACGGCTATACCGTGCTGCTGGTCAATCCCGCCAACTACATCAATGCCAGCCTCTACACCAACCTGAAGTTCAACTTCGTGCGCGACATCGCGCCGGTCGCCTCGTTCAACCGCGTGCCGAACGTGATGACCGTCAACAGCGACATCAAGGCCAAGACCGTCGCCGAGTTCATCGCCTATCTGAAGGAAAATCCGGGCAAGGTGAACATGGCATCCTCCGGCAATGGCACGTCCGTGCATCTGTCGGGCGAGATGTTCATGGCCATGACCGGCACCAAGATGCAGCACGTGCCGTATCGTGGCGCGGCGCCGGCCATCACCGACATGCTCGGCGGCCAGGTCCAGGTCATCTTCGACAACATGCCATCGATCATCCAGCACATCCGCTCCGGCTCGCTGCGCGCCCTTGGCGTCACCACGCAGGAGCGTTCGCCGCAATTGCCCGACGTGCAGGCGATTGCGGAGACGGTGCCGGGCTACGAGGCCAGTGCGCTGTTCGGCATGGGTGCGCCCAAGACTACGCCGAAGGAAATCATCGAGAAGCTCAACAGACAGATCAATACGGTTCTCGCCGAGCCCGACATCAAGAAGCGTCTGGTCGATCTCGGCGGTGAGCCGTTGATCCAATCGCCGGAACAGTTCGGTGCGCAGGTGGCGGCCGAGACGGAGAAATGGAAAAAGGTCGTCGACTTCGCCGGGCTCAAGCTGGATTGACGCAAAGCGGTCGTGGAGCCGTTGGCGACGTGCCGCAGGCGCGACACGTCGCCGCCCTGGTTGGCGGGCGGCTCCGCCAATTTGTCGTCTTTTGACCATGCCCATGTGGTGCAACCGTCCTCGCCAGAAGAGGAACAGATCATGCGCAAGGTGATGATGTTGGCAGCCGGCCTCGTCGGCGTTGCACTGGTTGGCGCGGGCGGCGCAACGCCGGCCCATGCCGGCTATGACTACCCCTGGTGCGTGCAGGGCAGAGGTATCGGCTATCCCGGCGACTGCTCCTATCAGACGTTCGAGCAATGCCGGGCCAGCGCCTCGGGGCGCAGCGCCGGATGCGGTGTCAACCCCCGCGTTGCGTTCGATCCCGCGCGGCGCGGGCCAACGGTCTATGTCGACATGCCGCCGCCGCGGCGTGTGCACCGCTACAATTATTACTGAGCTTTCGAGACGACCAGGCGGCGGCACCCCCGCCGCCATTGCCGGCCTTGCATGAGCTTTGCGATCGTGTATACTTTGTATTGCAAAGTTATTGAGCCTGGACTCAAGTCAGACATGCGCGACCTCGACAAGGCGCTGGCGGATATCATCGCAATCCGCAGCCAGCTCGCGGCCGGAACCGCGTTTCGCGGCTACGGACCGGCGACGATGGCTGCGACCGCGGCGGTGGCCCTGATCACGGCGTTCATTCAGCAACTCGTCCTGCGCGATCCGACCGCGGAGCCGTTGACCTACCTGCTCGGCTGGGCGGCCGCGGCCTGCGTCTCGCTGACGATGATCTGGGTCGAGATGCGGGCGCGTTCGCGACGCCATCATTCCGGTCTGGCCGACGCGATGATTCACCAGGCGGTCGAACAGTTCCTCCCCGCCGGCATCGCCGGCGTGCTGCTCGCCGTGCTGTTGTGGAAGTTTGCGCCGGAAGCGCTGTGGATGCTCCCTGGCCTTTGGCAGATCCTGATGTCGCTCGGCGTATTCGCCTCGGTGCGCTCGCTGCCGCGCTCGGTCGCGCTGGCCGGCGCGTTCTATTTCCTCGCGGGTTTCGCCGCGCTCCTGCTCGGCAGCATCTCGCATGAGCTGTCGCCGTGGACCATGGGCCTGCCTTTCGCGGTCGGCCAGGCGCTGATGGCGGGCATTCTCTACTTTGCGACCGGAGATTCCGATGTCGAAGACTGACGGCAGTGCGCCGTTTTCCTATGACGGGCTCGATCGTGTCATCCACGAGAAGGCCCGGCTCGGCCTGTTGACGTCGCTGATGGCGCATCCGAAGGGCCTTGCCTTTGCCGACCTGAAGCAGCTCTGCGGACTGACCGATGGCAACCTGTCGCGCCATCTGCAGGTGCTGCAGGAGGCCGGTCTGGTGGAGGTCACCAAGGGCTATGAGGGCAATCGCCCCCACACCACCTGCCGCCTGACCAAGGCGGGACGCCACCGGTTCCTCGACTATCTCGCCGTGCTCGAGCGCCTGGTTCGCGACGCCGCCGCGGCGGCCGGGAGGGAGCCCGCACCAAATTCGGCCGGGCTGATCCCCGGTCGCGCCTGACAATCTCATCGCATTTTTTTGACCTGGAGCTTTGCAATGCAAAGTAGTCTGCTACCTAAATCGCCTGCTGTGGTGGACGGCCTGCATGTCGGCATCATCATGGACGGAAACGGCCGCTGGGCGACGCGCCAGGGCCTGTCGCGGCTGCGTGGCCACGAGGCCGGCGTCGAGGCGATCCGGCGCATCGTCGAAGCCGCGCCGGACCAGGGCATCGGCACGCTGACGCTGTACGCATTCTCGAGCGACAATTGGCGGCGTCCGCGCGCCGAGGTCTCTGCCCTGATGGCGCTGTTGCGGGTCTATCTCGCCAGCGAGGTGGAAGCGCTGGTGCGCAACGGCGTCCGGCTCAGCGTGATCGGCCGGCGCGATCGCCTGCCGGGTGGCATCGCCGACGCCATCGGCCGCGCGGAGCAGGCGACCCGCGACGGCCGCACCTTGCATCTGCGCATCGCCGTCGACTACTCGGCCCGCGATGCAATTCTCAATGCCGCGGCGCAAGCGGGCGGCATCGCCGGACTGACGCGCGAGGCGTTCTCCGATCTCGTGACCGGAGAGGCGGGCCTGCGCGACGTCGACCTGATCATCCGCACCTCGGGCGAGCAGCGGCTGTCGGACTTCCTGCTCTGGGAAGGCGCCTATGCCGAGCTGCATTTCACCCAGCGGATGTGGCCCGACTTCGACGGCGATGATCTCGCCCAGGCCTTGGCCTCGTTCCGCGGCCGTGAGCGCCGCTTCGGCGGTCTCGAGGCGGTGCCGCTCGCACCGGCGCAGAGCGCTTGATGCGGCCGTGCGCGGCCGCGGCACAATCTTTCCGCGCATCGGGGAATCATCTACCGCTTGCAGGACGAGCGCAGAGATCCTTCGATGAAGCACAAGCCGCGGCGGCCTGCCGGCAAATCCCCGGTCAAACCCGGGTCGTCGCGTCACGACGACACGGCTGACGCGCTGTGTGAAGCGGCGTTGCGGCTGCTGCGGGCTGGCCAGCTGGCGCAGGCCGAGGCCGCCTGCCGCCGCGCGTTGACGCTCGATGCGGCCTCCGTCGACGCACTGCATGCGATGGGGCGGGTGTGCCTCGCGCTCAAGCGCTTCGACGATGCGATCGAATGGTTCGCGCGCGCGATCAGGCAAGACGTTTCCGTGCCGGCGTCTTTCGTCGGCCTCGCGCAGGCGCTGCGGCTGGCCGGCCGCCTCGACGAGGCGATCAAGGCCTATGATCGTGCGCTGCAGCTGCAGCCGGATGCTGCCGAGAGCTGGGATGAGCTCGGCGAGCTGCTGCAGCTGACCGGTCGTCTTGCCGAGGCGGCGCTGGCCTGTGACCGCCTGCTGCAACTCGCACCCGATCGGGCTCCGACGTGGTTTCGTCTCGGCGAGGTGCTGGACGCGCAGGGGCGCCGCGACGAGGCGGCGTTGGCGTTCGATCAGGTGCTGAAGCTGAAGCCCGATCAGGTCGACGCCGCCAACAGGGCTGGTGCCGTTCATTTCGATGCCGGCCGTTACGACGAGGCGATCGCACGCTTCGATCAGTCGCTGGCCGTGAAGCCGGACCAAGCCGGCGCGCTCTGTCTCAAGGGCATCTCTTTGCGGCGGATGCGCCGCTATGCCGAGGCGCAGTCTTGCGGCGAGCGCGCGCATGTGTTGGCGCCGCATGATCCAGACATCGCCAACAGCTATGGCTGCATCCTGCAGAATCTCGGACGCCATGCTGAGGCCGTCGCCGTGTTCGACAAGGCGATCGCGATCCGGCCGCAGACTGCGGAGTTCTACAATCACCGCGGCACCTCGCTGGCCGAACTGCATCGCTTCGAGGAGGCGTTTGCCAGCTTCGATCGTGCCGTGGCGCTGAAGACGGACCTCGCCGACGCACACTGGAATGCGGCGCTGTTTCGCCTGTTGACCGGCGATTTCGCACGCGGCTGGGCCGCGCGCGAATGGGGCCGCCAATGCCGCGCCGTCGGCTTCGTCGAGCGCAGCTTCGACGCGCCGATGTGGCTCGCCGATGCGCCGCTCGCAGGCAAGACCATCCTGCTCCACAGCGACGAGGGACTGGGCGATACGATCCAGTTCGCACGCTACGCCACGATGATCGCCGCGCAAGGCGCACGCGTCGTGCTCGAGCTCGACGCTGCGCTGAAGCCCCTGCTGTCGGGCCTGGAGGGGATTGCGCAATGCCTCGCCCGCGGCGTCGATGCCGTGCCGGCGATCGACTATCACTGCCCGCTGTCGAGCCTGCCGCTGGCTTTCGCCACCCGCCTCGACAGCATCCCTGCCGCGCCGTCCTATCTGCCGCGTCCGCCGGCCGAGCGCCGCGCCATCTGGCGGCAGCGCCTCGGACCGCATGAGCGGTTGCGTGTCGGTCTCGTCTGGTCCGGCAACCCCGCGCATCTCAATGATCACAACCGCTCGATGCCGCTCGCGATGCTTGCCCCGCTGCTGGATCTCGGCGCGCGATTTGTCAGCCTGCAGAAGGACGCGCGGCCAGCAGACAAGGCGTTTCTCGCGGCGCGCGGCGACATCCTCGATCTCACCGGCGACATCCGCGACTTCGTCGACACCGCAGCCCTCATCGACAATCTCGACCTCGTCATCACGGTCGACACCAGCGTGGCGCATCTTGCTGGGGCGCTGGGCAAGCCGACCTGGATCATGCTGCCCTACACGCCGGACTATCGCTGGCTGCTCGATCGCGACGACAGCCCATGGTATCCGAGCGTGCGGCTGTTCCGCCAGGATGCGCGACGCGACTATGCCCATGTCGTTGCCCGCGTCGGCGATGCGCTGGCGGAGCGGATCGAAGATTTCGCCGCAACGTAAGCCCCATTTCAGCTCTCCCGGAGCCTGATCGAGATCTGGTGCACGCGCCGCGTCAGTTCGGCGACGCTGCGCCATCCCGTCTTCTCGCGGGTACGCTTGAGATGCGTATACACGGTCGTCACCTTGACACCGCGATGCGCCGCGTATTCGACCGCCGTCATACCCGCGCTCAGGGCGCAGGCCAGCTGGGCCTCGGCCCTGGTCAGGCCATGGAGATCCTGCAGCAGATGCGCCGCCGCGCTGTCCCGAAGCGGGTCGTGCACGAGCATCATGACGGCGGCGTCGGGACAATCCGATGCCGGCCGGGGATGGCGCAGCGCGCGCAGCGAGATCGTGCAGGCCGGCAAGCCGCTTGGGCGCGGCGCCAGGAAGTCCAGCGCCGCATCCGAATCCGCGAGAGCGTCGTCGCGCATCACCGTGCTGAAGACGCGCGCATAGCGGCTGCGGAGCTCGGACGAGCCGAACTGAATGCCGCGGGAGTCGAGCCGGAACAGTCCGCTCTCGGTCGCGATCGTGTGCAACGCCGGATTGGCATGGAGGATCGCGCCTTTCGGGTCGAGCAACGCAATGCCGTCCTTGAGGAGATCGAGCACGGCCGTGGCAATGTCGCGGCCGCCGGCTGCGATGAGGCTGTTGCGCATGCCATAGGCGCGCTGGAGATGAGGTGTCAGGCGCTTCATCAGTGCGATCTCAGACGTACCGACGTGTCCCCGCCGCGGCGAGCGTTGCAAGGTGACGGCGACGAGCCGTTGCGGTGATTGGTCCAGCACCAACGAGAGAAAATAACGCAGTCCGGCGCGCGGCAGAAACTCCGCATAGAACGGATCTCGCTTCATGGTGCCTTCATCCATGACTTGATAGTCCCATGACAATCCACCGCGCTGCTGGCGCAGCGCCACCGGCAGGCGGGGATTGCGTGGCGCGAAATGAGCGAGATAGTCGTCGCCCTCGGCGGACGCGACGCCGCTGCTGTGAAAGATCAGCGGCCGGCGCGCGGCCGTGTCGATGACCTCGAAGGTCGCACCTTCGGCGCCTATCAGGGTCCGGATCGACTCCAGCGCATCCGTGATGCCGGAGGGTTCCGCTAGGCCCTGGTAGATGGCGTCCAGCGCCTGGGCATAATGTTCGCTCTCCACGATCACCTCTCCACGATGGCCCAGGGCCCGCTGCTCCGATTTCAACGTTCGACACGGAGCTGCCGACAATATTCCTCATCATGGGTCGCCACGGAGAGTACGAGGTTCATGACCGCAGGTGCCTGGAGGCGGTGGCGCCTCCAGGCCCCGGACGCGCGGAGCTAATCAGCGACGATATCGCCGGAGCCGCCGAACTCGCGCGGAAAATCCTTCAGCTTCGGCAGGCCGTCGCGCATCGGCAGCACAGTCTCGGCATAGTTCACGTGGACCGCGGGCTGGAACGCAAGCTCTGGAAGCGTCGCTGCGAACACGTCGACGAGCCCGAGCGGCGGGTGATCGGTCATGAGATGACCGCCGCATTTGGCGCAGTATTGCCGCTGGCTGAGCGGCGTCTTCTGGAACATCGCCACGTGCTCGGCCCCCGCTTTGATCTTGACCGCGTCCGGCTTCCACAGGCTGAAGGCGTTCACCGGTCCGCCCGACCACGACCGGCAGGAGCGGCAGTGACAATAGCCCATTGCCTCCGGGCTTCCGGAAACCTCGATTTCGACTGTGCCGCAAAAACATCGTCCAGAAAGTGTCATCGTCGTCCTCATGAGTTTGTCAGAGCGGCGGACGGCATCATTCCAGCGTCCGGGCGTCTTGGCATCCGGCGACCAATGCCGGGGCTGCCACGACCAGGCGTGATCCATTTCACATTCGACGACCGCGTGCAGTGGCACGTCCCCTGATGAGAGGACGCAGGTCGCGCGACGATGGCGATATCGATTTCCATCGGCGCGAACCGTCCAGTTCTCGGTTGCAAGAGTCACGGGTGATTGCATGTCGGACTTGAACTCCCGCATCGTCGAGTTTTCGACGGACCACATTCCAGAGCAGGAGCGCGCGGCGTTCTGGCGTGAGCACTACGGACGGATCATGTTGCGTGTCGATTTCGAGCCGGCGAAAGACGTCGCGTTCAAGGCGCGGAACCGCGCTTTGACCTTGCCGGGTCTGCAGTTGCTCGATGCCTGGGCGACCCCGGCGCGCATCTCGCGCTCCGGCCGCGATCTCGCCGACGGCGCCGATAACGTGCTGCTCGCGATCAACCGTGCGGGCACCGCCTTCGTCGCGCATTCCCATCAGACCCGCGAGTTGCGCGAAGGCGAAGCGGTGATTCTCAGCGGCGCCGATCCCTGCGCGTTCCATCGCGCCAGCAATGGCCACTCGTTCACGCTGCTCGTTCCCCGCCTGATGCTCGAAGCCGCCGACGTCAGCGTCGAGGACGCCGTCATGCGACCGATACGGGCCGACCAGGGCGCGCTGAGGCTGCTCGACCACTATGCCAGCTGGCTGATGGCCAGCGGCGGTGCGCTGGATGCCCAGCTGCTCAATCTGTCCGTGCGTCACATCCAGGATCTGCTGGCGCTGTCGATCGGGCCGGCGCCCGATGTGGCCGAGACGATGCGCGCGCGAGGTCTGCGCGCAGCGCGGCTGAAGCTCGCCAAGTCTTTCCTGATCGCCAACAGCAAACGCCGCGATCTGTCGGTGACGATGGTCGCCGGCAAATTGAACGTCACGCCGCGTTACGTCCAGCGCCTGTTCGAGATCGACGGAACGACATTCTCCGCCTTCCTGTCGGGCGTGCGGCTCGCGAACGCGCATCGCCTGCTGTGTGATCCGGCCCACGGCCAGCTGGCGATCGCCAGCATCGCCTATGATGTCGGCTTCGGTGATCTCTCGCATTTCAATCGCTCGTTCCGCCGTCAATACGGGCTGACGCCGCGGGAGGTGCGCGGCGATCGCGGCAGCAGCGGCGCGCAGCCGACCGAGGATGCGTCCAGCGCGGAGCGCCGGCGATGACGAGCAAGATGATCGCGCTGAAGATCCTCGATGGCATCTTTGTCTCCGTGACGGGACTTCTCCTGCTGTTCATCGCGGGCCTGCCGGTCGAATGGATATTGGTTCTGCTCGACATGTCGCTGCGCGAGTTCCAGGCCTTCGCTCTGTTTGTCATCTTCAGCAGCCTGCTGCTGATCCATGCGATTGCGACGTCCGACTCGGCCCCGTAACCCAAACGTGATCCCGGTCGATGGCGGCGTTCGCGCCTCGGATTGAGCTGTGTCAACGGAATCTCCGGCGCCTCTGGCAAATGAACGGCCTGCTTCAGCAATGATGAAGGCCTTCTTGGAATGGACCCGCAGGACACCCAGCTCGTCGGAGACCAACCGCCCGCTCAGCCTATCCGTGCTGAATCGGCTGGCCTCATTCCTGCGCCGGCGCTGCCTGTTCCCGCGCCGCCTCAGCCGCTGCGCAAGCGGGCGATATGGCCGTTCGTGCTGCTTCTCCTCATCATCGGTGCGGCCGGAGGCGGCGGTTATGTCTGGTGGCAGCGCCTGCATCCGCCGTTGCCACCGGGCATCAGCGTCAGCAACGGCCGCATCGAGGCTGACGAGATCGACATCGCCACCAAATATGCCGGTCGCGTCGCCGAGCTGCGTGCCGATATCGGCGATCTCGTCGAGCCTGGGCAGATCGTGGCGCGGATGGACAGCAAGGAGCTGCAACAGTCGCTCGCCAAGGCCGAGGCGCAGGCGGAGCAGGCGCAGCACGTGATCGATCAGGCCCGCGCCAATCTTGCGCAGCTGCAGACGCAGCGGACGCTGGCCGAGCAGGAGATGGAGCGCACGCGCAGCCTGCTGCAGAACGGCTGGACCACGCGCGAGCTCGCCGATCAGCGCCAGCAGGCGCTGGACGGCGCCGCTGCGGGTCTCGCCGGCGCACAGGCGCGGATCTCCGAGGCGGAGCGTGCGCTCGAAGCCTCGCGTCACGACGTCGCGCTCTACACGGTGCAGATCGCGGACAACTCGCTGATCGCGCCGAAGGCCGGCCGCATTCAGTATCGCCTCGCCAATGTCGGCGAAGTGCTTGGGGCGGGCGGCAAGGTCTTCACCATGCTCGACATCGGCTACGTCTATATGGACGTGTTCCTACCGACCGAGGAGGTCGGCAAGATCAAGGTCGGGAGCGACGCCCGTATCGTGCTGGATGCCTATCCTGACCGCCCCATCCCAGCGAAGGTCTCGTTCGTCGCCAGCCAGGCGCAGTTCACGCCGAAGACGGTGGAGACGCGAAGCGAGCGCGACAAGCTGATGTTCCGCATCCGCGTCCGCGTCGACCAGGACAGGCTGGCCGCGCATGCCGATGCTGTCAGAAGCGGCCTGCCGGGCGTTGCGTATGTCAGGTGGAATCCCGACGTCGCCTGGCCCTCGCGCCTGCAAGCTGCGCCATGAGCATCGCCGCGCCGCCGGTCGCGGTCGTGACGCGGCTGTCACATCATTATCGTGACGTCACCGCGCTCGACGACGTCTCGATCGAGATTCCCTCCGGATGCGTGATCGGCCTGATCGGCCCCGATGGCGTCGGCAAGTCGTCGCTGCTGTCGATCCTGGCCGGCGCCCGCGCGATCCAGGCCGGGGAGGCGGCCGTGCTCGGCGCCGACATGGCCGACCGGCGTGCGCGCGAGCAGGTCTGTCCACGCATCGCCTACATGCCGCAGGGTCTCGGCAAAAATCTCTATCCCGATCTCAGCGTGCGCGAGAACATCACGTTCTTCGCGCGGCTGTTCGGCCAGTCCCGCGCCGAGCGCGACTGGCGCATCGCCGAACTGATGGCGGCGACGGGGCTGTCCGATTTTGCCGATCGGCCGGCGAAAAAACTGTCCGGCGGTATGAAGCAGAAGCTCGGCCTGTGCTGCTCGCTGATCCATGATCCGGACTTCCTGATTCTCGACGAGCCGACCACCGGCGTCGATCCGCTGTCGCGCCGCCAGTTCTGGGACCTGATCGACCGGCTGCGCGCCCGCAGCGCCACGGCGATGAGCGTCATCGTCGCCACCGCCTACATGGAGGAGGCCGAGCGCTTCGACTGGCTGGTCGCGATGAATGACGGCCGCATCCTCGCCACCGGCACACCGGCCGAGCTGAAGGCGCAGGCCGGCGCCGCGACGATCGAGGACGCGTTCGTCGCGCTGCTGCCGCCGGCCGCCTCGGCCGATCAGGCGCAGATGCCGGTCAAGACCGCGCTCGATGGCAGCCAGGAGACGGTCATCGTCGCGCGCGATCTGACCTGCCGTTTCGGCGATTTCACCGCCGTCGACGGCGTCAACTTCCAGATCCGCAAGGGAGAAATCTTCGGCTTCGTCGGCTCGAACGGCTGCGGCAAGACGACGACGATGAAGATGCTCACCGGATTGCTGCCGCCAAGCGCCGGCGAGGCGCTGATTTTCGGCCGCTCGATGGAAGCCGGCAATCGTGAATCGCGCGGCCGCGTCGGCTACATGTCGCAGGCGTTCTCGCTGTATGGCGAGCTCACCGTGCGGCAGAACCTCGTGCTGCATGCCCGGCTGTTCAACCTCGCGCGCGACACCGCCGACAAGCGGATTGCCGAGCTGATTGACCGCTGTGACCTCGCCGAGCATGTCGATGGCCTCGCGGCCGACCTGCCGCTCGGCATCCGGCAGCGGCTGTCGCTCGCCGTCGCCATCGTGCACAAGCCCGACCTGCTGATCCTGGACGAGCCGACGTCGGGCGTCGATCCCGTCGCGCGCAACCAGTTCTGGCGGCTGCTGATCGAGTTGTCGCGCCGGGACGGCATGACGATCTTCGTCTCGACGCATTTCATGAACGAGGCGGCGCGCTGCGATCGGCTGTCGCTGATGCATGAGGGACGCGTGCTGGCGACCGACACGCCGGACGGGCTGATCCGTGCCAAGGGCGCGCAGACGCTCGAGCAGGCCTTCATTGCGTTCCTCGAGCGCGAGGCTGGCGTCGCCGATCCGCCGGTGACATTGACGCAGGCGCGGTCCGATCCGCATCCCCGGCAGTTGCCCGGCGATGGAAGCGGCCACGCCGCGTTCAGTACGCGACGGCTGCTGGCCTACACCATCCGCGAAGGCCTGGAGCTGATCCGCGACCCGATCCGGCTGATGTTCGCGCTGTTCGGAACGGCGTTCCTGATGATCGTGATCGGCTTCGGCATCTCGACCGACGTCAACAATCTGACCTTCGCCGCGCTCGATCGCGATCAGTCGCCGGAGAGCCGGGCCTATCTCGCCGAGCTCAGGGGCTCGCGCTACTTCGTCGAGAAGCCCCCTCTGTCCGATCATGCCGAGCTGGAGCGGCGGATGCAGAGCGGCGACATCAAGGCGTCGATCGAGATCCCGCCGAATTTCGGCGTCGACATCAAGCGCGGCCGCCCGGCCTTTGTGTCGGCCTGGATCGACGGCGCGATGCCGTTCCGGGCCGAGACCATCCGCGGCTATCTCGAAGGCACGCACCAGCTCTATCTCGCCGATCCCGCTGTCAAGACGACGCGGCCGGCACTCGCCGCGCCGGTCAATGTCGAGATCCGGTTCAAGTACAATCAGTCCTTCGACAGCATCTACGCAATGGCGCCCAGCACGATCGCTCTGCTGCTGGCGCTGTTTCCGGCGATCCTGATGGCGCTGGCGGTGGTGCGCGAGAAGGAGCTGGGCTCGATCACCAATCTCTACGTCACGCCGGTGACACGGCTGGAATTCCTGGTCGGCAAGCAACTGCCCTACATCGCCGTGGCGATGGCGAATTTCGCACTGATGTTCGTGATGGCGCTCGTGCTGTTCCGCGTGCCGCTCAAGGGCGCGTTCCCTCCGCTGCTGATCGGCAGCGTCGTCTACGTGATCACGACCACCGGCTTCGGCATGCTGATCTCGACCTTCTGCCGCACCCAGATCGCGGCCCTGTTCGGCACCGCGATCCTCACCGTGCTGCCGGCGACGCAGTTCTCGGGGATGATGGTCCCGGTGTCGTCGCTGTCCGGCGTCGCCCGGGTGATCGGCATGGGCTTTCCGATGACCTATTACCGCCCGATCAGCGTCGGCACCTTCACCAAGGGCCTGGGCTTCGCCGATGTCGGCGCCGACATCCTGGTGCTGCTGGTGTTCATCCCGATCCTGACCGGGTTCAGTCTTCTCATGCTGCCGAAGCAGGAGCGCTGAGCCGTGATGCGTTCGCTCGCCAACATCTTCTGGCTCGGCACCAAGGAGCTGCGCAGCCTGTTCGGCGATGTCGTGCTGATCGGGCTCGTGATCTATTCGTTCACGGTGGCGGTGATCAGCCAGGCGCAGAGCAGCTCGCAGGAGCTGAACCGCGCCTCGATCGCAGTTGTCGACGAGGACAATTCCGAGCTGTCGCGCCGCGTCGTGCGCGCTTTCCTGCCGCCCTATTTCCAGCCGCCTGTCTACATCAGCCAGGGGCAGATCGAGCCGCTGATGAACAGCGGCCGCTTCACCTTCGTGCTCGACATCCCGCCGCGCTTCCAGCGCGACGTGCTCGCCGGTCGCCGGCCGTCCGTGCAGGTGAACGTCGATGCGACTGCGATGATCCAGGCCGGCATCGGCTCCGGCTATGCCCTTCAGATCATCGATACCGAGGTCGCCTGGTTCGTCGCCCGCTCGGATGCGCCGGTGCAGGCTCCGGTCAACCTGGTGACGCGGATCGCCTTCAATCCCAACGTGACCACCGCCTGGTTCGAGGGGGTGATGGGCATCATCAACAGCGTCACCATGCTCGCCATCATTCTGGCAGGGGCGGCGCTGGTGCGCGAGCGCGAGCATGGCACGATGGATCATCTGCTGGTGATGCCGCTGTCGCCATTCGAGATCGCGATGTCGAAGATCTGGGCCAATGCGCTGGTCATCGCGGTAGCCGTCGCAGTCGCCCTCACTGTCGTCGTGAAAGGCTATCTGCAGGTGCCGATCATGGGCTCGATCCCGCTGTTTCTCGCCGGCACAGTGCTTTATCTGTTCTTCGCCACCGCCGTCGGACTGTTTCTCGGCACCATCGCGCGCTCGATGCCGCAACTCGGGCTGCTCTACATCCTCGTCGCCGTGCCGATCAACATGCTCTCCGGCGGGATGACCCCGGTGGAGAGCCAGCCGGTCTGGCTCGCCACGATCATGAAGGCCTCGCCGTCGACGCACTTCGTGTCGTTCGCGCAGTCGATCCTCTATCGCGGGGCCGGCATCGATGTGGTGTGGCCGCAATTCGTGGCGGTCGCGGCGATCGGCGCCTTGATGCTGGCGCTGACCTTGCGGCGCTTCCGGGCGGCGATCGCCGCGGCCGGAGCGTGACGGGAAAGACACGCCGCGCTCTTGCGCCAGCGACACGGTTTCCAGGCTGTTAATAAGCGTGCCGCGGCTGTGCCGCCAACGGCCTGCAACGCCGCATTCCGGCGCGGTTTGGCGGCAACGCTTCTCCAACCATGCCCGCCGCAGGTCCACGCCGATAACGATTTGGAAAATCGTGATGGTGCACCGTCGGCTGGCCCTGAGGGTGACGGAGAGGGGAGAGCCATCATGATGAATGGGGAAGCGGTTCTGGAAAACGTGCGGCGCTATCGCACCGTCGCCTCCTTGTATCGGCAGACCGCGGCGTTCCGGCCGCATCAGCGCGACTCGCTGCTGGCGCAGGCGGCGGAATGGGAAAGCCGCGCTGTCGCCGAGCTCGAGGCCTATTTCGTCGCCCGTCAGGCGCCGCCGCAGGCACCGGCGAACATGAACCATCATGCGCAGTCCTCCGCGCCATCGCGCTGGCACATGGCCGCCGCGTAGGTCTCAGGCAAAAGCATTTCAGTCCCGCGGCGCGATCCGCGCCCGAGTTGTGTCCACAAGACCCTCCGCAAATGAGAGGGGCAGGGAAGGCCAGGCACCGACCGGTGCCTGTGGCCCCCGTGCGTGAAGAAGTGCACGGGGCAGGAACCACAGGTTCAGCCGGCAATCCCGGCCCTCCCTGCGCGATGGGCTACGGCTTATACGTGCTCTTCTCGGTGCACCGGGCTTTCTGGCCACCGTATCAGCGACGACGCGTGCGCGTTGCGCTGAAGACACCAGCATCGGGGTGTCAGAACCACACGACTTCACCGTCCGCAACGAACCGTTCGTCGGCACTCCCAAGGGGACTGCTGCGATCCGTCGCGGCCACCGCTCCCCGCCTCGCGTGTCGTGACGACCGCGATACGCCCTCTGCCCGAGGCGGACTGGGTGCAGCAAACATCGGATTCCGAAAAAGCGAAAGAGAAATATTTTCGCGGCGCCATCTGGACAGAGGTCATCGCGTTGAAGCGGCGCGCGAAATCAGCGTTTCGGCGCATCCGGTTTGCTGCCGTCACGAGGCTGGGCCCAGTGCCAGCGGCGCGCGCGTCTGCCCGACGGGCGACTCACTTGCCACGGACGGAGCGCGTGAGTTGCTTCGGTGCGTCGTCAACAACAGCTGTCGTCCCGGGCAAGCCGTGGCGTCGCGTAGCGACGTGAGGGCGCCGACCCGGGACCCATACCCCCAACGCGTCGTGGTCGCGAAGAACGTCGCTTCAGCGTGCGCTACCATTTCGGACGGTGGTTATGGATCCCGGATCTGCGCCCGCCACCGCTGGCGCGGTACCGGACTTGTCCGGGATGACGGTGGAGTGAGGTGTGACAGCACGTCCTCCGCTGCAAGTGTCGTCTGCGAAAGCTGTCGTCCCGGGCAAGCCATGGCGTCGCGCAGCGACGTCAGGGCGCCGAGCCGGGACCCATAGCCCCAGGGCGTCGTGGTTGCGAAGAACGTAGCGCCAGTGTGCGCTCCAATTTCGGACGGTGGTGATGGATCCCGGATCTGCGTCCGCCACCGCTGGTGCGGTGTCGGATTTCTCCGGGATGACGGAGTGGGCGTAGCAGCGCGTCTCGACGAAGGCTGGCGCAGGACTTGCTGAGGATCATTTGGCCGGCGGCGCCGGTGATGAAGGGATCCGATGCGATCGCTCGGGCGTGACCGCAGCATGTGTGCCTGGGACGATTTCGCCCAGTCGTCGACGGACGCCCGATCGTCGCTGGCAGAGGCGCGATCGGGGCAGATTCCGCCATTCCTGCTGCTCTCGGTGCCCGGCATGAGCGCGGGCGAGCACCGCATCTGCTCCGAGCTGTGGACCCGCGACCGGATCGCCGCCAGCCACGCGGAGCGGACGCGGCTGGACTTTCGCTTCGACCTGACAATCCGCGACAGGCTGCGTGTCGGATATCTGTCAAACGACTTCCACGACCATGCCACGGCGCATCTGCTGATCGAGGCGCTGGAGGCGCGCGATCCCGGGCGCTGCGAGCTGCACGCCTTTTCGTTTGGAGCCGACGATCGCGGCGCGATGCGGGGCCGGCTCCACGCCGCCTTCGACGGCTTCCACGATGTCACGGCCCTGAGCGACAGCGCGGCAGCAGCGGCCGTGCACGCCGCCCGGATCGACATCCTCGTCGATCTCAAGGGTTACACGCGCGGCGCCCGGACCGGGATCCTGATGCTGCACCCGGCGCCGGTCCAGGTGAACTTCCTCGGTTATCCCGGGACCTTGGGCGGCGGCCTCTGCGACTACATCATCACCGATCCCTTCATCACGCCACTGACCGCTGCGGCCGACTATTCGGAAAGCTTCGCCTACATGCCGCATTCGTATCAGCCGCATGGGCGTGCGGCGCTCGGCCCGCCGCCGGGCCGCGCCGAGGCGGGCCTGCCGGATGATGCGATCGTGTTCTGCTGCTTCAACCAGTCCTACAAGCTGACGCCTCCGATGTTCGACCTCTGGTGCCGCCTGCTCGATGCGACGCCGGACAGTGTGCTGTGGCTGCTGGCGTGCGATCAGGCCGAGGGCAATTTGCGCGGCGAGGCGCTGCGGCGCGGCGTGGCGCCGGGGCGCCTGGTATTCGCGCCGGAGATGACCCAGCGTGAGCATCTGCGGCGGCTCCAGCTCGCGGATCTCGTGCTCGACACCGCGCCCTATGGCGCTCACACCACGGCGAGCGATGCGCTGTGGGCGGGCGTGCCGGTCGTCAGCTGCGCCGGCGATACCTTCGCCTCCCGCGTCGCCGGCAGCCTGCTGCACGCGGTCGGATGTCCCGAGCTGATCGCCGCTGACGAGGCCGACTATCTCGCGGTGGCGCTGACGCTCGCCGCTGAGCCGGACCTGCTGCAGGCGGTCAAGGACAAGCTCTCGCGCAACCGGCTGGTCACGCCGCTGTTCGATGCCGCCGCCTATGCACGGTCGCTGCAGGACCTCTATGACCAGATGTGGCTGCGCCGGCGCAGCGGCGGCGCGCCGGCGCCGATCTGGGCATCGCGGTCGTGAGCGCAGGACCGTCCTGGCCAGGCTTCACTGCGTCGACAGCCGCGATGCGGCGAGGATCCCGATCAGGGCCGTCAGCGCGCCGACGCTGGTCGCGTTGATTGCGACCAGCGAGGCGTAGTCGGTCTCGGCAACCTGCATCAAGGGCGCGCCGAGGCGCGAGTCGATCAGCAGATAGGACAGGAAGGGCAAGCCCAGCAGAGGCAGCGACGCCAGGCGCTCGGCGGGTCCGAACAGCAGCGCGCCGAGCAGGGCGCAGGGGATGAGGAACAGCTCGACGCCGCTGGGCGCGCCGAACAGCTTGACGCAGAACACCGTGTGGGCCGTGCCGGCGACGACCATCAGCGCACGGCCGGCGAACGGATTGCGCCGCGCGAGCACCGGCACGCTGGCGAACATCGGCGTCGTCAGCAGCGTGAGCCAGGCGGGCCACGCCGCCGTGCCGGCGATGGCGTGAAGGTAGAGCGGGTAGAATGGCTGGTTCGAGACGATGACCAGCGCCACCTTCGCGGCGATGTCGGACTGCGGATCGTCGGCGGATGCATAGGCCTGCACCGCGGCCAGCCAGCGTCCGAACATCTCACCCATTCACGTCCCTCAATTCCGCAGCAGCTTGCGCGCTGCCATGCCGGTAACGCGCCCGCAGTCAAGCCGGATCATGCGCCGGGATGGGGGCTGGCTATGCGTTCAGCGCGGTCCGGAGCATGCGGGCCAGATCGGCGCTCTGATATGGCTTGGTGAGCAGCAGCACGCCGGCATCGAGGCGGCCGTGGTGGACGATCGCATTCTCCGTGTAGCCCGACGTATACAGCACCTTGAGGTTCGACCGCCGCTTCATCGCCTCGATCGCAAGCTGGCGGCCGTTCATGCCACCGGGCATGATGATGTCGGTGAACAGGAGATCGATGCGCACCGGGCTGTCGATCAGCGCCAGCGCCTCGTCGGCCTTGCTGGCCGCCAGCGTCGTGTAGCCGAGCCGCCTGATCTGGGCGATGACATATTCGCGCACCAGCGCATCATCCTCCACGATCAGGATCGTCTCGTCGCCGCGCTCCATGCTGGCAAGGTTATCCTCGGACAACCGCGCATCGGCATCGGCGGTGGCCTGCGGCAGATACAGCTTCACCGAGGTGCCGTGGCCCGGCTCGCTGTAGATCTTGATGTGGCCGTTGGACTGCTTGACGAAGCCGTAGACCATGCTCAGGCCCAGGCCGACGCCCTTGCCGACATCCTTGGTGGTGAAGAACGGCTCGAACACCTTGTCCAGCAGATTGGCCGGGATGCCTTCGCCGGTGTCGCTGACCGCGATCATCACGTAGTTGCCGGGGACCACCTCCGGATTCATCCGCGCATAGGCCTCGTCGAGCAGGACGTTCTTGGTTTCCAGGGTCAGCTTGCCGCCCTCGGGCATCGCGTCGCGGGCGTTCAGTGCGAGGTTGAGAATCGCGGTCGACAATTGGCTGGGGTCGATCATGGCCGGCGCGGAATCGTGCGCCAGCATGGATTCGATCTCGATCTGCTCGCCGAGCGTCCGCCGCAGCAGACGGGCGGTGTCGACCACCATGCCGTTGATGTCGACGCTGCGCGGTTGCAGCGGCTGGCGCCGGGCGAACGCCAGCAGATGCTTGGTCAGGTCGGCGCCGCGGGCGGCCGCCGAGTTGATCAGGCTGGTGATCTGCACCAGCTGCGGCCGGTCCTTCACCGCCTCGGCGAGAATCTCGATGGTGCCGGTGATCACGGTCAGGATGTTGTTGAAGTCGTGCGCGACGCCGCCGGTGAGCTGGCCGATCGCCTCCATCTTCTGGGCCTGGCGCACCTGCGCCTCGGTGGCTTCGATCTCCTGGAAGCGCTTGACCATCGCCTCTGCGGTGCGCCGCTGCCGGGTCTCCTCCTCGAGCTGCGCATAGGCGTTCCGCAGCTCCGCGCGTGACGGCATCGTCAGGACCCGCGGCAGCATCAGCAGCAGCGCCGCGGCGATGCCGACCGACATGAAGGCGAGGAAGCCCTTGGTGGCCGCCTCCAGCACATAGGCCGGTACCCAGAGCGTCAGGACCTCGATCAGCCGCGTCAAGCCGCAGACCGACACCCACAGCGCGAACGCCCAGAAGATGTAGCTGAACTGAAAGTCGCGGCGACGATAGACGATGAAGGCGAGCACGAAGGCGATGGCGAAGAAGGCGATGGAGATGAGGACGTCGGAGATCGCGTTCACCCAGATCAATTCAGGCGACCACAGCAGGCACTCGCCATGCGGCGTGAGCTTCGACATGTCCAGAAATCCCCACAGCGTGCAGCCGGCCGGCCGCTTTTGTCCCCGCGTGCCGACCAGTTCCAATTGCTGATCAATTCAAATTTCGGCTGAGCACACAAGCGTGCTGACGGTCGCGGCAGACAGATCGGTAGGGCGGCACCGCGGCGTTGTCACCAATTCTTGCGGACGCCATCACGTCCTCGGCGCAACGGTGGAACCGGGTTCCGGAAACCGCAACTTGCCTCCTGTCACTTGACTCGCTGTACCGAAAGGTACAGAGTTATACGAACGGTACAAATGGAGATCCCACGATGGCTGCGCTTGCCCCGCCCTTCACCTTGCAGACCGCCACCCAGAAGGTGCGGATGGCCGAAGACGGCTGGAACAGTCGCGATCCCCAGCGGGTGTCGCTGGTCTACACGCCGGACAGCCGCTGGCGGAATCGCGCCGAGTTCATCACCGGGCGCGCCGAGATCGTTGCCTTCCTCACCCGCAAATGGGCGAAGGAGCTGGACTACCGGCTGATCAAGGAGATCTGGGCGTTCACCGACGATCGCATCGCGGTGCGCTTTGCCTATGAGTGGCACGACGACAGCGGCCATTGGTTCCGCTCCTACGGCAACGAGAACTGGGAGTTCGACGCGCAGGGGCTGATGCAGCGCCGCTTTGCCAGTATCAACGATCTGCCGATCAAGGAGAGCGAGCGCAAATTCCACTGGCCGCTGGGCCGCCGTCCCGACGATCATCCGGGCCTGACGGAGCTCGGACTCTAGGACGGACGCGACATGCGGACGCTGAACGAGCGCGCCGACGTCATCCCTGTCATCGCCGAGGTGTTCCGCGAGTACGGCTTCGAGGGCGCCTCGCTCAGCCGTATCACCGAGACCACGGGGCTCGGCAAAGGCAGCCTGTATCACTTCTTCCCCGGCGGGAAGGATGAGATGGCGCGCGCCGTGCTCGCGCATGTCGACGGCTGGTTCGAGCGTGAGATCTACGCGCCGCTGCGCGACGACGTGCCGGATGCGGCGATCGTACGGATGTGGCGCGGCGTCGACAACTACTTCCGTTCCGGCCGGCGGGTGTGCCTGGTCGGCGCCTTCGCGCTCGACGGGACGCGCGACCGCTTCGCCGCTGCCATTGCCAGCTACTTCACGCGCTGGATCGCGGCGTTGCGCGATGCCCTGGTGCGCGGCGGCTGGCCGCCGGCGGCGGCAGCCGATAGCGCCGAGGAGGTGGTGCTCGGCATCCAGGGGGCCCTGGTGCTGGCGCGTGCGACCGCCGACACGGCGGTGTTCGGCCGCGCGCTGGCACGGCTTCAGACGCGCCTGCGCGAGCCGCCCGTGATGTGAGGCCGGAACCGCCGGCCGCGCCTGCCTCCGCAAGCGGCAACAGTCGGGCTGAAAAATCGGCGCGCGGCTCCGATGAATCCGTGGTTGTCTTGGGCAACGTCTCAGGCAACGGCTGATATCAGGGAGGTCCGGCATGAATGGGTTAGGCGGTCTCAACAAATCCGACCATGGCGTGGTCATTGGCCTGGTGCAGCTGCAACTGCCGGTCGTCGTGACCAAGGAAGACCTCGCGCGGCAGACCGAGAAGATCGTCTGGATGGTCGGCAAGGCGCGGCGCAATCTCGGCACCATGGATCTCGTGGTCTTCCCGGAATATTCGCTGCATGGCCTGTCGATGGACACCAATCCCGAGATCATGTGCCGGCTCGATGGGCCGGAGGTCGCAGCCTTCAAGCAGGCCTGCATCGACAACAAGATCTGGGGCTGCTTCTCAATCATGGAGTACAACCCCGACGGCAATCCCTACAATTCAGGCCTGATCATCGACGACAACGGCGACATCAAGCTGTACTACCGCAAGCTCCATCCGTGGATTCCAGTCGAGCCGTGGGAGCCCGGCGACCTCGGCATTCCCGTCATCGAGGGCCCGCGCGGCGCCAAGATCGCGTTGATCATCTGCCATGACGGCATGTTCCCGGAAATGGCGCGGGAATGCGCCTACAAGGGCGCCGAGATCATGATCCGCACGGCCGGCTACACCGCGCCGATCCGCGACAGCTGGCGCTTCACCAACCAGGCCAACGCCTTTCAGAACCTGATGGTCACGGCCAATGTCTGCATGTGCGGCTCGGACGGCTCGTTCGACTCGATGGGCGAGGGCATGATCGTCAATTTCGACGGCAGCATTCTCGCGCACGGCACGACGGGCCGCGTCGACGAGATCATCACCGCCGAGGTGCGTCCCGACCTGGTGCGCGAGGCGCGTATCGGCTGGGGCGTCGAGAACAACATCTACCAGCTCTGGCATCGCGGCTATGTCGCGGTGAAGGGCGGCGCGATGGACTGCCCCTATACGTTCATGCACGACATGGTCGCCGGCACCTACCGGCTGCCCTGGGAAGACCAGGTCAAGATCACCGACGGCACCTCCTGCGGCTTCCCGGCGCCGACGCGCGTCTTCGGCAAGCTCGGCAAGGCGGCGGAGTAATCCGCCGCCGGCGCGCGAAGCGCCTTCGGAACCTTGACAATCGGATCGGCCGCCAATTATTTTATGTTTAAAATAATTGGCGGACAGGTCCATCATGAGTGCATCGGCCAAGGTGATCCCGCGCGACTGGCTCGACTGGCCGTTCTTCGAGCCGAAGCACCGCGCGCTGTGCGAACAGCTCGACCGCTTTGTCGGCTCGGGCGCGCTCGACGCGGTCGATCATGCCGACGTCGACACCGCCTGCCGCAGGATCGTGCGTGCGCTTGGCGCCGCCGGGCTGCTGGACAGCGCGGTCGTGGCGCCCGATGCGGACGCGGCCGCGATCGACTCGCGCGCGATCTGCCTGTCGCGCGAGACCCTGGCCTATGCCGACGGGCTCGCCGACTTCGCCTTCGCCATGCAGGGGCTCGGCTCCGGGGCCATCGCGCTCGGCGGCTCGCCCGAGTTGCGCGCCAGCGTGCTGCCGAAGGTGCGATCGGGCGAATGGCTCGCGGCGTTTGCGCTGTCGGAGAAGGAGGCGGGCTCCGATGTCGCCGCGATGACCTGTGCCGCGCGCCTTGATGGCGACAGCTATATCCTCGACGGCGAGAAGACCTGGATCTCCAACGGCGGCATCGCCGACGTCTACACGCTGTTCGCGCGCACCGGCGAGGCGCCGGGCGCGCGCGGCATCTCGGCCTTCGTCGTCTATCCCGACGATCCCGGCTTCTCGGTCGCCGAGCGCATCGAGGTGATCGCGCCGCATCCGCTGGCGACCTTGCGCCTGCAGGGCTGCCGCATCCCGTCGAGCCGGCGGCTCGGCGCGACCGGCGGCGGCTTCAAGCTGGCGATGCAGACGCTCGACATCTTCCGCGCCTCGGTGGCGGCCGCCGCGCTCGGCTTCGGCCGCCGCGCACTGGATGAAGCCCAGGCGCATGCCTCGAACCGGCGCATGTTTGGCGGCGCTCTCGCCGACCTGCAGATGACGCAGGCTGCGTTCGGCGAGATGGCCACCGAGACCGACGCTGCGGCGCTGCTGACCTATCGCGCCGCCTGGCGCCGCGACGTCCAGAAGCTGCCGACCACGCGCGAGGCCGCGATGGCCAAGCTCACCGCCACCGAGACCGCGCAGCGCGTCATCGACCGCGCCCTGCAGATGTTCGGCGGCCGCGGCGTGCGCAAGGGCGAGATCGTCGAGAGCCTCTACCGCGAGATCCGCGCGCTCCGCATCTACGAGGGCGCGACGGAAGTGCAGAAGCTGATCGTCGCGCGCGAATTCATGAAGGCGCGGGCGGGCGTGGGGCGCGGCTGAAATCATTGCGCGACCGATCCAAGAGGAGATCGCCATCTTCATCTTCGCCGTATAACGGTGACCAACATGTTGGCCTCAACGCACGGCAAGTCTGCTCGGGCCATTGCGATCGTTATCGCGGAAGTCTAGCGACCTCCCTCTCGAGGATTTCCCTCTGAATTCTGGTGAACGCCGCAGCGCGCCAAAGTACCGCTGAGTTGATCTGCTTGCAAGATTCACGGTCGCAAGCGATCGGCTCCGATACCGTTTTATAGCGGCCCCTCAAGAAGGTCCGGGGAGAGGCTTTCTCCTTGCATGCCGGACAGTCCAATGGATCGTTTCGATGCTTCCACCTTTCGAACATGTCCGCGAGCCACCGTCGCATTGCGTCCTCCAATGCTCATGGAACAAGCGACGGTTCGACGCTCGCCGGGCCGGAGAGGTCAGCCGCCGATCGAAAAAGCGCAAGCGCAGACTCGGCCGCAGCCTCATATTTATCGTACTCTGTCTTTGTCCGCACCTTTGCGTCGGCGATGGTCGTCACGGGCGGGTTCGCATTGCCTGCAGCAATGCGCAGCTTTTCCTCAAGCACTCTCAGATCGCCTATGGCCCTGTTCAGTTCGGCCAATGCAGGCGGAGAAACGAGCTTTCCGGCCACATACACCACTTGGCTGAGGCCAAGAACCCCGAGCAGCGTCGCCGGGATTGCAAAGGATGCGAGTTGGTTGACTCCGGTGACGAGAAGCGCTCCGCCTACGACAAGGCTGAAAATGCAGTTCTGGTACCGATAGACGTCGAATTCGCCATCACTGGTGACGATGTCGCGCCAACGTGCGGTCTTGCCTTCAGAAAGACCGGCGGGGCTGATCCAATTCCTTCGTAATAGCCAGGCCCAATTCTCATAGTCGAGGCGGTTGCGTTGGACGTCGGTCCCTTTGGCCGCTGTCGACCCGACCGCAGCGATTCCCAGCAACAACAATATCGTCTCCGAAAGTTCGGACAACGCACCGGTGCGCAGAAGAATGTATAGCAAAAGGGCGAATACAATAATTGAGAAAAACAGAATCTGAAGCTTCGCAAGACTGCCTTTTCCGTCGGAGCCGGCCGTCAGGAAAACGGGATCAAAATTGCGAATTCCCAGCTTGCCGTCTTTTGCGAACGCCCGTGAGGCAAACCAATAGATGAAAACGATGACGATCAACACCGCCGCCGTGCTCCAGAATGAAGAGCTCACAGGGATCGAGAGCTTAGACATGAGCAGAGGCGGCTTATCCACGTTTGTGTTGCACGCATAGATGTAAACCGTGGCGGATTTCCAGAGCCCGCCAGCATCGGTCGGTACATCTAGCGTCACCAGCGTGTCGGTACTGCTAGCAAGCCCGCTGGCAATATATCGGCTTTTCTCAGGAATTTTTGTCGCGGAAGCGTAGTCACGTCCACCGTAGATATTGTCTGCTGTAGCGACCTTGCCGTAGTAGGTCGCTCCTTCAAGAATCTTTGCCTTCAGGATGAATTCTGTTGTCGTTCCTGCCGGAACAATAGCTGTAGTCGCTATTAGCTGCTGACCTGCACCGTAAATGAACTTGTTGTCGCCGATGCAATCGTCTCCCGGTGACCATGTTGCGGGCTTCGGCTTTGCAGGCTGGTCCGGCGCCTTGGTCTCTTCAGGAACAGGTGCGGCCGGCTTTGGAGGAGAGACGCCGGCATCTTCCGCGGCTAAGGAGTGAACATTCACGAGTGCCGAAATCGCGACGACGAACGGTAGCCAGAGAGCGCCCCTCATCGGAGGTCTCCAATATAAGATTTGGGAAAACCTGGACATTAGCTGCAAGAAGAAGAAAAATCAATCTAAAATTGCCATATTGGGCGCGATTGCGAACGTCTTTGTCGTTCAGGATGAGAGGTCCCATATCTGGGGAAGCGAGGTGAGTGGCGTCTTGCCCAGAAGCACTTTGCGTGTCGGCCCTTAAATTGGAGCGGTCAGAGCAGTGCGACTATGCGTCCGTGAACGTGGTATGCTGCCGAAGCCAATCTGCGCTTCTACGCGCCACCGGGCGCCATTTGTCACCAACCCGCGCTGCGCTGCCCCAACCAGCGGACCACGTGGCACGAGCCCGGGAGTTCGCTCGGGCCCCCGCTCATTGGACGGTCAATTGCGCGGGCCGTCTACGCAAATGGCGCACCCGACACGATTCGAACGTGTGACCTTTGCCTTCGGAGTATTTTAAGTTGTCTTGCGCCAGAAAACGCCAGGACATCCAATGCTGCGATATCCTACTATAATCATTAGTAAATCTCGAATGAGCGTCCGCCGGCTCTATCCTGCGATACGCCCCAGTTTTCCTCCAAGTGCTTACGTGGTGCTTACGCGGGAGACGGGCTTCGGAGGAGAGAAAATCCGTGCCTAAGCTCAGTAAACGCGTTGTCGATGGCGCCGAACCGCAAGCCAAAGACTACGTCATCTGGGATGACGATCTGCCTGGCTTTGGTCTGCGCGTCTTCAAGTCGGGTAAGCGCAGCTACCTAATTCAATACCGTTCAGCCGGCCGCTCTCGCCGCTATAGCATCGGTGTTCACGGTGTTTGGACGCCGGAGCTTGCACGCAAGGAAGCCAAGATTCAGCTGGGGCGGGTGGCACAGGGCGACAACCCAGCCGAAGAGCGGCAACTCGATCACAAGGCGGTCACGGTCAAGGAGCTCTGCGAACTCTACCTCAAAGACTTTGAAGCGGGCCTTATTCTAGGCAAGGGCGGACGCCCGAAGAAGTCGACCACGTTGGTGACGGACACTGGGCGCATCAATCGCCATATCATTCCCTTGATCGGCACGCGTCGGGTCAAGGATCTCGTCAAAGCAGACGTCAACAAGGTCTTGAAGGACATCATGGCAGGGAAGACCCGTGTCAGCGTCAAGACCAAGAAGCTCCGCGGCAGAGCCAACGTGCGCGGTGGTGTCGGCACGGCAACGAGGACCGTAGGCCTCCTCGGCGGCATCCTCACCTACGCGGTGGAGGCCGGTATCATCGAGCACAACCCAGCTCATGGCATTCGCAAGCCGAAGGACAACGTGCGCAATCGTCGGCTCACGGAGGCCGAGTACCGGACGCTGGGTGAGATGCTGGAGACAGCAGCCAAGGACGAAAAGTACGCCATAACGGTCGACATCATTCGTCAGATCGCGCTGACCGGCTGCCGTCGCAGTGAAATTATCGGCCTCAGGTGGTCCGAAGTGGATACCGACGCGAGCTGTTTGCGTCTAGCGGACAGCAAGGAGGGCGCTTCGATCCGACCGATCGGACTTCCTGTGGTGGAATTTATGGAGGCCCGAAAGAGGAAGAAAGTCGGCTCTTACGTTTTCCCTGGGTACAGAGATGACAATGCATTCGGCAGCTTCCCAAACCACTGGGAACAGTTGTTCAGTAAATCATCGCTCTCCGACGTCACACCCCATGTGCTACGTCATAGCTTCGCGAGCATCGCTAACGACCTTGGCTTCACTGAGGTGACTATCGCGGCGCTGGTCGGGCATTCAAAGGGGTCGGTCACCAGCAAGTACATCCATACACTCGATACAGCTCTCATCATGGCTGCCGATACGATCGCGGGTTACATCCAGGGCCTGCTGGAAGGTGTCAAGTTCAAACAGACCGCCTATGCGTTAGATCTTGATTCCCGGAAGGCCGCCTTGGCTCGCTTCTTGGCCAAGGCAGTTTGTCAGCTTACCGATGAAATCAAAGAAGCGGATCGTCAGGCCGCCTCGCACGCAACCTTAGAACAATCCACGGACCAATGCGTAAGACTGATAGCCGATCAATGTCGCGCGCGGCATTAAGGTCATCGGCAAATGTGGTGAGGGGCACGGGAGATCGTTCGCCCAACCAAAGAACCCATACCGCGCCCTGCTCAGCGTCGCGGATCAGGACTTCAAGGTGAAGCTTGCCTTGGCCAATTTGGGTCGGAGGATTATTGTGTACGCAAAAATTCGCAGTTTTTGCGAATATCAGCAGCTTTAGCATTGCGGCTCTGCTCAAGGGAGTATATTCTATATGCCAGTTTTCTCATTTTCTGTGAATTAAAGCTTGTGAAAAGTACAGTCTCTCATCTGCCGCAAGGTCGCGCGCAGCTCCAGCGCGTTCTCTCCGCATCCGGTGATGTGATCCACATCGAGGATGTGACGAAGGCGCTTGACGTCTCGCGGGTGGAGGCGGCGAAGCGGCTCGCACGTTGGCGAGAGCAAGGCTGGCTTAGCCGGGTGGGGACTGGCGCTTACGTGCCCGCAGCCGTGGATACGCTCGGCTCGGAGCGCGTTCTTGATGACGCCTGGGTGCTGGTGCCGGCCCTGTTCGCTCCGGCCTATATCGGCGGTCGCACTGCGGCCGAGCACTGGGATCTCACGGAGCAGATTTTCAAGGACGTTGTCGTGGTGACCGGCCGGGCCCTCCGCACCAAACACAAGCAGCTCCAGGGCTTCGACTTCACGCTCAAGCATCTGAATCCGGCAAAGATTTTCGGTACCAGGCAAGTTTGGCGCCATCAGAGCAAAGTGCCGGTGTCGGACGTGCACCGCACCATCGTTGATATACTTGATGACCCAGCCATCGGCGGCGGCATCCAGCAGGTCTCGGACTGTCTGAATGCTTACTTCAAGCGATCTGACCGCAGCAACGAGAAGCTCATCCAATACGCGGACCAGCTCGGGAACGGCGCCGTCTTTAAGCGCCTCGGCTTCTTGGCCGAACGGCAGGCCGATGGGACGGAACTCGCCGAGCTCTGCCGTCAAAGGCTGACAACCGGTAATGCAAAGTTAGATCCCGCTTTGGATTGTAAGCGACTCGCCTCAAGATGGCGGTTGTTCATTCCCGCATCCTGGGCAGCCGGAGACCCTCATTGATCGACAGGCGCGAAATCCTCGATCTTGCCGTGCAGACGTCGCTCACTCCGCATGTCATCGAAAAGGATTACGTTCTCGGCTGGATACTGGCCGGCATCTACGCCCATGAGGAGCTCGCCGAGAAATGGATCTTCAAAGGTGGCACCTGTCTGAAGAAGTGCTTTTTTGAGACCTACCGGTTCTCGGAGGATCTCGATTTTACGCTGCGTGACGAAGCCCAGCTCGACGAAGCTTTCCTCAAGCGCGTCTTCTCCGAGATCGGGACTTGGATTTACGAAGAGACCGGCATCGAGGTTCCGGCCGCTCAACAGGAATTCGATATCTACCGCAATCCACGCGGCAACCTCTCCTGCCAAGGCAAGATCAGTTACAAAGGCCCGGTCTCCCCGACCCGGCCCTTGCCGCGCATCAAGCTCGATCTGACGGCTGACGAGTACGTCGCTCTGCCGCCTGAGACTGTGGAGATTTTCCATCCTTACTCCGATGCTCCGGAAGAGGGCATCGAGGTGCTTGCCTACGATTATGTTGAGGCATTCGCCGAGAAGTTTCGGGCGCTTGCTGAGCGCACCCGTCCTCGCGACCTCTATGACGTCGTCAATCTCTACCGAAACTCTGACGCCAGGCCCGAGCGCGTTCAGTTTGTCGATGTTCTGCGCCAGAAATGCGCCTTCAAAGGCATTCAGCTGCCGCAGCTAGTGGACATCGAACAGCATCGAGGTGACGTCGAGGCCGGCTGGACGGGAATGCTCAACCATCAGCTTCCGGCCTTGTTGCCAATTGCGTCGTTCTGGAACGCTCTGCCCGAGATTTTCCAGTGGCTCCATAGTGAGGTGGTGGCACCGGTGTTGCCAGCCATGCCGCTCATGGGTGGCGCCACCGCGGAAATTGTCCGCGACCGGATCATCGGCCTACCAACCGGGTTACCCGGCCAGACCGCGATCGAAGTTATCCGCTTCGCTGCGGCCAACCGGCTGCTTGTTAATATTGATTACCGCGATAAGGATGGCAAACGCTCGACTCGCGCAATCGAAGCATACTCGCTGCGACGATCACGCGAGGGCGCCATCCTGTTGATGGCCGTCCGCGCAGAAGACGGAAAGTCGCGCACCTATCGCCTAGACAGTATCCTTGGAGCTTCACCGACGCAGACCACCTTCTCGCCCCGTTATCCGATCGAACTGACACCAACCGGCGTTCAGTCAATTCCGCCGACATCACGATCTACGGAAATATCGATGCCACGAGCCTCGACGCGGCGGCAGTCGCGAACCTCGAGCTCCGGACCAACTTACGTCTTTCGCTGCACCGTTTGCGGCAAGCTTTTCGAGCGTAAAACCCACGACAGCACGCTGCGGCCTCACAAGAACCGGGCGGGCTACCAGTGCTACGGTTCTTACGGGGCCTACATCCGCACCAAATATTAGGTCGATAGCTATATGAAAAACTTGCAATCGGCGTTGACCCTCGTGGATCGGTTTGAAGCAGGGAAGTTTGTCGAACCATCTGAGGCAGAGAGTTTAATCGTGGAAGTCTTTCAGACGTGCGGCTGCCCGGTTATTGAAAAGGGTTTCGCCGTCTCGGAACATGCTCTGCTTGAGGTCGATTGCTTCATTCGCACGAAGATTGATGAGTCTCTGGAGACGATCGCAATCGAGATAAAAGCTGCTGGGAGACAGGCTGGTCTCGAATCAGTTGAGCAAGCTTTCAGGTTAAAAACAACTGGGCCGTTTGATCGCGCGATGATCTTATCGCGACTCGGATTTTCTGCCGAAGCGCTCCGTCATGCCGATACGGTCGGACTCGGTAAAATTGATTTGCTCCAGCCGAACGATCTGCGCGCATGGCTTTCAAAACAGGCCGAGGCGGAACAAGACGATTCTGAACAGGCAGATACGGCATACGAACGGATCGTGAGAACGGCAATGCGGCAGCTCGTAGAACTGATCGCTCGTCGGCCGGAGACCCTCGTAGAGCTTGAATGGCGGGAGCTTGAGAAAGTTTTGCGGGAAGCCTTTGAAGGAATTGGCTTCGAGACGAAGCTCACACGGCCGGGTAAGGATGGCGGATTCGATCTCGAATTGACTGCTACGGAAGGCGGTCGAAAACAAATATACCTTGTCGAGGTTAAGCATTGGGCGGAGGCGAGACCGGGCATGGCTCATGTACGAAAGTTCGTCGAAGTGACCGCGTCCCGACAGGCTACAGCGGGCATCTTTCTGTCTACATCCGGCTTCACGAAGCCCCTGTACCGCGGGATCACTGAATTCACAGAGCCGATGTATCTTGGGGAAAGCAACAAGGTTGTGTCGTTGTGTAAGACGTACTTTCGCCTTCGTAGCGCGATGTGGATCGAAGATGTCGATCTGCAAGCGACGCTTCTGTCGGAAACGCGGTCGATCGGAATTCGCCCGATCACGTCGTGACTTCTGGATATTTGCCGCAAGAATGAGATAAGGTAGGCAGGGTGAGAATAAAACTATTCAAAGCTCGGGCGCTTTGACGGAAACAAATCCCGTCGCAGGCTCACTGCAAATAACCTGAAGGTCATAGGTTCAAATCCCTACCCGTCGACCGGGTTAGCTGCCATCGCGGAAAGTTGGCCCTCGGCTGTTTGCTTTTCCCCCGACCGTGAACTTCTACTCGTCTCCAGACCTCATCCCCCTCGGCCGCCATCCGACCGGGTCTGCGATCCAGCGGTTGATGTCGGATTCATGCTAGCCCGAGCCGTTGGTGCTGATTTTGAGCTGCGCGGGGAATGTACCCTCCGCAATCTTTCGATAGATGGTGGACCGGGATAGTCCGGTCCTGGCGAGGATGGCTTTTAGACGGATGATACGGTCTGGCTCGCGCATGGCCGAGATGCCCCTTGCTGGCTGCTTCTGACGGCTTGTGAGGCCAGAGAGGCCCAACAGGTGAAGGCGGACAATGGGAGTTCGTGCGTTGCCGGTCATAGCGTAAGGTCGGCTGCAATTGGGATGGGCTAAAGTCCGAGGCCACGGCCTCTGCCAAGATCGATGCCATGGGCTAAGGCCAGATCCTGGCCGAGGCGCCGGCCTGATTCGAACGCGATGCCGAGGTCATTCTTGCGGCCGGCGAGGATGGATTCCAGTTGCGGATCGCGCTCGAGACCTTTGGCCATGTCGCCCATCACCGCGCGCGTCGCCCTGTAGCCGGCCATGTCGCCGGCCTGATACAGGCGCTGGCTGGTCTGTTCGAGCTTCTGCCAGCGCTCCACGAACCGGTCGGCACGGCGGCTCGGATCGATGCGCAGTTCGGTCTCGAGCTGGAGCGCGCGGATGGCGCGGTTGAGGCGTCCGCTGGCGGCCTCACGGGCCAGCTCCGGGTTCTTTCTGTAAGCGGCCTCGGCGTCGTGCGAGCCAAAGGGACGCACCTCCTCAAAGGCTTGGCGGGCCTTCTGCAGCTCTTTGACCTGTTCGGGGCTTGCTCTGCCGCCCGTCTCCTGCGCCGTAAGGATCGCATCCATAGCGCGGGCATGGCGTACCAGCGCCCGGGTCCGGACGCGACGCGCTTCCGCTTCGGGATCTTGCGCCACATTCCTTGCCGGCACTTCGGCTGCGCGCCGGCCGGCTTCCGTATCGCTCGTCTCCCTTTCCGGCGATCCCCGCTCGGGCCGTTGTCCGCCATCCCGGTCGGACGCCTCTCCAGGAACGCGAATGCCGTCGAATATGTCGCGCAGCTTCTCCGGCACGATCTTGCGCACGATCTCGGCCACGCGCTCGCGGAAGGCGATGGCACGCCGCTCGGCGTAGTTCTGGATCGGATCGGCACGTTCGTAGTCCGAAGCCATGTCCTTGGCCCGATCGCGCGACAGGGCGCGGACAAGACGGTCCGCATCGGCAAAATCGTCACGGCCGTAATGCAGGTCGACGCCGTCGCGATGTCGCGACAGCGCGACATAGCTGCTGTGGGCATCCATGCCGGGCGTCGCCAGCACATGGACCCGGTCGACCGTCATGCCCTGCGCTTTGTGAATCGTCGCCGCATAGCCGTGGTCGATCCGGTTGTAGTCCTTGAGGTCGAAGCGCACGGCTCGGCCATCGTCGGTCTGCACGGTCATCGATTGAATGCTGACCAACTCAATGGTCCCGAGCGTGCCGTTCTTCACGCCAAGCCCCCGCTCATTCTGCAGGAACATGACGCGATCTCCGCTCGCGAAGCTTCTCGCGCCGCGCTCGACTGTCACACGCACCTCGTCGCCCAGATCGCCCGCGGCCCGCATCCGCCTGCGCGCCGCCTCGTTCACGATGCGGACCTCGTCGTTTGTGTGGGTGAGGATGATCCGGCTCCAATCCGGCGATGCCTGCCGGTCGTGGTCCCAGCGCTCGATCAGATCGCCGCGCGCCTGCTCTCGGGTCTGGGCCTCATGCACCATGCCGCGGGAGCGATAAGCTCCGAGCGCATGGCCCACTTTACCGGTCGCCAGATCGCGCGTGGCGTCGCGCTGCCAGTCCTCGCGTTGACGGCGCACTTCACCGATTTCGGCGCCGCCGTGACGCTCATGGATCGACCGGAATGCCGCGCCCGCCTCGATCGCTTGCAGTTGCTGCGGATCACCGACCAGGACCACCTTGGCGCCAGCCTGGGCAGCATGGGACAGCACGCGCTCGAGCTGGCGCGTGCCGACCATGCCGGCCTCGTCGATCACCAGCACATCGCTCGATTTCAGCAGATCACGGCCTTGCTCCCAGCCATGCTCCAGGCTGGCAATCGTGCGTGACGATATGCCCGATCCGCTTTCGAGGTTTTCCGCGGCGACGCCGGACAGCGCCACGCCCCGGACCTCGAAGCCGGCCGCCTCCCACGCCTCTCGCGCCACCCCCAGCATCGCGCTCTTTCCCGTCCCGGCATGGCCGACCACGACGCCGAGATCGCGCCCGTTTGTGACATGCGCCAGCGCCTCGGCCTGCTCGGATGACAGGACCAGGCCTTGCGCTTCCGCGCGCGACAAAGCGGCCCTGCGGTCCGCGTCGCCGACCTCATGGCGCTTCCGCTCCGCCAGCAGCTCTGAAGCTTGGTGCAGGCGCTGCTCTGCCTCGATCATTCCGCGGGTGGTGAACCGGTCCTCGCCGCGGGCGTCCCTGCCGAGTTCGACCAGATCAGGCGCCCCCTGCATTGCGCCCATCACCGCGTTGAACTGGTGGAGCCCGTCGCTGTGCCGGTGCGCGAACTTCGCCAGGTCGCGGCGCGTGAAGGTTGATTGCTGCCGGGTGATGGCCTCCAGTCCAAGGGAGGGATCGGCGATGATCCGCGCGCCATTGTTCCGCGCGATCTCGCGGTGCATCTCGGCCCGGTCGGCCTCAATCCCTTCGCCTGCGACGCCCCGAACTTCGATCCTTTTGGCCGGCGCGCCGATCTGGCTTTGCGGCTCGAGCGCAATGCCCTGGGCATCTAGACTGCGATGGTCGATCCGCGCGTCGATGTCGAGCTCGGCCAGGCGCTCGTTGGCGAGCTCCGCCCAGCGTTTGCGCCAGCGCTCGACCATCTCGGTGCGGTTCCAGTCTCGCACCTTTTGGCCAAAGCCCTTCTCGCCGACCGCGCGCATCGTTAGCATCACGTGGGCATGGGGCTTGGGCAGTCCGTCCTCACCCCTGTCCCAATGCACATTGAGATCGGCAATCATGCCGAGACCGACGAACTCACCGTGAACGAAGTCCCGGGCCAGCTCGATGCCCTGCGCATCAGTCATCTCGCGCGGAAGGGCGAATTCGACCTCGCGTGCAAGCTGGGCATCTTTCCGGACTTCGAACGCTTCGACATCATTCCAAAGCCGTTCGCGATCGCTCCAAGCCTCCGGCGCGTTCTCCGGCAGCATCACCTCGGAATGGACGACGCCACGCTTGCCGGAAAAATCCTGATCACGGCCAAGCTGCTCGTCGCGCAGACGCGAGCCCGAACGGTAGGCGGCCGACGCCACCGCACTGCTTCCGGCCTTGCGGCCGATGACCTTGACGTGAAGATGATAGATCGCCATCGCGATCAGATCACTGACACACCGAAGCGCACGTCGGAACGACGTATAAGCGCGCCCTCCCTCGAAAAAATCTCGGGAGGGATCGCACCGTGTCAGCCTGTCCTGATGATCCTACAGTATTCTGCTGTTTGCTCGCCTATGATTTCTGCATCGAACTCATGGAGACGAGGATGCGCAAACCACGAGACTTTGATGCGGACCTGAAGGCACTCGAAGAAAAGGCGCGCGGGCTGAAAACTCGCAAGGTGCGCCAGCTCGGCGAACTGGTTATCGCGACTGGAGCCGACACTCTCACCGCTGAAGAACTGGCCGGCGCGCTGATCGTGCTGGCCGAGACGAAAGAGGCCGGTAGGAAGGAGGCATGGGCCAAGCGCGGCGCCGCGTTCTTTCAAAGCCGGTCGCGGCGAAATGCGCCAACAACTGACCTCAACCCTGACGTCGCTCCTACGCAACCGAGCGGCGTGCAACCGGCATCAAGCCGCAAGGGCGCGGCATGACATGCGCGCATGGCAGGTCGAACGCCGCAAGCGCACGCGGCACCTCATCGAACTCGGCGGTCTCGTCGTCAAAGCCGGAATCGTGGGGCTGACTCGCGATGATCGCGTTATGATCTACGGCGCGTTAATCTGGATCGCCGAGAAACTCAACGGCGATCGGCGCGAAACGGCGAGTGCGCTCTGGGCCGCAAAAGGAAAGGAGGCATTTTCTGTGGAACGGGCGACACATGTACTCTCACTATCGCAGCAAACGGCGCAGCATCGGGAATGACCCATCGTGGGCGGCGCGAAGTCTCCGAATATTGCAGTGCTGCCCGCCAACGCGCGGCTTGAGGTCCCTTTTCGGTTGGATGGAAGCCAGAGTTCAGACCTTTGATGGCTTACCCAAAGCTCCGCTGAAAGATCGACTTTAGTGACGAACACAAACGTGCCGTAAGCGTCGTTCTCAAGCCACGGCTTTGAGGACTTGACCGCGGTAGACCCAGGGCAGGAGCTCGTCTATTTCGCGGTTCGGATGACCATTCGCGATCCTGGTCAGGACGTCGGAGAGATAGGCAAGCAGGTCGACATCGTTGCGCTTGCAGGTCTCGATAAGGGAGGCGACGACAGCCCAGTGTTCGGCGTTACAAAGTACTTTCCCTGTATTCTGAGCCGACTGCTAAGTGTTCGTTCCCATCGGATGTCTCCAAGCAATCCTAAGGTTATTGGGCCACCATAGCGCGCCTTCCGGGAATTCTTAATCAGGCTGGTACGCTCTGACGTGTCAAGAGAGATGGCCATTGGTAGATCGTCCTCGGAACTGAATTGCCAACCTGCCGATCTGCAGGACCGCTAAGTCCCGCCGGGCGCCCCGGCCCCCCGCGCGGCTTCCCGTCGCGCCATAGCGCGGGAAATGCGGCAAGCCAAGCTCTTATTGTGAGCGCACTCGACCGTGGCTTGTGATCGGGGGGCGGCTCGAACATGACGTTGACGTCTTTGCTCCGGGACAGCGAATAGAGGGCCGGCTTGCGGTCTAGATTGGCATTTGAACAAAAGAAGAGCTATTCTTTGTTTCGGTGAGCACGGAACAGGGCCGTGTCCGCCAACACCGATGAGATCCAAGGCCTAAACCCGCGCCCTAGAAGCAGCGACGGACGAAGTGATCGCGTCATGCGACGGCGACGTGCGAGCGGCTGTTCGAGAGTTGATCGTTGCCAGCGGCATGCTGGAGGACGAGCCGAACGGCCAACGTGCGGCGGACTCATCGGGCTATGCGCGTGGTGGGACAAGAGGGAAGCAGTAGGGCAGGGAGAGTTCAGGTGGCCGGCGCAATCGCTCGGCGCCTTGATTGCCACCACAACGGAGATCACGCATGGTCGAAGGGAGCATGACAGGAGTGGCGTGCCGGCGAGGCGCTTGCCAGTCGACCGCGAGGGACAAGGAAGCTGACGCAGCGTCGGTGGCCGCTGAGCCGGCTGGCGCGCCGCTCAAGATCGTCGGCACCACGGGTGACGACTCGCAGCTAAGCTTCGAGCTGGCGGCCGGTGCGACACGCGGCGACGCGGAAGCTTTCATGCGCGATGAACAGGTTTGTCACTTGTTCCGGTAGCGGTGCAGCTCTCTGGGGTAAGGCTCTCCGACCGGTCTGCCGAAATGTCAGGGCGACGCGGCCGGACGGGTTCATTCTGCCAAGCTACAAGAAATGCCGGATACGACCAAAAATAGAGTCGGTGGCGAGGCTAAGTGTTGAGTCCGAAATCGGAGCGTCGTGCCTCAATTTAACGCAATCAATCAGACGTTCAATTTACTGCAGCGAGACTCGGCCGACATATAGGCGCGCTCAGAGCACGGGAGTCGACCAAAATTTCCTATCAGCAGTACTATCGCTGCGTCTGGCCCTCCGGTAACATTCACCTAAAGGTTGCTTTTGGGCACCTGGCGGGACCGAGGAGAGGGAGATGGTTTACGCTCGCATTTTTACGCTGCAGATATTCCTGCAAACTCTGTTTGTGGTCACAGGTGAAGTAAAAAGTTCCTATGCTTATGTAATCGATGGCATGACGCTGGGTGAGAAACTCCCGGCCAGTTCTTACGCAAAGAGGTTCAGTGAGTGCAGCGACAGCCGCGATTTTGACGGATATCAGTGGTGCAAGCGAATTCAGCCGAGGCCGACTAGCTTAGGTCGCGGTCAAGCTACTACACAGATTCTTCGGTCGAAAGATGGAACACTCACCTATCTTATGACGACCGTAGCGCCCGTCTCGCTTAGCAAGTCGATAGTGCAGGCGGAGATTGACGAGCTCTCGCGAGAAAACAAAGAACAACCAATAAAGCTTGACTGGTATCAGACTCGAGATGGCATCACTGCCGTAATCGGTGTATGGGGCAAGCTTGAACTCGCAAGGATCCACAAAGACGATATTGGTCGCACGGATGCATTGATTGATCCCTTGGAAGATCCCGATAAATCAACAGATCAGGGCCTTCCCATATTTAGAGTAGCGGGAGAAGCCGGCTATGTCTATTGCGCAAGCTTCGATGCAAGTGGACGGGGGCACAGGCACTACGTTGCAGCCAATATGGCTCAGGCGGCGATCACGACCTTCGTTCCCACGCTCGAGGAAGCCGTTCGCGATGACCAGACTCGTTCGGCAGATGACTTCTCGCTCTGGATTAAAGTCGCTCAGGACAGCAGGCGTATCGCCGTTGCCGCCTCTCCTGCGGTTGCAAATCGAGAATTGGATAAGATCTTCCAGAGATACCGGCAAAAAAAGCTTCAATCGCGTGTGTGGGCGCTACTTCCTTTGGGTGTTTCTGAAACGCTCGGTCAGAAGATACATTGGACGGAAGTAAACTATGGTCCTAATACCCTGTATCCGGAAATACGAGAACGGATATTAGAGTTCTTGGCTGCAAATCCCAAAGGACGATTTTCAGAGTTTCTATATTACACGATAGGTGAGTTCGAAAAAGGACTGGCGGTTAACCCCTCGTCGGTCATCAAGACGGAGCTCCGGTATGCTATGGGCTATGCTGCTCTTAGGCCGTTACTCGAAGGCGTCGTAAAACGTCTAAACGATCCCGAAATCCATCTTGCCGACGGCGATTCCATAGAGTCAGTAATCTCGCTCCTGAATCATGAAGCACGATATAGAAGTACGCGACTAAGTGCTGTCGATCCCGAGTTTGTAAGCAGGGCGGCAGTCGCCAAGCCGCTGTTCGAGCTGGTGCTAAATGACGAATCGTCTAGATTGGCCGATGATGCGGCCTACATGATAGGCTGGCTTGCGTTTCATCAGAATAAGATGCAAGAAGCGCTCGGTTACGCTGCGCGGGCAATGAACGTTGGAAATGGCGATTATAGTTCTGCTGCCACACGGCTAGTGCTTCGAATATTTGAGAGATACACGCCTCAGCAGCAGGTTGCAGCACTTGAAGAGATTCCTGCGTTGTCGCAGCAGCCCGCGATATGGTACAAGGTGGCTCGAGATGCTTACCGGCGTTTCGATTATACGTACGTGATCGATGTAGCTGAGAGAGCGTTGCGCTACTTGCAAGCGCCGTCGGACCAGCTACCTGCGACTACGGACCCAATTCTCATTGCGCAAGCACTGAAAAAGATTAAGCACAAGTATGCTGACGATCCCAATTTTGTGGAAATTCCATACGTGTTGCAGGCGTCTCGGGAGATCGTCGAACTTAGCACCTCTATTAAATCAATTGCTGACAGTCGCCCTGATGCGGCCAATAAAATTGTGAGAATGGCTGTGATCAAGTACTCACGGCTCACAGACGCCACCGACGACGTAGCCAGCAGAAAGCGCATGGCGCCGCTGGCGCACCGCGACCTACGACAGGCCCTGCACCTTATAGACATTTCTCTCGCGCAGTTGCCAAAGAAGACGCAACTCGATTCACTACGCGAATGGCTACTTTATAGAAAGGTCAGAATCCTGGTTTCTTTTGATCCTCGCAAGGTTCCAACCTCAGTCGTGGATCTTTCAAACGAATTCCCGGGTTCAAGCCTGTTAGACGACGCCATGGCGGAGCAGTTGTACTCGGAGGGAGTAAGGCTAAAAAATGTAGAGGCCGCCGAGCGCACTTTTCAAGCGCTCGTCGATAAGTTTCCCCGAGCCAACGCTATCGACAACGCGTACACCTGGATGGCGATCATTTATCACTGCGCGAACAGGGCTCCGGAAGAGCATAGAATGAATTTTGAAATAATTCGACGCTTTCCAACAACGCGCCACGCGTTGTATGCTGCTAAACGGGAGGCCGTGGGTGGTTCGGTCAGCTGCAGCGTTTGGAGCGACGACGATGAAAATCTCTGAACTCATCTTGAGTCGCTTGGTCTAATCGACCGTCCAACTCGTATCCCAATGGTGCTGCTGCCAGAGCTGGACCAGTCGCGGGCTGATGAGCGCAGTCCCCTTGGCTTGTCAAGGTATGAGCCGCCCCTTATAACGTGCCGTATACAAGCTGTTTCATTCCATGGCTCCTTCTTTGGCCCGTCTCCGTAATTGTCTCTGAAACAGTCCGCAACCCACTCGGACACGTTCCCGTGCATGTCGAATAACCCAAAATCGTTTGGGCGCTTTTTTCCAACCTCTTGTGGTTCCGTGAGTGCGAGACCCCCACCGTACCATGCGTATAGATCGAGCTCCTTGTCGTCGTTTCCAAAGGAAAAGTAGGTCGATTTTCCGCCTCTGGCTGCGTACTCCCACTCGGCCTCGCTTAACAGCCGATAGTCCTCGGCAGTCACCTGCTTCAGCCAAGATGCATAGTCACGTGCATCGGCCCAGCTGACGTTCGTAATCGGCGTATTTCCGTTAGTTGCTGGATCCGCTCTCTGCGAACAAAATGAAAACCTAACACACTGGTCCCATTCGTCGTTCGTTATCTCATGCTTGGACACGGCAATTGGCGTCTCAAACTCTAACATCTTGGCAGGCTGCTCCCTGGCCATCTCTTTTACCGCCGCGGTTGGCGAGCCGATGATGATGCGGCCGGTTGGTAAAACGACCATTTCGGGGCAGTGCGAGCATTCTTTGAAAGTACTCCCTACAGACAGCGAGCCAACCGCAGCAGTATGAACTTGAGTGAGTTGGTAGGCCATCAAATGAAGCCAACGGTGCTGCCACCAGATCACCGCGGTAATGACTGCTATACAAAAAGCGACAGCAGAAGCCAAGCGGATGCGCCGGGATTGACGTCTAGAGGATTCGTCCGCTTCCTTGGATGCATTCAGATAAGTGACCTCCTTGCCGGTCGGTGCCCGAGAGCCGACCAGGCCCTTTCGCACCAGTTCTAAGGAAGCAACGTCAAGAAGGCCGGCTGACGGATCCCTTGGGTCCCATTCCTTGGCGCGGTCGGATAGACGACGGATGGCTCTTTGACCAAGCCTTTCCGACCGGTCAAAGCGACGACGCACAGGAGAAGCAAGAGTGTCGTGAGCGAGCCTCGTGGACCTTTCGTCATCGGCGGTAGCTACCGTGTAGAGCAGAGCATTTCGCAGGAGCTCGTCGATCAATCCTTCGATATCGTGTTTTTGATCAGCAAGATGGGCATATAGCTTAAACGTCTCCGACCTGGACAGCTCAAGCGCTGTGCCATAGTCCGTGGTATGCCGGTAGAGGATATCCTCGACTAGTCCCGAGTTGACATGTTGCGGATAGATCTCCGCTAGAACGTTTATTTGTTCTTCAAGAAATTGATCGAGGTCCAATTTTCCACGCATGCGGACGTCATAGTGCGTCAGACTAAGGCACTGGTTGCCGGCTCGGTCCTTCTTGGCCTCTTGCCAGAGCCGCGTAAGAATGATGCTTAGCATGGGTGTTATGGGCGACTTGGGGTCGCTTAACAGATCCATGCCTATGCGCGCCGGAAGGTCGTCATCGACGCCAACATTATACCAACTACGGAGCCGCCGGGTGCTGACTATACCGCGGACCACTTCCTCGATTTCATCCTGCGTTAATCTCTCAAGAAAGAACTCGGTAAAGACCACCTCCGCCTCGCGCAAGCGGGCACGAACTTCGGCCAGCCATTCGCTTCGAAATCCGATCAGAATTCTAGTATCGCGTCGCTCGTGTTTAAGTCGCTTGAGGCGGTGTGCCAACTGGCTAAGTTCGGCGTTACCGAACGACCGGCTAGTGAATGCTTCCTCTATCTGGTCGATTACTAGGACAACAGGCTTATTGCTGGTGTCGGTGGCCGCAAGAGCTTCTTTAAGGCGGTCTTCGAAAAGCTCCAGAAGAGTCTTGCCCGCCTCCCTGCGATGCGCCCGCGCTTCGTAGCTCCACCGTAGGCGAGGAAGCAACCCAGCCTCGAGTAATGACGATTTCCCGACCCCTGAAGCTCCATACACCAGAATGACGCCGGGCCCCTCGTTGTCAACCACCTGCTCATATAGTTCCCGCAATCTACGGCTTCTACCAAAGAAGACTTCCGCATGCTCGGCGCCGTACCATCGAAGGTACCGGAACGGCTCTGCTGGCAGTGCTTGATGAGGAAGTCCCGGCAATCCGAGAATTGGATCTATTGCTGGCAGATATCGTGCGCAGCGTGTTTGGAGTACGTCGTTGTTGATGGGACAAGCGAACAGTACGCCAGCTGCAACGGAATCTCTATTGAGAGGTGAAACTAAGTTTGATCGGATAATGCCGACTGCGACGCCATCAACAAGGCATGGAGCGCCAGAGAAGCCGTCTAGTCGAGCGCTCTGACCGGCTGCGACATTGTCGCTGTAAAGCTGATAGACGTCGATCTCTGGACCTTGTGACAGTGCGCCTTGAACGCGGCCGTCAATGAAGAGAGCCCCACCAGCCATCTCGGCAATTGCGGGGAAGCCCCAACTTTCAAATGCTCGAGAGGCACTGTCGTCATTGGAGTTGGGAGAGAGTTCGCCGAGCGTCAGTGGAAAAATGCCTGCTGTCGGATTGTCAAGTTCCAACAAAGCCCAGTCGCCTATAACGTCAAAGCATCCCTCTGTTACTTTAGCTGCAAGATCGCACAATCCAGCGTCCGGAAATGTTACCCGCAAGGCCGAGTAGAAAAATGGAGCGTCACTCAGCGAAGACTGGATCCGATCTCCCACAACATGAAAGGCGGTCAAAAGGTGCCGCTCGGTTACTAAAAAACCCGTTCCGAGGACTGTATTGCGATCGTCCCTAATGCTCGTTATCCGTGCGATTGCTCGCTTTATCTCCGGTCTCATGGCACAAGTCCACACTATGATTTAAGGTCCGTGCCTATCGGCAGGCTAAAGTATGCTTCCATTGCCTTCGTGCAGGCTAAGGAGGCGTTCTCGGATGTCTCACTTTGACGCTGGTTCAGAAGGGAACGCTAGTTGCGCGAGAACAGCCGCCGCCTCACACTCGGTGCAGCCCAAGCCAGATAGCTTTCGCTACATTTGCATCGTCAAGATATCCTGTGATCCCGTGCCTATTGTCGGTGTAGTTGTTGACGGTGCCAATATTGATAATCGATGGGTCTACGTCGAAATTGTTGGTGTCAAGCGGATACAAAGAAACGATGTCACGAGGATCGTAAGCGTTGTACCATCCATTGATGCCGAACGGGTTTGAGATAGGTGTCACTGATTTTCGGATCGCTCGAATCGCAAGGGGGGAGCCTACTGTCACGTAAGCCGGAAGCGGAGTGAACCGCGCCTTAAGAACGTTGTAAGCGACAACGCTCCCAAGGGAATGTCCCACGACAACCGACGTTTCTTGGGCAAGTAGATCCGCTACGATACTATCGATCGCGTTTCGGACCGAATCGCGCTGCGTGTATAGAAAAACGTCGCGCATGAAGACCTCAATTGTGCCTTGCGATATCGTCGTTATGCGACGATCGATAAGACGAACGATGGCTTGCACCCATTTCCAGTTTTGCAGCCCTTTTTCCGCCGGCGCTGATCCTAGCTGGGCTTGCACCTCTGCATCGCTAATTCCGACGCGGAGCCGCATTTCATTAGCGATTTGCCGTCGAAACTCGGCGTACTCGTCGAATGCCGGACTCCCTTTGGGAGCAATAGCCGGGTCGGCCGGCAACTCAAACTGACGAACGAAGTGGTCGAGGCGATCCCCATAGAAAGGAAAATCGAACACGACGCCAGCGGGCAACGCCAATCCGGCCTTATTAAGTCCGTTGTTCAGCGCCTCAAGCCATTTCGCTTTCAGCGTTTCAGGATTGTTATGTTCTTGGCTGCGGCCGTGCACAAACAGAACTCTCATTGAAGTTCTCCAAGTCTGCCGTGCTGGATCGCGTCAATAATCGCCTGCGTTCGAGACGGAGTGAATGTAGTCCATAGCGCGGGTTCGAGTTCATCTTGGGCATGATCGAGAACTTCAGGGAGTACGATGCGTCGCGCGCGCAAGAAGTTCCAGCCTTGCGTCAGCATTGGACAGAATGGCACGATCGCCGAGTTGCCAGGATCCTGTTCGGCAATTCGTCTCGCCAGCATCGCGACATCGAACAACTTGCTTCGCAAGTCGCCGGTCATACAGTCGAGAACAAAAGAGATATCGTCGCGGCGATCGGCTTCAGAATAGGCGTATGCCGCATACAAAGCTGCGGTTGGATCGAGCCCCTCCCCAACGCGAATTCGCTCGGCAAGTTCGCTAGCATGTGGTGTCTCGTTCAGGCGAAACACGCCAAACTGCGCAGCAGCAGCGACCACAGCCCTCAACCGATCCAATCTCTGCCGTCGATGGCTATAGTCGACCCAGCGAGGGCTATTTTGGGCCGGGATATAACTGACGTTTACAACTTTTCTGCCGTCCACGATTACGTGACCGACATATCCGTTCAATGCCGCCAATGCTGTGCCGTAGCCGTTTGTGAACCTAATCACAACAGTGCAGCCGCCGGTCCGTGGTGTGCCAATTGAAATCGCGTTTGGACCCCTTACATCTCCCAACGAGCTGAGTTTGGGCCGCTCGCCGGTTGCAACTATGGCGTCAGAGATTGCTGCACCTATGATTACGAATCCGGATGTGGTCACGGAGGGATGGATGCTAGGTGAGAGCGCTCCGAGCGTTGCGAGGACATGCTTGAACGGCTTGGCCGCAGCAGTCGAGAATGGTCGTGCATCCTCGATCATTTCGGTCCCTCGCATCCCTAGCGCGTGACTTAGAGCAAGGGACGCGACCTCCCGCACGTGAAGAACCTGCGTAGCGGGAGCGACATCGGCGATGTCGCCACTCCAATCCGCGGGTGCCGGCTTCGCTTTTGCAGTGCCGATATAGACCGTGTCGTCAGAAAGAACTTCCGCATCCGGTAACTGGCTCAAACGGACATCTATGTTAGCCAGGAGCGATGGCACCTCACGCTCAAGGTACTTACCGAGGTTGCGGTTCGGGATTATGCTAATAGAACGGCCATCTTCTACGATTTCACGAATCATGTCGGCGTCTGGTCTCTCAAACGCCTGCAGGAAGCAGTGCGTGAACACGTTCGTTATAAGACCTTCTTTGCCGATCGGGGCTTCGAAAGCAGAAGCACCTTGCGCTGCTGCCATGAACTTATCGACCTTTGCGCGCTTCCGCTGGATATCTTCATTTGGGAAGACGATAGTGCCTCGCACCTTGAGAGCTCGAGGCGTGTCCGGAATCGTGCGACAGGCGTCTGAGATGATCACGACGCTTGGTATCCCACAATCTTTTGCGAACTCGGCCGTTTCCGCCCAACTGATCGCAGCGTTGGCGTCGGCTGGTGCGCCGCTAAGGAGCCAAATCTCAGAATCGTTTTTCCAGTATCCGTGGCCTGAGAAATAGATGACGAGTTGCTCGAAAGTGCCGGTTCCGATAAATCCCTGGATCGCTTCTGCGATTTGACGAGGCACTACGGGTTCAGTCTGGTCGGTTATGATGACCACCTCGAATCCCTCAGTGGCCAACCACTTGCCAAAAGCTTCCGCGCCGCTTGCAGACGCCTTAAGGACCGGTAGAGCGCCTGTCTTATTGACCCCTATGACCACGGCTCCACGCTTCCTAGGCATGACGTCTCCTCAATTCCGTCGCCGTTCACGCAACGATAGATCATGTTAAATCAGGGCTGCAACCCAAAATGAGCCTCTTTGGCCGAAGCAAGGAGTGTCTTGAGGCGCCCTGAGGGCGGCGCCTTCTCGACGAGCCGCCATGATCTGTAAGGTGGCTCTCTGCTGAGAAATGAAAGCGTAACGTCACTGTCCTTTGGTTTCGACGACAGCCGGCCGGCTGCGACTCCGCCTCGCGCGTGGCGCATAAGTCGAAAAGCAGCGTTGCGATTGATCCCGTCGGCGCGTTCTTCAGCGCGGCTGTCGATTTCGCGTAGCGGATCGGGGGAGTTGTGCTGAGTACCCAGGTAGATTGGACTGCGGGGCAGCGCCGACGTTTTGAGCGGGTGCAGGACCTAAGGTAGAGAAGTTGGATCAACTCGGGGGGGGGGACGTGCTCTTGCTGGGTAAGATGCCATACGTGACCGTGCTGCCACCCGAAGTGCGCCCTGCTACCGATGGGAGAACTTCCAATGGTGCGAGCCGGCCGATGGTAGTCCGACGTGGTCGACGAGAGGTCACGGCGTACGCATCCGGTGAAGACCGCCAATTGAGCGGCGGCGCGGGTTTGAGGCTTGACCCGTTTGATCAGGCGCCAGCCGACGCTTCGGCGATCTTCCAGTTGCAGGGCAGCAGGTCGGTGACCTTTGCTGGCCGGATATCCGGCCGTCTGGCGAGCACGTCGGCCAGCCACGCTTGAGATCGACATTATTGAGCTTCGCGGTCTGGATCAGGGAGTAGATCGCAGCAGCGCAGCGGCCGCCGTCGTCGGAGCCGACGAAGGTCCAGTTCTTGCGGCCGACAGCCGCGGGGCGCAGCTCGCGCCGGCTGCGTTGTTGGACATGCACAGCGTTCCGTCGTCAAGTAGCGCGTGAACGCCTCCCAGCGTTTGAGGTTGTAGTCGATCGGCGGTCTCGCTCTTCGGAGAACTTGGCGCGGCGCTCGTGCAGGAAGGCGTGGGCCGCGCCGACCAGCGGGTGCTGCGTTGGTTGCGTATAGCGGCGCGCTCGTGTGCCGCTGGCCATTGATCTCGCGCTCGAACGCGAACGACCCATCGATCTTGGCGATCGCTTCGATCGCGATCGGCGCCTTTCTTAATCCCGCGACTCGAAGAAACTGCGCCGCGCATGGTCGCCATGCGGATCGCGCTTCAATGTCTCCTGGACCAGCAGGGCAAGGCCGTCGAAGCCCCTGCGCATGTCGGTATGCCGGCGCAAGCCAGACCTGGGTGCCGGAGGGGATCGGGATCGTCATCGCGAACCCGCCTGGAGCGCCGCAATCACCGCGGTCCCATCGCGCCATAAGCCGCGCCGTTGATCCGGATCCGTGTCCCGGACCCGCATTCGATCTCGATCAGCCCATGCGCAAAATTAGCGGCTGCGTGCGGATGGGCAGCGATCTTTCACCGCCGGAAAGCCGAACCGAATTGCCTCCTGGCTGCACAGCTGTTGTCGCCGGCGAAACACCTGGCAGGCATGCACACCGAACGCCCGTGCGCCCCCGAGGATCGTCGCTCCGGGCTGAAGCGTCGCAGCCACAATCGGCTCCTCGGCCGCCTGCGGCCAATACCGCCGGCGGCGCTCCGACGTGATCACTTCCACTTCCGCCTTCGTCATCGGACCAGCTCCAGGACTAGTCCTATGGCTTCTCCAAGCGGCACCTCCGGAGTAAGCCGGCCGTCACCTGGAGCTTACGTCACAGCGTCCTTTCGGCTGGCACAAAATGACCGCGCGTGGTCGGCTTCGCTGAAGGTCGCGTCGGTTACACGCCTCTTGGCTTGTAAATGATGGGTTAGAGACCGCTGGCCGCCGCAGCCATGATTTCCATACAAGGGTGGCGCTGAGAATTGGGCTGCGTGACCGCCAGATCGGATGTTAAGCGCGTTGGAGGCGACGCGAACTACCGTGTGCCTAGAGAGTTTTCCGAGGCCGACAGAATTCCGTGATGGCGTTCGCGACAGCAGAAGCGATATTTACTTGGTATGCAGGCGTCGCAATCAGTAGCTCCTCGTCTCGGTTAACGATTACGCCGCCCTCCAGCAGCACTGCCGGCATTTTTAGCGCGCGAAGCAAGGCCAAGTCGTCTCGCTTGTAGATTCCCCGGGTAGAATCCGCATAGGGTTTCCTTGCTCCCCATGGCTTCCAGGCCTCATGAATCCGGTTAAAGTTCAAACCTTTCTCAATCAATTGATCCGCGATTAAGCGCGCTAGCTCCAAGCTCTCGAGGTATTTTGGATTGCTCGGCGCGACGTGAAGGGAGAACCCATTCGATTGATCGAAGAAGTAGAGTGTTTGGCCGCCGTACGTCCACTTGTTAAGATAATCGTCGTTGATGCCGTCATGATGAACAGAAATGAATACATTGGCATTCATTGCGTTAGCGAGATCCGCCCTTTGGGCGAGAGTAGTTCCCACTCTAGGGATCAAGAGGCGTGTGGAACGAAAACCTTCGCTGATCAGTTCATCGCTAACTCGCGTTGCAAGCTTGATATTAAAATCATATTCGGGCACGCCGCGGGCGCTTGTTTCTCCCCAGCTGCATACTTTACCTCGTTGACATTGTTGCAGCGGCTGGCGCGCGATGTGTCCCACGTCGATCGCGATGACGATGTCCTCTGTCGCTCTCGAACTGCAGCTAGCCGCGAGCACGACCTGGCAAGGCGACAACAGAAGCGGGATCATCAGTGGGAACACGAGGGCCCATTGTATTACGCGCATATGCGCCTCCACGGAGTCGATAGTCCGTTCGTTAAGAAACGGATGGTCCATCCATCCGTTTGCACCTGAAACAACATATCTAGCACCCCTGCTCTGTAAGATCATTGGTCGTGCGGGTGTGGATAGAATTGCCGTTCTGTGGAATCGCCGCGACGATGGTGGCACTAGCGTCGAGCCGCGAGCACATTAAGATCATCGTTGGGGCAATGCTGGCGGTCCGAAGTTTTGCGAAGCGATGGGGAACCGGCGTCTCAGCACTAAAACGATTGAGCGTCGACGGCTAGCGATTGTGAAGTCCCTCTAAGTGCTGCTCGAGTGAATCCTCGGGACCCTGAGGGGTAACTCCGTGGGGCCGCCAGTTCGATAGTCACACAACCAATTGAGGGAAATTCATATTTCACGCCGCTTGGCAGACATATTCTCGATTTGGTTCAAGGCGGTGACCTGCCACCGAAGTGTCATCCAGTAGCATTTAGAGCCCTGTTGTGCCGAGCGGTCCCGGTAGAGCAACGGTGGAGGCGGAGCTGGTCGGGATCTTCTAGCCGATGGCGCGTTGCGTTGAGGTCCGCGTCTACGCAGGGGTCTGATAGGCCACCGATGAGTACGGCCGGTCGTTCTTGTAGTCGGCGGCCGGCGAGCCCGCGCCTAGTGTCGTCCAGGTCAAAAAACAGCGTTTCGTTCAGAACTGGTCGCGCATCCAGCAGGCTCGGCATCGCAACCATGGAGGCGGTTTGCACTGGCAACCTTTCGCGGCGGAAGGGCAGCAGGTCGTGATGCTCTGGCGCCGATAGGAAAAGCGGATTTGTTCACCGCGAAATCTCCCAATGTGCCTTGTAAGCTGGCGCGTGATCGGCCGTCGTAGTTCAGCCGTAATCGTCCCCCGTTCTCCGGCGCAATCCGCGGTTCGGATAGGGGTAGCGTCGCGGGCAGCCGACGATAGTATCAAGCTAACCGATTGATTCTACATTTAGATTAGATTTGTTTGCGCGGACTCCCCTCTCCGCCATCGGTTTTGGCAGCGGCGGAAAACCTTCAAAAAAGCCGACTCCAGCCGACAGTCTTTTGCAGTCCATCATCGGTCCGCTCTCTCCTCTATCCTCGGAAGCGGTCCGCAACACGCCAGCAGTCCCTCAGTCCTGATCATCGAGGCGTGATTCCAGATGACGCTGTTTGATGTCTGCTTCGAGTTCGGCCGTGCGTTCAATCATGCTGTGAACAATCGTTTCGCGGTCGAGTTTGGTTAGTCCGCGAATGCCATGTTCTCGCAACTCCTCTTCGAGGATCGCGGCCATGATGGATACGATGCTCATTCGCTCCAATCCTTCCATCGAAAGTTGATCAGCAACAAAATTTGTACGGCGTCATTAGTTCTCTTCTGTTGGATTCGGCTCGAAGGAATATGGAACGGATGCCACCTCGCAAACCGCTTCGATCAAGGAACGAACAGCCCGAGCGTGCCAGTCGTTCTGATCAAGCGGCGTATCCCAATATTCTGAAACGACGTAGGCTGCATGGCGAGCTTTCACGCCCAAGCCGGCTATCGTTCGTGCCGGTGTGCCCATAATGGCCTGTTCTACGGGCGCTAGATCGGCGAGCATGGTTTCAATTCGATCGAGATGATCTGGTGATGCCGGGTCGTACAAGGATCGTATCTTGCCCAGAGCCTCTTCGAGCTGCTTGCCCAATACGAGCAAGCCGAAATCGTCGTCGGTTGCCCGTCGATTTTTGGCGAGGTCTGAAGTTGATCGGCTACAGGCATTGTTCGGATTGTCGCCGTCGCGGTGGCCAGAGTGAGAACCGACTTTGGTCTGAGACTCGAAAGACTGTTGGGAAGAGAGGGGCTTCATTGCTCAGGTATCCTCAATGAACGGCAACATGCACCCGAAATTGCGCAGACGGTCAGCTCGGAATTCTCAAGGCTATCCACATGAGATTTCGTCTCTATACGGGTAGATAATACCCTTAAGAGGTGTATTTATAACCTTATAGTGGCGCTTTTGCTAGGGCTGTCGATGGTGATCTCATGGTCACCTCTCGACAAATTCGGGCTGCTAGAGCGTTGCTTGGCTGGTCCCAGCAGCAACTCGCGGACAAGGCGATCGTGTCCCTGAACGCCGTCGCAAGGCTCGAGGGCGGCGTCGTGGATTCGCGGATAAGTACGGTGCAGGCCGTTCAGGAAGCTTTGGTCAAAGCCGGCATAGAATTTCTTGATGCGGACCAAAAAGGCGAAGGCGTGAGGCTCAAGAGCCCGAAGGCCTAACCAGCCCCCAGATCAATGTAGCCCTTGCCCCATTAAATGGCGTGGCAATTCGAGCACATCGCTTTGGCTTCTGACGATCAAATCCAATTCGCCGAAGGCACCTTTGGCGCTGAACGCAAATCTGATCCGTGGCTGCGAAGAACGTGTCCCGAGCTCTTCCCGAGCCCGCAATATGAGCTGATTGGGTGGCGCACCCGACACGATTCGAACGTGTGGCCTTCGCCTTCGGAGGGCGACGCTCTATCCAGCTGAGCTACGGGTGCCTGCGCTGCTTACGCAGTGCTTACGCGGAAACTTCGTGGCTGTGAAGCGATCCGCGCCGATTTCTTAAGTGTCTGAAACCCAAGTGACTTTTTACTTTCACACTGCCGCAAAACAGCTTGACATCTGCCTTCGGAGGGCAACGCTCTATCCAGCTGAGCTACGGGTGCGTACGGAAATCCGTTTAGCCGATTGCCTCGTGGTCGGCAACGGCCTTGAACAAGCCGGTCCGGGGGGCTAGCGGCACCGCCGACGGGGGCGGGATCCCGTCGGCTGGATGGCACATCGCGCTGGCGGCCGAATCAGGCCGGCACGATCGTCTTGCCGATCGGCCAGAGCGCGAGTCCGGCCAGCTTGAGGTGGGCCCAGGCGAAGGGCAGGCCGATGATGGTCACGGCCAGCGCGACCGCCGTGATGAGGTGGCCGAGCGCGAGCCACCAGCCGGCCAGCACGAACCAGATGATGTTGCCGAGCAGGCCGAGAACGCCGGTTCCGATGTCCTCCATGCCGGAAACCTCGTCGCGGCGGACGGCGCGCGAGCCGAACGGCAGCAGCGTGTAGGCCGCGATGTTGAAGGCGGCGCGCGCCCAGGGCAGGCCGACGATGGTGATGGCCATCACCACGGCAGCGACCAGCCAGCCGAACGCCATATAGGCGCCGCCGAGCACGATCCAGAGCACGTTGAGAAGCAGTGAGACGGGTTGCATGGGCCACCTGAGGGTTCCGACGACGCTTATATAGGTCGTCTTCGGCAGGAGCCAAAGGTGGTGGCTAAGGCGCAGGCCTGCCGGCTGAGGCGGTTCGGCGCACCCGATTGGGGCACGGCGCGATGCGGATGGCCGGCTGCCGGGTCAGCCGGCAGCCTGGAGGTCCTCTTTCGCCGCTGCCTCCCGCGCGAACAGCTTGCGCAGCTCGGCGGCCGGCTTCGGCGCGCTGAACAGATAGCCCTGCATCTCGGTGCAGCCGAGCTGGCGCAGCGCCGATTGCTGCGCTCCGGTCTCGACGCCCTCGGCGGTGGTCGTCATGTTGCTGGCCGCCGCGATGCTCACCACCGCCTGGACGATGGCCGAGGAGCTGCCGGCACCGAGGTCGCTGACGAAGCAGCGGTCGATCTTGATCTTGTCGAACGGGAACCGCTTCAGATAGCTGAGCGAGGAATAGCCGGTGCCGAAATCGTCCAGCGCAATCCGCACGCCCATGTCGTGCAATTGGTGCAGGACGCTGAGTGCGACGTCATCGTCGCTGATCAGCACCGCCTCGGTGATCTCGATCTCGAGCCGCTCGGGCGCAAGGCCTGCGGCCGACAGCGCGCCGGCGATCCGCAGCGCCAGGGTCGGAGATTTCAGCTGCACCGGCGAGACGTTCACGGCGATCCGGATGTCGGACGGCCAGCTCGCGGCTTCGGCGCAAGCGGTGCGCATCACCCAGTCGCCGATCTCGTTGATGAGCCCGGTGTCCTCGGCGAGCGGGATGAAGTCGAGCGGCGGCACCATGCCGCGCTCCGGATGGCGCCAGCGCAGCAGCGCCTCGCAGCCGGTCATGATGTTCTGGGTAAAGCCGAGCAGCGGCTGATAATGCAGCTCGAACTCGCTTTCCGCGATCGCGCGACGCAGATCCTGTTGCAGCTGCAGCCTGGCCCGCGCACTTTCGTCCATCGACGGTTCGAAGAAGCGGAAGGTGCGGCGGCCGCCGGCCTTGGCGGCGTACATCGCGAGGTCCGCGTGCTTGGTCACCTGGTCGCGCTCGACACCGTCGCGCGGCGCCAGCGCGATACCGATGCTGGCATCGGTCGACAGCTGGTGGCCGAGGCAGCGATACGGCTGGCGGATCGTCTCCAGGATCTTCGTGACGGTCACGATGACCTCGTCCTGGTCCGCGACGGTGGTGAGCAGCACCGCGAACTCGTCGCCGCCGAGCCTGGCCACCATGTCCTCCGGCCCGAGACAGCTCTCGATCCGGCGCGCGATGGTCTTCAGCAGCTCGTCACCGACGTGATGTCCGAGGGAATCATTGATGCCCTTGAATTCGTCGACGTCGATATAGAGCAGGGCAAAGAAGGTGCCGTGGCGCGCGCGCTCGAGCTCCTCGTCGATGCGCTCGCGGAACAGCACGCGGTTGGGCAACTCCGTCAACGCGTCGAAATGGGCGAGATGGGCGATCTTCTCGTCGGCCAGCCGCCGCTCTGTCGTGTCCTCGATCACGTTGATCAGGTAGCGCGGCCGGTGGGCCTCATCGGCGACGGTGATGCGGCGCGAGGTGATGTAGCGCAGTCCCAGCGCCGGCGTCTGCCAGGGATGCTCGCCAAGGAACAGCCCGTCCGACTGCTCCAGTGCGCGATCGTCGTCGGCGGTGACCTTCTCGGCCGTCGATCTGGGCAGCAGGTCGAAGGCCGTCTTGCCGACGATCTCGTCGCGCGGCATGCCGAAGCGCTGCTCCGTCGACTGATTGACCAGAACATAACGACGGTCGCGGACATCCTTGACCATGATATGAGAAGGGATGTGATCGATGATCGTGCGCAGGAACGCATGGTTGCGGTCTCGCTCCTGCTCGAGCCTGCGACGCTCGCTGATGTCCTCGATCGTCGTCACCCAGCCGCCGGAGGCCAGCGGCTTGTCGATGACGTTGAAGAAGCGGCCCCGGCTTCCCTCTGCGACCATCTGCGACGTGCCGCCCGCGTTGGCCCTGTCGAGGACATCAGCGCAGAAATCCGTCACGTCGCCGTCGAATGCCCCGCGCGCCTTGCAATGCGCGACGACCTCGCCGAGGTGGATGCCGGGCTTGATCACGTCGCTGGACAGGCCGAGCAGGTCGATGAAGCGCTGGTTGAACATCGCGACGCGGGCGTCCGCGTCGAACGAGATCAGTCCCAGGGTCATGTTGTCGAGCGCGGTCTCGACCCGCTGTTTCTCGGCTTCGAGCTGTCTCCTCGCGATCCGGTTCTGCCGCACGATCTGCCGGATCATGAGGCTGAACATCACGGCGATGACCAGGACGGCGAGCATGGCCGCCGCGACCAGCAGCACCATCTGCGATCGCCAGTCGGCCAGCGCATCGTCGACGGCTCGGTTTGCGGAGACGATCAGCGGGAAGCGGCCGATCCTGGCGCTTGCGGCGATCTTCTCCAAATTGTCGACCGGACTCGTGAGCAGACTGGTGCCCGCACCATTGTCGGGGACGCCCTTGAGCAATTCGTCATCGCCGATCCTGGCGCCCATCAGGGATTCGATGTGCGGATAACGCGCCAGGACGGCGCCATCGGTGTGGAACAGCGTGATCGAGGCGCCCTTGCCGAGTGCCATCGACTCCAAAAACATCTCGTAGGTGTGCGGATCGACCCGCCGCGTCAGCAGGCCGAGGAACTGGCCGTTGGCGCCGCTGAGGCGATGCGCCACGATGGTCGCCCAGCCGCTGGTGACGCGGCTGACGACCGGCAGGATGACGAAGGCGTCGGGCTGTGATGTCGACTGCAGATCCCTGAAGTAGGAGCGGTCCGTGACGTTGATGCCCGGCAGCGGGTCGTTGGACGACCAGTTCACGAAATTGCCGTCGGCGTCGATGATCGTCAGATCGCCCATATAGGACAGGCCGTTGACCTGCGACTGCAGCATCTCGCGGATGTCGGGCTGCGCCATCCGGGACCGGAACGCCTCCGGCGAGGAAATGGGTCCGAGCTGCATCCGGCGGATTGCGTGGGACACCGCGGTCTCGGCGTCCTCGAACTGCTGAGCGAAATGCCGGCTCAGCAGCAGGACGGTATTCTCGAGCTCGCGCTCATTGTTGGCGATCGTGCGCGCCCGAAAGCCGCTGGCCATGACGATCGTGCCGACGACGATGGCCGCAATCAGCAGCGTGCCGCATGCGATCAGCCACGGCACCGGACCGCGCCAGAGAGACGTGCCAATCCGTTCCGGCTCGGTCCCGCCGGCTTCTGACGTGTCTGATGCGCCCTGCATGCCTTGATCGACCCGGGAAGGAAATGACGTGCTGCCAGCAGGCTTGATAGCAAGGCACTGGTACCGGAGCGGTTAGGAAACGCGGTTAGCCGTGGCTTAAGCGGACGCGGAAACTTCGCTGCAACCGAGGGTTTCTGCATTCGAATACCGCGTCGTGGCGGGCTTGATCGGCCGGCTGCATAAAGATTTAAGCGTAATCGCAGCTCAGCGTGAGGCACCCGGCTTGTTGCGCAGGCGGCCCACCACGCCGGTCGGGAAGAAGTAGACGCTGGCGATGAACAGCAGGCCCAGCCACAGCAGCCAGCGATCGGGGTGCAGCAGGCCGGGCAGCAACGGCAGCCCGGCGTCGGCCGCGGCGGTGGAGGCGATGCTCATCAGGGCCTGCAGATAGTTCTGCGCGAGGATGAAGATCGCCGCACCGATGATCGCGCCGTAGATGGTGCCCATGCCGCCGATCACGACCATCAGCAGGATGTCGAGCATGATCGAGAACGACAGCGAGGTATCCGGCCCGGCATAGCGCAGCCACAGCGCATTCAGCATCCCCGCGCCGGCGGCGATGACGGCCGCGATGCAATTGGCGTAAGTGAGATGGAAGACGGTGCGATAGCCGAGCGCCTCGGCGCGAAACCGGTTCTCGCGGATCGCCTGCAGCACGCGGCCGAACGGCGAGTTCACGACGCGCAGCAGCGCCAGGATCATCAGCGCGCAGGCCGACAGCACCAGGTAATAGGTCAGGATGCGGCCGTTGATGGGGAAGCCGAACCATTCCTTGCCGATGAACACAGTGCCGGGGCGCAGCAGCTCGGGCAGCTGGAAGCTGCGGCCGTCCTCGCCGCCGGTCAGCCACGACAGTTGCGAGGCCAGAACGAGGAACGCCGAGGCGACCGCAAGCGTGATCATGGCAAAGAAGATCGCTTCGACGCGCAGCGAAAACAGCCCGATCGCGAGCGCCAGCAGCAGTGCAAGCGGCAGCCCGGCCGCGACGGCGGCGGCGACCGAGGTCCAGTTCGGACCGAGCCCATAAAGCGCGATCGCGATCGCATAGGAGCCGATGCCGTAGAACATCGTATGCGCGAACGACACCGAGCCGGTGTAGCCGAGCAGCAGATCGTAGGACGCGACCAGTGCCGCGAAGATGCAGATTTTTGCGGCGACGTTGAGCGCCTTGGCGCCGGGGAAGATGAAGGGCGTCGCCAGCAGCGCCAGGATGATGACGACGAGCAGGATCGACAGCGCGCGGCTGCGGGGTGGATCGCCGGACAGGAGCATCATCGGCTGGTCACCGCATAGAGGCCGCGCGGCCGCCACATCAGCACGGCGACCATCAGCAGGATGTTGGAGACGAGGGCGAGCTTGGGCACCAGGAAGCCGCCGTAATTGGCGACCATCGCGACCAGGATCGCGCCGATGAAGCAGCCGGTGATCGAGCCGAGCCCACCGATGATGACGACGATGAAGACGAGCACGGTGAGCTCATCGCCGATCGAGGCATGCACCTGCTCGCGGTAGAGCCCCCACATCACGCCGCCGAGGCCGGCGAGCGCCGAGCCGGTCATGAACACGCCGAGAAACAGGCGGCGGATGCGATAGCCGAGCGCCTCCACCATCTCGCGGTTCTCGACGCCGGCGCGGATCAGCAGCCCGATCTTGGTGCGGTTCAGCACCAGCTCGATGGCGACGAAGATCGCGAAGCCGACCAGCATCGCCAGCAACCGGTATTTGGAGATCGCGACGTCGCCGATGATGAAGGAGCCCCGCAACGCCGTGGGCAGCGGCAGTGGAATGATCTGCGGGCCGAACAGCGCATACAGCGTCTGCTCGGCCACGATGAGGCCGCCGGTGGTCATCAGAATCTGCTTGAGGTGCTGGCCATAGACCGGCAGCACCAGCACGCGCTCGACGACGAGGCCGAGCGCACCGGTCACGCCCATCGACAGCAGCGCTGCCGGCAGGAGGACCGCGAGATTGGTCAGCAGCGAATCGGCTTGCGCCCAGCTCGCCAGCGGCAGCAGCACCACGGTCGCCACATAGGCGCCGACGGCGATGAAGGCGCCGTGACCGAAATTGAGCACGTCCATCAGGCCGAACACCAGCGTCAGGCCGGAGGCCATGATGAAGATCATCATGCCCATCGCGAGGCTCGCGACCGTCAGTGTGACCCAGGAGCTCGCCGAGCCGATGAGCGGGATCATCAGGAGCGCCAGTACGGCCGGCAGCAGCAGCGGCGCGATGTCGCGCTTCGGCTTCGGCAGCGCGTCGGTTGCAGCGATCTCGCTCATTGATGCGCCTCCAGGCTGAGGCCGAGCAGGCGCTCCTGCATCGGCACGTCGGCGGCCAGCGCAGCCATCGCGCCGCGATGGACGATGGTGCCGTTGTCCATCACCAGCACCTGGTCGCCGAGCTCGCGCGCGGCATGAAAATTCTGCTCGACCAGCAGGATGGTGGCACCACGCCGCTTGATCTCCTTCAGGCACTCGATCAGCGACATCACGATCGCCGGTGCGAGGCCCTTGGTCGGCTCGTCGATCAAAAGCAGCTTGCGCGGTTCGACGATCGCGCGCGCGATCGACAGCATCTGCTTCTGCCCGCCGGACAGGCTGCCGGCGCGGGACAGCCAGAATTTCTTGAGCGCGGGGAAAAAGCCGAAGATCCAGGCGAGCTGGGCGTCATCGAGCGGTCCGTTGCGCGCCGCCAGCACCAGATTCTCCTTGACGGTGAGGTCGGAGAACACCGCCATGCTTTCGGGGACGTAGCCGACGCCGCGCTGCGCGATGTCCGGCGTCGAAAGCTTCTCGATGGCCTCGCCGGCGAGCGAGATGGTGCCGGCCTTGGCCTGCCACAGCCCCATGATCGTGCGTAAGGTCGTGGTCTTGCCGGCGCCGTTGCGCCCGAGCAGCATCGTGGTCTGGCCCTCGGGCACCTCGAAATCGACGCCCTGCAGGATGTGATAGCGGCCGATATAGGTCTCGACGCCGGTGAGCTTCAGCAATGCGCTCATGCCGCGCTCCGGGGTGAGACGCCGAGATAGGCTTCCTGCACGATCGGCGAGGCGATCACCTCTGCAGGCTTGCCGTCCGCGACCAATTGTCCATTGTGAAGCACGATGATGCGGTCGGCGAGCGAGCGCACGACGTCCATCTTGTGCTCGACCAGCAGGATGATCTTGCTCCTGTCCTGCTTGAGCTTGCCGATGAGGTCGAGCACGACCGGCACCTCGTCGATGCTCATGCCGGCGGTCGGCTCGTCGAACATGAAGACATCGGGCTGCAGCGCCATCATCAGCGCGACTTCGAGCTTGCGCTGGTCGCCATGCGACAATGTGGTTGCGGTGACGCCGCGCCGGCTGCCGAGTGCGACCTGATCGAGGATCGCGTCTGCCCGCGCAATCAGGTCACGGCGCGCCATCCAGGGACGGAGCAGATCGTAATGCACGCCGCTCTGCGCCTGGACGGCGAGGCGGACGTTCTCCTCGACGCTGAGATTGGGGAACAGATTGGTCAGCTGGAACGCGCGCCCCAGCCCCGCGCGCGTGCGCAGCGGCGCCGAGAGGCCGGTGATGTCGCGGCCGCCGAACAGGATGGTGCCCGAGGACGCCGCGAGCTGGCCGGAGATCAGGTTGAAATAGGTGGTCTTGCCGGCGCCGTTGGGGCCGACGATCGCGGTCAGCTCGCCGGGCCGGAAGCTGCAGCTGACGCTGTTGACCGCGACATGGCCGCCGAAGCGGATGGTCAGGTCGCGGGTTTCGAGAGTGAGGGTCATATCGTCAGCATGACTTCCAAAATGGACGTGCCCGGCGCGATGGGCCGGGCACGGATTGACTCGTCTAGCGCTTGTTGCGGATCGGGATATCCATCTCCTCGATCTTGATCTCGCGCACCGGCTCGTTGACGGCCCAGGCGAGGTTCGGATCGACCTTGACGCGGAAGTGATACATGCTTTGCAGCGCCTGGTGATCTTCTTTCCGGAAGATCATCTTGCCCTTCGGCGTCTCGAACTCCAGGCCCTCCATCGCCGTGATCAGCTTCTCGGTGTCGGTCGACTTGGCCTTGGTCACCGCAGCGACGACGGCCATTGCCGCCGAGAAGCCGCCGGCGGTGAACAGGTCGGGCGGCGAATTGAAGCGCTTCTGGTGCTCGGCCACCAGCCAGTCGTTCACGGGGTTCTTGGGAATGTCGTAATAGTAATACGTAGCGCCTTCCATGCCGGGCAGCTGCTTATAGGCAGCGAGCGCTGCGAGGATGTTGCCACCCGTGGAAATCTCGATGCCGTAGCGCTTGGGATCCATGTCCTGCAGCTTGCCTGGCGGATTGCCGCCGCCGGCCCACAGCACCCAGATGAACTTCCGACCCGGCTTGTCCTTCAGCACGTCGAACAGACGCTGGGCGACGGCGGTGAAATCGGTCGTGCTGGTCGGCACATATTCTTCAGCCGCCAGCGTCGCTCCGGTCTTGGCCAGCGCCTCCTTGAAGGCGGCGATACCGTCGCGGCCGAAGGCATAGTCCTGCGCCAGCGTGGCGACCGTGACGCCCGGCTTGCCGATCGCGACCGCGTTGGAGATGGCGTCCTGCGAGGAGTTGCGGCCGGTGCGGAAGATGTAGCGGTTCCACTTTTCGCCGGTGATCTGGTCGGCCACCGCCGGCTCGACGATCAGGATCTTCTTGTTCTCTTCGGCCACCGGGAGATCGGCCAGCGCCGCGGCTGAGGAGGTCGTGCCGATCGCGATGTCCGCGCCGTCATCCTGATAGGCCTCCGACAGCGCGGCCTTCGACAGGTCCGGCTTGCCCTGGTCGTCCTTGGTGATGATGACGATCTTGCGGCCGTCGATCGTGTTGGTGCCCTTGGTGGCATATTCGAAACCCAGGCGGAGGCCGGCTTCGGTCTGCTTGGCGTAGGCCTCGAGCGGGCCCGTCTTGCCGTAGATGAGAGCGATTTTCAGATCGTCGGCCTGGGCGGCGGTGGCCAGCAGGGCTGCAGTCAGTGATGAAACGATACCTTTGAAAACAGGGCTTTTGAGTATCTGTGACGTTTTCACGAGCCTTCCTCCCAGCTACCGGCGGCTGTTGTCTGCAACTGATAGTGTGCAGGCTCGGGCCGGGTCAAGGCGCTTTCGGAGGCAGTCCGTGACGGCTCATACTTTGCGCTGATAGGTGGGCGTGGCCTCCCGAACGGAATTCAGCGCCGATAGCGGCTGCTGCGTGCATAGGCCTGGCGATTTTCCTGCACCGCGCGACTGGCGAGGCTCATGCGCGCTTCGCTTGCAAGCGGAATCGCCGGCTTCAGCTCCTCCAGGAAGATCGGGCGCGAGAAGTAGTAGCCCTGCGCATAGCGGATCTTGGTCGCGGCCTGCAGATAAGCGAGCTCCTCGAACGACTCGATGCCCTCGGCGATCACGGTCATGCCGAGCGCCTCGCTCAAGGATTCGATCGCGCGCAAAATGCCCTGGCTGCGCGGCCGCTTGTGAATGTCGGTGATGAAGGAGCGGTCGATCTTGATCTCGTCGGCGGTGATGTCGGCGAGCGCCGACAGCGACGAATAGCCGATGCCGAAATCGTCGATCGAGATGCCGACGCCGATCCCGCGCAGCAGCGGCACGATCTCGTCCTGGAAGTGGCTGCGGGTCACGAACGCGTCCTCGGTGACCTCGACCATGAACCGCTTCGGGAAGCCGGTGGCCTCGAGCGCCCGCGCGAACGGCTGCATGAAATCCGGATTCGACGCCTGCTTGGCCGCGACGTTGACGCTGATCGTCGCCTCGTGTCCGAAGGTGTCGTTGATCAGGTCGATCGACTTGACGATCTCGTCGAGCACGAGATGGGCGAGCTCGTCGATCAGGCCGAGCTCGACGGCGAGATTGATGAAGGACCCGGGCGCCTGGATCACGCCCTCATTGTCGCGCAGCCGCACCAGCGCCTCGATGCCCTTGATCTCCTCGGTGCGGATATCGACCTTGGCCTGGAACGCGCAGCAGAAGCGCTTCTCGAGAATGGCGAGCCGCAGCGACTGCTCGACCTTCATGCGCGCCAGCGCCTCGTGCTCCATCGCGCTGGAGAAGAAGGCGAGCGTGCCCTTGCCGCCGTTCTTGACGCGATACATCGCGAGATCGGCGTTCTGGCGCAGGATGTCGTAGCTCGCGCCGTGCTCGGGGAACAGGCTGACGCCGACGGACGCGGAGGCGAACACCTCGGCGCCATCGATGAAGAACGGCGCGTTCAGGCGATCGAGCAGGCTCTGCAGGAATTCGGCGACCTCTTCGGCGCGCTCGATCGGATGCAGCAGCAGCAGGAATTCGTCGCCGCTGATGCGCGACAGCAGGTCGGAATCGCGCAGGTCGCGGCTGATCCGCTTGGCGAACTCGACCAGCAGCGCGTCGCCGGTGGCGTGGCCGTAATAGTCGTTGATGTACTTGAAATTGTCGAGATCGAGGAAGGCCAGCGCAAAGCGTCCGTCGACGCGGCCGCGCCGGACCAGATTGTCGGCGCGATGCTCTACCACGCGGCGCATCGGCAGGCCGGTCAGCTCGTCGTAATAAGCGGCGCGGAACAGCTGGTCCTCGAACTCCTTCTGCTCGGTGATGTCGGCGGAGCTCGAAATCAGCACGGGCTGGTCGCCGATCCGCACCGGCCGATGCGCCGTCAGCAGCGTCTGCGGGCCGCGCTCGCCCGCGACCTTCTCCTCGGCGATCACGGTGCGCCCCCGGCCGATGATCTCGCGGCAGGCGGTGCGCCTGAGATCGAGATGGGGCGCCGACACGCCGTCGACGCTGTTGGCGGCAGCGCCGAGCTGGACGGCGGCAGTGTCGTTGACGAGGAGAAAGCGGCCGTGCTCGTCCTGCACCGTGACGCCCGACGGGAGCTGGCTGAGGATGCCGCGCAGGAAGCGCAGTTCGGCCTCGGTCGAGCCCAGCCCGTCGGGGGCCTCGGTGGAAAAGTTGAATCGGTCGCTGCTATACATGCGCCGATTGTGAGAAGTTCCGGCTTCATTTTAGTTAAGCGCTACGTAGAAACACGGAACGCGCAAGCCAAGTCCCAGAGATTGTGGAGCTTTGTGCCGCGGCGTCATTAACGGATCCTCAATTTCGGCCGAGAACCGGGCGCGCGCATGCGTCGAAAGTCGTAGGCTGGAGCGGGCGGCGGCCGACCCGTCAGCTCGGCGGCACGCGGCATTGCATGGTGCAGTGAAGACCCGTCGCGAGATAGGTGGTCTCGGTCTGGCCATCGAACGACGACAGCGCCGCTTTCAGCAGCTTGGTGCCGAAGCCGGGCCTGCCGACCGGACCGGCCGGCGGGCCCTCGGCCTCGTCCCAGCTCAGCTTGAGCCGGTCGCCCTGCATCATCCATGACACCTGCACGAAGCCGCGCGGCGCGGTGAAGGCGCCGTATTTGCCGGCGTTGGTCGCAAGCTCGTGGAAGATCAGCGCCAGGCTGACGGCGAGCTTGGCAGGCAGGAACAGCGGATCGCCATTGAGCGCGAAGCGCGCATGGCCATAGGGCCCGAGCTCCGACATCAGCAGATCCTTCAGGTCGCAGCCCTGTCCGTCGGCGCGGGCGATCAGATCGTCGGCGCTCGCCAGCGCGCGGATGCGCTGGTCGATGCGGGTCCAGACCTGCGGCTGGTCGTACAGCACCTGATGCAGCACGGCGTGAATGGTCGAGGTCTTGTTCTTGAGCCGGTGGTGCAACTCGTCGACCACGAGCTTGCGATACTGCTCCTCCTCGGTCAGGCGCCGCGCGATCTCGCGCTGCTTGGTGGCAAGGCCGCGATAGTGGTTGACGCCCCAGATCACCAGCCCCGATACCGCGAGATACAGCGCCATCAGCGTGAGCCGCGCCGCATCGACCGGACCGCCGCCGAAATCGAGAGCCAGCCCCAGCGCTGCACCAAGGATCGCGGTAGCCCAGCCGATGCCCGATCCGCCCATCGCCGTGGCGAAGAACACGGCCGGCGTATAGGGCGTGAAGAACACGTCCGGCCGCAGCTGCGCCATGCCGAAGCGGAAGGCGGTGGCGACGAGCAGGCAGAACGCTGCAAACACGCAGCTCCAGGTCAGGGAAGGCTGCCGCTCGCCACGCCAGATCTGCTTGATGTCGTCGATGAGTCGCGTCATGGCCATCCATGAGCCTCATGCGCGCAACCAAATTAAGGCCGCGATGGCGGTAATTTGTCCGGTTCGTGGAGGCCGTCTTGCTTGTGTTGCAATTCAGTGCGCTGGATGATGGTTCCGCGGCGGAACTCGGCGCGATATTATTCCGACGCCAGGAATGAGAATGCTCGCGGTGGAGGATCGGGGAATGGCACGGTTGGACGGCAAGGTGGCGGTGATCACGGGCGCGACCAGCGGCATCGGCCTGCGCACGGCGGAGATCTTCGTGGCCGAGGGCGCGAAGGTGATCGTCGCTGGCCGGCGCAGCGCCGAGGGCGAGGCGCTGGCGAGCCGGCTGGGCGCAGATTGTGTATTCCGCCAGACGGACGTCACCGTCGACGAGCAGATGCGCGCGCTGGTCGATCTCGCCGTCGACCGCTTCGGCCGGCTCGACTGCCTGTTCAACAATGCCGGCGGTCCGGCGCAGACCGGCGGCATCGAAGGGCTGGATGCTGACCGTTTCGATCAGGCGATGGCGGTGCTGGTGCGCAGCGTGATGCTCGGGATGAAATACGCCGCGCCTCACATGAAGGCGCAGGGCTCCGGCAGCATCATCAACAACGGTTCGATCGCCGGGCGTCTCGCCGGCTATTCGACCTCGGTGGTCTACAGCACGGCGAAGGCCGCGGTGATCCATCTGACGAAATGCGTGGCGATGGAGCTTGGCGAATCCGGCGTGCGCGTCAACTCGATCTCGCCCGGGCTGATCGCGACAGGCATCTTCGGCAAGGCGCTGGGGCTGTCGACCGAGGCCGCGGAGAAGACGCCGGAGACGATCCGCAGCGCCTATGCCACCGCGCAGCCGATTCCGCGCGCCGGCCTGCCCGACGACATCGCGCACGCCGCTGTCTTCCTCGCCAGCGACGAATCGAGCTTCATCAACGGCCATGATCTCGTCATCGACGGCGCCATCACCGGCGGCCGCAACTGGAGCCAGCAGCAGCAGGGCTACGCCGCCATGCGCAAGCTGCTCGGGGACGCGGTGGAGTAGGGGCCGGAGTCCGGAGCCCTGGATTGCTTCGCTTCGCTCGCAATGACGCGATGAGAGTACCGTGATCTAGCCTCCGTCATCGCGAGCGCAAGCGAAGCGATCCAGTCTTGCCGGTGCGCGCCGGCATGTCAGCCGTCCACGTCTGACCAATCACACCGCCTTCAGCTGCACCTTCAGTCCGTCGCGCGGTTTCGGGATTGGCCAGACCTGCCAGTTCGGCTGATAGCCGGGCGTGAACGACACGTCGACCTTGCCAAGGAAATGCCGCGCGAAGCACTTCACCTGCATGTAGGCGAAGTGCAGGCCGAGGCACATATGCGCGCCGCCGCCGAACGGTACCCAGGCGAAGCGGTGGCGGCCGCGCTGCGCCTCGTCGGTGAACCGCATCGGGTCGAAGCGCTCGGGCTCGGGCCAGATCTCGGGCATGTGGTGGGTGTACATCGGATTGATGCCGACGCCGGTGCCGGCGGGGATCGCGAACCCCTTGAAGGTGAAATCCCGGACCGGCCGGCGCGGCAGCGAGGGCACCGGCGGCATCAGCCGCAAGGTCTCCTGGAACGCCATCTCGGTCAGCTTCATCTTCTCCAGGTGCTCCGAGCTCATCGGATCGCCGGGGCTGAGGCCGAGGCTCTCGACCTCCGCGCGCAGCCGCTGCTGCCATTCGGGATGCGCCGCCAGTTGCGCAACGAACGAGGTGATCGACGAGGTCAGCGTGTCGTGCGCCGCCATCATCAGGAAGCTCATGTGATCGACGATGTCCTGCGTCGACAGCAGTGCGCCGCGATCATCGGTGGCGCGGCACAGATGCGAGAACAGATCCTCGCCGTCGCCGCGCGCGCGGCGCAGCGGAATCTGCTCGGAGAAATAGGCGACGATGCGCTGGCGGCCCTTGACGCCGCGCGCCATCTGCGTGCCCGGCAGCGGCCGGCGGATCGGCGCCACCGCCGCCGCGACCATGTCGACGAAGGCGCGGTTGATCGCATCGACCTCGGGCCCGATCTCGCTCCCCAGGAAGGACGTCGCGGCGAGGTCGAGCGTCAGCTGCTTGATCGCGGGGTAGAACAGCATTTCGCCGGGCCTCTCGCGCCACTGCGCGACGCGTGCGGCGATGCCGCGGTCGAGGCCGGCGAGATAGGACTTCATCGGCCCCGCCTTGAAGGCGACCGACAGCGCCTTGCGGTGCATCCGGTGCTCGTCGAAATCGAGCAGCATCAGGCCGCGTGGAAACAGCAGATTGAGGATGTGGCCCCAGCCATGCGCCGACGAGAACAGCTTGGCCTGGTCGAACAGCACGAGCTCGTTGGCCTCCGGCCCGAGCAGCACCACGTTGACGTCGCCGAACATGTGGCTGCGATAGACCGGACCATATTTCTTGGCGTTGCGCTCGACATGGCCCTTGGGGTCGGCGAGCACCTCGAAGGTCTTGCCGATGATCGGCCAGCCTTCGTCGCCGGGGATGTGGGTGAGTGAGTTTCGACGGGGCGGCGTGAGCCTGATCGTATCAGAGACCACATGCTGCATCGACATCTCGGAGTTCCCTCTCGTCTGCGTCCTCGGCTGGCCGGTGTCTCGGCTCTGACTTCGTCTCGGTCAGCGTCGCATCTGTCGGACACCATCGCCGTCATTGATAGGCGGTTGCAGCCGCGATGCAATACGCTCCGGTGTCTCATGATCAGCCAGTCGTGCTGCATCGCAAACGATCGCGGCCTCGCGACGCGCTCATACGTCCGAGGGATGGAATATTCCGCCCTCTTCCAGATAGAGGGCACGGGGAATGCCGGGCGCTGGCCGCACCCATGGCCCGCCTGCAGAAAAAAATGCAGGCGGCAGGAACCACAGGTTCAGCCGAGGACACCCGGCATTCCCCGCGCGATGGTTTTAACGGCTGCTTCGCGTTCTCCCCGGTGCGCCGGGCTTTCTGGCCACCGTATCGCACAACGTGCTTTCGCACGTTGCGCTGGACACCAGCTTCGGGGTGTCAGGACCACGCGACTTGACCGTGCGCATCGCTGCCGTTCGTCGGCGCGGGATTGCCCCACGCTGCAACATCGACACGCCCACCGCATCCCGCATCAACGTTCGTGACGACCGCGAAGCGCCCCTCTTTTCGAGACGGGACGGGGAGAGAGAACCATGAATTCTGATAAAAAGAAAGAAAAATATTTTTGCGCGACGGATTGGAGAAGGTGATGTGATTGAAGCCGAACATGAATTTAGATTTTCGGTGCTTGGCGTTCTTGATCGCCTCGAGGCGATATGGCGGCGTGCGGAGCGGCACATCGTGCATTTGCGTGCGGGCCGATTTGCCCGTCGGGTTGGTGGTCCAAGCTCAGCGCAACGCAGTCATAAGCGAGCAACCAGCCGACGTCAGGAGCCGCGTGCTCACCACCACGGCGGCGAATGCAGCGGTTGGCACGATGCCCCGCCCTGTTGTCGCGTGCGTATCCTTGCCTAGCCGACGCCGCTTGCTGACACACAATGAAACCCAGGCGCGGGAGATGCGCCAGACGCCGCCACGGTCGATTGCCGCTACTCAAGTTTGACTCGGTATTGGTATGACCTCCATCGATGGACCGTCTGCACCTCGGTCTGTGTAAGATCGAAAAAGCCGACGGCGCATAGGTTTCCGTTGGCCTCGAAATAACCGACTCGATCGGTACGAATGCATCTTTCTGGTCGTGGACTATCATCGAGTATGACAAAGAAGCTGCTACCGAATTGATTGAGACGGAAGTCGCGGCACTCTTCACAGTGGCCCGATTCAAATTGGTCCATCTTGACTACGGGAATTCCAGCGACCTGGGTTATCCCTTCAGGAGCTCTCCACCCGTCATCCGAATCAAATCTGTGGCAGGCCGGGAGCAATACCGCTTCTATCGCTCCGGTGCTTCTTTCGATCTTCATTTCAAGCAGCGAGGTCTTTTGATCGCCAAGCATCCAGTAGAGCGGTCCTGCCAAACCATTTGTATAGGCGCGAAAGGTGAACGGGACCCACTCGTCAATTTCCAGCTGCCCGAAGGTTCGTTCTTGTACATCGATGATTTTCGTCTTCATGATCGATCCAAATGCTCTGACCCAAGCCTTCTCGACGCGTGGGCGTTGAAAATACGACGCCATGGCGGTCGGCGAGGTTCGCGCGGCTATGTATTCTAGTGCCCCGCCGCGTTTTCACGAGCCGCGATCTGATCACGGTCGATCCGGGCCGTCTATATACTGCGGCGATCGTAGCTCGCGAGCCCAATGTCGTGGCTCGTTTCCACTTGCAACGTCATATCCGCGTAGGGTCAGGGCCGAACTACCACGATCGCGTCGCCGCCATAAAGGCGCATGACCGCGTCCTTGATTGGAATGACGTCATCATCAAACAGTGGGCCAGGGGCGTCGGAGGATATCGAGGACTGGCAGCGGGCATGGTGCGGTTCTCGGGCGATCCGCGTGCCGACGGTTTGCCTGTCGAGATCTGGCGGTAGCCGTCAACTTCCGTTGCGGCTTCTGAGCGATGCCGCGATATCGCCGATTGCTCGCAGCAGGATCCGCGGATCATTTTTCGCGGCGACGAAGCGCCGCCGCCAGAAGCCGCCATGCGTTCCAACGCGGACGCCTGACCGTCAGCCGCCCGACTTGTTGATCTTCTTCACCTTGGCGTCGGTGGCCTCGATCGAGGCCGCCAGCTCCAGGATCGCTTTGGCCAGCAGGTCGGCGGCCTCCTTGGGGTCCTGCGACCGTTCGGCGCGCAGCGCGTAGTTCTTGGCTGAGGAGAGTGACATTGGCGGCCTTTCCCACGGAAAAGCCCGCCGGGTCGAGACGGCGGGCTGCCTGACGCATCACGCGCGCGAGCGGATCTTGCAGGCCGTGCGCGATTGGCTGCGACCATGGCAGGGCCGGGTTAAGAAAATCCTCGTGACGCGCGATCGCTGATGTCAGCGATGTGGCCACCAGCGCGTCGAGTTGAGGGGGGCGGACCGCGACCACATGCCGGCGAGTCGTCGACCGGCGTCAGCAGATGATCCTGGACGTTGCCGGCCATCGACCCGTGCTTTGCCTGCGCGACACGTTTGATGGCGGACCATCTGGCATCCGCCATGAACGCCTTGAACCCGGTGGTGCTCATGCGAATCGGCGATGCTTCCATCAGCACGTCCTCGGCGGCGCGCGCGGCCGCTTCGCGCACGGCGTCGGCGCCCCAAGGCGTCGAGTTTTAGCGGCGCCATCTACCGATTGGTGACCATCTGTGCCATCTCCTTAAAATTGTAGTGCGCCTATATAGCTACTTGTGCGAGTTTGTGTCTCTTCACTAAGTTGGACCACGTAGGCCTCGGCGGTCGGGCCACTTCGAATGGTCGCGCGGCGAGGAAACGCGCCTTTGGCCGTGCATTCGACGTCCGCTCCCTCCCAGCGATGAAGAGAAGCCCATGTTCGACGCCATCGACTACAGCTCCGCCCCGGCGGCCGAGACCGCCCTTCATGCCCTTTTCGATCCGGTCTGCGAGGCGGGGATCCTGACGAAGGACGAGCTGGCGCATCTCAGCGGTGAGATCGATGAGCTCCTGGAGGTCATTCGAAACCGCAACCGTCCGGTCGAGGAGTACTGGAACGCATTCAGGGCTCAGTTCGGCTTCGCGCAGCAGGCCGGCGAACCATTCCCAATGAATGCCGCCAATCTGTGCCCGGAACCCACCGCGCTGCTCAATGCCGCGAACACGCTGCGGCTGCAATACAACGACAACGTCGCGCAGCAGACGCGAATGGCCAGGGGACTGCGCGTCCAACAATTGGAGCGGGCGCGCGAGTACATTGCCGCTGGATTAGGTGTCAGCCGCCCGAGCGATGTCGCGCTGCTGCGCAATGCCAGCGAAGCCAACAACGCGGTCAATTGCGGCTATCGTGGCTGGAGAGCGGGACAGCCGGCCGAGAACGTGGTGCTGTGGACGGAGAACCATCCGACCAACCTCGCAGCGTGGGAATTGCGGCGGCGAGGGGCGCCGTTCGAGATCAGGATGGTGAATTTTCAGTACGGCGAGAGCGATGACCAGATCGCTGATGCGTTCATCCGCAACATCGATGTCAACACCCGCTTCGTGTCCTATTCCGCGATCTCGAATGGAAAGGGCTTTCGCATTCCCGACGGGGTGATGATGAGGATCTGGGATCACGCCGCTCGCTTCGATCATTGCCACGTTCATGTCGATGGCACGATGGTCTGGGGAGCGCGCCCGGTCAGTCTCGAGCACGAGCCGCTTTGCCACAGCTTCGTATCGAGCTGTCACAAATGGTTCCTCGGCCCGAAGGAGACCGGCATCCTGTACATGCATCCGAGCAAGGTCCAGAACTTCACGCCGAGCATCTTCGCCTACGACTACAAGATCGAAATTCCGGAACAGCTGCCGAACACCGCGCTCCGCTTCGAGTTGCTGGGCCAGCGCGACGACGTGAACATCATCACGCTGGCCGTGACGCAAATCATCTGGCGGGAGCTGGCCTTGGGCGTCGGGTCCTACAATCCGTATCAGCGCGTCCAAGAGCTCAGCAACTACCTGGTCGATAGCCTAACCAGGCGACAGCCGCCGGCGAGGCCCTGGGAGCTGCTCACTCCCGCATCGCCGGATCGACGATGGGGAATCGTCCGCGTCAGCGCTCCCCGTGGGAGCAAGCCGCCGCTGGAGCAATGGCTGTTCGACAACAAGATCGTCGGCGGCGGTGGGGGAGGCGATGAATTCCGGCTTTGTCCGCACATCTACAATACCAGGGCGGATATCGACAAGGTCGTGCTCGGGATGGACACCTGGCGCGACAGCCGCTGATCGAGGGGCCGATTTCAAATCACGACGCCCTGGCGATAGGCGAGCTTGGCCCGGCCTCTTATCCGCATGCCTCGCCGCGTGACCTCGAGGACGATTTGGTCGCGGTCGATTCGGGTCATCAGGACACCGCAACAGTCATTATACGCCCTTCCGATGTCGCGGCCTGTTTCGACATGCAATTCCATGCGAGCCGGGTCCGGGCCGAAGTTGCGCACGATCGCGTCGTCGCCGTAGAAGCGCTTGATCGTGTCCTTGATGAAGATGATGTCGTCAGCAGACAACGGGGCGGGTGGCCGTGGAGGCAACTGGGGTTTGGCAGCGGGCATGGTGCTCAAACTAGCGCCCGGGCAGTCCGGGGCCAAGCCTCGCCGGCCCTGCCGTTTGACGGTGCTCACTGTCATCGGCGCGCGCTCCCCTCGGGACTGATGCCGTGCCGCAGTGGTCAGCTATGGGCAATGAGGCGCCATAAGAGGCGGTCGTCGATCGTTTTCCATGTGTCTCGAAAATGAGAATTGTAACGCCCGCGATCTCGTGCAGAGTTCGGAGGTGGAACGACGGGGGCTCTGGGGCTGCGGCGATGATTGGATGTTCGACGGCTGTGACGTTCGGTGTCTTGGCTTTCTTCATGGCGCTATCGCCGGGGCCCAATCTCATGTATTTGGCGTCGCGTGCGATCTGCCAGGGGCACAGAGCGGGCTTCTCGTCGCTTGCGGGTGTGTGCACGGGGATGCTGGCCTATGTGATCGCCACGACGCTCGGGCTCTCGGCGATTTTCCAGGCCGTTCCTGTGGCCTACGATATCGTGCGAATGCTTGGCGCGGGCTATCTCGTCTGGTTGGCGATCAAGGCCTTCCGTTCTCCGTCAAACGCGCTTGCCACGTCGGCGCTTGCCCCCGAGGCGTTTGCCGTTCTGTTCCGTCGGGGACTGTTGACCTGCCTCTTGAATCCCAAGCTGGTCCTGACCTATGGGGCGCTGCTGCCGCAATTCGTCGATGTCGGGCAGGGAAGTGTTCTCTGGCAGACATTGCAGCTCGGTCTTCTCCAAGTCGCCGCTGCAGCGGGGGCACATAGTTGCGTCATTCTCGGTGCGTCACGGATTGCTGCCATCGTCCGTGGAGCTCCCGGCTTTGCTCGCTTGCAAAGCTACGTTCTCGGATTTGCGTTGCTGGCCATCGCTGCCAGGCTTGGCCTCGAGCGGCGTCCTGCCTCGTAATCGGGCTCCCGTCTTGAAAGACACCGTCCGTTGTCGGCCTCAAGTCGTGTTTGGTCGATGAGGTCTCCGAGCTTGCCCCTGTGTGCCGAGAAGCAGGCCGTTTGCGCATCTGCTGTCATCCCGGCCAAGCCCTGGCATCGCGAAGCGATGTCGGGGCGCGGAGCCGGGATCCATAGCCACAGGGAGACGTGGGACGACGTGTCGTCGTTGCGATCCCTGCCTCGAACGGCCGCCGCGGAGTATGGGTCCCGGGTCGGCGCCTCCATCAGCGCTATCGCGCTGCCGGAGGCTTGCCCGGGACGACGGCGGGTATGAGGTGACGGCGGTGAACGTTACTGGCTGGCGAGGATTTCAAGATGTTGGCTTCGATGCGACGGCTATGGGCAGCGCTGACGCGACAACGCCCGGTCGAGGCCGACGTAGCAGTGACCGGCCCCGGCCGACGGTGGCGCGTTCGTGCGGTTCGTGACGACGGCCGAAGCATCGAGCTTCAGAACCATGGGATCTTCGATGAACTCGTCGTCGACGATTGGCTTCATCTCGAGCAGATGGACGACAATGCCTGGTGGCTTCAGGTCGGCGATGTCCGGATATGGGTGAGCGTCAAGGCGGGCGAGCCTCCGATCGTCGACGTCGAGCGCGGGGCCTACGGCGACGTTCGCGGCGAGACGCGGACCTGGGACGCCGAGGCGTTCAAGGACGGGCTGCGCTGAGGGGAGAGTCTCTCCATCATGCGAAGCAAGCTCATCGGTTGCGGCCTATCGCGTGAAGCCGATCAAGGCGGCGAGCTCGTCAATCGTCAGGCTGCCCGGTCTGATGCCGACCGGGTTATCGGAGCGACGCGCTTTCAAGACGCGCTCGGCGGTCGCTTCGAGCAAGCGTCTCGCATGTGCCGAGAGCGCAGCATCGGCTCCGACCTTGGCGACGGTGACCCGATGATGCTCGACGCCGAGCGCGAGCGCCTGCCCCGACAGCGTGTAGGCAAAGTATTCACCATATCTGACGTCGACCGGCTCGGCCCATGACGTCAGGCTTTCGAGGGTCTTGAAGAGCGAGATGTCGCCCACGGCATCGGCGTTGTTGGTCTCGTTGACCACCGCGGCATCCGACAGATTGAGTTTCATTGAATCGACCTCCGAAACCACGATCAACTTTCACCCGAGCTATGACGCCAATGCTCGGAGCCCGCAAATCTACGGACCGAAATCTTTACCTCGCGGCCATCCGCGCCGTCTAGGAACGGCCAGGCCGGACGTCGGACCAATAGGCAACGAGGGCAAGGGCATGAGCAATCAGTTGCTGGTGATTGAGGATACCGAGGTTCATCTCTCGATTCTGCGCAAGATCGCCGTTCAATGCGGCTACGAGGCGACCTGCGTTGCCACGGTCGAGGCCGCGGCGGAGGCGCTGCGCCAGCGGACGTTCGACTGCATCACGCTGGACCTGTCGCTCGGCGACCGCTGCGGGGCAGACATCCTGCTGCTGCTCAACGAGCTGAAATCGCGCACCCCGGTGATCTTCATCAGCGGCGCCGAGGACGGCACCCGCGAGGAGCATGTGCGGCTCGCGACCGTGCTCGGCCTCGTCGTCTATCCGCAATTCCAGAAGCCCGTCGACCTGCCGGCCCTGCGCGAGACGCTGAAGCAGATCGCGACCATCGCCGACTGCGGGAAGCTGGTCGCCGCGGTGAGGTAGTCTGAGGCGTAGGGCGGATTGGCGAAAGCGTAATCCGCCGCCGCTTGAGCGGCATGACGGCATCGCATGATGAATTCATGCGGTCTTGGCCATGTTGCCGGAATTAAGCTGATCGAGTCTGCGGAGAGGTGGCGGATTACGCTTTCGCTAATCCGCCCTACTTCTCATCCCCGCCGCTTCGCCGCCTCCTGCAGGTCCGGCGCATTCACCGCGGGAATCGCGACCCGTCCCGGCCCGGTCTGCGACAGCGCGGCGGCGGCCTTGTCATTGTCCATGATCTTGGCCATCACGGCCTGGCCGGCGCGCTCGAAGATGGCGCGGTTCTCGATGACGAATTTTTGCGAACGGCGCAGGCCGTCGATGTAGCCGTTGATCTCCGGCACGACATAGCGCGCGACCATGTCCCAGCTGCGCCGCGTGTTCTCCGGATTGGCCCAGTCGTGCACGAAGCCGATGATGTGGCCGACGCCGCCCGATACCTGCATCAGGTTCTTGATCGTCTTGACGAGATCGTCGGGCGTGCCGATCGTCGAAGCCGCGCCCTCGACGAAGGCGGTCTTGTCGACGGCCTCGTCCGGCGAGGCGAACGGCTGCAGGCCGGGACGCATCAGCGTGCCCACCGTGTACTCGTTGTGCCAGCGCATCAGGCCGGGGCCGGCCTCGCGGCGGGCCTGCTCGCGCGTCTCGGCGATGTGCCAGGACAACAAGACGCGCCAGTTGGCGCGGCTCACCGTCGTGCCGTGCTTCTTCGCGGCGTCCTCGGCGAATTCCCATTGCTGCGGCAGCGCCATCAGGCCCTGCGTCGACATCGAGCCGAGCGAGATGATGCCGATGCCGTATTTGCCCGCGAGCGTCATGCCCGACGGCGAGATCTGCGAGGCCACCACGAACGGCATCTCCTCCTGCAAGGGCAGGATCTGCAGCGCCGCGTCGTTCATCGTGAACCAGTCGCTCTTTGCGGTGACGCGCTCGCCGTTGAACAGCCGGCGGATGATGGCGATCGCCTCGTCCTGGCGGTCGCGCTGCGTCATCGGATCGATGCCCAGGGTATGCGCATCGGAGGCGAGCGCGCCCGGCCCTGAGCCGAAGATGGCGCGGCCGCCGGTCATGTGATCGAGCTGCACCATGCGCTGCGCGACGTTGTAGGGATGATGATACGGCAGCGAGATCACGCCGGTGCCGAGCCTGATGCGCTTGGTGCGCTCGCCGGCGGCGGCGAGAAACATCTCGGGCGAGGCGATCGTCTCCCAGCCGCTCGAATGATGCTCGCCGCACCAGAACTCGTCATAGCCGAGCTCGTCGAGCTGCGACACGAGATCGAGGTCGCGGCGGAATTGCAGCATCGGATGCTCGCCGATCGGATGATGCGGAGCGAGGAAGGCTCCGAATTTCAGCCGCGCCATGGTGTTTCTCTCCGTGGAATTACGTTGTTGCTTGTCGCGCAGGCTACGTGTCGCCTCGCTGCGAGGCAATCATCTTGGCGCCATGCAACGGGCAGTGCATGCCTGCCATTTGTTGTTTACTGATCGCCTGGCGCTGCGCACACTCCGATCGGGATGATGCGATTCGTGATGTGATCGTGAAGCGCCGACCATCTTGCAGCCATTCTTGCAAAATGCGGCGTGTAGCAGTTGCGTGGTCTGTTTTGCTCACCTTGTCCGCGATGCGGGGCGTGCTCGGTTCGCATTTCGGTGAATGCTGCGTGATGCGCCGCGCCGGCGTGACATTTAGATCGCAGCAAGACCGAAATTCGCAATCAAATTGCCGGCGTCCGCGACGCTGCAGGCTTTTTCTTTTGCACTGCAGCAACCATATGCGCGATGGTCGGTTGGTCTGCGCCGACGTCAATACGTGAATGCCCCAGGAGCTGCCGTTGTCCCTCGCCGAAAATGTTGAGTACCTGCGACGGCTGCGCGAGCTGCACGGCATCACCGGATTCGCAGACTTCCATCGCCAGGCGCGGCCTGCGCCCGAATGTCCGCTCGTCGAGGTCGAAGGTTTCGGCAGCAATCCCGGTCGCCTGAAGATGTTCGCCCATGTGCCGGCGCAGCGACAGCCGCTGCTGCCGCTCGTGGTGGTGCTGCATGGCTGCGGGCAGGGCGCCGCCGACTACGATCTCGGCGCCGGCTGGTCGACGCTTGCGAAGCATTTCGGCTTCGCGCTGCTGCTGCCCGAGCAGCAGCGCATCAACAATCCGCAGCGCTGCTTCAACTGGTTTCAGTCCGAGGACATCACCCGCGACCAGGGTGAGGTCGCCTCGATCCGCGAGATGATCGCGCGCATGGTGGCCGACTACGCCATCGATAACAGGCGCATCTTCATCACCGGCCTGTCGGCGGGCGGCGCGATGACCATGGCGATGCTGGCGGCTCATCCGGAGCTGTTTGCCGGCGGTGCCGTCATCGCAGGCCTGCCGTTCGGCACGGCGCGCTCGATGCGCGATGCCATCATGCAGATGCGGATGCCGTCGGCGCGTCCGGCGGGCGAGCTCGGCGATCTCGTGCGCCGTGCTTCGCCGCATCGTGGCAAATGGCCGAAGCTGTCGGTGTGGCACGGCACCGCCGACTACACGGTGCATCCGGACAATGCCGGCGAGATCGTCAAGCAATGGCTCGACCTGCATCATCTGCCGCTGGCGCCGATGGCCGCGGCCGACGTCGACGGCTATCCCCGCGAGCAGTGGTGGAATGCCGACGGCGAGACGATGGTGGAGTCCTTCACCATCACCAACATGGCGCATGGCACGCCGATCGGGATCGCGGCCAACGACAAGCGCTATGGCAAGGCGGGGCCGTTCCTGCTCGAGGCCGGCATCTCCTCGTCCTATCACATCGCGAAATTCTTCGGCGTCACCGATTGGATCCGCCAGCTGAAGCCGGCCGTGACTTCGCCGAGCACGAAGCTCATCCCGGAGGTCTCGCCGATCGCGGCGCTGCCGGTGCTCACCAAGATGCTGCGCCGGCCGGGGGACGCTCCGGCAGCGGAGCCGCTGGACGCGACCACCGCGCCGGAGACAGCGCCGGCCAAGGCATCCAGGCCATCGCAGGCGAAGCCCACGCGAGCCAAGGCCGCGCGGTCGCCGAACAGGGCACTGAGGCCGGCAGCCGAGCCGCTCGCTTCGGCCGAGAAGGCGCCGGTTGCCCCGCTCGCTGCCGAGCCGAAGCCGGTCGAACGCGCGTCGCGCGATCCGGAGATTGCAGTTGGCACGCCTGCCGACACGCCGCCAGTCGAGGTGAAGCGCGTCATCGCAAAGGCGATCGACATGACGCCGGCCGACGCTCCGTTCATCGAGGCGAAGGTGGCGGCTGCCGCCCCATTGCCGCCAGCCCCGAAGCCGCGCCGCCGCATGATCGACGTCGCCGCCGTCATCGACCGCGCGCTGCAGGCGGCCGGCCTGAGGTAAACGCCGCTGTGAATGGCGGCTGATGGGGTCGCCGGCCGCGATCTCCGTTCACGTTCCTGCCTGCGCCAGCGTTTGACAAGCTAGGCCGGGGAGAGCGGCGCGCCTCAGGCCATCCCGGTCAGGAACGGGTTGGTCATCCGCTCCTGGCCGAAGCTCGAGCCGGCGCCATGGCCGCAGATGAAGCCGACGTCGTCGCCGAGCGGCAGCAGCTTGTCCTTGATCGAGCGGATCAGCGTCTCGTGGCTGCCGCCGGGCAGGTCGGTGCGGCCGACCGAGCCGTTGAACAGCACGTCGCCGACATGGGCGAAGCGCATCTCCTTGTTGTAGAACACCACGCTGCCCGGCGAATGGCCGGGACAGTGCAGGATGTCGAAGGCGAGCTCGCCGATCTCGACGCGATCACCTTCCTCCAGCCAGCGATCCGGCGCGAAATCGCGCACGCCGGACATGCCGAAGCGCGCGCCGCTGGCGACGACGTTGTCGAGCAGGAATTTGTCGGCGACATGCGGGCCCTCGATCGGCACCTTCAGCGCGTCGCGCAGCTCGGCCGCGCCGCCGACGTGATCGATATGGCCATGCGTCAGCCAGATCTTCTCGACCGTGACCTGGGCCTTGATGATCGCAGCCTGGATCTGGGGCACGTCGCCGCCGGGATCGATCACGATCGCCTTCTTGGTCGCCTCGCACCAGAGAATGGTGCAGTTCTGCTCGAACGGCGTGACGGGCACGATCATCGCGCCGGCCTTCGCCTTGGTGTTTTCAGGTTCGCTCATGGCGCCAGAATGCCGATTTTTCGCAGTGCGCCAAGCGAAAAACATCACGTCGCGGCCACCCACGCTCCTCTACCTGAGCAATTGGGGGGCTGCGCCGTTGAGCCTCCGTCCGATTCGCACCATATTGCACGGCAGATCCCAACGAATCTCAGGGCGCCCCGCGTGACTGGAATGCCGCAGACGACGTTTGACAGCCTCACCGCGGCTGTGACCACGATCAATACGCCGCTGCCGGCCGGTATCGACGAGGCGACGTTGTTGGCGTGCCTGAGAACCGAGATTTCCGAGCCAAAGTGGCGCGTGCATGTGCAGGCGTTCTTCGACGAGGTCGATGTCTCCGTCATTCATCGTCTTGTCATCGACCAGGCCGTGACGTTTGAACAACTATCTAAGGCCATCGACAGCTGGCGGGTCGCGGAGTCCGAAAATGAAAGATGGGTCAGGGAAATGGCGGCCTTCGAGATGGGAAGACCTGATGCAGAAGGCGCTGCTGGCCCTCGATAGCCTGGAGGGAGGCCCCGGGCCCTGGACGTTCGGGGGCGGGACGGCTCTGGCGCAGAGTCTTGATCACCGTATCAGCTACGACGTGGATATCTTCCTGGATTCGAGCGCCGTCCTGAAGCGTCTCGCGCCGAACATCAATCCCTTTACGAAGTCCCTTTGTGATACGTGGCAATGGCCTGGCAAGTATCTCAAACTGATCCTGCGAGACGTCGGTGAGATCGATTTCCTGAACGCGCCGACATTCACGGATGACCCGACGTATCAGTTGCGCTTCGGCGAGCGCGCCATTGCCGCAGAGCGGCCGGCGGAAATCATGGCCAAGAAACTGATCTATCGCGCAGCGACATATACGGCGCGTGATACGTTCGACCTTGCTGCAGTCTATCTGTATGACCGCCCGGCGCTCGGCGCCATTGCGCAATCGCCGGCGATCACCCGCCATGTCATATCTTCCGTGCAAAATCGTCTGAACCTCGCAAGGCATCAGTTCCAAGCGGAGATGCGCGCGGTGATCAACCTGACGTCGCGCGGCGAGCAGGTCGTCGAGAGGTCCTGCGAGATGGCCTTGCAAGCCCTGGCGGAGGTTGAGAGTCTCGTTCACGCGAGAGACGAGTCGCCAGACAGCAGAGATGATCCGCCCCCGTCTCCTTGAAGAAGCACGACCCCACCGTTCGCGGTCGGCCTTGCCCGTCCCGGTCGACCTCTGCCTGCGGAGAACGCCGCCCGGGTTCCGGTGCCGTGCCGGGGCTTCGGATCGCAAGGGAATCGGCTATGCTCGCGGCATGGACTCGTCAGCCGCCAGGATCAGCCTCGTTCCGGTCGACCGCCGCCAATCGGAGACGGCGCTGGCGGTCGCGCGCGGAACCTCGCGCCTGTTGCGTGGGCTTGGCTTCGCCACCGTCAGCGAGCTGCCGCTGCCGTCGGGACGGCGCGCCGATCTGGTGGCGCTGAACGAGCGCGGCGAGATCTGGATCGTCGAGATCAAGTCGTCGCTGGAGGATCTGCGCGCCGACCACAAATGGGAGGACTATCGCGCCCATTGCGACCGGCTGTTCTTCGCCTTCACCCGGGATCTGCCGTGTGAGATCTTTCCGCAGGACACCGGCCTGATCGTGGCGGATGCCTATGGCGCGCATCTGCATTGCGAGGCGCCCGAGCACAAATTGCCGGCGCCGACCCGCAAGCTGATGACGGTGCGCTTCGCGCTCGCCGCGGCGCACCGGATGAACCGGCTGATCGATCCGCAGGGGCATGCGGAGTAGCGGGCTCGCCCGGGACGCTTGGCTCGAAACCCGACGTAAGCGGCGCCCGTCACCATGAGCGGCGCGCGTGTGCCGCGGCATCAGCCGGAATCGACCGGCCGGGCATCGCCGTCAAAAGTGAGTGGCGAGGAGATCGTAGGAGCCGCGGCTGCCGCGGACATAGACCCTGGCGGCGGCGGCGCAGATGCGATCGCGGTTGGAATCGAACGCGGTCAGAAAGCCCGACTCGTCCGGACGGGTGTCGGGTTGCAGGCGCCGCAACGCGCCCTCGTCGACGAAGAACGATGCTTCCATCGCGCTGTCATAGCCCCAGAAGCGGACGGCCCGTCGCGTGCGGTCGTAGGAGCGGCTGTGATTTGGAAACTCAATCATGTGTGTGACCGATCAGGTTCGGGCGGCGTCGCGGATCACCTCGACGCATCCAGGGGCGTCGCACGGCGGTCGCCGGCGACAAATTGCTTGCGCATCTCAATCGAAAGCCTGCGGCAGCTCGCCGTGGCGGAAGAAGACGGTCGGCTCATCGTCATAGTCACCCATGTCTGGATCGCCCGAGGACGAGAAGGCCACCACGCCCGCCTTGCTCGACACCAGCCGTTCCGCGGTCCGGAGCGCGCTTGCTTCCGTCTTGCAGGCGATCGGCGTATCGGCCTTGGCGCGTCCGCCCCGGCCGGCGCTGAAGGCCTGGACGACATAGATCGTTTCGCGTGCCATGGTCTGTCCTCTTGAACTCTCGACCACGGTCGGCCGCATCTGCAACGGATTGCGCGCGGCCTCGCGGCCCTGCGTTCGGGAGACCCATCGAGACTGATGAGGACCGAAAGTCCCTACCGCTTCTTCTTGTCGGCGGAGAAATCCGGCTGCCATGAGCCAACCTTCTGGCTCGGCGCCGCGGCGATGTTCTTGGGCTTCTCTTTCTTGGGTTTCTTGGCTTCGCGATTGCCTTTTTGCTGACCTTTGGCCATGTCGGTCTCCTCGGCTCATGTTGGAACGGGTTCAACGCGTCGGACGAAGGCGCCGTGTCAGTCCTGCCTGCGCGGTGTCACGGGCTGTCGGCCGGGGGGCCGTCGTCCACCGTTTGCCGACGGCGCGGGCGGTGGTCTGGACTACGAATGCAGTGCGGCAGCCGCGAGCAGGATCAGGAGAAGCGGAACAACGACGGGTGGAACGATCCACTCGCTCAGACGAAATTGCGGCCTAGAACGCTATCCGCAAGTTGCGGCGGGCGTGCGCGCGATCCTCGGTCACCGGTGAATGCCGTCGAAACTACGGTGATAGATGATGGTACACCCGGGCCGATGCAATAGCGAGCACCAAAGCGCTGCGGGCCGGCCGGGGCCCGAGTCTGCCGTTCAAGTCGGTCTTTCAAGTCTATCGTTCAAGTCTGCGTTCATGTCCGCCGCTCACGCCGTCGTGGCCGCTGAGAAAGCGGTGGCTATTGATCGCGGCAAGGCGCATGCTCCCCTCGGCTTCGAGGCCTACGCTGGCGAAGCTCTTGCGAAAGGCAGGCGTAGATGAGCATCGGCTCGCGGCGCGAATTCGTGACCCTTACCCCAATCAACATCAGGTGCATCGCGAGTGCATCGGATGTCTGACGAGCCGCTCGACCTCGACAGTCACCGCGGCATGAGCGAGCAGAAGGCGGTGGACCTGCGCCGTGCGCTCGCAGAGGCCGAAAGCCATGCGCAGGAGATGCGCGAGCGGCAGGCTGCGCTCGAAGCGCATCTGCTCGCGAACGCGGCCTCGTCATGGCCGGAAGCGGCGGCAAAGGCGCGCTACCTCCTCAACATCTACGCCGCGAGCCTCTCGGACCGCGACACGAGGCATCGCGAGCTGATCACCGCCGTGCTGGCCGATTTTTCCCGGCTGAGCGGCGAGGGCTGAGCGCTCCGCGTTTGGCTTCCCGCCGCGATGCGCCGCGCCTGGGCCCGCCGGAAAAGGCGCCTTGCGATCGGCCGGCGGAGGGTGCAGTTCGCCTGCGGCGAGCCCTGAAATTGCCAGGATGCTGATCTTCGACTGTTGCCGTCGCGCACGTTTTGCGGACGGTCTGTCCTGGACCGACTCATTTTCCCGGCCTTGCCCGACAATTGCCCGGCATGGGGCGCAATATGTCGCGACAGTTCAATGCTTGACCGGTATTTGGACCCGGGGGATCGAGACAGGACGGCAGATGCGACGGGTGGTATTGGCGCTTGCACTGCTCTTCGCGACCGGGGTCCGCGCGGAGGAAATGGCGTTCTACGTGCTGGGCGTGGGTGCCGACTCCTGTGAGCGCTTCCTGACCGCGGCCGAGGAGCAGCCGCCCGGCACCTACAAGGCGATCAGCAGCGCCGACGGGGCCTATCTCAGCGGCATCTCGAAATATCAGCAATGGATGATGGGCTACGTCTCGGCCGTCAACGCGGCGCGCGGCGATGAGGGCATGCAGATCAAGCTCGACCTCACCGAGATGGACAGCTGGATGCGCAACTGGTGCAGCCGCAACCAGCGGCGCACGGTGTTCCATGCGCTGCAGGCATTCGTGAAGTCGCATTGAGAGCAGCGCGGCTGACGCGGCAAGGGTCTAACCCCAGTTCTCGAACTCGTTGAACGCGAAGCCGAGCGTCATCTCGCAAGTCCTGATGAAATGCTCGGAGGCAAGCGGTTTCCACGGAACGAGTTCTCCGTTCGCGTCCTGCCGCAGGGTGGGATGAAATCTGCCGAAATGGATCCTGATGGCGAAGCGGCGGCAAAGTCCGCCGGGCTGGACGACCTTGGCGCAGGTCAGGCCGTCGATGATCTCGACGGGATGGTCCTGGGGGCGGAATGCCTGGCCGCATGCAGGGCAAACGCGTCGGATGCGTTCCGATGCGAACCAGAACTCAGAATTCTCGTAGCGGAGATCGGTACCACAGCCACAGCGCCCCTCGAGTTGCAAGGTGTCACCTGCGACCGCATACGAGTCGGTAGAAGGGCTCACGAAATCGTCCGAGAGCTCGATGCTGATCTTATGAGAATCCGCGGGCTCTTCTGCGACGGTCTGCATCGGATACAGGGCGTCGGAATGACCCGCCCAGGAGATCAGGACCTCGGGCTGGCTGAGCGCTGTCCGGGAGATGCCCGCGGGAGGGATCGCGAACGGCAGGCCTGGATCCGGGCCGGCCGGGTCTGCGGCCTGCCGCCCAATTCCGAATATCCGAGACCAGAACGATTTCGCTGGATCGGCGACGGGGGCAGACTCGAGTTCCGCCTCCTTCAAGGAAGGATCCGTCCAGAAGCGCGCCCCGGTCAGCGCCGTGGATGCGAACCATCCGCTCGCCGACAGGTCAGGCCGCGGTCCGACGATGATGTAGCGCTGCTCCACCCACGCCGCGATCAGCGCTGCGATCTGCTCCGGGCTCGGCCGGATCGTATTGTCCCGTGGAATCAGACAATGCGAATACAACACGCCCATTCCGCCGCTCCGTCCTTCCTTGAGCCCGAGGCATCATGGAGCCTTGAGGACAGCGGTTGGCAAGTCCTGGACGGTACGCGTCGACGCGAGCTGCGTTTCGAACCTGCGCCTGGACTCCGCGGGCTTGCCGGAAGGCGAACGTCGGCGGCCCGTGCAGGGCGGACCCATGCACAGGCTGCGGAGGGTGAAGGCAGGTGGGTGCTACTTCGGCGCCCGCTTCGCCAGGATGCGCTGCAGGGTGCGGCGGTGCATGTTGAGACGGCGTGCCGTCTCGGAGACGTTGCGGTTGCACATCTCGTAGATGCGCTGGATGTGCTCCCAGCGCACGCGGTCGGCCGACATCGGGTTCTGCGGCAGCTCGGACTTCTCGCTGACGGTGGCCAGCAGCGCGGCGACGACGTCGTCGGCATCCGCGGGCTTCGCCAGATAATCCACCGCCCCCATCTTCACCGCTGTCACGGCGGTCGCGATGTTGCCGTAGCCGGTCAGCACGATGGCGCGCGCTTCGGGCCGCTTGCGCTTCAGCTCCGACACGACGTCGAGGCCGTTGCCGTCGCCGAGCCGGAGGTCCACCACGGCAAAGGCCGGGGCCGACTTGCCGATCTGGGAAATGCCCTCGGCCACGCTTTCACAGGAGGTGACGGTGAAGCCGCGGGTCTCCATGGCGCGGGACAGCCGCTCCAGGAATGGCTTGTCATCCTCGACGATCAGCAGAGAGCGGTCGGGATGGTTCGTCAGTTCGGCGATGGCGCCCACGGTCATATCCTCGAGAGAAGGCTCGATGTTGCGAGACGATCTGTTTCTTCGCACTTCATATGGTCTGCGAACCGGCCGCTGCCAAGATCGCGGGTTGCCGCAGTCTGCGGCGTGACGCCGCGCATTGCGGTGGTTTGCCGGTGTTCCGTATGCCAGCCGGCGGTGCCAGCTGGCCGGTGCGCGCCGGCTACTCCGGCTCGGCCTCCCCGCCATCGTCGCTGGCTTCGAAGCGCCGCCGCGGCCAGACGATCTGGACCACGGCGCCATGGTCGGGAAAGGTGCGGTTGGTAAACGAGACCTTGGCGCCGGTCCGCTCCAGCAGGGTCCGGGCGATGAACACGCCGAGCCCGAGGCCGCCGCCCTGGTTGCCGCCCTGGACATCCTCGGCGCTGCGCCGCCGCGACAGATAGGGTTCGCCGATCCGCTTGAGGATGTCGGGCGCGAAGCCGGGGCCGTCGTCGGAGACCACGATCTCGATGGTGTCGTTGTTCCACCAGGCGTTCACCTCGACCGTGTTGCGCGCGAAGTCGACCGCATTCTCCAGGATGTTGCCGACGCCATAGAGGATCGCCGGGTTGCGGGTTCCGACCGGTTCCTTGGCGGCGGTCACCGCGACGCGCACCTTGATGTCGACGCCGAAATCGCGATGCGGTGCGACCGTCTCCTCGATCAGGGTCGACAGCTTCATGCGGTCGTACATCGAGCCCATCGAGGACAGCTGGGTGATCTTGCCGAGAATGTCGCGGCAGCGCTGCGCCTGCTCGCGCAGGGTCTTGATGTCGGACGTGACCTGGCTGTTGTCCTGCAGCGCCCGCTCCAGCTCGCGCGAGATCAGCACGATGGTGGCGAGCGGCGTGCCGAGCTCGTGGGCGGCGGCGGCGGCGAGGCCGTCGAGCTGGGTGAGATGCTGCTCGCGCGCCAGCACCAGCTCGGTGGCCGCCAGCGCGTCCGACAGCTTGCGCGCCTCCTCGGTGACCTGGAATGCGTACAGGCTGGTGACGCCGATCGCGAGCGCGATCGAGAGCCAGACGCCGAACAGATAGATCGGCGGAAAGATCAGCGGCTCCTCGCCTTCCCATGGCAGCGGCAGGTGCATGAAGAACAAGGCGCTGGCGCAGGCCACGGCGAGCAGGCCCAGCATGATGGTGAGGCGGATGGGCAGGGCGGTCGCGGAGATCAGCACCGGCGCCAGGAACATGTAGGAGAACGGGTTCTCCAGTCCCCCGGTCAGATACAGCAGCACCGTCAGCTCGACGATGTTGAGCGCGAGCAGGCCGCCGGCATGGGCGGGCTCCAGCAGCTGCATCGGGTTGAAGGCGATCTGCAGGCCGAGATTCAGCAGCGCCGAGACGCTGATCACGGCGAGGCAGGGCACGACAGGCAGGTCGAACTCCAGCCCCTGCACCACGATGAAGATCGCGCTCAATTGACCGAGCGCCGCCAGCCAGCGCAGCCGCAGGATGGTATCGAGCCGGACGCGCTGGCGCGGATGGCGATAGTCGGTATCGGGCGCGTCGATGATCAGGGCGTCGGTCATGATGAGGAACTTAATGCCGCGCAGTTGCGGCGACAAATCGGGCCGGTCGTTGGTGGCCTGTTGCGATTTACCGCACAATGCCTCAATGAACCCCTCCCATGACGCAAGATGACGCAGTTCCGATCCCAGCATCCGATCCCGGCGCAAGTTCGCCGGCGATTGCCGTGTCGCGGCTGACCAAGGTGTACAAGACGGCCACGGCGGTCGACGGCATCTCGTTTGCGATCCGCCGCGGCAGCATCACCGGGCTGCTCGGCGGCAATGGCGCCGGCAAGACCACCACGATCGCCATGATCATGGGCCTGGTGCAGCCGACCTCGGGCGAGGTCCAGGTGCTCGGCCACAGGATGCCCGATGAAGCCGCTGATGTGCTCGGGCGGATGAATTTCGAGAGCCCTTATGTCGATATGCCGATGCGGCTCACGGTGCGGCAGAACCTCACCATCTTCGGCCGGCTCTATGCCGTCGACCATCTCAAGGAACGGATCGCCGAGCTCGCCGCGCAGCTCGACCTGACCGACTTCATCGATCGCGCCAACGGCAAGCTCTCCGCCGGGCAGAAGACGCGGGTGGCGCTGGCCAAGGCGCTGATCAACGATCCCGAGCTCCTGCTGCTGGACGAGCCGACCGCCTCGCTCGATCCCGACACCGCCGACTGGGTGCGCGGCCATCTCGAGCGTTATCGCGAGCGCCGCGGCGCCACCGTCCTGCTCGCCTCGCACAACATGCTCGAGGTCGAGCGTCTCTGTGACCGCGTCATCATCATGAAGCGCGGCCGCATCGAGGACGACGACAGTCCGGCGCAGATCATGGCGCGCTACAACCGCGCGACGCTCGAGGAGGTCTTCCTCGACGTCGCCCGCGGCCGCGACCGGGAGGCGGCACAATGAACGATGTCTCCTTGCACATCGCCCCGCACCGCATCGGTGCGATGATCCTGCGCTACTGGTATCTCCTGCTGTCGTCCTGGCCGCGGCTGCTGGAGCTGATGTACTGGCCGACGCTGCAGATCATCACCTGGGGCTTCCTGCAGACCTACATCACCAGCAATGCCGGCTTCTTCGCCCGCGCCGGCGGCACGCTGATCGGCGCCGTGATCCTGTGGGACATCCTGTTCCGCGGCCAGCTCGGCTTCTCGATCTCCTTCCTGGAGGAGATGTGGGCGCGCAACATCGGCAATCTGATGATGAGCCCGCTGACGCCGCTGGAATTCCTGCTGTCGCTGATGGCGATGAGCCTGGTCCGGCTGGCGATCGGCATCATCCCGATGACCCTGATCGCGGTGTGGTTCTTCGATTTCAACTTCTACAGCCTCGGCCTGCCGCTGATTGCATTCTTCTGCAACCTGATCTTCACCTCCTGGGCGGTCGGCATCTTCGTGTCGGGCCTCGTGCTGCGCAACGGGCTCGGGGCCGAGAGCATCGTCTGGACCCTGATGTTCGCGCTGATGCCGCTGGCCTGCGTGTACTACCCCGTGCAGGTGCTGCCGCACTGGCTGCAGCTGGTCGCCTGGTCGCTGCCGCCGACCTACGTATTCGAGGGCATGCGCGCGCTGTTGACCGATCACGTCTTCCGGTCGGACCTGATGCTGACCGCGCTCGGGCTCAATGCCGCCCTGCTATTGGCGTCGTTTGCGGCATTCATTGCCCTTTTGCGCAGCGCGCGCCGCGCCGGCTCGCTGCTGTCCTCCGGCGAATGATACGTTTTTCCCGTGGATTTTCGGGCTCTTTTCGCCGCTTTAGGGCACCAACTCGTACAACACCGCATTGACGCTTAATTACGCATTCGGCAGTATGCTGCGTTGCAGAGAGGGTTGAACGAGAATGCCGATAGGTGAGTTTGGCGGTGCACCGCCCCTGGCGACGGAAGGCAGTCCTGTCCTGACGACGCCGATGTACTGGATGTACGAAATGGCGCATGCCTCGCTCAATCCGGCGCGCGCTGTCACGGATGCCACCAAGATCCTGTTTCAGAACCCGCTCAATCCCTGGGCGCACACCGAGATGGGCAAGTCGATCGCAGCGGCCTGCGAGCTGTTCGAGCGCACCACGCGCCGCTACGGCAAGCCCGAATGGGGGCTCGACGAGACCGAGGTCAACGGTGTCAGGACCCCGGTCGAGGTTCGCGTCATCTGGGAAAAGCCGTTTTGCCGGCTGCTCCATTTCGACCGCAAGCACATCCGCCCGCTGCGCAGCCCGCAGCCGCGGCTGCTGATCGTGGCGCCGATGTCCGGCCATTACGCGACCTTGCTGCGCGGCACGGTCGAGGCGTTCCTGCCGACCCACGAGGTCTACATCACCGACTGGGCCGATGCCCGCATGGTGCCGCTGGCCGAAGGCCGCTTCGATCTCGACGACTACATTGATTACGTCATCGAGGCGCTGCGCTTCCTCGGCACCAACATGCATGTCATGGCGGTGTGCCAGCCGGCGGTGCCGGTGCTCGCCGCGGTCTCGGTGATGGAGGCGGATCGCGATCCATTCGCACCAATCTCGATGACCCTGATGGGCGGGCCGATCGATACCCGCCGCAATCCGACCGGCGTGAACAATCTCGCCCAGGAACGCGGCATCGACTGGTTCCGCAACCACGTCATCACCAAGGTGCCGTTCCCGCATCCCGGCGTCATGCGCGACGTCTATCCGGGCTTTCTGCAGCTGAACGGATTCATCAGCATGAACCTTGACCGCCATGTCGACGCCCACAAGGCGCTGTTCGCCAATCTCGTGAAGGGCGACGGCGACCAGGTCGACAAGCATCGCGACTTCTACGACGAGTATCTGGCCGTCATGGATCTGGCTGCGGAATATTATTTGCAGACGGTGGAGACGGTGTTCATCAAGCACGCGCTGCCGAAGGGCGAGATGACGCATCGCGGCGTGTTGGTCGATCCGTCGAAGGTCACGCGCGTCGCGTTGATGACGGTTGAAGGTGAGAAGGACGACATCTCCGGTCTCGGCCAGACCGAAGCGACGCATGGACTGTGCTCGTCGATCCCGGATCATCGCCGGGTTCACTACGTGCAACCCGGCGTCGGTCATTACGGCGTGTTCAACGGTTCGCGATTCAAGTCGGAGATCGTGCCACGCATCAACGATTTCATGCTGTCGGCAGCCGATCCGAAGTCGCTGCTCGCCATTGCGGCTGAATGAGCGAAAACACGGTTCATCGCGCATCCGAATCCGGGTGCGCGGTAACTCTTTGAAGGGACGTCGGAAACCGGAATTCCGGAGTGACTCAAGCAGTGAATGTGGCGTCGCTGCTTGAGCGATGCTTCTGATTCTGGATTCGCTGCTTGAGCGAAGCTGGAGCCCCAACGCCTAGGGTGCGGAACCCTCCGAACCCCTGTATGTTGGGCAAATGATTTGTTTTTGCGCCGAGCGCTTTCCCTGGCGGCGGATATGGCAGAATCCGGGCGAGTTCTTCCCTCCCGGACTGACAGCAATGGCCACTCGCGCGCTACTCTATCGGCGGCCCGCCGAACCCTCGCGTCTTCTCGTCAAGCACGGCTCGCAAATCTACTCGATTAGATTGCGGCGTCACCGTCGTGCGCGACGTTATACCCTGAGAATTCATCCGTCAGATCGCGAAGCGATCCTGACGATGCCTCCGCGCGGCACCATCATCGAGGCCAAGGACTTCGCACAGCGTCATGGCGCGTGGATCGCGGCCCGTCTCGGCCGTCTTCCGAAGGCGGCGCCGTTCATGCCAGGCACAATCGTGCCGCTGCGCGGTGTGCCGCACAAGATCGTGCATCGCACCGGCGAGCGCGGCACGGTGTGGACCGAGACGCGCGACAGCGGCGAGAAGATCCTGTGCGTGGCCGGCGGGATCGAGCACACCGAGCGCCGCGTGCTCGACTTCCTCAAGCGCGAGGCACGCCGTGACCTGCAGAAGGCGTCGGACGCCTATGCCGAGCAGCTCGGCGTCAAGGTGAAGCGGCTGTCGATCCGCGACCAGTCGAGCCGCTGGGGCTCGTGCACGTCGGCTGGCTCGCTGTCGTTCTCGTGGCGCCTGATCCTGGCGCCGGCCTTCGTGCTCGACTATCTCGCGGCGCACGAGGTCGCGCATCTGATCGAGATGAATCACTCGCCGCGGTTCTGGAAGGTCTGCGGCAAGATCTGCTCCTCGGTCGAGCGCGCCAAGAAGTGGCTCGACACCTGTGGCAACGATCTGCATCGCTATGGCGTGGACGATTGAGCCGTCGCGCGTTGGATGTCGCAATGGCCCGGCCTTTTGGTCCGGGCCATTTTTTTGCGTCCCTCGCCGCGTGTGCGCGATGACTTCGGCAACCTGCTGCGCGCGGCTATCGAATTCTTAAGCTTTACCGCGCGCAACCAGAGGATATCGCCCAATTCGACGGCGCTTTAACGTGGCCGTAACGCCGGGCTCGCCAGATTTACCGCAATCAACCCAAGGTGACGTCCCTGCAGAGCGCCGGGTCGTTCGCTGCAACCAGAGCGCAGATCGTTTCTCCCGAAACGAGCAGGGCGCCTTGAATCGAACGATGCTTGCAAGCGAGTTCCAACCGGCCGCATCCGCGCAACTGCTCTCGGCTGCACTTGACCGTGCCTCCGACGCGATTCTCCTCATCGACGCGAATGGCCGTGTCCATTACGCCAACCGGGCCGCCTCGGCCCTGCTGCAGCGTGATCCGGCCGCGCTGATCGGTGCGGATCTCGAAAGCCTCGGCCTGCCGGCGGATCTCGTTCCGGCGGCACCAGGCGACGAGCCTAGCGAGGTCGCGGCCACGCCGCACGAGCCAGGCAAAGCCGGCGAGGCCGAACCGGACCGCGAACTGACGCTCCGTCTCGGGCAAGGCACGCGGACTCGGATCCGTCTCTCCCTGCAGGCGCTGCCGCCCGGCCACGCGCCGGTCTGCACGATGCTGCTGATGCGCGACGTCACCGCCGAGAACGACCTGCGCGAGCGCAACGCGCTGTTGACGTCGGTGGCCGACCGGAGCAACCGCGCCGTGATCGTGACCGATCAAGAGTTGAACATCCTCTACACCAATGCGGCCTTCGCGAGCACCTTCGGATATTCCTCCGAGGAGGCGCGTGGACGGCAGGTCGACAAACTCCTGATCGGGCCCTGCACCGATCCCGGAACGGTCGAGCGCCTGAAGCAATGCCTCGAGGACGAGCGGGGCGTCGAGGAAGACGTCCTGATCTATGACAAGGCGGGCTGCGAGATCTGGACCACGGCCCACGTCAAGGCGCACCGCAATCAGCGGGGCAAGATCAGGCATCTGGTCGGCCTGCTCAGCGACATCCGGGAGACTAAGCAACTGCGCTCGCTGCAGCAGCTGATCATGTCGTCGCTGGCGTCCGATCTGCCGATCACGACAATTGCCGATCAGATGTGCCGCCGGGTCGAGGAGCTGGCGCCGGACGTGGTCTGCTCGATCCTGCATGTCGATTCCGACGGACGCATTCATCCGCTCGGCGGGCCCAGCCTGCCGCCGGCCTATTCCGCCGCCCTGGACGGCGTCGCGATCGGGCCCGACGTCGGGTCCTGCGGCACCGCGGCCTATCTGTGCGAGCCAGTGCTGTCCCGCGATCTCGATACCGACCCGCGCTGGCAGCCCTACAAGGCCGGCCCGCTCGGCGCCGGCCTGCGCGCCTGCTGGTCGACCCCGATCAAGGGCAAGGACGGTCGCGTCATCGGCACCTTCGCCTTCTACTTCCGCGAATGTCGTGCCCCCAGCGCGTGGCACGAGCAGATCGTCGCCGCCTGCGTTCAGCTCGGTGCGCTCGCCATCGAGCGCCAGGAGGTCCGCTCGACGATCTCGCAGGTCGCCTATCACGACATGCTGACGGGCCTGCCGAACCGCGCCCGCATCCCCTCGATGATTGCCGAGGCCATCAAGGCGTGTCCGGAGGGCAGCCATCTCGCCGTCGCCTTCCTCGACGCCGACAATTTCAAGGACGTCAACGACACGCTGGGCCATGCGGCCGGCGACGAGTTCCTGGTCGCCTTTGCCAACCGGCTGCGGGCCCAGATTCGTCCCGGCGACATGCTGGGGCGGCTCGGCGGCGACGAGTTCGTGATCGTGCTGCAGAATCGCGATCCCCTCGAGACCTCGCTGGCGGCGGCGCGGATCACGGCCGCGCTGGCGATGCCGCTGACGATCGGCAAGCGGCAGGTGCCGATGTCCGCGAGCATGGGGCTCAGCCTCTATCCGGACAATGCCAAGGACATCGAGACCCTGATCAAGCAGGCCGATGGGGCGATGTACAAGGCCAAGCGGGCCGGGCGCGCCACCTATCGCTTCTTCAGCGCCGATATCGACAAGCTCGCCGAAGAGCGGCTGATGCATTCCACCGCGCTGCGCGAGGCCATCGCCAGCGAGGCCCTGACGCTGCATTACCAGCCGCAGATCCGCACCAAGGACGGCGCCATCCACGGCGTCGAGGCGCTGGCGCGCTGGCACGATCCGGTGCTGGGCGAGGTGTCGCCGTCGAAATTCATCCCGCTTGCCGAGGAATGCGGCCTGATCGAGCAGATCGGCGTGTGGACGATCAAGACCGCCTGCCAGCAGATGGCGTCGTGGCGCCGCGCCGGTCTCGACATCCCCTGCATCTCGGTGAACCTGTCGCCGATCAACTTCCAGAACGTCAATCTGGCGGCGGTGGTGGCCCAGATCCTGGCCGCCAACGATCTGCCGGCGAAGATGCTGATGCTGGAGATCACCGAGGGCGTGATCCTCAACGAGCGCGCCACCGTGATCGCCACCATGAGCGAGCTGCGCAACATGGGCGTCGGCCTGTCGCTGGACGATTTCGGCACCGGCTATTCCAGCCTCAGCCGCCTGGCCCAGCTGCCGATCCACGAGCTCAAGATCGACCGCAGCTTCATGCGGGATCTCGAGAACAACCGCGGCACGCGGGCGATCGTGACCGCCGTCGTCAGGGTCGGCCAGAGCCTCGATGTCGCCGTCGTCGCCGAAGGTGTCGAGACCGAGCCGCAGCGCAAGCTGCTGGCCGAGCTCGGCTGCGACGCGATGCAGGGCTTCCTGTTCGCGCGCCCGATGGCCGCCTCCGCCTTCAGCCGCTGGCTGCTCGACTACAGCGCGCTCCGGGCGAGCCTGATGCTGCGGCAGGTCGGACGCAAGCTGGCGAAGGCGTCCGGTGCGACGGCCGCCCTGCCGGGCACGCCTCCCATCGCTGCGGCCGCCAGCTGATCGCGCGCGCATCCTGTCGCGGATGCGCGCCTCACCTTCATCTCCACAATCTCAGCGCTGACCGCCGAACAATCGGTCCACCAGCCAGCCGTCGAGACCGGCGGCGGCTTCCGGGCGCGCGTTGCTGCGGCTCGGCTGAGCGGCGCGCGCGGTGGTGGCAGGATTCGAGGCAGGCGCCGACGGCGCCGTGATCTGTGAGGCGATCTGCGCCAGGGTCGGCACCAGGCCCGAGCCTTGCGCATTCGGCAGCGCCGCCACCGGCACGCCCTGATGTGCCGATCGCATGAAGCGGGTCCAGACCTCGACCGGCAGTCCGCCGCCGGTCGCCTTCCTGGTCGGCGAATTGTCGTCATTGCCGAGCCAGACGCCGGTGACGAGATGCGCGGTGTAGCCGATGAACCAGGCGTCACGGAAATCCTGGCTGGTGCCGGTCTTGCCGGCGGCGACCCAGCCGGGGATCTCCGCCTTCTTGGCGGTGCCGGAGATCAGCGTCTCCTGCATCATCTGGTTCATCATCGCCGCGTTGCGCGGCTCGATCACCTGCGCCGGCTGCTCGGCCTGGCGCATATAGAGCAGCTTGCCGTCGAGTGTCTTGATCCGCGTCACCACATGCGGCGAGACGCTGACGCCGCCATTGGAGAACGGTGCATAGGCGCCGACCAGCTCGATCATCGACACTTCGGAGGTGCCGAGCGCGATCGACGGATTGGGATCGAGCCTGGAGGCGATGCCGAGGCGGTGCGCGGTGCGCACCACGTTTTTCGGTCCGACCTCGAGGCCGACGCGCACGGCGACCGTGTTCAGCGACATCGCCAGCGCCTGCGTCAGCGTCACCGCGCCGAAATATTCGCGGGTGTAGTTCTCGGGCTTCCAGCCTTTCAGGTCGAGCGGCGCGTCCTGGCGGACGGTGTCGGGCGTCAGGCCCTGCTCGATCGCGGTGAGATAGACGAACGGCTTGAACGCCGAGCCCGGCTGACGCTTGGCGGTGACGGCGCGGTTGAACTGGCTGTCGGCATAGTTGCGGCCGCCGACCATGGCGCGCACGGCGCCATCCGGGGTCATTGCCACCAGCGCGCCCTGGCTGACGTTGAACTTCACGCTCTTGGCGGCAAGCTCGTCGATGATGGCGGCCTCCGCCACGCTCTGCAGCTTCGGATCGATCGTGGTCTCGACCACGATCGACTCCTCGACCTGGCCGACCAGATCGTCGAGCACCTCGCCGATCCAGTCGGCGACGTAGTTCACGGTGCCGGCGCCGGCGGGCTTCACCGCCACGGAGGGATGCGCGATCTGCGCCTGCGCCTGGGCGTCGCTGATGAACTTGGCCTCGGCCATGGCCGCGAGCACGGTCTGCGCGCGCTTGGCCGCGCCTTCCGGGTTGCGGTTCGGCGCCAGCCGCGACGGCGATTTCACGAGGCCCGCGAGCATCGCCGCCTCGCCGACCGTCACTTGCCGCGCCGACTTGCCGAAATAGCGCTGCGCAGCCGCCTCGACGCCATAGGCACCGGAGCCGAAATAGACCCGATTCAGATACAGCTCGAGAATGTCGCGCTTGGAGTATTTGCGCTCCAGCCACAGCGCCAGCTCGGCCTCCTGGAGCTTGCGGGCGAGCGTGCGCTCCTGGGTCAGGAACAGGTTCTTGGCGAGCTGCTGCGTCAGGGTCGAGCCGCCCTGCGACACGCCACGATGCAGGATGTTGGCGACCACGGCGCGGGCAATGCCGATCGGATCGATGCCGAAATGCTGGTAGAAGCGGCGATCCTCGATGGCGATGAAGGCTTTCGGCAGATAGGGCGGCAGATCCTTCAGCGCGACGTTGGCGCCGGCCATCTCGCCGCGCTGCGCCAGCATGCTGCCGTCGAAGCCGACGATCTCGATGGTCGGCGGCCGCTTCGGAATCTCCAGCGACTGGATCGGCGGCAGATGCGCACCGGCCCAGATCACGACGCCGACCAGCGCGATCACGCCCCACAGGCCGCACACCAGCGCCCAGTAGAACATGCGGCCAATGGACATGCCCCAGCGTGACTTGCTGCGGGCAGGCTTCGGCTTGGGCGGAGCGGCCTTGGGCGGAGCTGATTTGGGCTCACGCGCCGGCGCCTCATCGTCGTCGTCGAACTCGACCGGCTTTTTCCTGGCTGATTTCTTCGGCGCGTCCTCGCCGGCCGGAATGCGGTCCTTTGGATCGAGGCGCAGATCGGCCATCGCAGCCGCAAGGCCGAATCGCGGCTCCTTGCGTCCGCCGCCCTGTTTCCGTCCCCGCGCCATACGCAACCCGAGCCCGCGACCCCGCCGTCCAACCACGGTAGTGGGCGGAGTTTAAGGGCCAGTTAGGAAAAGCTTAACGCGCGATTAGGAGTTTCGCGCCGCTAACGCCGCGTTATGGTTAAGCGGAGGTAAACAACGAAGAGGCGAGGGAGCTCATGGGCCATATCGACCCGACCAAGGAGGTGTTCGCGCAGTTCCGGGCGAACGATCGTCCCGGTCCGATCCACATGCTGAACCTGGTCCGGCTGCGCAAGGAGGCCGCCTATCCGGACGGGCGAAAGGTCAGCGGCGCCGAAGCCTATGCGGCCTATGGCCGCGACAGCGGCCCGGTGTTCGAGCGCCTCGGCGGCCGCATCGTCTGGCAGGGCCGCTTCGAGCTGATGCTGATCGGCCCGCAGGAGGAGCGCTGGGACCACTGCTTCATCGCCGAATATCCGAGCGTGCAGGCGTTCGTCGAGATGATCCGCGATCCGGTCTATCGGGAAGCCGTGAAGCATCGGCAGGCGGCGGTGGAGGATTCGCGGCTGATCCGTCACGCGGTGCTGCCGGTAGGGAAGAATTTTGGCGAGGTGCCGGAGTGATCATCCTGCGCGCGAGGTGACGAGTCGCCTGCGCAGCAAACACGTCTTCGAGAACTGGCCGCGAAGCTGGCGATCATCCAAAGCTGTCGTCCCGGACAAGCCCGCCGACGCAACGCGTCAGCGGGCGCAGATCCGGGACCCATACCGCGTGATCCATCTTGAGGCAGGTCGCATGTTGGACCTGTCGTGCCCTAAGCCGCGCCCGGGGTTATGGGTCCCTGCGTTCGCAGGGACGACACCGGTTGTGGAGCGGCATTGCGGCCGGACCCAAGCATCGAAAGGACAGCTGCCGCCCGCGCAATGCTTGCTTGCACGTCACATAAGTTTATGCTTATGTGTTGTCATGATCGAGAGTGACATCTTCAAGGCGCTGGCCGATCCGACGCGCTACGTGATCTTCGAGAAGCTGGCGGCTGGCCGCATGAATGCCAGCGCCCTGCGCGATGGCATGGCGATCAGCCAGCCGGCGATGTCGCAGCACCTCGCGGTGCTGCGCAATGCCGGGCTGGTGCGGGAAGAGCGCCAGGGCCGTTTCGTCAACTACGAGGTCGATCCCAAGGGCTTGGCGCTGATCGCTCGCTGGCTGACGAAATATCGCGCCTACTGGCCGTCACGTGTCGATGCGTTGAAAACCCTGCTGAAGGACATGGACCAATGACCGACACCAAGGCTGCTCAGCAGGGCGAAGAGCTCGTTCTCGACTACGACCTCGAGGCGCCGCCGGAGAAGGTCTGGCGCGCCATCAACATTCCCGAGCTGCGGGACAGCTGGCTGCCGCGCGGCGATCTGGCCGATGCCGCGCCCATCTCGTCGATCTCAGGCGAAGAGGTCCGCTATCGGATGCGCGACGACGAACCGCCCTACCTCGAAAGCATCGTGACGTTCCAGGTCATGCCCAATGCCGGAGGCGGCACGCGGCTGCGGATCATTCACGGACTGGCCGCCACGAAACTCATACGGCATTCGCCATCGGCGGCGAACAGCAACACGCGCAGCCTCATGCGCGCGGCCTGACGCTTCAACTCACCGCCAACTCACTGAACCGGGAGCTCGCGCATGCGCGACACGATGCAACTCGTCCCTATGGTCATCGAGCAATCCAGTCGGGGAGAACGATCCTTCGACATCTATTCACGGCTGCTGCGTGAGCGCATCGTGTTCCTCAACGGCGAGGTCAACGACACCGTGTCCGCTCTGGTCTGCGCGCAACTGCTGTTCCTCGAGGCGGACAATCCGAAACGGCCGATCCATCTCTATATCAATTCACCCGGCGGCGTCGTCACCAGCGGGCTCGCGATGTACGATACGATGCAATTCGTCAAAGCGCCGGTGCATACGCTGTGCATGGGAACGGCGCGGTCGATGGGGTCGTTTCTCCTGATGGCGGGCGAGCCGGGCGAGCGGACAGCGCTGCCCAATGCGAGCCTCCATGTCCACCAACCGCTCGGTGGTTTTCAGGGCCAGGCGTCCGACATCATGATCCACGCCAAAGAGATGGAGCAGACCAAGCGCCGCATGATCCGGCTTTATGCCGAACATTGCGGGCGCAGCTATGAAGATGTCGAACGGACGCTCGACCGCGATCACTTCATGACGGCGGACGAGGCGCTGGAATGGGGCCTGATCGACCGGGTCGTGAAGCAGAGAGATCTGGGCAGCGTGAGTAGCGACTGACCGTCTGCCGGTCACCGCATTCGAATGTCTGAGTTTTTGCGCGTGTCTCACGCCAAGCCGTCATGGCCGGGCCTGTCCCGGCCATCCACGTCGTTCGGCATCCCGAGAGCGACGTGGATGCCCGGGACAAGCCCGGGCATGACGATGGTGTGTGCAGAAGCAGCTTGGCCTCAAGCAGCCCGGCCTACCCCGCCGCCCCCGTGTCCTCGATGATCGGGCCGAACAGCTCCCAGCGTTCGCCGTTGAACTTCATCATCTGCATCTGCTTGTTGATGCGGAAGTCGGTCGGCGAGGTGTTGATCGAGAGGCCGGGCAGCGCAAGGCTCGGGACGTAGGCCTTGATGCCGGCGGCCTGGCGCATGATGTTCTCGCGGGTCAGGTCGTCGCCGCACTGGCGCAGGATCTGCACCAGCAGCTCCGCGGTCGAATAGCCGTAGGTGTTGACGGTGTTGAGCTTGTCGCCTTCCGGATAATATTTGTCCATGAAGTCGAAATAGGCCTTCACGCCCGGATCGTCCTTCCATTGCGGGTCGGCCGGGTCCTTGCCGTAATTGGTGCTGATGATGTCCTTGGAGATGTCGAGCCCGGCCGGCTTCAAGGTTGCGGACACCGGGCTGGCATTGATGTCGAGGATGTGCACCGGCTTCCAGCCGAGATCGGCGAGCTTCTTGATCGCCTGCGCCGCGAATTTCGGCGTCGAGGCGTTGTAGAGCAGGTCGGCGCCGGAGGACTTCAGCTTGACGATCTGCGAGTCCACGGTCGGATCGGACAGCTCGTAGGACGCCTCCGAGACGATCATCGCATCGGCCTTGGCGCCGAGCCCGCTGCGCAGGCCGGCGATATAGTCGCGGCCGAGATCATCGTTCTGGTAGAGGATGCCGATCTTGGCGTTGGGATGGTTGGCGAGAATGTATTTGGCGTAGATGCGCCCCTCCGACTGGTAGTTCGGATTGTAGGCGATCGTCCATGGGAAATTCTGCGGGTCGGTGAAGCGCGAGGCGCCAGTCGAGGCCAAGAGCTGCGGCACCTTCTTGCCGTTGAGATATTTCTGCACGGCGGCGTTGGATGGGGTGCCGATGATCTGGAAGGTGAACAGCACCTCGTCGCCTTCGACCAGCTTGCGCACCTGCTCGACCGCCTTCGGCGGCGAATAGGCGTCGTCATACTGGATCAGATTGAGCTTGCGCCCGTTGATGCCGCCCTTCTCGTTGATCATCCGCAAGTAAGCGGCCTGGGTCTTGCCGATGCCGGCATAGGCCGAGGCCGGACCGGAGAACGGCACGGTCTGGCCGATCTTGATCTCGGTGTCGGTGGCGCCGGTGTCGTATTTCTTCTGGGCGTAGGCTGATGAACTGGAAAGCGCGATGGCAAGTGACGCAGCAAGCGCCATGACACGTGTTTTGCTGCCGACGAGACCGAGCAGTGACCTTTTCATGTGAGTCCTCCCTCCCGTGATGTGTACGATGGTCCTTGTTGGTTGTTATGTCGCCATCGCTGCACGCGAGTGTGGAGGAAGCAAGTCGCCAACGCAACGGATTCACGCAGCGACGAACGGGCGCAATCCGTGCCGCAACGCAAAAGGGCTGCGCCTTCGCGCAGCCCCTTACCGTTTGCCTCAGGCGTCATTCCGGGGCGCGCGAAGCGCGAGCCCGGAATCCATTTGGCCTCATTTCCGGTCGTGAGATGGATTCCGGGTTCAGCCCTGTCGGGCTGCCCCGGAATGACGAGAGATCGGTGCTAGCCCGCCGGGCCCTTGTCCTCTAGGATCGGGCCGAACAGCTCCCAGCGATCGCCGTTGAACTTCATCATTTGCAGCTGCTTGTTGACGCGATAGTCGGTCGGCGAGGTGTTGATCTTCATGCCCGGCAGCGACAGGTCGCCGACGACGTCCTTCAGCGACGTCGCCTGCTTCATGACGTTCTCGCGCGTGAGGTTGTCGCCGCACATCCGCAGGATCGTCACCAGCAGCTCTGCGTTGCCGTAGCCATAGGTGTTGAAGTTCGAGTTCTTGTCGCCTTCCGGATAATACTTGGCCATGAAGTCGAAATAGCGCTTCAGTCCGGCATCGTCCTTCCAGGTCGGATCGAGCGGATCCTTGCCGTAGTTGACCGAGATCAAACCCTTCGAGGCTTCGAGGCCGGCCGGCTGCAGCACGGCGCCAACCGACGTCGCGTTGATGTCGACGATGTGCGTGGGGTGCCAGTCGAGCTCATGCAGCTTCTTGATCGCCTGTGCGGCCTGTTTCGGCGTCGCCGCCGAGAACAGCAGGTCCGTGCCGGCCGACTTGATCTTGAGGATCTGCGAATCGATGGTCGGGTCGGAGACCTCGTAGGAGGCATCGGCCACGATCATGGTCGCAGCCTTGTCGCCGAGGCCGGCCTTGATGCCGTTGAGATAGTCCTTGCCGAGATCGTCGTTCTGATAGAGCACGCCGATCTTGGCGTTCGGATACTCCTTCAGAATGTACTGGCCATAGATGCGGCCCTCGGTGAAGTAGTTGGGATTGTATCCCATGGTCCAAGGGAAGTTCTTCGGATCGGTGAACTTGGTGGCGCCTGTGGCGGCGAACAGCTGCGGCACCTTCTTGGAATTGAGATATTTCTGGACCGCGGCGTTGGACGGCGTGCCGACGATCTGGAAGGTCAGCAGCACCTCGTCGTCCTCGACCAGCTTGCGCACCTGTTCGACCGCCTTGGGCGGGGAATAGGCGTCGTCATACTGGATCAGCTTGATCTTGCGGCCATTGATGCCGCCCTGCTCGTTGACCATGTTGAAATAGGCGGCCTGGGTCTTGCCGATCGAGGCATAGGCCGAGGCGGGACCCGAGAACGGCACGGTCTGGCCGATCTTGATCTCGGTGTCGGACGCGCCGGGATCGTACTTCTTCTGGGCCGAGGCTGACGTGACGGAGAGGGTGACGGCCAACGCGGCCGCTCCCGCGAGATGGAAAATTCCCTGTCGCATGGGTTGAGCGTTCCTCCTGATTTGTTGTGCGGCTGGTCTGCCCGGACGGGGCACCACCGCTATGGGCAGTGTGGAGGAACGGCTTGGCCAGTGCAAGGCGAGGGGATTAGGCGGGGAGGGTTCCGCGGGGCGGGGCGCGCCAATGTGCTTGCTTGGGACGCCATCGAGTTCGGAGCGAAGCCGCCGCCTCGCACTCGGTGTCGTCCCGGCCAAGCCGTGGCGTCGCGTAGCGACGTCAGGGCGCAGAGCCGGGATCCATAGCCACAGGCGGTCGTGGGGCGATGACTCGGAGTGGCGATCCTGCCCCAAGCGCTGCCCGGGATTATGGGTCCCGGGTCGGCGCATGCCGGCGCGTTGCGCCGTCATGCTTGCCCGGGACGACACCCGACTTTGTCGCCAAGCTGGCTCCCCAAACTCCGGTGTCGTCCCGGCCAAGCCTGGCGTCGCGACAGCGATGCCGGGCGCAGAGCCGGGATCCATAGCCACAGGCGGTCGTGGGGCGATGACTCGGAGTGGCGATCCTGCCCCAAGCGCTGCCCGGGATTATGGGTCCCGGGTCGGCGCACGCCGACGCTTCGCGCCGTCGCGCTTGCCCGGGACGACACCTGTGATGGAGGTGCAGTTCGACTCAGCCCGCCAGCCAGACCAGCACCAGGCCGATCGTGGCGGGCACGCTCTGGATGAACAGGATCTTGCGGCTCGCGGTGGCTGCACCGTAGAGGCCGGCGACCAGGACGCAGAGCAGGAAGAAGATCTTGATCTGGAACGCGAAGGCCGGCGCCGGATGCGCCAAGCCCCAGAACAGGCCGGCGGCGAGGAAGCCGTTGTAGAGGCCCTGATTGGCGCCGAGCACCTTGGTCTGCTCCGCGCGCTCCGGCGTGTTGTTGAACGCCCGCAAGCCCGCAGGCTTGGTCCAGAGAAACATCTCAAGCACGAGAATGTAGACGTGAAGCAGACCGATCAGCCCGACGACGATGTTTGCGATCAATGCCATTGATCTGGCTCCCCCAAGCCTGCCGGGACCGGCGGTGTTGCCGCGTCCCTTCCTCAAATCCGCCGCCGACCGACCGGACTGGTCGCACCGGCGCGCCCCTTATCCCGTCATGCTGCCGGCTGCGCCGCCGTCTCGTCGGTTGCCAGCAGGTGCAGCAGCGCGCTCTTGATCGCCGCCTGCCGGGTCGGCGCGTTGATCTGTGCGCCCAGGAGGTCGGTCACGTAGAACACGTCGCGGGCGCGCTCGCCGAAGGTGGCGACATGGGCCGAGGCGATGTTCAGGTTCAGCTTCGAGATCGCCGTCGTCAGCTCATAGAGCAGGCCGGGGCGGTCGAGGCCGGAGACCTCGATCACGGTGTAGAGCTCCGACCATTGATTGTTGATGGTCACTTCCGGCTCGACCGAGAACGCCTTGTGCTGCTTGCCACGCGTCGTCCGGCGCGCCACGGCGTCCGGCAGCCGCAGCTTGCCTTCCAGCACCTGCTCGATGGTCTCGCCGATGCGAGTCGCGCGGCGGCCTTCGTCCTCGTCGCGCTCGTACTCGCGGGAGATCGCGATGGTGTCGAGCGCGCGGCCGTCGGTCGTGGTGTAGATCTGGGCATCGACGATGTTGGCGCCGGCCGAGGCGCAGGCACCCGCGATGATCGACAGCAGCCAAGGATGGTCCATGGCGAAGATCGTCAGCTCGGTGACGCCGCGCGCCGGATCGAAGCCGACATTGATCGCGAGCTTGTGCCCGGCATCCTCGCTCGACCGCACGAAGCGGGCGTGGCGGATCTTGCGCGGCAGCTCGACCTTGAGCCAGTAGGCCGGATAGTGCCGGCCGATATAGGTGTTGAGCTCGTCCTCGGGCCAGTCCGTGAAGGCGTTGCGGAACTCGGCCTGCGCCGCGGTGATGCGCTTGGCGCGGTTGACCTCGGAGAAGCCGCCGGTCAGCACCGGCTCGGTCTCGTAATACAGCGTGCGCAGCAGCTGCGCCTTCCAGCCGTTCCAGACGCCGGGGCCGACGCCGCGGATGTCGGCAGTGGTCAGGATGGTCAGGAGCTTCATCTGCTCGACCGACTGTACCACCGCGGCGAACTTCTCGATCGTCCGGCGATCCGACAGGTCGCGCGACTGCGCCACTGTCGACATCGTCAGATGCTCCTCGATCAGCCAGGCGATCAGCTCCGTGTCGGCATTGTTGAAGCCGAGCCGCGGACATAGCCGGCGCGCGATCTTGGCACCGGCGACCGAATGATCCTCGGGGCGGCCCTTGGCGACGTCGTGCAGCAGCACGGTGATGTAGATGACGGCGCGGTGCTCGGGGCGGATCTTGCGCATCAGGTCGGAGGCCAGCGCGAACTCGTCGTTGCCGCCGCGCTCGATCTCCTGCAGGAAGCCGATGCAACGGATCAGGTGTTCGTCGACTGTGTAGTGATGATACATGTTGAACTGCATCATCGACACGATGCGGCCGAAGGCGCTGATGAAATGCCCGAGCACGCCGGTCTCGTTCATCCGCCGCAGCACCGTTTCGGCGTCGTTGGAGGTCAGGATCTCCATGAACAGCCGGTTGGCCTCGGGATCGTCGCGCAGCTCGGTGTTGATCAGGTTGAGCGAGCGAGTCACGGCGCGCATCGCGTCCGGATGGAAGGCGAGGTTGTTCTTCTGCGCCAGCCGGAAGATGCGGATGAGATTGACCGGATCGTGCTTGAAGACGTCGGGCGCGGCGAGGTTGAAGCGGTTGTTGTCGACGATGAAGTCGTCGCTCTCCGGCACACGCCGCCAGGTCGAGCCGGTGGTCAGGCGGGAGATCATCCGGCTCAGAACCGGGGCCGCCTTGGCCTGCTGGTCCTCGAGCTTGGCGCACAGGATGGCCGTGAGGTTGCCGACCTGCTTGGCGACCAGGAAGTAGTGCTTCATGAAGCGCTCGACGTCCTGCAGGCCGGGATGGCTGGTGTAGCCCAGCCGCACCGCGATCTCGCGCTGCAGGTCGAACGACAGCCGCTCCTCGGGCCGCCCGCTGACGAAATGCAGGTTGCAGCGCACCGACCACAGGAAGTCCGAACAGCGGCGGAATGTTCGGTATTCATGGGCGTCGAACACGCCGCGCTCGACCAGCTCGGCGGTCTCGCGCACGCGGTAGACGTATTTGGCGATCCAGAACAGCGTGTGGAGGTCGCGCAGGCCGCCCTTGCCGTCCTTGACGTTGGGCTCGACCAGGTAGCGCGACTGGCCGCCGCGGCGATGCCGCTCCTCGCGCTCGGCGAGCTTGGCAGCGACGAATTCGGCCGCGGTGCCCTGGACGACCTCGGTGTCGAAGCGCTGGACGAGCTCGTCATAGAGCGGGCGGTCGCCGGCGAGGTAGCGCGTCTCCAGGATCGCGGTGCGGATGGTCATGTCGCCGCGGGCCTGGCGGATCGATTCATCCACCGAGCGGGTGGCGTGGCCGACCTTCAGGCCCATGTCCCACAGCGAATACAGGATGGCCTCGGCGACCTGCTCGCCCCAGGCGGTCTGCTTGTAGGGCAGGATGAACAGCAGGTCGATGTCGGACTCCGGCGCCATCAGGCCACGGCCATAGCCGCCGGTCGCCACCACCGCCATGCGCTCGGCGCCGCTCGGCACCTGCGACTTGTAGAGATGCTCGGTGGCGGCGGCGTAGAGGATGCGGATGATCTCATCCTGCACCCAGCAGAGCTGCTCGGCGCAGTGCCGGCCGTGACGGTCCTTCAGGAGCTGCGCCTGGGCCGCCGTGCGCGCCTTGACCATCTCGGCCTTGAGGAACTGCACCACGGCGGCGCGGAACATGTCCTCCCGGCCGGAGTGCTGCTTGGCGAGCGCATCGACCGCGGCCGCAATGCCGGTGCTGTCGAAATCGGCTAACGAGATGGTCTTCGAATCTGTGGTGACGCTGTCCATGGATGCAACCGGATATCGAACAAGGCCTGTGCTGTCACGAAACTTCCAATGCAGCAATCGATCCATGCTGTCACCGGTTCATGCCGGATGATGATCGTGCTGGCCCGGCCGCGCGAAAGGAAAAACAATTCTCGTTGAGCCCTGGCATAACGCTTTGAAACAACAACGATGTTTTCTTAAGCCAGGAGGGTTGACGATGGGTGGATTGTCGAGGCGCGGATTTGCTGCGGCGGCTGCCGTGTTTCTACTGGGATGCGGCATTGCAACAGCTGCCGAGCAGCCCAAGGAAATCCGGATCGACTGGGCGACCTATAATCCGGTGTCACTGGTCCTGAAGCAGAAGGGCCTCCTGGAGAAGGAGTTCGCCAAGGACGGCATCAGCATCGTCTGGGTGCAATCGGCCGGCTCCAACAAGGCGCTCGAGTTCCTCAATGCCGGCTCGCTGGATTTCGGCTCCACCGCAGGCTCCGCGGCGCTGGTCGCCAGGATCAACGGCAACCCGATCAAATCGATCTACGTCTATTCGCGCCCCGAATGGACCGCTCTGGTGACGGGCAAGGACTCCAAGATCGCCTCCGTGGCCGATCTGAAGGGCAAGCGCGTCGCGGTCACCAGGGGGACCGACCCGCACATCTTCCTGGTGCGCGCGCTGCTCGGCGCCGGACTGACCGACAAGGACATCACCCCGGTGCTGCTGCAGCATGCCGACGGCAAGGCGGCGCTGCTTCGCGGCGACGTCGACGCCTGGGCCGGGCTCGATCCGATGATGGCGCAGGCCGAGGTCGAGGAGGGCGCAAAGCTGTTCTACCGCAAGGCCGACGCCAACACCTGGGGCATCCTCAACGTCCGCGAGCAGTTTTTGAAGGACAATCCGGAGATCGTCCGCCGCGTGCTCGCGACCTACGAGGTCGCCCGCAAGGATGCGTTGGCCAATTACGACGACCTGAAGAAGACCTTCATCACCGTGACCAAGCTGCCGGAGACCGTCGTCGACAAGCAGCTCAAGGAGCGCACCGAGCTGACCCACAGCCGCATCGGCGCGCCGCAGCGCGACTCGATCCTGGCCGCTGGCCTCGCTTTGCAGCAGGCCGGCGTGGTCGACGCCAAGGTGGACGTGAAGGCGACCCTCGATGCCCTGATCGACGATCAGGTGCCGCTGCCGACGAATTAGGGCAGCCTACGCTCGGGCTTGCCCCCAACGTAAGCGCGACAGAGACCGGTAGCGCGATAAAAAACCGGCGTCGTCCCGGACAAGCCCCCCCCCCCCCCCCCCGGGGGGGGGGGGGCCCCCCCCCCCCGGGGGGGGGCCCCCCCACCACCGCTGTTCGAG
>NZ_BSCT01000010.1:0-74896 GCF_030159255.1 Bradyrhizobium sp. SSBR45G | reverse complement strand
AAGCCCGCCAACGCAACAGCGTTGGCGGGCGCCGATCCGGGACCCATACTCCGTGAAGCAGTTATCGAGCACGCTGGAGCGGCATCGCGCTTCTCCACGACCGCCGCGGAGTATGGGTCCCGGCGCGGGGGCCGGGACGACACCGAATTTGGGGCGCCGCTGGCGGATCATCACGAGCGGGCGCCATCCACCACCATCGCCACGCCTTGCATTCCCGCGCGAGACACTGTTCTCACTATGACCATGACCGTCGAATTGCAGGCGCCCGCCGTCGCCACACCGCAGACCGCCCGTGCGCCGTGGCTCACGCGCCTGGCGCGGCCGCTGCTCGGCCTGCTGCTGCCGCTGTCGCTGGCGCTGGCCTGGGAGCTGCTGGTCTGGGCCGGCTGGTCCAACGGCCGGCTGGTGCCGCCACCGTCAAAGGTCTTCACCACCATCGCCGACCTCGCCCGCTCCGGCGAGCTGACCCGCCACATCGTCACGACGCTCTCCCGCGTCGGCATCGGCTTCGGCCTCGGCGTCGCCGCCGGCACCTTGCTCGGCGGCATCTGCGGCTATTGGAGGATGGCCCGGCGGCTGGTCGATCCCACCATCCAGGCGCTGCGCGCGATTCCGTCGATTGCCTGGGTGCCGTTGTTCATCCTCTGGCTTGGCATCTTCGAGACCTCGAAGGTGGCGCTGATCGCGGTCGGCGTGTTCTTTCCGGTCTATCTCGGCCTCACCGGCGCGATCCTCTCGGTCGACCGCAAGATCGTCGAGGTCGGCCGCATCTTCCGCCTGTCGGGCCCCGCCATGATCCGCCGCATCCTGCTGCCGGCCGTGTTGCCGGCCTACGTCGTTTCCTTGCGCGTCGGCCTTGGCCTCGGCTGGATGTTCGTCGTCGCCGCCGAGTTCATGGGCGCCTCGGAAGGCCTCGGCTACCTCCTGATCGATGGCCAGCAGCTCGGCAAGCCGGCGCAGATCGTCGCCGCCATCGTCATCTTCGCCATCATCGGCAAGGCCACCGACTGGCTGCTGGAGATCGCGACCGCGCCGCTGTTGCGCTGGCAGGACAGCTTTGCACGCCAGAGCGGGGCCGCCTGATGCTGCAGCTCACTTCCGTCACCAAGGTCTATCCCAACGGCGTCCACGCGCTGGAGCGGTTCTCGGCCGAGATCCAGCTCGGCGAGATCATCGCCATCATCGGCGGCTCCGGCTGCGGCAAATCGACACTTTTGCGCGCCGTCGCCGGGCTCGACCGCGCCAGCGCCGGCACCGTGACGCTCGACGGCGAGACGATCACGGCGCCGCATCCCAAGGTCGGCATCATCTTCCAGGAGCCGCGCCTGCTGCCCTGGCTCACGGTCGCTGACAATATCGGCTTCGGCCTGTCGGAGCTGCCGGCGGCCGAGCGGCGCGAGCGGGTGGCGCGCGCGCTCGACCGCGTCGGCCTTGCGGACAAGGCCAAGGTCTGGCCGCGCGAATTGTCCGGTGGTCAGGCGCAGCGCGTGGCGATCGCCCGCGCGCTGGTGGCGCAGCCGGAGGTGCTGCTGCTCGACGAGCCGTTCTCGGCGCTCGACGCCTTCACCCGCAAGGACCTGCAGGACCATCTGCTCGACCTCTGGGCCGATACGCGTCCCACCCTGGTGCTGGTCACCCACGACGTCGAGGAAGCCGTGGTGCTGGCCGACCGCGTGCTGGTGATGCGGCCGCATCCCGGCCGGCTGTTCGAGGAGATCACCATCAACCTGTCGCGGCCGCGCGACCGCAATGCGCCGCTGTTCGACCAGTTCAAGCGCCACGTCCTGACCGCGCTGGACCGCTCGCTCGACCGCACGGTGCCGGATGCGCAGGGCAGGCGTGAGCCTGGCGGCGGGCTGTGGTGGTGACATCCTCCACTCGGCCCGGTACATCTCTTCCGAAATGACTCCGGGAGAGAACGACAATGGATGCTGCCGAGCTGCGCGCCATGCAGGCGCCGATCAAGGAACGCTACAAGGCTGACCCGTCGGCCGCCGTCATCACGCTGAAGGCCAAGGGCGAGGTCGGCGGCGACGGCCTGACCTGCAAGCTCGAGACCGGCCGCGCGCTCGCGGTCGCCGGCCTGCATCCCGCCACCGGCGGCTCCGGCCTGGAACTGTGCTCCGGCGACATGCTGCTGGAAGCCCTGGTCGCCTGCGCCGGCGTCACCCTGAAATCGGTCGCGACAGCGGTCGAGGTCCCGCTCAAGAGCGGGCTGGTGCTGGCCGAAGGCGATCTCGATTTCCGCGGCACGCTCGGCGTCGACAAGGAGGCCCCGGTCGGCTTCCAGGAAATCCGCCTCCGCTTCGAGGTCGACACCGACGCCCCGCAGGACAAGCTCGACCTGCTGCTCAAGCTCACCGAGCGCTATTGCGTGGTCTATCAGACCATCAAGAACGGCCCGAAAGTGTCGGTCAGTTTGAAGCGGGTGTCGTAGACGGTCACCACGCTGTCGTCCCGGCGAACGCCGGGACCCATAACCACCGTCGGTCGTGGCCGGCCCCGCTGATCACTCCGATCTTCTCCCTCCCATGACCGCCTGTGGTTATGGGTCCCGGGTCAGCGCTCCCTGAGGCGATGCTTGCGCATCGCCGCAGTCCGCTTTCCCGGGACGACGGCTGAGCATGTCCCTCGATCCCTCATTCCTGCTGCTGCTCGGCTTGCGCATGGCGATCGCGGCGTCGTTCGTGGTGTCGGCGTCGATGATCGCCGAGCGCACCGGGCCGGTGATCGGCGCGCTGGTCGCGACCCTGCCGATCTCGGCGGGACCCACCTATGTGTTCCTCGCGCTCGATCATGATGCTGCCTTCATCGCAGAGGGCGCGCTGACCAGCCTGCCGATCAACGCCGCGACCATCTTCCTCAGCCTCGCCTATGCCGTGCTGGCGCAGCGCCACAGCGTGTGGGTGGCGAGCGCCACGGCGGTCGCCGTTTGGCTGGGGCTGGCGTCGCTGATCAAGAGCGTGCCGTGGACGCTCGCGATGGGCATCGTCGCCAACATCATCACCTTCGCGATCTGCCTGCCGCTGCTGCAGCGTTATCGCCACGCCAGGATGCCCCTGATTACGCGGCGCTGGTACGACGTGCCGCTGCGCGCCTCGCTGGTTGCAACCCTCGTCGCCACCGTGACCTCGGTGTCCGGCTGGGCCGGCCCCAGCGTGTCCGGCATCCTCGCGCTGTTTCCGATCGTCTTCACCTCGATGATGCTGATCCTGCAGCCGCGGATCGGCGGACCTGCGACCGCCGCCGTGCTGGCCAACGGCGCCTACGGCCTGATCGGCTTCTCGCTCGCTGTCGTCGTGCTGCACCTCGGCAGCCTGCATCTCGGCGCGGCGTTTGGTCTCAGTGGCGCGCTCGCGACCTGCGTCGGCTGGAATCTCGGCCTGTGGGCGCTCGGCCGGCGGCGCCGGGCGGCCTGACCTCGACCCGCTCATCCCCGGTTGCAATCTGCTCCGCGTTGAACCTTCGCGCGGGGTGCCACGACAATGCAACTGACAGGTGGGTCATCGGTCGAAATACAGCAGGAGGTGCAATATGCCGACCGCGAATGGGACGACCAGCGAGCAGCCGAAATGGATCGTGAACGGCCTGAAGGATCTCGGCTTCCACGAGACCGGCAACAACCGCGGCATCAAGAAGTTCATCGACCAGGCGCATTGCGGCTCGGAAGGTGATCCGTGGTGTGCGATCTGGACCAATGCCAAGCTCGAGCAGAGCGGCGTGCCAGGCACGCGCAGCGCTTCGTCGCAGTCCTTCCGCACCAACAAGAATTTCGTCAAGCTCGACAAGCCCGCGCTCGGCGCCATCGCGGTCTATACGCGCGGCAAGCCGAACTCCGGCCTCGGCCATGTCGGCTTCTACATGGGCGAGACGCGCTCGCAGGTGCTGACGCTCGGCGGCAATGAGAGCGATGCGGTCCGCGAGCAGTTCGAGCCGAAGACGCGACTGGTCGGCTATTTCTGGCCGAAATCAGTCGAGCTGCCGAAACTCGGCGCCGTCAAGGTGGCCTCCGAAGACGGCCATCCGGTCGGCTCGAACGATTGAGCGATAGAAGTCGGTCCGGTGGCTGGCGAGACTGACGGCCGCGGGGCGGATCTCGTAGGGTGGGCAAAGCGAAGCGTGCCCACCAAGTTTCACTGTACGCTGCAAACGGTGGGCACCGTGAACTCAACTCTCCGTCATTCCGGGGCGCGCGAAGCGCGAGCCCGGAATCCATGGGGCCGCATGTGCTGACGAGAGATGGAGTCCGGACTCGCGCTTACGCGCGCCACGGAATGACGTCAACTACTTGTTCGCCAGCTTCGCCTTCAGCGCATACAGCGCGTCCATCGCCTCGCGCGGGGTCATCTCGTCCGGATGCAACGCCTTCACCGCGGCGATCAGCTCTTCCGCTTCCTTCGACAGCGCAGGCTCCGCGGCGGCGCGCGAGGGGACCGCGAACAGCGGGAGATCGTCGACCAGGACGCGCGCGCTCTGGCCGCGGTCCTGGGCTTCCAGTTTGGCCAGCACCGACTTCGCACGCGTGATCACGGCCGGCGGCAGCCCTGCGAGCTTCGCGACCTGGATGCCGTAGGAGCGGTCGGCGGAGCCGGGCAGCACCTCGTGCAGGAACACGACGTCGCCCTGCCATTCCTTGACGCGCACCGTGGCGTTGAACAGCCGCGGCAGCTTGGCGGCGAGCGCCGTCAGCTCGTGATAATGCGTGGCGAACAGCGTGCGGCAGCGGTTGCTCTCGTGCAGGTGCTCGATCGCGGCCCAGGCGATGGAGAGGCCATCGAACGTCGCGGTGCCGCGACCGATTTCGTCCAGGATGACGAGAGCGCGCTCGCCGGCCTGGTTGAGGATCGCCGCGGTCTCGACCATCTCGACCATGAAGGTCGAGCGTCCGCGCGCCAGATCGTCGGCGGCGCCGACGCGCGAGAACAGCCGGTCGACGATGCCGATGCGGGCGCGGTTCGCCGGCACGAAGCTGCCGATCTGAGCCAGCAAGGCGATCAGCGCGTTCTGGCGCAGGAAGGTTGACTTACCGGCCATGTTCGGACCGGTGAGCAGCCACAGCTGGCCGCTCTTGTGTCCCGGCGTCGGCGACAGATCACAGGAATTGGCGATGAACGGCTGGCCCTCGCGCTTCAGCGCCTGCTCGACCACCGGATGGCGGCCGCCATCGATGGCGAAGCCGAGCGAGCCGTCGACCTCCGGCCTGACATAGTTGTCGTCGACGGCGAGCTTCGCCAGCGCAGTCGCAACGTCGAGCATCGCAAAGCCGTGGGCGGCGGCGCGCAGATCGTCGCCGATCGCCAGCGCCTGGGCGCAGAGCCGGTCGAAGATCTCCAGCTCGAGATTGAGCGCGCGCTCGCCGGCGTTGGCAATCTTGGCCTCGATCTCGCCGAGCTCCGATGTCGTGAAGCGCACCTGGCCCGCTAGCGTCTGGCGATGGATGAAGGTCGCATTGAGCGGCGCCGACATCAGCTTGTCGCCGTGCTGCGCGGTGACCTCGACGAAATAGCCGAGCACGTTGTTGTGGCGGATCTTGAGCGCCTTGACGCCGGTCTGGTCGGCGTAGCGCGCCTGCATCGAGGCGACGACGAGGCGCGAGGCGTCGCGCAGATTGCGCGTCTCGTCGAGCGTCGCGTCATAGCCTGATCGAACGAACCCGCCGTCGCGCTTGATCAGCGGCAGCTGCTCGTCGAGCGCGCAGGCGAACTCCTCGGCGAGCGCGCGCGCCGGCCGCACCAGCGCCGCCATCACCGACGCGATTTCCTGCGGCGGCTGCTCCAGCGCGGACAGCCGCGTCAGCGCCTGATCGGCGGCAAGGATGCCGTCGCGCAAGGCCGCGAGATCGCGCGGGCCGCCGCGGCCGACCGACAACCGCGCCATCGCCCGCGTCATGTCGGGCGCGCCGCGCAGGATCGAGCGGATGTCGTCGCGCGCGGCGCTATCGGTGACGAAGGTGGCGACGGCATCGAGCCGGCGCCCGATCTGCGCGGCCTCGGTGAGCGGCGCCGCGAGCCGCTGCGCCAGCAGCCGCGAGCCGGCCGAGGTCACCGTGCAGTCGATGGCGTCGAGCAGCGAGCCGCGGCGTTCGCCGGCGAGGGTGCGCGTCAGTTCGAGATTGGCCCGCGTCGCCGGATCGATCGCCATGGTGCTGCCGGTCGCCTCGCGCGCCGGCGGCGCCAGCGGCGGACGCTGGCCGACCTGCGTGCGCTCGACATAGGTGACGCAGGCGGCCGCGGCGGTGGCCTCCAGCCGCGACAGCACGGCGAGGCCGTCCATGGTGGCGACCGCGAAATAGTCGCACAGCCGGCGCTCGGCGGTGGCGCCGTCGAACACGTCGCGGGTCAGCGGCGTGACCGCGGCGAGCTCGCGCAGCACCGGCTCGAAGGTCGCATCCGAATACAGCGCGTCGGGGATGATGACTTCGTTCGGGTTGATGCGCGCCAGCGTCGCGGTCAGCTCGGCGAACGCACACTCCGTGACGATGAAGTCCGAGGTCGAGATGTCGATCCAGGCGAGCCCGAGCCGGTCGCCGCCGGACGAGCCGCGGCTGCGCGCGATCGACAGCAAATAGTTATTGGCACGCGCATCGAGCAGGTTGTCTTCCGTCAGCGTGCCCGGCGTCACCACGCGCACCACGCCGCGCTTGACCACGCTCTTGTTGCCGCGCGCGCGTGCCGCGGCCGGATCCTCCATCTGCTCGCAGACCGCGACGCGGATGCCCTGCGCGATCAAGCGATGCAGATAGTCCTCGGAGCGCTCGACCGGGACGCCGCACATCGGAATGTCCTGGCCGAGATGCTTGCCGCGCTTGGTCAGCACGATGCCGAGCGCCTTGGAGGCGACTTCCGCGTCCTCGAAGAACAGCTCGTAGAAATCGCCCATCCGGTAGAACAGCATCAGCCCCGGATGGGCCGCCTTGATCTCCAGATATTGCTCCATCATCGGCGTGAGCTTGGCCGGCGCCTCGACGGGCGCGGCGTCCTGTGGAACCGGGGCGGAGATGGGCTGCTGGATCGTCATGGCGCGGAAACTAGCCAATTTGCCCGGACGGTCCTACCGCTTTGCGGCCGATGTCCCGGTTTTCCACGATGGCAATGTTGCCCCAAGGGGACCCGGAGATGATCGATTGCGTGTCGCTGCTCTCTCGGCTCGTTATTCCGGGGCGTGCGCAGCACTAACCCGGAATCCATCGCGCGGCAGGTCGTGCAGCCCGATGGATTCCGGGCTCGCCGCGCTTCGCGCGTCGCCCCGGAATGACGGAGAGACCGGAGGCTGCGCCCGTCTTCAACCCCGGGACGGTGGCAGCTTTTGCACCTCCCCCGCGTGCGGGGGAGGTCGCATCGCATCGGAGATGCGATGCGGGTGGGGGAATTCTCTCCGCTCGAAAGATCTCGCTTGGGGCTGCCCCCACCCCGACCCTCCCCCGCAAGCGGGGGAGGGGGCGCACCGCGCGCGTGGCTCGCGCCATCGCCACGCATACCTCCCCGCGCGCCCGTCATTTGACCTCCTCCCACCGCACTCCTAAAACCGCCGTCAATTCTGACCAGAAGCAGTCATCCCCGGGAGAGAGCGATGCGAGACGTCTTCATTTGTGATGCGGTGCGGACGCCGATCGGCCGCTTCGGCGGCGCGCTGGCGAAAGTGCGCACCGACGATCTCGCGGCGACGCCGCTGAAAGCGCTCAAGGCCAAGCACCCGAATCTCGATTGGGCCGCCGTCGACGAGGTGTTCTTCGGCTGTGCCAACCAGGCCGGCGAGGACAACCGCAACGTCGCGCGCATGGCGCTGCTGCTCGCGGGCCTGCCGGAGTCCATTCCCGGCCAGACGCTGAATCGCCTCTGCGCCTCCGGCCTCGACGCGGTCGGCGCGGCGGGCCGCGCGATCCGCGCCGGCGAGGTCGATCTCGCCATCGCCGGCGGCGTCGAATCGATGACGCGTGCGCCGTTCGTGCAGGGCAAGGCGACCGAGGCGTTCTCGCGCTCGGCCGAGATCTTCGACACCACGATCGGCTGGCGCTTCATCAATCCGCTGATGAAGAGCCAATATGGCGTCGATTCGATGCCGGAGACCGGCGAGAACGTCGCCGAGGAATTCCAGGTGTCGCGCGCCGACCAGGACGCGTTCGCGATCCGCTCGCAGCAGCGCGCCGGCCAGGCGATGGCGTCCGGCTATTTCGCCGCCGAGATCACGCAGGTCGCCGTGCCCGGCGGCAAGGCCGGACCTGTCATCGTCGACAAGGACGAGCATCCGCGCCCCGAGACCACGCTCGAAGGCCTCGCCAAGCTGAAGCCGATCGTGCGCAATCCCGGCACGGTCACCGCCGGCAACGCCTCGGGCGTCAATGACGGCGCGGCCGCGATGATCCTCGCGTCGGAAGCCGCCGTGAAGAAGCACGGCCTGACGCCGCGCGCCCGCGTGCTGGGCTTAGCCTCCGCCGGCGTGCCGCCGCGCATCATGGGCATCGGTCCGGTGCCGGCCGTGCGCAAGCTGATGGAGCGGCTCGGTCTGAAGATCACCGATTTCGATCTGATCGAGCTGAACGAGGCCTTTGCATCCCAAGGCATCGCCTGCCTGCGCCAGCTCGGCGTCGCCGATGATGCCGATTTCGTCAACCCGCATGGCGGCGCCATCGCGCTGGGACATCCGCTCGGCATGAGCGGCGCGCGCATCGCGATGACGGCCGTGCACGGACTCGAAGTGCGCGGCGGCAAGCGCGCGCTCGCCACGATGTGCGTCGGCGTCGGCCAGGGCGTCGCGCTGGCGGTTGAGAAGCTCGACTAATACTCCGCCGTCATTGCGAGCGAAGCGAAGCAATCCAGAGCAGCACGCGCAGCCCTGCATTGCTTCGTCGCTGTGCTCCTCGCAATGACGGAGAATGCTGAGGGATCTCGCCATGACCATCTCGCGCGAACAGGACGTCACGCCAGCGGTGCTGGCGGTGATGGAGAAGACCACCAATCCGCGGCTGCGCGAGATCATGGTGTCGCTGATCAAGCACCTGCACGGCTTCGTGCGCGACGTCCGCCTGACCGAAGCCGAATTCCGCGAGGCCGCGGCCATCATCGCCGAGCTCGGCCAGCGCACCAACGACAGCCACAACGAAGTGGTGCTGATGGCCGGCTCGCTCGGCGTCTCGCCGCTGGTCTGCCTGCTCAACAATGGCGATGGCGGCAACACCGAAACCGCGCAGTCGCTGCTCGGCCCGTTCTGGCGGCTGAACTCGCCGGCGACCCCGAACGGCGGCTCGATCCTGCGCTCGGCCACGCCGGGTCCGGCGCTGTTCGTGAACGGGCGCGTCGTTGATCCCCAAGGTTTACCGGTCGCCGGCGCCGAGGTCGACGTCTGGCACGCTTCACCCGTGGGTTACTACGAGAACCAGGATCCGGAGCAGGCCGACATGAACCTGCGCGGCAAGCTCTTGACCGATGCCGACGGCCGGTTCTGGTTTCGCTCGGTGATGATGGTCGGCTATCCGATTCCGACCGACGGCGTCGTCGGCCGTCTGCTGAAGGCGCAGGGCCGCCATCCCTATCGCCCGGCGCATCTGCACGCGCTGATCGTCAAGCCAGGCTTCAAGGTGCTGATCTCGCAGGTCTACGATCCGAACGACCCGCACATCGACAGCGACGTGCAGTTCGGCGTCACACGCGCGCTGCTCGGCAACTTCATCCGTCACGACGAGCCGCACCCGACGGAAGCCGACGTCACCGCGCCGTGGTACTCGCTCGATCACGTCTACCGGATGGAAGCCGGCGACACCGTGCTGCCGCGCGCGCCGATCAAGTAGCCGCTAAGAGCCTTGGTTGGCGTGCGGCTTCCGACGGGGCAGGGGTCCGGCGGCCGATTGCCAAACGCGACCGTCGACGCCATATTTGACGGATGAGAGGTTTGTGATGGACGTGAACATCTCCCTGACCGAAGAACTCGACGAGTTCGTCAAAGCCAAGGTGTCGAGCGGTCGCTATAGCTCTGCGAGTGAGGTGGTGAGCGAGGCTCTGCGGCTGATGGAGCAGGCTGAGCAGGCCCGCGTCGATGTCTTGCGCCAGGCTTGGGCCGAGGGGCAGGCAAGTGGCGATGCTGGAGTTGCCGATTTTGCCGGCATCAAGCAGTTGGGACGTCAATCCCTCAAGGCTGGCAACTAGGTGAGAGAGGTTCGCCTCTCTAAACTTGCGCAGGGGGACCTTCTCGCCATTTGGCGAAGGCTCGCAGAGGATAACGGCCCGGCGGCTGCGGATCAGTGGATCGACCGGATCGAGCGTCGATGCCAGCAACTGGTATCCTTCCCCCAATCAGGCCCAGCGCGCCCAGATATCGCGTTTGACGCACGAATGCTCGTGATCCGACGTTGGCTCGTGCTGTATCGGATTGAAGGGAGTGGCGTGCGCATCATGCGTGTCATCGACGCTGCCCAAGATCTGGGCGAGATCGACTTCTCTAGCGAATAGTTTGCGTCGACCTTTGCCGCCATACGGCCGGAGAGCGCACGCGTATTGGCTTCTACCTATTTGCCGTCCGCTGCTCTGGCAGATCACTAAGCCGGTGTGGCAGTGGACCGCGAGGTTCGCCGGTGATCTCGTGGAAAATCTGGAGCGCATCTTCCTCGCCGTCAACGATCTCTGCTGCCGCGGCTTGCTGGACTGACCAACGATCCCCCGTGTCACTACACGCGTACGGCGAATTCGTGAGTCGCTGCACGCGGCTGCCATGCATTTGCTGCCGCCCCACCAGCCCTCTTAACGATCACCAGAGATTGTTCGCCGGCTGTCAAACGTCCTGTTGGCTCGGCGCGACATAACGGCATGTGCATGGCGTTCGGCGTGGTCACGGAAACGTGGTGCGGCTCCAGGTTCCCTGGGCGATTGCAAAAGCACGAAATTCGTGCTTTGATGTGCTTCATGGGCTTATCCCCCTACGATAGGGCTCTCCGTTACCGGCTGCTCCTCGCTTCCGAGGCGCGCGCGGCGATCGAGGCGACGTTCGCCGACTATGCCCGGATGATGGACATGCTCGACGAGATCGCCGCCGCGAAGGGCGTCGGCGCCAACCTCGTCGCCCTCCATGGCCTCGCCTATGAGCCGATCCGCAAGGCCACGCGGCTGCCGTCGCGTCTCGTCACGCTCGGCCTGCGCGATCGCGCCGCCTATCGCGCCGCGTCGCACCCGCGGCTGCCGCTCGACGACCGATTGGTGAATGTCAGGGATGCCGGCACGCTGTCGCTCGGCACCGCGCTCGGCCGCTTCACGATCCCGTTCGAGGTCACCGGCTATGCCGCGGGCTGGACGCATGCGACGCCGGCGCAGCTCGTGCGCACCAACGACGGTGACTTTGAAATCCATTTCGGCGTCACCGCGACCTCACACGCTCATGTCAGCCCAACAGTCAGCTCACGAAAGGACCACGTCATGCTCGCCGAACACGCGCCGGCTCCCGACACGCTCCTGTCACGCGCCGGGCGACTCATCGCCGGCATCGCCTATGGCGCCATCGAGAAGGCCGAAGACAAGAATCGCGTCGCACTGGTCAGCCAGGCGATCCGCGAGATCGAGCAGGCCGAGCGCGAGGCGCGCGACAGCCTGTCGCACGCCCGCGCCGAGGAGTACCGGCTCAACGCGCGCCGCGCCGAGATCGAGCGCGAGACGACCTTGCTGGCCGAGCAGGTCCGTGTTGCCATCACCGAGAACCGGGACGATCTCGCCCGCGCCGGCATCGCCCGGCAGATGGATCTGGAAGCCCAGTTCGAGGTGCTGTCGAAAGCGATCGACGAGAATGCCGAGCGCATCGACGCCGTGCTGACGACCCTGCGCGCGATCCTGTCGAGCTTGCAGGATGCGCAGGTGCGTCTCGCCGAACTCGAACGCAGCGAGGCGTTGGCCGATCAGCCGAAAGCCACGCCGCGCAAGGGACATGACGCCGGCCTCGCCAAGGCGGCGCGGGCCTCGCGCGTCATCGCCCGCGCGACCGGCGTTCCGCAAGGCATCGCACCGTCACCCGATATCGATGAATTGTCGACGCTGAAGCGCGACAGGGATATCGCCGAGCGGCTGGCGCGCCTGAAGTCGCAGAACTGAGCGGGTAGGGGCTTAGTCGTCCCATGACCATCGTCGACCATTTCATGCTACCCGAGGTGCGGCCGTTCGCGATCGCCGCCATGATGATCGTGCTGGTCGGCGGCGTCGAGGTCGGCTCGATGCTGCTCGGCCTGTCGATCGGTGAGCTGCTCGGCCAGAGCGTCGATCTCGGGCACGACGGCAGCGGCGGCGGCGTCAGCCACGTGCTGTCCTGGATCAATGTCGGCGGCGTGCCGCTGATGATCTGCATCCTGCTCGCGCTCGGCATCTTCTCGATCACCGGCTTCCTCATCCAGGATGCGGCGCGGCTGGTCGCACTGCCGCTGCCGCCGTTCGCCGCGGGCGTGCTCGCCGCTGTCGTCACCGTGCCGCTGCTGCGCAGCTCGACGCGCTATGCGGCGCGGCTGGTCCCGCAGGACGAGAGCTATGCTGTCGGCCTGTCCGATCTCGTCGGCCGTACCGGCGAGGTCGCCGTGGGCCCGCTCGACGACGGGCTGCCCGGCCGTGTCCGCGTCAAGGACGTCCACGGCAACTGGCATTCGGTGACGGCCTCGGCCGCGCCGGGATCGCCGCCGCTGCCGGTGGGCGCATCGGTTCTGCTCGTCGACCGCAAGGACGGCCGCTTCATCGCGATCGCAGCCGTCGACGATCTCACGACCTCCAAGACACCTGGTTCCACGACACCTGGTTCCACGACACTTTCCTCAACCCGAAAGTAAGCCCCCATGTTTGATCTGGTACTGCCTGCGTCGATCGGCGTTGTGCTGCTGGTCGTTCTCGGCACCGTGTTTGCCGTCCTCTATCATCGCTCCACCCGCGACGAGGCCTTCGTGCGCACCGGCCTCGGCGGCAAGAAGGTGGTGCTCGACGGCGGCGCCGTCGTGCTGCCGATCTTCCATTCGGTTGCGCGCGTGAACCTGAAGACGCTGCGGCTGCGGGTCGAGCGATCCAAGAAGGACTCGCTGATCACCAAGGACCGCATGCGCGTCGACATCGACGCCGAGTTCTATGTCCGCGTGAAGCCGGACGTCGATTCGATCGCGCTCGCCGCGCAAACGCTCGGCGCCGTCACCAACAATGCCGAATTGCTGCGCGACCAGGTCGAAGCCAAGTTCGTCGACGGCCTGCGCTCGGTCTCGGCGACGATGGAGCTCATGGAGCTGCAGGAGAAGCGCTCCGATTTCGTCAAGCACGTCCAGGCCGCGGTCGAGGCCGACGTGCAGTCGAACGGCCTGGAGCTGGAATCGGTGTCGCTGACCAAGCTCGACCAGACCGACATCTCGTTCTTCAACGCGGAGAACTTCTTCGACGCCGAGGGTCTCACCCTGCTGAAGACCGTCACCGAGACGCGGCGCCGCGACCGCAACGCGATCGTGCGCGACAATGAGGTGGCGATCGCGCAGAAGGATCTCGAGGCGCGCCAGCTCACCTTGCAGATCGAGCGCACCAAGAAGGAGGCCGAGCTCAGCCAGGAGCGCGACATCGCCAACAAGACCGCGAGCACGCGCGCCGAGGTCGCGAGCGCGACGCAGACGGCGTGGCAGACCGAGGAGAACGCCCGCATCGAGGCGCAGCAGAAGATCGCCCAGCGCGAGGCCGAAGCCCTGAAGGTGCGCGAGACCGCCGCGATCGAATCCAGTCTGGCGATCAACCGGCGCAAGACCGACGCCGACCGCGAGATCCAGATCGCGACCCAGGACAACGACATCCAGATCGCCAGCAAGAGCAAGGAAACCTCGGAAGCACGCGCAGTGGCCAAGGCGGCCGAGGCGCTCGCGGTGTCGGCGGAAGAGAAGGTGACCACGGCGCGCGCGATCGAGATCGCCGATCGCGAGCGTCAGACCGCCGTCATGGCCGCGCGCAAGGAAGCCGAGCAGCGCTCGACGGGGATCACCGTGGCGGCGGAGGCCGAGAAGCGCGCGGCAGTCGATCGCGGCGAGGCGGCGCGCACGCTGGCGACGGCCGAGGCCGATGCCAACAAGATCAAGGCGGTCGGCGTGCGCCAGATCGGCGAGGCCGAGGCCGCCGTCATCCTGATGAAGAACGAGGCCCAGAACAAGCTCGGCAGCAACGTGATCGATTTCGAGCTCGCCAAGCAGCGCATCGCGACGATGCCGGCCGCGCTCGGCGAGATGGTCAAGCCGATTGCCAATCTGAAAGACGTGCGGATCCTGCACACCGGCGGCGCCTTTGGCGGCAACGGCAATGGGAGCGGCGGCGGCAATGTCGGCTTCGGCGAGGGCCTCGCGGGCGAGCTGCTGCGCGTGCATGCGCTGAAGCCGCTGATCGACGAGATCCTGGTGCAGTCCGGCTTCAAGCCGGGCGACGACCCGATCAGGGCGCTCGCCAGCGTGGTGCTGCCGAACACGGACACGGCCAACGGCGCCATCAAGGTCGAGCCGATGCCGGCACCGCAGATCAAGTCTTGATGAGGGATCCCCGGGGCTGGGGGCGGCGCTGGAGGAGCCACCGCCCCCGCCCGTCACATCACGAGTGGGGCGCTCATGAGGTGCAGTCCCTGCGCGCAACTCATACGCAGAGAACCGAGTGGGGTGATCAGAAGATAGCCCGAAATGGCTCGGATTAAAGTTACAAATCCATCACGGGACGGTCACCTTTTTGCTATCCCGATCACACTGCGTCCGAACAGCGCACGTATTTTCCGCCCCAGGAACAATCGTGGCGGTCAACTACTCGATGACCGCGTGCTCGGCAGGCGCGGCCTGGGCGCGCAGCGCCTTTTTGGTTGATCCGATCATCACCGCGAGCGGGATCGACACCAGGATGAAAACCATCACCAGCTGGTAGTCGTGCGAGAAGGCGAGGATCTGCGCCTGCACCGTGATCATCGCATCGGCCAGCGCGCGGCCCGCATCGGTCGAGAGGTTCAACAGCCCGGAGACGTTCGGCATCTGCAGAGCCTGGTTGAACGGATTGATGTGTTCGGCCAGGATGGCGTGGTTCCGCCTGGTTCCCTCGGTGAGCTGCGCGATTGCGATGGAAATGCCGATCGAGCTTGCGACATTTCGCACCAGGGTCAGCATCGAGGTTCCGTCGGTGCGGAGCTGGCCGGGCAGCGTCAGGAACGCCACCGTCGACAGCGGCACGAAGACGAGGCCGAAGCCGAAACCCTGCATGATGCTGATGGTGATGATCTCGGGCACGCCGGTCTGGTCGGTCCACGCCGTCATCTGGAACAGCGACAGCGCCGTCAGCGACAGGCCGACGATGATCAAGGTGCGCGCCTCGATATAGCGCAGCATGCGGCCGACCAGCATCATCGCGACGAAGGTTCCGCAGCCACGCGTCGCCAAGAGCACGCCGGCGGTGATGATGGGATAGCCGATGACGTTCTGCAGATAGGGCGAGGACAGCGCCATGGTCGAGAACAGCACCAGCCCCATCACGGTCATGAACACGCAGCCGCCGACGAAATTGCGGTCCTTGAACAACGCGAACTGGATGAACGGCCGCTGCGTCGTCAGCGAATGCGCCAGGAAGTAGTAGAAGCCGACGGCGGCGACGATGAACTCGATGATGATCTCGTTGCTCTCGAGCCAGCCTTGATCCTCGCCACGGTCGAGCGCGATCTGCAGCGAGCCGATGCCGATAGCGAGCGCCGCGAAGCCGAACCAGTCGAAGGTGAGCGCGCTGTTCGGCCTCGTCTCCTCCATGAACGCCAGCAGCCCGAGCACGGTGACGGCGCCGAACGGCAGGTTGACGAAGAACACCCAGTGCCAGGAATAGGATTCGGTCAGCCACGCGCCGAGCGAGGGGCCCATGATCGGGCCGAGCATCACGCCCATGCCCCAGATCGCCATCGCCTTGGCGCGCTCGTGCAGCGCGTAGGAGTCGAGCATGACGGCCTGCGACAGCGGCACCAGCGAGGCGCCGAACACGCCCTGCAGCAGCCGGAACAGCACCATCTGCGTGATGTCCTGGGCGAGCCCGCACATCACGGAGGCAATGGTGAAACCGGCCGAGCAGACGATGAAGGTGCGTTTGCGGCCGAACCGGTTGGCGATCCACCCCACGGGCGCGGTCATGATCGCGGCCGCCACGATGTAGGACGTCAGCACCCAGTTGATCTGGTCGGTCGAGGCCGACAGCGTGCCCTGCATGTAGGGCAAAGCGACGTTGGCGATGGTGGTGTCGAGCGCCTGCATGATCGTCGCCGTCATGGCGCAGATCGTCACCATGTTGCGGCGGAATCCCGGAACCGCCGATGATGTCGCTGCGGGCGCGGTCATGATGGCTACTCGTCCTTGTCAGCCGCATGCGCCGACCCGAACAGTCCGGCGAGCGTCCGCTGGTGCCCGGTGTCGATCGCGACATTGACGCTCATGCCGGCCTTCAGCCTGGCGACGAACTTGTCGGTCTTGTCGAAATAGATCCGCACGGGCACGCGCTGCACGACCTTGACGAAATTGCCGCTGGCGTTCTGCGGCGGGATAATCGCGAACTGCGCGCCGGTGCCCGGCGACAGCGAACCGATCGTGCCCTTGAAGCGGTGGTTGGGGAAGGCGTCGACGTCGAGCTCGACGCTCTGGCCGACCGCGACATAAGTGAAGTCGCTCTCCTTCGGATTGGCATCGACCCAGGGATTGGCGACGTCGATCACCGAGAATACCGGCGTGCCCGCGGTGACGAAGCGGCCGAGCTGGATCTGGTCGACCTGGGTCGCGACGCCCGGCATCGGCGCCCGCAGCGTGGTGTGGTCGAGGTCGCGCTGCGCCTCGTCGAGCTTCGCCTTGGCCTGGACGTAGGGCGGGAACTGCTCGAGCGGCAGCTCGGGATTGCCGAGCAATTGCGTCTTCGCGCTGGAGAGCTGCTGCTTGATGAACTGCGCCTGCGCGCCGGCCGTGACCAGCGCGTTCGCGGCGTTGTCGAGATCGAGCTGCGAGCCGAAATTGCTCTTGGCCAAGGTCTGCTTGCGCTCGACGTCCTTCTGCTTGAGGTCGATGCCCTGGTTAGCGAGATCGAGCATCTGGCCATAGATCTTGATGTTGGCGACGAGGTTGTCATAGCTGGTGCGCGCCTGCTCCAGCGCCGCCTTGGCCTGGTCGACGGCGAGGCGGTAGGGCACGGGGTCGATCTCGAACAGCTCGTCGCCCTTCTGCACCTGCTGGCCTTCCTTCACGACGACCTTGATGATCTTGCCGGAGATGTCCGGGGTGATCAGCACCTTCTGTGCGCCGACATAGGCGTCGTCGGTGGTCACGTAGCGGCCGCCGTTGAGATAGAAGACGAAGCCGCCGGCCGCGGCGAGAACGGGCAGCACGATCAGCAGCAGCACGCGCCGATAGCGCCGCAGAAAGCCGGGGCGCGCGGGCTTCTCTCCAGCGGATGCCGGCGCATCGGGGCTGGCCTTCTGGTCGGGGGCGAGTTTCAGGGCGGGCTCAGCCATAGCGCTGCTCCTTTCGCTGCTCGTCGCTCAGCGACTGCAGGGCGTTTCTCACATTGTCCTTGATGGTTTCGAGCTGGGCCACCAGCCGCTCGGTGTCCACCGGGCTGATGCCGCCGAGCGCGGCCTCGGTGATTTCGCCGCGCAGCACCGCGAGCTTGGCGAGCAGCGGCCGCGCTGCCTTCTTCAAATAGAGTCGGTTGACGCGGCGGTCGGTGTCGTCGCCGCGACGCTCGATCAGACCGGCATCGGCGAGCTTGTCGATCAGTCGGGTCAGGGTGATCGGCTGCATCTCCATCTGCTCGGCCAGCTCCGACTGCTTCATCCCCTCGAAGCGCTCGACCTTGGCGAGCACGGCCCATTGCGCGCGGGTCATGCCGTAGCGCGCCGCCTCCTTGTCGGCATAGGCGCGCACCAGGCGCTGCAGCTCGCCGAGCGTAAACAGGAAGTTCACGTCCACGGACGTGGTCATGGTCGGTCTCGCTTTCGCGCCTGGGAAAATTGAGCTTTGGCTCTAATGAGCCTAGGCTATAATAAGCAAGCTTATCAATTTTTCATGATCCCGGAGTGCGGACCCGCCTTGTCGCGATTGCATGGCTCGGCCAGCCGCCTTTGGCGAGCGGAGCGCGAGATGCTAGATTGCAGCCAATGACCCTCGCCAAGCCCACCTTCCCTGCGCCGGACCACGATCATGGCCGCTGTGCGGCGGACGCCCTGACCCACGCCGAGCGCGTCTGCGCCCAGCGCGGCCAGAAATTCACGCCGCTGCGCCGCCAGGTGCTGCAGGCGCTGCTGTCGAGCCATCGCCCGCTGGGCGCCTATGAGATCATCGAGGAGCTCGCCAAGGTGGCACCGCGCCCGGCGCCGATCACGGTCTACCGCGCGCTCGAGTTCCTGATGGCCAACGGCCTGGTGCACCGCATCGAGAGCCGCAACGCCTTTCTCGCCTGTGCGCATGACCACGACCAGACCGCGCTGGTGGCGTTCCTGATCTGCGAGAGTTGCGGCGCGGTCGGCGAAGTTCCGGCGGCGCCGATCGCCGAGAGTTTGAGGCTCGCCGCCGCCGCATCCGGTTTCGTGCCGAAGCTGTCGGTCGTCGAGATCACCGGGCTCTGCGCCCATTGCCAGAAGGCGGCGTGAGGCCGGTCACTGCACCGCCGCCGCTATCCTCGTTTTCGTCATGTCGATCCACAACGACAAAGGGGACCGCAAACTCGATAGCGGTCCGCAAACAAAGAAACGCCTCCGGGAGCCAACCCCTCGTGTCCGCAACAATCCCCTCCTCAGCCACCACCCGGCCGCTCGGTCCGGGTGCGATCGCCATCATCCTCGTGCTGTGCCTGTCCTGGGCGTTCAACCAGATCGCGGTAAAACTCGCGCTGCCGGAAATTCCGCCGCTGCTGCAGGCGACCTTCCGCTCGCTCGGTGCGCTGCCGGTGCTGTTGGTGTTCGCGCGAGCGCGCGGCGTGAAGATGTTCGAGCGGGACGGCACGCTGGGGCTCGGCCTGCTGGCCGGTGTGCTGTTCGGCTTCGAATTCGTGCTGATCTACCAGGGCCTGCTGCTGACCTCGGCCTCGCGCGCCATCGTGTTCCTGTACACGGCGCCGTTCTTCGTCGCGCTCGGCTCGTTCCGCTTCCTCGGCGAACGGATGGGACCCGCGCAATGGGGCGGGCTGGCGCTGAGCTTCGCCGGCGTGGCGCTGGCGATCGGGGTTCCCCAGGCCAATGTCGATGGCAAGGTGCTGCTCGGCGATCTCCTGGTGGTCGGCGGCGGCCTGCTGTGGGGCGTGACCACCGTGTTCGTCAAAGGCACCCGCCTGCGCTTCATCGCGCCCGAGCGCGCCCTCGGATACCAGGTCGCGGTGTCGGTTCCGATCATGGCCGCGGCAGCCCTGATCGCCGGCGAGCGGCTGACCCAGCTTCCCAGCCCGTTCGTGGTCGGCCTGATGGCCTACCAGTCGATCTGGGTGGTCGGAACCACGTTCACGATCTGGTTCGCGCTGATCAAGGCCTATTCGGCGAGCAAATTGTCGGCATTTACCTTCATCACCCCTTTATTCGGCGTCGTGGCGAGCTATTTCATCCTGCATGACGCCTTGACGCTGGCCTTCGGCCTCGCTGCCGTGCTTGTGATCATTGGGCTTTTTCTCGTTAACCGCCCGAACCGCGCGGTCGCAGCCGCGACTGATCCATTGCTGAACGTCACCAAAACCTGATATCCGAGCGCCCATGAACAAGCCCGAGATCCTGACCGAGAACACTTCAGCGTCCGATGTCGCCGGACCCGCTCCCCGGCATCAGACCACCAAAGTCATGGTCGGCAACGTCGCCGTGGGCGGCGGTGCGCCGATTGTGGTGCAGTCGATGACCAACACCGATACCGCCGATATCGACGGCACGGTGGCCCAGGTTGCAGCGCTGGCGCGCGCCGGGTCCGAGATGGTCCGCATCACGGTGGACCGCGAGGAGGCCGCCGCCGCCGTCCCGCACATCCGCGAGCAGCTCGACAAGCGCGGCATCACCACGCCGCTGATCGGTGACTTCCACTATATCGGCCACAAGCTGCTGACCGATTACCCGGCCTGCGCCGAGGCACTGGCGAAATACCGCATCAATCCCGGCAATGTCGGCTTCAAGGACAAGCGCGACACCCAGTTCTCGACCATCATCGAGCTCGCCAATAAATACGGCAAGCCGGTGCGGATCGGCGCCAACTGGGGCTCGCTCGACCAGGAGCTGCTCTCCAAGCTGATGGACGAGAACGCCGCCTCGGCGAACCCGCGCGATGCGCGCGCGGTGATGCGCGAAGCGATGGTGCAGTCGGCGCTGCTGTCGGCCGCCCGGGCCCAGGAGCTCGGCATGCCCAAGGACCGCATCATCCTGTCGGCCAAGGTCTCGGCCGTGCAGGACCTGATCGCCGTCTATCAGGACCTCGCCGCGCGCTCGGACTACGCCATCCATCTCGGCCTCACCGAGGCCGGCATGGGCTCGAAGGGCATCGTCGCCTCCTCGGCCGCGCTCGGCATTCTGCTGCAGCAGGGCATCGGCGACACCATCCGCATCTCGCTGACGCCCGAGCCCGGCGGCGACCGCACGCTCGAAGTTCAGGTCGCGCAGGAGCTGCTGCAGACCATGGGCTTCCGCACCTTCGTGCCGCTGGTGGCGGCCTGCCCGGGCTGCGGCCGCACCACCTCGACCACGTTCCAGGAGCTGGCGCGCTCGATCCAGGATTTCATCCGCGAGGAGATGCCGTCCTGGAAGTCGCAATATCCCGGCGTGGAAGCGCTCAACGTCGCCGTCATGGGCTGCATCGTCAACGGCCCCGGCGAATCCAAGCACGCCAATATCGGCATCTCGCTGCCCGGCACCGGCGAGGCCCCGGCCGCGCCTGTTTTCGTCGACGGCAAGAAGTTCCGCACCCTGCGCGGCCCGACCATCGCCGCCGACTTCAAGGCCCTGGTCATCGACTACATCGACCAGCGCTACGGCAGCGGTGCGAAAGCGCTTGAGAAGGCGCCGGAGAGCGTGACCGCGGCGGAGTAAGGTCGCGCGACGCGTTTCAACGCGGCGCTTTTGTTTTATGACCATCTGAGGTCGAGCCGCCGCCGTGACGACGGTGCGCTCCCTCTCCCCGTTCTTCACGGGGAGAGGGCTGGGGTGAGGGGCCGCCGCACGGGCAGTGCCGCCTTCTGCAGAGACTCCCCAAAGACCTACGCGAAGAAGTCCAGGATCGGTCGTGCCCGTCCGTTGAACCTGCGACCCTGGCCTTCTATGCGCCATGCCCCTCCCCCGGATTGCTGCGCAATCCGACCTCTCAGCGCGAGCGAAGCTCGTCGCGTCCCCGCAAAGAGCGGGGAGAGGTAAGAGGGCCGCAACACCCGTCGCACGACTCGCTCCTTTTGTTGGAGGTCGCGTTACTCACAACCGGCGGCTGCTTGTCGCCCGTTCCTCATTCTGAAACTTTCCGGGCACGCGCCGCTGCGGGCTCGTGCGCCGCAGCCCGATCCACCCCGCGCCGCCCCACTGCTGCCCGCATGATCAGCACCTTGAGGCCTGCTGAAGAGGACGCCTCGATGACTCTCGACGTCAGGGACATGGAACTCGCCGAGACCTCGCTGGTCATCGACTACTTCTATTCGTCGAGCATCGAGCAGCTCGACCTGATGGGCATCGATCCGACACGGATGCCGACCAGGCCGGTGTGGGCCGGCCTGTTCAAGACGCTTTATGAAACGCCGCTCGCCGAGCGCGCCGCGCTGCTGGTGATCTGGCGGCTCGACGGCCGCCCGATCGGCTTCTCCAGCTGCGACCGCATCGTGTACGGCAACCGCGCCCATATGCACCTGCACGTCACCGAGCCGGAGCTGCGTGGCCGCGGCCTCGGCACCGAATGCGTCCGCCGCAGCATCGATCTGTATTTCGAGCGGCTGCAGCTCAAGCAGCTGTTCTGCGAGCCGCACGCCTACAACATCGCCCCCAACCGCGCCCTGCAGAAGGCCGGCTTCCGTTACTTGAAGACCTACAAGACGGTGCCCGGCCCGATGAACTACCACCAGGCGGTGACGCGCTGGATGATCGAGCGGTGAGGTGAGGCATCGCGCGCGGGTGACGCTTCATCCACGTGCAGCACCCGACATCGATCAAAACATCTCCGGCTCTCTCCACGCCGTCATTCCGGGGCATTCGCGCGCAAAATGGCGAAGCCATTTTGAAGCAGCGCGAATGAGCCCGGAATCCATAGCCACAGGCGGTCACTTGTCGAAGATGAGCGCCACAGGCATCCCGCCTCCTCACAGCCGGTTGTGGCTATGGATTCCGGGCTCGCGCTTCGCGCGCCCCGGAATGACGCGGGGAGAGGGCGGCGCCCAACTGCTAGGACGTCTCGTCTTGCGCCGAATGTCGGACGTGCAGGATGACGACCTCGTCTGCTGCCTCATCGACCGTGTAAAAGATCCGGAAAGGATAGCGCACGACGGCCAGGACGCGAACCTTCGGCTCGTCGGTGACGTGGCCTGCCAACGGAAAGTCCGCCAGGATCGACGTCAATCGTTCGACGCGCGCAACGACTGCAGCAGCAGCGGCCGAATTGCGCTCATGAATGTAGGAAAAGATGGCCTCGAGCTCGGCAAGCGACGACTGCGACCATCGAACTTTCATGCCCGAAAACGGTCGAACACGGCCGCAACCGCCGCATCGTCGGCGAGCTTCCGCTCCCGCATCTCCCGCAATCCGCGTTGCACGGCCTGACGCTCGTCATTGCTCAGGCGGTACGGGCCGATGTGCCGCGTCTCGATGTCTTCCAATGACCGCACGAACTCGGCCTGGGCCTGGTCGGGCCAAGCTGCGACGCGTTCCAGGAGCATTTCGAGAGCTTCTCGGGTCATGGACTTAGGATAGCACAAAGCGCTGCACTTCGCAGTAGGGTCGTCGGCGGCCATAATCAATCGCGAGCTCCCGTTCTGCCCGTCGCGTTACCATGTCGCACCTCCAAAGCCTTGTGTCGTCGGGCAAATCAGATCGATCTTTCCGCTCGTCCCGCCTCATCGAGAGGGGCGCTTCGCGGTCGTCACGAACGTGGAGGCGGGATGCGGTGGACGCGACGTGGCGCAGTGAGCCCTTGGGCTTGCAGACGAACGTCATGGCGCGGACGGTCAAGTCGCATGGTCCTGACATCCCGATGCTGATGCCAAGCTGGCGGTGATGATCCGCTGGTGACGGGGGCAAGACAGCCCGGTCCCCGGGGAGAGTGCGAAGCAGCCGTTAAAACCATTGCGCAGGGAGGGCCGGGTCTTGTCCGGCTGAACCTGTGGTACCTGCCGCCTGCATTTTTTTCCGCAGGCGGGCCACGGGCCTCAGCCGAGGCCCGGCCTTCCCTGCGCCCTCCGATGAGAGAGGGCGACGAGATGATCAACACTCGGACGCGAAAAGCGGGCGCGAGGATGAGAACGCTTGCCACGAATTCAGCTGTCGTCCCGGGCAAGCGATGCCAACGCGCATGCGTTGGCGTCGCGCCGACCCGGGACCCATACTCCCAGGAGGGAATGTGAGGCACGCTGGAGTGGCCAGCCTTCGTCGCCATGACGGCCGGTGGTTATGGATCCCGGCGTGCGCCGGGACGAAACTGAATGTGGAGAGGCAGACTCCCAACTCACTCCTGCCAACGGCGGCCACCCTACAACGGCAGCTCGCCATACGATCGGTTGGCGAGGCTCGCTTCCTCCAGATCGAGGTCGCGCTCGATGCGGCGGCGGGTTTCGTCGGTGATCTTGCCATCGCGCAGCATCACATGGATGAATTTGCGTTCCGCCGTGATCAGCTCGCGCGTCAGCTCGATGCCGAGCGCGGATGCGTCGTTGTCGTCCGGCTTGAGCCCCTCCGGCAACTGGTTGGTCCGCACCTCATGGCGCGCCCGCAGCAGCCGCACCACCTCGTCCGACAGCTCGCGATCGTTCGTCATCGTCTCGAGCGAGCGCAGGGCGCTGTCGAGCGCCTCGCGCCGGGCCGCGATCTCGTGCTCATGCTCGCGCTGATGCTCAGCGCGGCCCTGGTTGCCGACTCCAAGCCAGCGCACGACAGCCGGCAGGGTCAGGCCGAGCCCGATCAGGGTGAAGAAGATCACGCCGAAGGCGATGAACAGGATCTGCTCGCGATAGGGAAACGCATCGCCGGTCGAGAGCGTCAACGGCAGCGCCAGCGCGGTCGCGAGCGAGACCGTGCCGCGCACGCCGGTGAAGCCGATGATGAAGGTCTGGCGCCACGGCGGCAGCGGATCGCGGGCGCGCAGCGAAGGGCTCAGCAGGCGCGGCAGGATGGTCGCCGGAAAGGTCCAGGCGAAGCGCGCGATGACGACGATGGCGAGCACCAGGGCGGTCGCGATCATGATCTCATCGAGCGGAAAGACCTTCGATTTCTCATAGATCAGCCGCATCTGGAAGCCGGTCAGCAGGAACAGCATGCCCTCGATCAGATAGATCATGAGGTCCCAGAAGAAGACGCCCTGCAGACGGGTCGCCGACGAGATCCACAACGGTCCGTTCCAGCTCATGTAGAGGCCGCAGGCCACCGTCGCGATCACGCCGGAGCCGCCGACATGCTCGGGGATCCAGAACGCGAGGTAGGGCGTCAGCACGGACAGGGTGATCTCGACCTGCGGGTCGCGCGCATAGTGGCGGGCGCGCAGCATCAGCCAGCCGACACCGATGCCGAAGGCGATCTCGCCGACCACAATCGCGGCGAATTCACCGGCTGCGACCGGCAGCGAGAACGCTCCGGTGGTGATCGCGGCCACCGCGAAGCGATAGAGGATCAGCGCGGTCGCGTCATTGGCGAGGCCCTCGCCTTCGAGGATCACCATGACCCGGCGCGGCAGATGCAGCCGGCGGGCGATGGCGAGCGGCGCCACGACGTCGGGCGGCGCCACGATGGCGCCGAGCAGGAAGCCGATGCTCCAGGGGAGGCCGAGAAGATAGTGGGTCGCCGCCGCCACGGCAGACGCGGTGAAGAGCACGCAGCCCACCGCCAGCAGCACGATCGGCCGCAAATTGCGCTTGAACTCGCGCCAGCTCATCGCGACGCTCGACGAGTAGATCAGCGGCGGCAGCACCACCAGCAGCACGAGCTCAGGCGGCAGCGCGAACGCCGGCATCGTCGGCACGAAGGCGAGCGCGATCCCGGCGAGCATCATGAGGATCGCCGGCGCGAGGTTGGCGCGCCGCGCGATCAGGGCGGTTCCCGCCAGCACGGCCAGCAGGATCAGGAATATCTGGAATTGAGCTTCCATCTGAAACAGCCGGGCGTCGAAGCGCCTGGCTCAGTCCCGGAGATCGTAGCGGTAGGACTTCGACACGATCTGCCAGCCGTCGCTCAGCCGCATCGCCACCAGATAGTCGGTGAAATAGCGCGGCGGCAGCTGGCAGCGCACCTTGATGAAGGCGGTCTTGTCGTCCGAACGGTCGATGGTGACGATGAAGTCCTCGCGCGGCTTGCCTTCGCCCTTGGCGGAGGGGCGCTTGCGCACCCAGGCCAGCCAGTCCGGCACGGTCAGGATCTTGAGCTCGCCGTTCTCGACCCAGCGCAGGTCGGCGCTGGGGTGGAAGACCGCGCCCAGCTTGTCGGCGTCGCCTTCGTAGAGTGCATCGAAATAGCCCTGCACGACGGCCTCGACGGTGGAACGGTCTGCGCTCACGGCCAACTCCCTGGGAACCCGGACAAACAAGGATCGCATTTTCGATGCAAAACCGCGCTTGGCAAGGCATGAACTGGCGTCATTGCGCCAGCGACAGACTATAATGGCCGAGGCCAACTCGATCGGGAATAAATCTGCGTGATCCCGATCACAAGCCGAATGGGCTGTCCTCTGATAGGCAGGTCCCAGCAGGTCTCCCGGCGGCATGGGGAAGGTACGATGTCTTGGTCAGTTCGATTGGGCGGTTACATCCTGGCGGCAGCGCTGCTGCTGGCCGGCCACCCCGCGCTCGCGGAGAAGCGGGTGGCGCTCGTGATCGGCAACTCCGCCTATCAGAACGTGCCGCAGCTCACGAACCCCGCCAATGACGGCGCCGTCATGACGGCGACCTTCAAGAATGCCGGCTTCGACGTCGTCGACTACCGCCGCGACCTGACCGCGCGGGAGACGCGGCGCGCCTTGCGCGATTTCGCCGACGCCGCCCGCGATGCCGACATCGCCGTGGTCTATTATGCCGGCCACGGCATGGAGGTCGAAGGTTCCAACTATCTGATCCCGATCGACGCCCGGCTCGAACGCGACACCGACGTCTATGACGAGACGCTGTCGCTCGATCGTATCCTGGTCGCGGTCGAGCCCGCCAAGAAGCTGCGGCTGGTCATTCTCGATGCCTGCCGCGACAATCCGTTCTCCCGCAACATGCAGCGGACGGTGGCGACGCGCAGCCTCGGCCGCGGCCTCGCCAAGGTCGAGCCGACCAGCCCGAACACGCTGGTCGCCTATTCCGCCAAGGCCGGCTCGACCGCGCAGGACGGCGATGGCAAGAACTCACCGTTCACGCTGGCGCTGTCGCGGCACATCGCGACCCCCGGGCTCGACGTCCGCAAGGCGTTCGGCTTCGTCCGCGACGAGGTGCTGAAATCGACCGCCAACCGCCAGGAGCCGTTCGTCTATGGCTCGCTCGGCGGCGAGGACGTGCCGCTGGTTCCGGGCGTGCCGCGGGTGGTGACGCAGATGCCGGTTGCGCCGGCTCCCAGCCCGCAGGCCGACACCCGGCGCGATTACGAGCTCGCCATGCAGGTCGGCAACAAGGGCGCGCTGAACGCGTTCCTGGCGCAATACCCTGACGGCTTCTATGCCAGCCTCGCCAAGCTGCAGCTCGAAAAGCTGACCGCCGAAGAAAATCGCGCCGCCGCGTCCGAGAAGGCGCGTGCGACCGAGGCCGAGCGGGCGCGGCTCGCGGCGGAGGGTGCGCGCAAGGATACTCTCGCCAAGGCCGAGGCCGAAGCCAAGGCGGCCGAGCAGGCGCGTCTGGTGGCCGAGAAGGCCAATCAGCTGGCGCAGCAGCAGGCGGCCGACGCCGAAAGGAAGCGGCAGGAGCAGCAGCTCGCGGCTGTCGACAATCCGCGCGCGGCAACCTCGCCGGCCGCTCCAGTCTCGCCGCAGGGACCGCAGGTCGCTTCGCTGACCCCGGCCTCGCAACCCGCTGACCTGGCCAAGTCGGTGCAGCTCGAGCTGCGCCGCGTCGGCTGCCTTACCGAGGATGCCGATGGCGACTGGGGCTCGGCCTCGCGCCGTTCGCTGTCGCAGTTCAACCGCTATGCCGGCACCAGGCTCGACACCCAGGCCGCCTCGGCCGATGCGCTCCAGGCCATCAAGCTCAAGCAGGCCCGCGTCTGCCCGCTGGTCTGCCAGCACGGCTATCAATCGGATGGCGATCGCTGCACCCGCATCGTCTGTGCCGAGGGCTCGTTCGTGAACGACGACAACGAATGCGAGAAGCGGCGCGAGAAGAAGCCGGTCGCCAAGCGCGACAATAACGACGACGAGGACGCGCCGTCGCGCCGCCGTGCCCGCGCCGTTCCCGAGCCCAGCATGCCGTTGCCCGCTCCTAGCGTGGGCGTCGGCGTTGGGGTCGGTGTGGGTGGTGGCGGTCTCGGCGTCGGCATCGGGATGGCGCCCAGCATTGCCCCGCCGAAGCCGCAGGCGCAGGCCCGTCCCAGACCGTCGTCAGGCCAGGTCTATTGCGACGCCTATCTGTGCCGCGCCGTCAGGCCCGGCTGCCGGCTCGAATTTCGCGGCGGCGGTGGCCCGGGCAACAACGCCAGCGCCGAGGTGTGCAACTGATCAGGACGAGATCGCGCTCGCGGCGATGTTGACCATCAGGGCGACGAGTGCGGTGTTATAGATGAACGAGATGATGCCGTGGACGGTCGCGGTGCGGCGGATGACCTTGTCGGTGATGCCGACGTCGGAGACCTGGGCGGTCATGCCGATGATGAAGGAGAAGTAGACGAAGTCCCAGTAGTCGGCGTGCTCGTCCTTGTCGCCGCTGGGAAATTGCAGGCCCCCCGGCTTGGCGCCGCGGTAGTAGTCATGGGCGTAGTGCAGGGCGAAAGTCGCATGCACCGCGGCCCAGGACAGCGACACGGTGAGCAGCGCCAGCGTCAGCGCCGAGGCGTCACGCTTGGAGGCGCCGAGCTCGAGCACGATTGCGGCGATGCTGGCGAAGGCGCCGAGCGCCGTCACCAGCAGGATCACGAAGCGGCCATCGTCCTGCATGATCGCCTTGCGGCGGATGTGCTGGTGCTCGCAGCGAAGCATCATCACCGCGACCAATACGAGGTAGATCGCGGTGAAGATGTCCCAGCTGATCAGGAGCCGCGTGATCAGCCGCAGCGCCGGCGGCAGAAGGAAGAACGCGACGATCGCGATGCCCAGCGAGACGAAGGTGCGCGGCCGCGCATAGACGACGCGAAGCGGGGCCGGCAGCCTTGCGAAGCGGGCGAGGTCCGGGTCGTCGGGATGGAGTCCGGCCAACGCCTCGACTCAGCTCTTGCGCTCGGCGACGAAATGCGCGGCGGCGCGCAGCACGTCGCCCTTGGCGCCGAAGATCGACAGCGCGGCGTCGCCGCGGGCCAAGAGGTCGCGCACGCGCTGCCTGGCGCCCTCGATGCCGAGCTGGGTGACGAAGGTGGTCTTGCCGAGCTCGGCGTCGGCGCCGGCCGGCTTGCCGAGCGTCGCGGCATCGCCCTCGACGTCGAGCAGGTCGTCGGCGATCTGGAAGGCCTCGCCGAGCGCGCGGCCGTAATCGTCGAGCGCCTGGTACTCGGCCGCCGCGGCCTGGCCGAGCAGGGCGCCGGCGATGCAGCCGAAGCGGAGCAGGGCGCCGGTCTTCATCTGCTGGACGCGTGCGACGTCGACGGGGCCGCTGTCGCCGAACCGGCCCTCGCCGGCGAGGTCGAGGATCTGGCCGCCGGCCATGCCGCCGACACCGGCGCAGCGGGCCAGCGCCCGGGTCAGCGCCAGGCGGACGCCGGCGTCGGGATGGATCTCGTCGCGGGTGATGATGTCGAAGGCGATCGTCAGCAGCGCATCGCCGGCCAGGATCGCGGTCGCATCGTCGTAGACCTTGTGCAGCGTCGGACGTCCGCGCCGCAGGTCGGAATTGTCCATCGCCGGCAGGTCGTCATGGATCAGCGAGTAGCAATGGATGCATTCCAGCGCCGCGCCGGCCAGCAGCGCGCCCTTGCGGGGAACCCCGAACACGGCGGCGCTCTCGACCACCAGGAAGGGGCGCAGCCGCTTGCCGCCGCCGAGGCTGGAATAGCGCATCGACTCGATCAGCCGCGTCGGCCTGGCGATCTCGTCCGCCAGCGGCGCATCGCCGAGGAGCTCGCCGAGCAGGGCTTCGGTCTCCTCAGCGGTCTTGTCCAGGCGTTTGGTGAAGTCGGTGAGGGCCGTCGCAGTCATTTAAGAAGAGCTCCAGGGGCAAAATTCGCCGGACAATCGTTGATGGCGGCGACTTCGTCAATTGCGGGGACGGCGGCGGCTTTCGGCCGCAAGGATGGAAAAAAGCAGGAAACGTGATGGAGATGTCGGATAATCCGGCCGTACCGGCCACCCCCGCGGTGGTTCCAACCGAGCGGCGACTGCCCTTGCGTACCGTCAGAACCATCCTCCTGATCGTCGTGCTGGTGCTGCTCGTGCCCTATGTCCTGACGCCGTTCTATGCCGTGGGTCACCCGGGCTCGACCCTGATGCTGTGGCGGTCGGTGACCGGCCAGCCCGTCACGCGGCACTGGATCGACCTCGCCGCCATGTCGCCGTACCTGCCGCGCTCGGTGGTGGCGGCCGAGGATGCCAAATTCTGCAGCCATCACGGCATCGACTGGGGGGCGCTGCGCGAGGTCATGGATGACGCCGAGGATGGCGAGGTCTCGAGGGGCGGCTCGACCATCACCCAGCAGGTCGCCAAGAACCTGTTCCTGTGGCAGGGCCGCAGCTATGTCCGAAAAGCGCTGGAGCTGCCGCTGGCGCTGTGGATCGACCTCGTGCTGAGCAAGCGGCGCATTCTGGAGATCTACCTCAATATCGCCGAGCTCGGCCCGGCAGGGCAGTTCGGCGTCGAAGCCGGGGCGAATTACGCCTTCAACCGCTCCGCCGCCGGCTTGGGGGCGCGCGAGGCGGCGCTGCTGGCCTCGATCCTGCCGAACCCGGTCCGGCGCAGCGCCCGCACGCCCGGTCCGGGCGTTCGCCGGCTGTCGGCGACCTACATGATGAGGGCTCAGGCCCAGGGCTTGCAGACCTGCTGGAGCGACCGGCGGTGAGGGCAGGGACGACGCAAATTTGGCCAAAAATGCCTCGGAGAGCCCTAGCCATGCCGGACCCCATCCTCTATAAGCGCGGCCTTGATCGGCATCCTGGCTCGCCAGCTTCATGGCTGCAGCCGTCCCGTTGCGGACGATGCCTTCCGAATACCCCTAGAGGATACCGATATGGCCGTCCCCAGAAGAAAAACCTCGCCGTCGCGCCGCGGCATGCGCCGCTCGGCTGACGCGATCAAGAAGCCGACCTATGTCGAGGACAAGGACTCCGGCGAGCTGCGTCGTCCGCACCACCTGGACCTCAAGACCGGCATGTACAAGGGCCGCCAGGTCCTGAAGAAGAAAGACGCCTGATTGTCCGCGCGGGCGGCTTTGCAAGCTGCCCGAATTCGGCCATCGATGGGGTTGAAATCGGTCCCGTGCGACGTGATTCGCCGGGACCGTTATGCATGAGTGCTGCGTTATCCCGTCGCGCCGTCGTATCTTCTCGTCGGACCAGTTGATCTTGCGCCGGGCAGCCGCCCGCGCCACCCAAGGCTTTAACCGATGTCCATGGTCGGTTTCCCGCTGCTGCTGATCCCCCTGGCGATCTACAACATGATCGTCTTCCTGATGCCGGGGGTCGCGTTCAGCGAGACGCTGCTGCGCCTCCAGCTTCCGTCCGGCGAGGTCTGGACGATTTCGCTCGGCGACATGCTGCTGGCGCTGGGCGTGCTGCTGCTGCTGCTCGAGGTGATCAAGGCGGCGAAGCCGAACGGCAAATATCTGACCGACCACCTGCTGTCGCTGCTGGTGTTCGGCGGCGCCGCGGCCGAATTCGTGATGTGGCCGAAGTTCGGGAACTCAACGTTCCTGCTGTTGACCCTGCTGTCGATGGTCGACTTCTTCGGCGGCATCTCGCTGCGCACCAAGCGCCGCGACCGCGCCGTTGTCGCAACGCCGGCTCCCGTGCCGGTCCCCGTCGAAGAGCCGGTGTCCCATCCCGAGCCGGCCGAAGAACCGGTCAGGGCGGAAGTTCAGGAGCCGACCGCGCCTCCGCCCCCGGCTGATTCGCCCCCCGCCGTCGAGGAACCGCTCGTCGAGGATCCCCTCGTCGTGGAACCCAGCGACGCCGTGCCGGCTGCGGCCTCGGTCGCCGAATCGGTGCTGCTCGATCGTTCGGTGCCCCGGCCGGCCCCGGCCGAGCCGAAGGTGGCAGCTCCGGAGCTGCAGGGCGCGGCTGCCGTTCCCACCGCTGAAGAGCCTCTCAAGACCGACACGCCGAAGACCTGACGCACCGGCGCGAGCCGAATCAGGCGACCTGACGGGTCCGCCCGCCGGCCTGCTTCACCGGCTGGAGCCTCGCGGCATAGGCGCTGTGCACGTCGGCCGGCGCCGCGCGCCGCAGCGTGCGGGTCTGCGGCAACTGTTCGGCGGTCGCGATCAGATGGGTGACGAAGCCGGCGTCGGGGCGGGCCGCGCGCAGGACGTGCGGGCGACCCTGGTCGCGCGTGCCAGCCGGCAGCAGCACCACCGAGCGCTCCTCCGATCCGTCCAGGCCGTCCCCGCCCTGATCAATCGTTAACATTGTCCAACCATCACCGGCGCAGATGTCACGATATGGGACGCCGGATCCTTTCGCCACTCCAACTCGCAAGGCCGATGCCGTCCGAAGCGCAACGGCCGCGGGACATTGCAACATGGTTGACGCGGTTCGGACGCGCGCCTGTCGTGTCGGCATGCTCTCCGTTAACCAGAGATGCGTAGTCTGATTCGCGAAGTTTGCCGCCTCCGCTCGCGCGGGTAGGTGGCGGCCGTCCTGAAATCGACGCCGGGCCGCGCCGGCTTGTTCCGAAACGAGGCGATCTTGACATCCGATTTGCCACAGACCTCGATGATCCTGGCGTCGCTGGGCCAAGCGGCGTTCGTCTGGGATCTGGCGAGCGACGTCATCGTCTGGAGTGATCACGTCGGCGCGGTGTTTGCCGACGTGCCGCTGCCGCAGCTGTGCAACGGCACCGAGTTCGGCAAGCTGATCGAGCCGGACCGCGGCATCCGCTCCGAGGTGATGCGGCAGGCGACGCCGATGCATGGTCTCGGCGGCACGCCCTACCGGATCGAATATGGCGTGCGGACGCACGCCGGCGCGCCGCTGATCTGGGTCGAGGAGACCGGTTGCTGGTTCGCGGGCTCCGACGGGCGGCCATCACGCGCGCAGGGCATCGTCCGGATCAACAATGAGCGCCACGCCCGGGAGGAGCAGCTGCTGAAGCTGTCGCGCCACGACCCGCTGACCGGCGAGTTGAACCGTACCCATCTGCTCGCCACCCTTGCCGAGGTGATCGAGGAATCGCAGCGCTTCCGGTTCTCCTGTGCCTTCATGCTGGTCGGCATCGACCATCTCGCCCGCATCAATGACGCTTTCGGCTTCGACGTCGCCGATGGCGTGGTGCTGGAAATCGCCCAGCGGATCCGGGCGCGGCTGCGCGGCGGCGACTCGCTCGGCCGCTTCTCGGGCAACAAGTTCGGGCTGATTCTGAAGAACTGCACGATGGACGACATGACCGTCGCCGCCGAACGCTTCCTGGCGGTGGTCCGCGACGAGGTGGTGCCGACCAAGTCAGGTCCGGTCGCCGTCACCGCCACGATCGGTGCGGTCAGCGTGCCGCGCCATGCCCGCTCCGTCGAGGAGGCAGTCAATCGCGCCCATGAGACGCTCGACGCCGCCAAGCGACGCCGCATCGGGTCGTTCTCGACCTGGCGGCCGAATGTCGAGCGCGACGCGCAGCGCAAGGTCAACATCCGCGTCACCGACGAGATCGTCACTGCACTGAACGAGCGGCGCGTCGTCACGGCGTTCGAGCCGGTGGTGAACGCGCATACGCTCGCGCCCGCCTTCTATGAGTGCCTGGTGCGGATGCGGCAGGATGACGGTCGCGCTCTGCTGGCGCCGGATGTCGTGCCGGTCGCGGAACGTCTCGGCCTGATCCGCCTGGTGGACCATCGCATCCTGGAGCTCGTCGTCGCCGAGCTTGCGAGCTCGCCGAACGTGACCTTGAGCCTCAATATCTCCCCGGAGACGACGATGGATCCGGACTGGTGGGCCTCGATCGAATCCATGATGCGTGCCCACCCCGGTGTCGCCGAGCGGCTGATCGTCGAGATCACCGAGACGGTCGAGATCCAGGACATCGACGATCTCCGCGGCTTCGTGACGCGGCTGAAGGATCTCGGCAGCCGGATCGCGATCGATGATTTCGGCGCGGGACACACCTCGTTCCGCAACCTGCGCAAGCTCGGCGTCGACATCGTCAAGATCGACGGCGCCTTCGTGCAGAACCTCGTCCGCTCGGCCGACGACCGCGCCTTCGTGCAGACGCTGGTCGAGCTCGCGCGACGGCTCCAGATCAAGACCGTCGCCGAGTGGGTCCAGGACGAGGCGTCGGCGGCGCTGCTACGGGATTGGGGTTGCGACTACATCCAGGGCCGGCTCATCGGTCTGGCGGCCGTCGAGCGGCCTTGGGTGCCCGGCGGCGATCTTGCTTTGCCCGCGGCGAGCTGACGCGCAGGTAGTTCGCCGGCCGCGCGCCATGCCAGAACTTCGACGGGAAGATCAGAGCGTGCTCCTGCCGCCGCCGCGACCGAATGTCGTGATCGTAGTGACCTGGAGGCTGACGTTGCGGATGGCGAAGCGCTGCTGAGCAAAGCCGATGCGCTAGTGCAGGCGCATGACCGGCGTCTGCTGGCCAAGGCTGGTGCCGACGGGCACGACGCGCTGCTCGGGGTTCTCAGGGGGCTTGGCGACTTTCCGAAGCAGAGGCGTGATGACGGCGGGCCTGAGGGACCCCCTCGCGTCCGGACCATGGGTCGAGAGACGCCCACTCGCGTGGGGTCTCTCGAGAATGATCCTCTCACTCGTCCTTCTTGGGCTCGGATATGCGGTCGAGTCTCTCCTGCATGTCCCTCATCTGCCGGCGCAGGTCGTCGATGTTGTCCTCCACTGCGGCGGCCGGCTCTGCGGCCTTCTCCTCAGTGCGCACGGCCGCAGGCGCGAACGGCTTGAACATCGAGAAGGTCTGCTGGAACAGCTCCATGTTGCGGCGCACCTGCTCCTCGAGCGGCGCGAACGGCGTCCCGCTGAAGGTGTCGGCGATCTGCTTGCGGAACTTCTCCTGCTCCCGGGTCAGCGTGTCGATCGACTGTTCAAGGTATTTTGGCACCACCATTTGCATGCTGTCGCCGTAGAAGCGGATCAGCTGGCGCAGGAAGGTGGTGGGCAGCAGGTTCTGTCCGGCCTTGTTCTCCTGCTCGAAGATGATCTGCGCGAGCACGGAGCGTGTGATGTCGTCGCCTGTCTTGGCGTCGTAGACCAGGAAATCTTCGCCGTTCTTAACCATCGAGGCGAGATCCTCGAGGGTGACGTATGTACTCGTCCCGGTATTGTAGAGCCGCCGGTTCGCGTATTTTTTGATTGTGGTGGGTTGGTCAGATTTCGCCATGGAGCTCACACATGCAAACCGAGATACAGGGAACCCGGCGGCGCTACCGCAGGGCAAACGAGCTACGCAATGCAATAACGTAATCACTTTCGAGCGAGTTCGGCTACGGTTTTGTGCGGAACGGTTAATCGGACAGCAGAATTCTTGCCCATGAAACGGCCAACCATCCCATTTTGAATGCGCCGCAGCAGGAATTGCTGTTGCCGCCAATTGACATGTCGCAACGACGTTAACAGGATGATGAGCGAAGGTTGCGCGACTGCCAATCCGGGGCTTGCGGACGGCCGGCACGACCGTGAATTGAAAAACTCGTTTTCATTTCAAATACCTCCCAAGCTCTCAAGCCCTCGCTTTCACGTCCCAAGATCAAGAACCTCAGGAGATGCCCATGTCAGACGATGTCGTCATCGTCAGCGCCGCCCGCACCCCGGTTGGAAGCTTCAACGGTGCCTTTGCCAGTGTTCCGGCCCATGAGCTGGGCGCTATCGCCATCAAGGCCGCGCTGGAGCGCGCCGGGGTCGAGCCCGGCCGCGTCTCCGAGGTCATCATGGGCCAGATCCTGACCGCGGCGCAGGGCCAGAACCCGGCGCGCCAGGCCTCGATCGCGGCCGGCATTCCGGTCGACAGCCCGGCTTGGGGCATCAACCAGCTGTGCGGATCCGGCCTGCGCTCCGTGGCGCTCGGGTACCAGGCGCTGAAGAACGGTGACTCCGACATCGTGGTCGCGGGTGGCCAGGAATCGATGAGCATGGCGGCGCACGCGCAATATCTGCGGGCCGGCGTGAAGATGGGCTCGCTCGATCTCGTCGATACGATGATCAAGGACGGCCTTTGGGATGCCTTCAACGGCTATCACATGGGCAACACCGCCGAGAACGTTGCAAAGCAGTATCAGATCACGCGCGCGCAGCAGGACGAGTTCGCGGTTGCATCGCAGAACAAGGCCGAGGCCGCACAGAAGTCCGGCAGGTTCAAGGACGAGATCACGGCGGTGACGATCAAGGGCCGCAAGGGCGACACCGTGGTCGATACCGACGAATATCCGCGTCACGGCGCGACGGTCGAGGCGATGGGCAAGCTGCGCGCGGCGTTCGAGAAGGACGGTACGGTGACGGCCGGCAACGCGTCGGGCATCAATGACGGCGCCGCGGCCGTGGTGCTGATGACCGCCAAGCAGGCGGCCAAGGAAGGCAAGACGCCGCTGGCGCGGATCGTCTCCTGGGGCCAGGCCGGCGTCGATCCGAAGATCATGGGCACGGGGCCGATTCCGGCCTCGCGCTCGGCGCTGAAGAAGGCCGGCTGGACGATTGCCGACCTCGACCTGATCGAGGCCAACGAGGCGTTCGCGGCGCAGGCCTGCGCCGTCAACAAGGATCTCGGCTGGGATACGTCGAAGGTGAACGTCAACGGCGGCGCCATCGCCATCGGCCATCCGATCGGTGCCTCCGGCGCGCGCGTGCTTGTCACCCTGCTGCACGAGATGCAGAAGCGCGACGCCAAGAAAGGTCTTGCCACGCTGTGCATCGGCGGCGGCATGGGCATCGCGCTGTGCGTCGCACGCGACTAAAAAGACGGCACGGATTGCGAACCGTTCGGCCTTCGCAATCGCATCCGCCTCAACTAAAGATCAACGCCCGGCGATTTCGCCGGGCGTTTTGTTCTTGATGTCCGTCAAACACGTCGCATAATCGGCTACTAAAAAAATGCAGTTGAACATGGACGTCCCGGTGGTGAGATGATTGCCGCAAGGACGGACGTGATCCAATAACAACGGGTATGCACGCCGGCATCCAGAGGTTGTCGTCGTGCGAACAGTCATCGAGGGAAGGATTCGACATGGCACGTGTAGCGTTGGTGACGGGGGGAACGCGCGGGATCGGCGCTGCAATCAGCAAGGCGCTGAAGGCGGCGGGATACAAGGTCGCAGCGAATTACGGCGGCAACGATGCCGCTGCGGAGAAGTTCAAGAGCGAGACCGAGATCCCCGTCTACAAATGGGACGTCAGCTCGTTCGACGCCTGCTCCGAAGGGATCAAGAAGGTCGAAGCCGAACTCGGGCCGATCGACGTGCTGATCAACAATGCCGGCATCACCCGCGACGGCGCCTTTCACAAGATGACGCTCGAGCAGTGGAGCGCCGTCATCAACACCAATCTCGGCTCGCTGTTCAACATGACCCGCCCGGTCATCGAGGGCATGCGCGCGCGCAAGTTCGGCCGCATCATCAACATCTCCTCGATCAACGGCCAGAAGGGCCAGTTCGGCCAGGTCAACTACTCCGCCGCGAAGGCGGGCGACATCGGCTTCACCAAGGCGCTGGCGCTGGAGACCGCCAAGGCCGGCATCACCGTCAACGTGATCTGCCCCGGCTATATCAACACCGAGATGGTGCAGGCGGTGCCGAAGGACGTGCTCGAGAAGTCCATCCTGCCGCTGATCCCCGTCGGCCGCCTCGGCGAGCCCGAGGAGATCGCGCGCACCGTCGTGTTCCTTGCCGCCGATGAGGCCGGCGCGATCACCGGCTCGACACTGTCGGTCAACGGCGGCCAGTACATGGCGTGATCCCGTCGTCGTCGGCGTTGCTTCCCGACGCCGTCTGCGGTTAAGACAACGAATGCCCGCGCTCGTCGCGGGCATTCACGTCTCTGGGGTTGCCCGCCATGTTGCTCGCCGTGGGCGACGCGTGAATGGCCGCCATCGACCGGCCGCGACGGAGCCTGACCCCGATGTCACAGCGAACTGCGACCCTGATCGGCCTGACCGCGATCATGATGTGGTCGCTGCTCGCGTTGTTGACGGTGGCGACCGGCACGATCCCCGCCTTCCAGCTTGCGGCCATGACCTTTGCTGTTGGCGGTGTGGTCGGCCTGCTCGCGCTGTTCCGCCGGCCGGACGGGCTGCAGGTGCTGCGGCAGCCGGTGGCGGCCTGGGCGGTCGGGGTCGGCGGGCTGTTCGGCTATCACGCGCTGTATTTCCTGGCCTTGCGCTTCGCGCCGCCGGCGGAAGCCGGGCTGTTGAACTATCTCTGGCCGCTGCTGATCGTCCTGTTCTCGGCCCTGCTGCCCGGTGAGCGGCTGGCGATCCACCACGTCATCGGGGCCGTGCTCGGCCTCGTCGGCACCGCGCTGCTGTTCGCCGGCAATGGCGCGAGCTTCGCCGCGAGCCAGCTGCCGGGGTTGGCCGCGGCCTTCGTCGCGGCGTTCGTTTGGGCGATCTATTCGGTGCTGTCACGCCGCCTCAAAGCGGTGCCGACCGACGCCGTCGCCGGCTTCTGCCTCGCAACCTCGCTGCTCGCGGCCGTGGTGCATGCCGCAGTCGAGCCGACGGTCTGGCCTGATGGCGCAATTCAGTGGCTTGCAGTCGCCGGCCTCGGCATTGGCCCCGTCGGTGCTGCGTTCTACGCCTGGGATGTCGGCATGAAGCGCGGCGACATCCGCGTACTCGGTGCGGCGTCCTATGCCACGCCGCTACTGTCGACCGCCTTCCTCATTCTCGCCGGCTACGCCCGGCCGAGCGCTGCGGTCGCGCTCGCCGCGCTGCTCATCGCAGGCGGTGGCCTGATCGCAGCCAAGGACCTGTTTCTTCTGCGCCGTCGCTGAGCGCGAGGGACTTCCGGCACGAGTCGAGCATCCCGGTTCATGGCGTTCGGGCGTACGCCTCAGGCGTTGCCGCACGAATCCGCTTGTTATCCTTGCTGCGTGCTTAATCGAGAAGCCGATGGCAGTCATCGGCCGGTAGATTGCAACCGTCGATTAGGCCCCCGCCCATCTGCACCTAACGTGGCCTTTACCCGGCATGCGCAAGACTGGCCACGAATGAGAGTGGCAATGGGGCGGCGGATGCCGGACGTGAGACGTTACATCGCTCGCGCGGGGAACTTGTTTCGCGTGCCCGCGGACAATCCCGAGCTGACGCGCGCCCAGTTCCAGGCCTTCTCCAAGCAGGTTCCGCTGCTTTATTTCATTCTGATCACCAACAGCCTTGCGCTCGCCTATACGTTCCTGCCGCTGGCGCCGACATTGCTAACCGTTTCGGTCCCGGCGCTGCTCACGACCATCACCGGCGTTCGCATGCTGTGGTGGCTGCGCCAGAACGACAGCGCTGTCAGCGACGCCGAGGTGCTGCACAATCTGCGCGTCACCAACCGGATTGCCGGGCCGATCGGAGCGCTGTTCGTCGTCTGGTCGTTCGCGCTGTTCCCCTATGGCGATCCGTTTGCCCAGGGGCAGGTCGCGTTCTACATGGCCGTCACGGTCATCGGCATCATCTTCTGCCTGATGCATCTGCGATCGGCGGCGTTGATCGTGACCCTCGTGGTGATCGTTCCCTATGTGATCTTCTTCATGGCCACCGGCGTCCATGCGCTGCGGGCCATCGCGGTCAATCAGCTGCTGGTGTCCGGCGCCATGGTCACGGTGCTGTTCATCTATTACCGCGACTTCGCCGCGCTGGTCGCCAGCCGCAAGTCGCTGCTCGCCGAGCAGGCGGCGACACAGGCGCTGTCCGACGAGAACTTCCGTCTCGCCAATCTGGATTCGCTGACCGACCTTCCAAACCGGCGGCGCTTCTTCTCCGAGCTCACCCATGCCTTCGCCGAGGCCGAGCGTGACGGCACGCGGCTCGCGGTCGGCATCATCGATCTCGACGGCTTCAAGCCGATCAACGACACCTATGGCCACACGGTCGGCGATCGCGTCCTGATGGAAGCTGCCCGCCGTATCCGTGATGTCTGCGAAACCCGCGGCTCCCAGGTCCATCTGGCCCGCCTCGGCGGCGACGAGTTCGGCCTGGTCGTCATCGGCAATCCGACCGACGACGACCTGCTGACGCTCGGGCGCCAGATCACCGATCTGATCAAGCTGCCCTATCAGTTCGACACGACGCATACCGGCCTGTCGTGCTCGACCGGGTTTGCGCTCTATCCGCGCTCGGCCACGGCCGCGGACGCGCTCTATGAGTGCGCCGACTACGCGCTCTACCACGCCAAGCGCCGCGCCCGCGGCCAGGCCATCATCTTCTCGAGCGAGCTGGAGGCGGAGATCCGCAGCCGCAGCGTGATCGAGCACCTGCTGCGCACGGCCGATTTCGAAAGCGAGATGGGTCTCGCGTTCCAGCCGATCATGGACGCCACGAATTCACGCACCACCGGCTTCGAGGTGCTGGCCCGCTGGCGCAGTCCCAAGCTGGGTGCGGTGTCGCCGGCAAGCTTCATTCCGGCGGCCGAGCGGATCGGCGTGATCCGCAGTCTGACCCGCTTCCTGCTGGTGAAGGCGCTGGCGGTGGCGCGGACCTGGCCCGACGACATCCGCATCTCGTTCAATCTCTCTGCGCACGACATCTGCGCGCCCGAGGGGATCCTGCCGCTGATTTCGGTGGTCCAGGCCAGCGGCGTTGCGCCGCGCCGCATCGAGTTCGAGATCACGGAGACCGCCGTCACCTTCGATTTTGCCCGCGCCGAGCAGTCGATCGCGGCGCTGAAGGCGCTTGGCTGCGGCATCTCGCTGGACGATTTCGGCACCGGCTACTCATCGCTCAGCCACATCCATCGGCTGCCGCTCGACAAGCTCAAGGTCGACCGCAGCTTCGTGCGCGACGTCAATGCCAATCCGGTGAGCCACAAGATCATCAAGTCGCTGACCGGCCTGTGCGCCGACATGGAGATTTCCTGCGTCGTCGAAGGCGTCGAGACCAAGGAGCAGCTCGACTGCCTGAAACGTCTCGGCGCCGACTACATCCAGGGCTACTACTTCGCCGAGCCGATGCCGGCCGACGCGATCTCCGGCTTTCTCGCCAAGGAGCGTCAGCGCTTCGCCGAGCCGGCCGGCGTCAAGGTCGCCGGCGCCAGCGCCTGATTCAGACCGGCGGCTCCCAGCCCGGAGGGGCGAGTTCGAACCCCGCAAATTCAAAACCCGGCGCGACCGTGCAGCCGACCAGCGTCCAGTCGCCGGTGCTCTCGGCGGCCTGCCACGCATGGGCGGGCACGACCGCCTGCGGCCGCTGGCCGGCCGCGAGATCGATGCCCAGCGTCGTCGTGTGTGGCGCGCCAGCTTCGCTGGCCATGCGCAGCGTCAGTGGCGCACCCGCATAGTAGTGCCAGGTCTCGACGGCATCGACCTTGTGCCAATGCGACCGTTCACCGCGGGCCAGCAGGAAATAGATCAGCGTCGACGCCGCCCGTCCCCCGGCGTCGACGGCCGTGTCGCGGAACGTCTCGCGGAAATGCCCCCCTTCCGGGTGAGGCTGCAGGCCGAGACGCGCGATGATGTCGGCGGCGGAGAGCGTGGTCATTGCCGTGACCCCCGCCTCACGACTTGTTCTTGCGTTCGCGCAGCTCGCCGAACACCTCTTCGGTGCTGGCGCCCTTCATGCGAAGCCTGACGGCGACCGCCGGATCATCGGCGCGCAGAAAAACGTTGGCCTGCTTCTCCGCACCGAGCAGCACAGGGATGGTGGGCTGGTTGGCGGCACGGAGCCGTGTAACCTCGGCGGCGCGCGCCTTCAGCGCCTCGTTGTCGGGATCGACGGTCAGAGCGAACTTGACGTTCGAGGCGGTGTATTCGTGGCCGCAATAGAGCCTGAAATCATCGGGCAGCGTGCGCAGCTTCAGAAGCGAATCCCACATCATCGGATAGGTGCCCTCGAACACGCGGCCGCAGCCGATCGAGAACAGCGTATCGGCGGCGAACACGGCCTTGTCGGCATCGAACACGTAGGACACGTGGTCGAGCGTGTGGCCCGGCGTCTCCAGCACGCGTGCGAGCAGGTCGCCGATCTTGACGACGTCGCCATGGGCCACGCGCAGATCGACATCGGCGATCGCCGTCGTCTTGTCGTGCGGTGCCACTACGCGGCAGCCATAGCGCTGCTTCAGCGCGGCGACGCCGCCGACATGGTCGTGGTGATGATGTGTGATCAGGATGTCGGTCAGGGTCCAGCCCTCGGCCTCCAGCTGGCGGCCGATCGGACCGGCTTCGGGGGCGTCGATCGACGCGGTGGCGCCGGTCACGGGATCGTGGATCAGGTAGCCGAAATTGTCGGACAGGCAGGTGAAAACGCGGATGTCGGCGGCCATGATGTCTCCGTCGGCGGTACCGGGCGGGGCACGACGCGTGCCGCGCGTGATGGCAGATGTCGTGAGAGAGGAGCCCTGGGGCGCAGCGTCGCGGTGTGCTCCGCCATCTCGCGGCGGCAGAGATATGGCGTTAACGCTGCAGGCGCAACGCAATATTGGGCGCGCGGCGGGCTGCTGCGGCATGGTACATTCATGTTCATGGACGTGATCGATCTGCGGAATTTCTATTCGGGTCGCCTCGGGATCGTCGCCCGGCTCCTGATCAACCGCGGCATCCGCGCGCGCTGGCCGAGCGCGGCCGGGCAGCGCGTGCTCGGCATCGGCTACCCGACGCCGTATCTGGGCCTGTTCCGGGAGGATTCGGAACGTTGCATTGCCTTCATGCCGGCCGCGCAGGGCGTGCTGAAGTGGCCGACGGCCCGGCCCACGCTGGCCTCGCTGGTCGACGAGTTCTCGCTGCCGCTGCCGGATGCCGCCGTCGACCGTATCCTGATCGTGCATGCGCTGGAAATGTCGGATGATCCCGCCGGGCTGCTGCGCGAAATGTGGCGGGTGCTGGCGCCAGCGGGACGCATGATCATCGTGATACCCAACCGGCGCGGCGTCTGGACCCGCACCGACAACACCCCGTTCGGTCACGGCCGGCCCTATTCGCGCTCGCAGATCACCCAACTGCTGCGGCAGACCTGGTTCACGCCGAGCGCCTGGGGCGAGGCGCTGTTCATGCCGCCGGTCGGCGGCTGGTTCCTGAAGTCGGCGATGGCCTGGGAGCGGGTCGGCGCGGCGCTGTCGCTGCCGTTTGCCGGGGTTCACATCGTCGAGGCGACCAAGCAGGTCTATCGCGTGATCCCGGCGCGGCGCGAGCGCATCAGGCTGATCCCGCGCCTCGAGCCGGTGCTGACGCCGGCACCGTCAGCGCAAGGCTCCAATCTCAGTTCTCACCCCGCTTCGGATGACCAGCGCTGATCTGCGCCGGCTGAGGACATCTTGATGCGCGCACGAAAAAGCGGGCAGGCCGCTTGGCCTGCCCGCTTCGTCACGTCACGATGGATCGGAACGATCACTCGCCGGAATTGAGATCCTCGCTCGGGGCAGGGGCCGCTGCAGCGGCCTCCGGACGCGGGCCATGCGGACGGCGGCGGCGGCGCGGATAGCGCTCGGCGGCGCCCTCGAAGGCCGCCGGTGCGCTGGCGATCTGCGGCTGCGGGCCGGTGATGAAGGACGGCAAACGGTCTACCCCGCTGTCGGCGATCACAGGCTGCGGTTGCGGCTGATACTGGGCGGGCTGGGGACGTTCGCGGTGCTCGCGCGGCTCCCGCTCGCGATGCTCCTGGGGGTCGCGCTGCTCACGAGGCTCCCGTGGCTCGCGAAGCTCCCGCGGCTCTCTCGGCTCGCGATGCTCTCGGGGTTGGCGATGCTCGCGCGCTTCGCGGTGCTCACGCGGCTGCTGCGGATCACGCTGATAGGGCTGCTGGTTGTCGCCACGCTCGCGCTGGCCGCCCTCGCGCATGAACGGCTGAGGCTGAGGCTGAGGTTGCGGCTGGGCAGGAACGAAGCCGGGCTCCTGGCCGAAATTCGAAAAGCTCTCGCCATCATCGTCGAGGTCGTCGACGGTCAGGTCATCGGTGCTGCGCGGCTGCGGCTGGTTCTGGCGGAACTGCTCCTGGGCCGCCGCGATCAGGCGGAAATAGTGCTCGGCGTGCTGGTAGTAGTTCTCGGCGGCAACAGGATCCCCCGAGGAGCGGGCGTCGCGGGCAAGCTGGACGTATTTCTCGGCGACATGAGAGGCGGTGCCGCGGATCTTGATGTCCGGCCCGTTGGACTCGAACACCCTGGTCAGCGGATTCTGGCCGCGCCGGTTATTGTTGTTGTTATTCCCGCCGCTGTTGCGGTTGCGCATCCGCTTGTTGTTTTGACCGTTTCTCATGTCCTGCCTTTATTCCAACCCTGCGATAGGAGCACTGATTGTCAGAGCACTAATTGTCATCGGAGTACCGATACCGTCGTGAAATGCTGTATTGCGGCCCGGGCGCTTGGCGCGCGGTCCATGGGGTGCCATCCGACGCATGCCGGTTCCGACATGCCGGCCTGGACCTATGCCGGTTCGCATCCATGCCGATGTGATCGACAGCCGATTCGCTCGACAAAAGCGCGTTCAACACGCGTTCCCCACCCACCAGCCCTCTCGGCCGGCGAACCACGTCATCAGGCAGCCAGGGCGACACGCGCCACGACCGACCCAGTTTGCTTCGCGTAAGACCTCAAGTGCAAAGTCAGGCTTTCGTTCGCTTTGCAGTCGTGGGCTGCGCAGCCGCTCGGCTCTCGCGCTCATCAGATCTGCGTTCTGGAACCAATCGCCCGGCGCGGCTCTCTGGCATCTCTCTCCGCGGCGGTGTTCCTTGAATACCGCTCAGCGGGGCCTGCGCCGATGCTATGAAAGGAACGTAGTCGCTCCCGGGGGATATTCCAAGAGCTTTTTCTGGATCGACCAGCCTTTAGCGGACCTTTTTTAGCGCCATGACTGCCCTTGGAATACCTCCAAGATCGGCCTTGATGGTCGCCGAATCGGCCGCCAACCCAGCCTGTTTCATGAGACCGGCGACGTCGGCGCTCTGGCCCTGGCCGACCTCCACGATCAGCGCGCCGTCGATTGCGAGCAGCCCTGCGGCCTGCGGAATCAGGGCCCGGTAGGCGTCGAGTCCATCGGCGCCGCCGTCGAGCGCGCGCAGCGGATCGTGGGCGCGGACGTCGATGGCGAGATCGCCGATGTCATCGCGCGGGATGTAGGGCGGGTTGGAGACGATCAGGTCGAAAGGAGCTGAGAGGGCTGATGCGTAGGAGCAGGCGACGAAGCCGGCACGGTCGCCAAGCCCGTGGCTCCGCGCATTCTGCCGCGCGGTCTGAAGCGCGCCGATGCTGATGTCGGTGCCGATGCCGATGGCGTGCGGCAGCTCGGACAGCAGCGCCAGCAAAATGGCGCCAGAGCCGGTGCCGAGATCGGCGATGCGCAGCCGCCGCGTCAGGTCGCCTCCGGATGCGAGATACTCCAGCGCGAGCTCGACCACGGTCTCGGTGTCCGGCCGCGGCACCAGCGTATCGGCCGACAGCGCCAGCTCCAGGCCCCAGAACTCCTTGATGCCGCGAATCCGGGCGACCGGCTCGCCGGCCAGCCGGCGCTGCACCAGCGTTTCCAGCTGCACAGCATCGGCAGCGGAGAGCGGACGTTGGCCATGCACCACGAGGCCGGTCAGGTCGAGCTGCAGCACGTGGCCGATGAGCAGCCGCGCGTCGAGCTCGGGCGAATCGAGAGCCGCGGCTGCGAACCGCGCTGCCAGCGTCCGCCGCGCCGCATCGACGGTCGCGCCAGCGATGATCTCCGTCATCGCGAACGCTCTCTCCACGGGTCATCCCCGCGAAAGCGGGGATCCATACGCCGTGCAAGAGCGGGACGGGCGGTCGGAGTTGCCTTCCGTGACAACCACTGAAGCCGGTGGTTATGGGTCCCGGCGTTCGCCGGGACGACATCGTGGGTGGCGAGGCAGGGTCGCATTGTTTCCGGCAGCGCGCAGTCGCGCCTCACGCCGCCGCGCCCTGGGCCGCAAGCTGCGCCGCCTGGTGCTCGGTCGTCAGCGCGTCGATCAACTCGCCCAAGGCCTCACCGGCGATCACCTGCGGCAGCTTGTAGAGCGTCAGGTTGATGCGGTGGTCGGTGACGCGGCCTTGCGGGAAATTATAGGTGCGGATGCGCTCCGAGCGGTCGCCGGAACCGACCTTCTCCTTGCGCTCGGCCGAGCGCGCGGCGTCCAGCTTCTGCTGCTCGGCGTCGTAGATGCGCGAGCGCAGGATGTTCATCGCCGAGGCGCGGTTCTTATGCTGCGAACGGCTGTCCTGCATCATCACGACGATGCCGGTCGGGATGTGGGTGATGCGGATTGCCGATTCCGTCTTGTTGACGTGCTGGCCGCCGGCGCCCTGCGCCCGCATGGTCTCGATGCGCAAATCGTCCTGCTTGATGTCGACGTCGACATCCTGGACCTCGGGCAGCACGGCCACCGTCGCCGCGGAGGTATGGATTCGGCCCTGCGTCTCGGTATCGGGCACGCGCTGCACGCGATGCACGCCGGATTCGAATTTCAGCTTGGCGAAGGCGCCACGGCCCTGCACCTCGGCGATGATTTCCTTGTAGCCGCCGACGGTGCCTTCCGAGGCCGAGATCACCTCGACCTTCCAGCCCTGCAGGGCAGCGAAGCGCTCATACATGCGGAACAGGTCGCCGGCGAACAGCGAGGCCTCGTCGCCGCCGGTGCCGGCGCGGATTTCGAGCACGACGTTGCGGTCGTCCATCGCGTCCTTGGGCAGCAGCGCGACGCGGATCTGCTGCTCCAGCTCGCCGCGGCGCGCGACCAGCTCGTCGCGCTCGGTCTCGGCCATCGCGCGCATCTCGGCATCGGTGGCCGGGTCCGCGATCAGGGCCTCGGTGTCGGCGAGTTCTTTGACTCCCGCACGATAAGCCTTCACCGCCTCGATCAGCGGATTGAGCTCGGCGAGCTCGCGGGTGATCTGCACGTAGCGCTCGGAGTTGACCTGGCCGAGCAGCTCCGCCTCCAGCGAGGCATGATGCGCGAGCAGAACGTCCAGTTTGGCTTCGGGGAGCGACGACATGATGCAATCTAATCTAGGAGCGAACGATACGGACGGAAGACGCGACGCGCGACCGGCCCGCTACAGCGCGAGGCCTTCGCTCTCGGCGAACTCGGTCAGCTTCTGCCGCATCGAGAAGCTGCCGGCCGGTGCCGCCAGCCACTCGGCCATCTTCGTCTCGGCCTTGGCGGCGTCGAGCTCGAGGATCATCGCCTTCACCGGGCCATGGGCGGTCGCCGACAACGACAGCGAGCGGTAGCCGAGCGCGATCAGCGCCAGCGCGCCGATCGGCTTGGACGCCATTTCGCCGCACAGCGACACCGACCGCTTGGCTGCCTTGGCCTTGCGCACGATCTCCTGCAGCGCCCGCAGGATCGGCGTCGACAGCGTGTCGAAGCGCTCGGAGACCTTGGCATTGCCGCGGTCGACCGCGAACAGGAATTGGAACAGGTCGTTGGAGCCGACCGAGATGAAGTCGACCTTCGCGAGCAGCTCGTCCATCTGATAAAGCAGCGCCGGCACTTCGAGCATGGTGCCGACGTCGACGCGCTCCGGCAGCGTGTGGCCGTGCTGGCGCAGATAGGTCAGCTCGCGCTCGACGATCGCCTTCGCAGTATCGAACTCGGCGACCTCCGAGATCATCGGGAACATGATGCGCAGCGAGCGGCCGCCGCCGGCGCGCAGCAGCGCCCGGATCTGCCCGCGCAACAGGCCCGGACGATCCAGCCCGAGGCGGATCGCGCGCCAGCCGAGCGCCGGATTCTCCTCGATCACCGTTTCCATGTACGGCAACGCCTTGTCGCCGCCGATGTCGAGTGTCCGGAACGTGACAGGCCTGGAGCCGGCCGCGTCGAGAACCGTGCGGTACAGCGCCAGCTGGTCGCTGGAGCGCGGCAGGCTCGCAGACACCATGAACTGCAGCTCGGTGCGGAACAGGCCGATGCCGGCGCTGCCGGTGTCCTCGATGTGGGGCAGGTCGATCACGAGGCCGGCATTGATCATCAGCTCGATCGGCTGGCCGTCCTTGGTCTTGCAGGGCTTGTTGCGCAGCTCGCTGTATTGCGCCTGGCGGCGGGCGCGGAACCGCACCCGCTCGGCATAGGCGGATTCGATCTCGGCCGACGGTCGCACATAGATCGAGCCTGAGGTGCCGTCGACGATGATGGCGTCGCCGGGATCGGCGATGCCCGGCGCGTTCGGCACCTCGCCGACCGCGGGAATGCCGAGCGCGCGCGCCACGATCGCGACGTGAGAATTGGCCGTGCCTTCCTCCAGCACCAGGCCGCGCAGCCGCTTGCGGTCGTAGTCGAGCAGCGCCGCCGGACCCATCGCGCGCGCGATCAGGATGGCGTTGTCGGGCAGGTGCTCGCGGCTCGGCGCGTGGTCCTGGCCGACCAGCTGGCGCAGCAGCCGGTAGCCGAGGTCCTCGAGATCATGCAGGCGCTCGCGCAGATAGGGATCGGTCGAGCGCAGCATGCGGGCGCGGGTGTCGGACTGCACGCGCTCGACGGCGGCCTCGGCGGTGAGGCCGGTGGCCACCGCCTCGTGCAGCTTGTGCGACCAGCCCTGGTCGTTGGCGAACATCCGATAGGCTTCGAGCACCTCGCGATGCTCGCCGCCATCGGCGACGTCGCCGCGCTCCAGCATGCGGTCGAGATCGGCGCGCAGCTTGACGAGAGCTGCATCGAGCCGCTTGATCTCCTTCGGCAGGTCCTCGGCGATGTAGTTGTTGACGACGACGCGCGGCTCGTGGAGCACGACATGGCCGAGCGCGATGCCGTCCGACAGCACCGCGCCGGTCTTGTGCACGGAGTGCCGGACCGCCGGCTCGGCGCCGGGCTGCGCCAGCGCGGCGAGCTCGCCCGAGGCGATCATCTCGGCGAGCACCATCGCCGTGGTCTGCAGCGCCTCGACCTCTTCCTCGACATAGGTGCGCTTGGCGCGGTTCTGCACCACCAGCACGCCGAGCGTGTTGCCGGCGCGCAGGATCGGCACGCCCAGGAAGGAGTGGTAGATCTCTTCGCCCGTCTCCGGACGGTAGGAGAAGGCGGGGTGGCTGTGTGCGTCGCTCAGATTGAGCGGGGTGGCCTCGCTGGCGACGAGGCCGACCAGGCCCTCATGCGCGCTCATCACCGTGATATGGACGGCGTCGCGGTTCAGACCTTCGGTGGCATAGAGCTCGAGCGTATTGTCGACGCGCAGCACATAGACCGAACAGACCTCCGCGACCATGTTGGCCGCGATCAGGACCACGATCTTGTCGAGCCGCTCCTGCGCCGAGACCTGCTCCGCCATGGTCTCGCGAAGCCGTCTGAGCAGGACGCGGGGGCCTCCCGACGTGCTTCGCATGTGGCACAATCCCCCTTCCTGGGACCAGCCCGGCGATCAGCCGCGCTGGCGCTAAACTCGCGAAATCGAACAGCTTTCTTGATTCACCACCGCCGCACGCTGAGAGTGCCGGTCCGAATCAGGACAATCATCACTGGAGCACAGTTCGCGGCAGCCATCCTGCGAGGCGTATAGCGAATTAGGGCTTGTTTTGCCAAGCAAAACGCCTGCCACCGGCGGCGGCGTCAACGATTTTCGCGCACGTCTGCCCGATGTTCCGCTGTTGCAAATCGGGACATCGGACGCGACGGAGGAGAATTTTCTAGGCCTGGTCCAGTCCGTAGAGGGTATGCAGCGTGCGGACGGCCAGCTCGGTATAGGCGGCGTCGATCAGCACCGAGAATTTGATCTCGGAGGTCGTGATCGCGCGGATGTTGATGTTGCGGGCGGCCAGCGCCGCGAAACCCTGGGCCGCGACGCCGGCATGGCTGCGCATGCCCGAGCCGATCACCGAGACCTTGGCGACGTCGGTCGCGGTATCCAATCGCTGGTAGCCGATCTTGTCCTTGGCGGCGGCGATCGTCTCGCGGGCCCGGTTGTAGTCGGTGGCCGGCACGGTGAAGGTGAGGTCGGTGGTCTTGCCGTCCTCGGAGACGTTCTGGACGATCATGTCGACATTGATGTTGGCATCCGCCAGCGGCCCGAAGATCGAGGCGGCGACGCCCGGCTTGTCCTCGATCTGGCGCACCGAGATCTGGGCCTCGTCCTTGGAGAAGGCGATGCCGGTGACGACGTGATTTTCCATGATTTGTTCCTCGCTGCAGATCAGCGTCCCCGGCGGCTGGTTGGCGTGCGGGTCGATATCCTCGGGCTTGTCGAATGAGGAGCGGACGAAGATCGGCATGTTGTGGACCATGCCCAGTTCCACCGAGCGGACCTGCAGGACCTTGGCGCCCTGGGACGCCAGCTCCAGCATGTCCTCGAAGGCGATCTTGTCGAGCCGCTTGGCCTTCGGCACGACGCGGGGGTCGGTGGTGTAGACGCCGTCGACGTCGGTATAGATGTCGCAGCGGTCGGCCTTGATGGCGGCGGCGATCGCCACGGCCGAGGTGTCCGAGCCACCGCGGCCGAGCGTGGTGATTCGCCCCGTGTCGGCGTTGATGCCCTGGAAGCCGGCGATGACCGCGACCTCCTTGCGCTCCTGGAACCGCTTGACCAGCTCGGAGCCGTCGATGTCGACGATGCGGGCCGAGGCATGGGCGTCGCTGGTCTTGATCGGGATCTGCCAGCCCTGCCATGAGCGGGCCTGGATGCCCATGCCCTGCAGCACGATCGCCAGCAGGCCGGACGTGACCTGCTCGCCCGAGGCCACCACGGCGTCGTATTCGCGCGCGTCGTGCATCGCCGAGGCTTCGGTGCACCAGGCCACCAGTTCGTTGGTCTTGCCGGACATCGCGGAGACCACGACCGCCACCTCGTGGCCGGCATCGACCTCGCGCTTGACGTGGCGCGCGACGTTGCGGATGCGGTCGATGTTGGCGACGGATGTGCCGCCGAATTTCAGCACGAGGCGACCCATGACGACGCGCTCATTCCCATCAGGAGGATAAGTTGACCGGCCCAGCGCGAAACCGGAGGCGCGCCCGCCGAAACGCGCGTATACATAGCGCGGAGGCCGGGGGCAAGACGGTTCCTTGTGGTGACAGGGTGAGGTAGAGGCTTGGAATGGCGCGTTACATCGACGAGATCCTGCAACCCGGAGAGAAGGTGCTGTATTCGACCAATGCGCACTGGGTTTTCTACCTTCCGGCGATCGGGGCCTGGATCGTCGTGTTCGGACTGCTCGTCCTCTCCCGCATGACCCTGAACGACAACCTCGTGATGCTGTGCCTGGCCACTGCGGCCGTGATCGCCCTGGTCTCGCTGTATTGGACGGTCCGGGCCTGGTTCCACCGGCTGACCACCGAGACCGACGTCACCAACCGCCGCGTGGTCCACAAAACCGGTTTCATCAAGCGCCGTACCTTCGAAATGGCGCTCGACAAGGTCGAGAGCGTCGACGTGAACCAGACCATCATGGGACGGATTCTCAACTACGGTGACGTCACCATCTTGGGTGTGGGTGAAGGCAAGGAAACCATTTCGACCATCGCAGAGCCGCTGGCGTTCCGGAACGCCATCACGGCACGCTAGCCCTTCACGGCGCGTTAGATCAGACCATTGAGTATTCAGCGATGACAATGCCTCAGGATTCCCGCAGCACCCCCGCTTCTCCGGGCTCGACCGTCGATCCCTCGGAGATCGCCAAGTTCTCGAAACTGTCCGAGACCTGGTGGGATCCCAAGGGCAAGATGGCGCCCCTGCACAAGATCAACCCGCTGCGCCTGACCTACATTCGCGACGCCGCCTGCCGGAAGTTCGAGCGCAACGCCAAGAGCCTCAACTGCCTCTCGGGTCTGCGGATGCTCGACATCGGCTGTGGCGCGGGGCTGTTGTGCGAGCCGTTCACGCGGCTCGGCGCGCAGGTGGTCGGCGTCGATCCCTCCGCCAGCAACATCGCCGCCGCCAGGCTCCACGCCGAGAAGGGGCACCTCTCGATCGATTACCGCTGCACCACGATCGAGGAGATGGACCCGCGGGAGCGCTTCGACATCGTGCTGGCGATGGAGGTCGTCGAGCACGTCACCGACGTCGGCGCCTTTCTCGGCCGCTGCGCCGCCGTGCTGAAGCCGGGCGGGATGATGGTGGTCTCGACCCTGAACCGCAACTGGAAGAGTTTTGCACTCGCCATCGTCGGCGCCGAATATGTGCTGCGCTGGCTGCCGCGCGGCACGCATGAATGGAGCAAGTTCGTCACCCCGGACGAGCTGACGAAACACCTGCTCGACAACCGCCTCGTCATCACCGAGCAGAGCGGCGTCGTCTACAGCCCCTTCGCCGACCGCTGGAGCCTGTCGTCCGACATGGACGTGAACTACATGATGGTGGCCGAGCAGATGGTGTGATCAGCTCTGATTCTGCCCGTATGTCACTCCACAACCGGTGTCGTCCCTGCGAACGCAGGGACCCATAACCCCAGGGAGCAGTTCAGGGCACGCTGGGGGATCAGGTCGATAGCGGGCCTACCGTCGCGCGAGAGGTTCAACGTCTATCCTGCCTCAAGACAGATCACGCGGTATGGGTCCCGGGTCTGCGCCCGCTGACGCTTCGCGTCACCGGGCTTGCCCGGGACGACAGCCTTGTTCCTTTCGCCGGTCTCACCCGTGGTGTCGTCGGTGCAGCCCGCCCCTCACCCCATAACCGGTGTCGTCCCTGCGAACGCAGGGACCCATAACCACAGGGAGTGGTTTGGGGCACGCTAGCAGATCAGGTCCCTGAGATCGCGCCATTCGAGATTGTCGCGCTCGATCAGCTCGATTTTCCAGTCGCGCTTCCAGCGTTTGAGCTGCTTCTCGCGGGTGATCGCTTCTTCGGCGGTGGCATAGGTTTCGACGTAGACGAGGCGGAAGACTCCGTACTTCTTGACGAATTGTGAGCCGTGGCCGTCGCGGTGCTGTTGAAGGCGCATCTGGATCGAGTTGGTCACGCCAATATAAAGTGTGCCGTGACGGCCGCTCGCCAGAATATAGACGTAGTACATTGCCGCACCATCACTTGGATGGATTGTCGAAAACAACCGAAGCCGGTGGCTATGGGTCCCTGCGTTCGCAGGGACGACACCGTCTTTGTTGCGCGAGGTTACCACAAAACGCAGGAGGCGCAGTGCCGCCCCTGACGCCCATTGCAATCCTGACATGCGGCTGAATTGCCGCCTGCACGGTTGACCCGGCGCGCCGCGCTGGTCACGGTGGCCGGCCCTCACAGCCGCTCCGTGCCCCGCATGTTCTCGATCACCTCGCTCTGGATTCCCTTCACGCTGGTGGCCGCGGCCGGTCAGGTCGCGCGCAATGCGATGCAGCGGTCGTTGACGGCGAAGCTCGGCACCTGGGGCGCGACCAACATCCGCTTCCTGTTCGGGTTTCCGTTCTCGCTGGTGTTCCTGACCGCGGTGCTGCTGGCGACCGGCGATCGCCTGCCGTGGCCGTCGGCCGCGTTCTGGCCGTGGCTGCTGCTCGGCGCGCTCAGCCAGATCATCGGCACCGGACTGATGCTGCTGGCGATGACCGACCGGTCCTTCGTCGTGACCACGGCCTATCTGAAGACGGAGGCGATCCAGACCGCCATTTTCGGCTTCGTCTTTCTCGGCGATCCGCTCTCGGTGCCCAAGATGGTCGCGATCCTGATCGCCACCATCGGCGTCGTCATCACGGCGCTGCGGCCGGGTGGCGAAAAGAGCTTTGCCGAGTTGAAGCCGACGGTCACCGGGCTGGTCGCTGCTGCGGCGTTCGCACTATCGGCCGTCGGCTTCCGCGGCGCCATCATCAACGTCGAAGGCGTCTCCTTCGTCACGGCGGCGTCCACCACCCTGGTCTGGGGCCTGTTCACGCAGACGCTGATTCTCACCGTCTATCTGCTGGCGCGGGCGCCGGACATCCTGCGTGGGATCCTGTCGCTGTGGCGCCCGTCAATGCTGGCCGGCTTCGTCGGCGCGTTTGCCTCGCAATTCTGGTTCCTGGCGTTTGCGTTGACCGCGGCGGCGAACGTCCGCACGCTGGCGCTGATCGAGGTGCTGTTCGCGCAAGCCGTGTCGTACTACTCGTTCAAGCAGCCGGTCTCGCTGCGCGAGCTCTGCGGCATCGGACTGATCGTGGCCGGCGTGGCGCTGTTGATCGCCGTGTAGTCAGCCCTTGATCGCGATCAGGACGGCGCCGGCCGCGATCATTGCGATACCGATCCAGCCCTGCGGCGACGGCCGTTCGCCGAGGAAGACGACGCCGAACAACGCGACGAGCACGACGCTGAGCTTGTCGATCGGTGCTACCAGGGTGGCCGGCCCGAGCTTGAGCGCGCGAAAATAGCACAGCCAGGACGCGCCGGTGCCGAGCGCCGACAGCGTCAGGAACAGCCAGCTTCGTGGCGAGATCGGTCCGGGGCTCGTGAGCTGCCCAGTCGCAAACAGGATCATGGCCAGCGTCACCAGCACGATCGTGGTGCGGATCAGGGTGGCGAGATCGGAGTTGATGCCCTCGACGCCGACCTTGGCGAAGATCGCCGTCAGTGCGGCGAACAGCGCCGACAGCAGAGCCCAGAGTTGCCAGGAGGAGGAGAGGGGGGACATCAATGTCGCTCAGGCGAAGAGGGGCGATTCAGGTCGAGATCTTTCCACCGTCATTGCGAGCACAGCGAAGCAATCCAGGGCTGCGTGCGAGACTCTGGATTGCTTCGCTGTGCTCGCAATGACGAACAACTGCCGAGATCGCGCGCGCATCATCGGCGGCCTGTCGCCTAATGACGAGCCGCGCCTCAATTCCGATCGTCCGGCAGCACCGGGATCGGGGCGACCTCGATGCCTTCCTCGATCAGCTCGCGCGCCTCGTCGAGCGAGGCTTCGCCGTAGATCGGCCGGTGCTCGGCCTCGCCGTAATGCATCTTGCGGGCTTCGGTCGGGAAACGCTCGCCGACATCGTCGGCGTTCTTGACGATGTGGTCGCGCAGCTCCTTGAGCTTGGCGCGCAGCTCGCGCTCCTGCGCCATCATCAGCGCCGTCGATCCCGGCGGGATCACCTCCTGCGCCGGCACCGGAACAGGGGCCGCCGGCGGCGGCTCCGGGGTCACCTCGCGGCCCTTCTTGCTGACGATGCGCGGCGCCATGATCGCCTTTTCGACCTTGGTCGAGCCGCAGGCCGGGCATTCCACCAGCTTGCGCTTCACCTGCGAGTCGTAGGCCGACGAGCTCTGAAACCAGCTTTCGAAGCTGTGGTCACGCTCGCAGCGCAGCGCGTAGCGGATCATGCCGAGCCCCGCACCAGGTGCAGGTGGTCCGGACCGGCCTTGGGGTCGGCGAGGCCGAACCGGCGGCCGTGCTGTAGCGACGGGATGGTCTGGCGTACGCTCTCGACGCGGGCGGGATCGATGCGCGCCAGGATCACGCCAGGCTCGACGCCGCCTTCGGCGAGAATCTCGCCCCAGGGGTCGATGATCAGCGAGTGGCCGAAGGTCTCGCGCTTGTTCTCATGCAGCCCGCATTGGGCGGCGGCGAACACGAAGCAGCCGGTCTCGATGGCGCGGGCGCGCAGCAGCGTGTGCCAGTGCGCCTCGCCGGTCTTGCGGGTGAAGGCGGAGGGGACGGTGATGAAGGACGCTCCGCTCTCGGCCAGCGCGCGATACAGCGCCGGGAAGCGCACATCGTAGCAGATCGTCAGTCCGATCCGGCCCCACGGCAGGTCGGAGATCACCGCCGTCTCGCCCGGCTGGTAATTGGCCGACTCGCGATAGCTCTCGCCGCCCGGCAGGTCGATGTCGAACATGTGGATCTTGTCGTAGCTCGCCAGCACATTGCCGTCGGGCCCGATCAGGAAGGAGCGGTTCACGGCCTTTTCTGCGGAGAAGCGCAGCGCCAGTGATCCGATGTGCAGATGAATGTTCAGCTCCTTGGCCAGCGCACGGTAGGCCTTCAGCGAGGGATCATCCTCCTCGCTCTTGAGCTGCGCGAACAGCGCCGTCCGGTTGAGCTGCATCATGTTGCTCACTTCCGGCGTCTGGACGTATTGGGCGCCTTGCGCGACCGCTTCCCGGATCAGCCTAGTGCCCTGCTCGAGGCTCGGCTCGGGCAGCAGCGAGGTGCGCATCTGCACCATGGCGGCGGTAAAGCTGCGGTCGTTGCTCATGATGTCGCCTTGTCTCCCGTCAGCATGGCGTCGAGCCTGCCCTCGCGATCGAGCGCATAGAGATCGTCGCAGCCGCCGATATGGGTCTTGCCAATGAAGATCTGCGGAAAGGTCGAGCCGGGGCCGACACGGTCATACATCTGCTGCCGGATCGTCGGATCCTTGCCGGCATCGTGCTCGGTGAAGGGAACGTTCTTGCGGGTCAGAAGCGATTTGGCGGCCGTGCAGTAGCCGCACCCCGGACGGGTATAGATTTCGATCGCAGAGGTCATGTCGCGCTCAGCTGTTACGGAACAATGGATTATATGGGAGCGCGGGGGGCATCGACAACCCGGGCGAAGACCAGCACGCTGACCTCGGCTGCCTTGGCGCGCAGCAAAGCGCGGGCGCAGGCATTCACCGTCGCGCCGGTGGTCAGAACATCGTCGATGATCACGACGCGACGCCCCTGCACATCATGCAGGCGGTCTGCTGATACCTGGAATGCGCCCTGCACATTGCTGGCGCGCTGGGGCCGCGACAGGCCGACCTGCTGCTCGGTCGCACGCACGCGACGCAGCGCGTCGCCCTGCATTCTCACGCCACTGGATCGGGCGATCACCCGCGCCAGCGCACCGGACTGGTTGTAGCGGCGGGAAAAGCCGCGCCGCCAATGCAACGGCACCGGGACCAGCACGTCGGCATCGGCCAGCAGCTCGCGGCCCGCGCGCGCCATCCAGCGGCCCATGATCGGCGCCAGATCGGTGCGGTCCTGATATTTCAGCGCGTGCACCAGGGTGCCAGCAATCTCGTCGTAGCGGACTGCGGCGCGGGCGCGCGCATAGGCCGGAGGCGCCGCGATGGCCTCCATCGACAGCAGCTCGGGGCCGGGGTCGTATACGAAGGGGATGCCGAGCTTCGGACAATACGGCCGCTCGATGAACGACAGCTTGCCCCAGCACGCGGCGCAGACGCCCTCGCCGTCGACCGGCTCCCGGCAGGCGATGCACAGGGTCGGCAGCGCAATATCGAGCGCGAGCCTGGCGGCGTGGGCCATCGCGCCGCGGACCGAACCAAGAACGGAGCGAACCGGATCAGGCAAGGAGATCATGATGCTCGCCCAGGATGGCGCGCGCCGTCCTGCCCCTGCGTCCATGCTCGCCGATGATCGCATCATAGGCCGCTCGCATCTGGCGTGCGGCCTGCCGTGGCCGCACGGCCCCGATGCCGGTGCCCATGCCCGGTGCCAGCAGGGACGTGATCGGCGTGGCCCCGCTCTCGTTGTGCATCTGGACCGCAATGAGAGCGGCACGGAAGGCCAGATAGACGTTCGGTGTTCCGTCGATGCGCGATGGCACGCGCATGGTCGGTGCGCTGACGAGATAGCGAAGCTCCGGGTGTCCGGTCGGGAGGATCACGGCCTGTCCGACCGGAAGCTCGCCGTAATGGTGCGCGGCCAACAGCTCGCGCAGCTCGGTCTCGATCTGCCAACCGAAGAAGCGCGCATAGTGCAGGTCGATGCCGCCATCCATGAAGCCGAAGCTGTTCGCCGGGCTGACGATGGCATCGGCCTGCTGGTCCAGAATGCTTCCGTGAGAGACCAGGACCTCGCCAACGTCCGAGAATGCCGAACGCCAGGCTTCGACCACCTCGATGCTGATGTCGCGAAGGTGGACCGTGAGCATGATCGCAAGGATCCGTCGGCGAATGCCACTATTTTGGCTTGGGACGTCAGAGGTTAGCGTGGCCCCAGACCGGGCTCAAGCGGCGCATTGCCCGGTCGCGAGGATCGTCGTAACCAGCGGCGATGACCCAGCCTGCCACCGCTCCCGTTCTGTTCGATCGTCGCTTGCTTGCGCTCAGGCAGCGGCGGGCTGCGAACGCGCCCGAGACGTTCCTGCTGGACCGCGTTGCCGAGGATCTTGAGGATCGCCTTGCGGCGGTGAACCGCTCGTTCACGGCGGCTGCCGACGTCTGGACGCCGGGCGCGGGATTGAGGCCGTATCTTTCCGGACGACTCCCGGAGCTCGCGCATCTTGCGCCGCCCGACACGGCCGACGAGCGGTTGCCGCTCGTCCCGCAATCGCTCGATCTCGCGCTATCGGCCCTGGCGTTCCAGTTCGTCAACGATCTGCCAGGCCTGCTGGTGCAGATCCGCCGCGCGCTACGTCCCGATGGCCTGTTGCTGGCCGCGATGATCGGCGGTGATACGCTCACCGAGCTCCGTCAGTCGTTCGCCGCCGCCGAGGCGGAATGCGAGGGCGGCGTATCGCCGCGCGTCGCGCCGTTCGCCGACCTGCGCGATGTCGGCGGCCTGTTGCAGCGAGCAGGATTTGCGCTGCCGGTCACCGACGTCGATCGGGTGGTGGTGCGCTATGCCAGCGCGTTCGGCCTGATGCAGGACCTCCGCCGCATGGGCGCCGCCAACAGCCTCGTCGAGCGGCGGCGGATGCCAATGCGCCGCGCGACGTTGCTGCGCATGGCAAAGATCTATTCCGAGCGCTTCGCCGATCCCGACGGCCGCATCCGCGCCACCTTCGATGTCATCTGGCTGTCCGGCTGGGCGCCGCACGAGAGCCAGCAGAAGCCGCTGAAGCCGGGTTCGGCGACGGCGAGCCTGGAGGCGGCGGTGAAGCGGAGCCCAAGCGTGGGGAACGACGAGTAGCGAAACGCGTCATCGCCGGGCGCAGCGCCGACTCACATCAACAAATCAATCAGGTGCGGCAGCAGCGGAATGTCCGCCGGCGGCATCGGATAGTCGCGCAGCTTGTTCGGCCGCACCCAGGCCAATTGCTGGCCCTCGCGCGCGACCACCTGACCCTCCCAGCGCCGGCAGATGTAGAGCGGCATCAGCAAATGGAACGTCTCATAGGCGTGGCTCGCGAAGGTCAGCGGCGCGAGGCACGCTTCGCGCACGGTGATGCCGAGCTCCTCGTCGAGCTCGCGGATCAGGCTGGCTTCGGGCCGCTCGCCGGGCTCGAGCTTGCCGCCGGGAAACTCCCAGAGACCGGCGAGCGTCTTGCCGGGCGGCCGCTGCGCCAGCAGCACGCGGTTGTCGGTGTCGATGAGCGCGCAGGCGACCACCAGAGTGAGCTTCAGGTCGGGCATGGATCGGCAAGGCTGTTGGCGAATATACGCAGCGTTAACCCATTCGACCGATCGCCGCAAATCTACGGAACGCGATGGAAGCCTATGGAAACGCCGCAAGCGGCCCTTAACCGCGACGCCGCAATATGAGTTCCATCCTCTCTTGGCGGGCTCATCGGATGCATTGGCTGCTGGATCATCTTCGACGTTTCGGCCACGACCAGCGTGGCAACATCGCGATCCTCTTCGCCATCACCTGTGTGCCGGTGCTGGCCTTCGTCGGTGCCGGGGTTGACTATTCCATGGCCAACCGGCTGCGGGCCAAGCTGCAGCTGGCCATCGATGAAGCCGTGCTGGCCGGTGTCGCGGCCGGAAAGGCCGCGCTGGATTCAGGGGCCAGCCAGGCCTCGGCGATCGCCAAGGCCCAGGCTGCGGCGTCCTCCTTCTTCGCCGGCAACACGGCCGGGATCAGCGCCACACCGACCATCACTTTCACGGCCAGCGGCCGCACCCTGTCCGGCGTCGGATCGACGACCAGCGTCATGAACACCTCCTTCATGCGGCTGGTCGGCTTCCCGACCATGACTCTGTCTGCCCAGTCGACCTCATCGGCCACGATGCAGCCCTATCTGAACGTCTATCTGCTGGTCGACATCTCGTCGTCCATGCTGCTGCCGGCAACGCAGGCCGGCATCACCCAGATGAACAACGGGACCGGCTGCACGCTGGCCTGCCACGAGACGACGGACGGCACCGACTCCTACAGCTATGCGCTGAAGAACAACGTGCTGCTGCGCTACCAGGTGGTCAATCAGGGGGTGCAGAATCTGCTGACCTATCTGAACAGCAGCTCCGTCTACAAGAACTACGTCAAGGTCGGCCTGTGGTCGTTCGACAACCAGCTCACGCAGATGTCGCCGCTGACCTCGAGCTTCACCTCGGTCGCGAACAATTTTCCGGCGCCGGGGCTTGCTTATAATGACGCGGCGGCCGCCACGCCGTTCGACAGCCTGATCAGCAGCTTTGTCGCCAGCGTCGGGACTGGCGGCGACGGCTCAACCTCGGGCAGTCCGCAGAAGATGGTGATCATCGCAACCGACGGCGTCAATGATCCGACGCGCGCCTGGACCTCCCAGACCTCGCTGCGATCGCAGGTGCGCGTGTTCAACACCAGCTTCTGCAACACCTTCAAGAGCAACGGCGTGACGATCGCGATCATCAATACGCCCTATTACCCGATGACTTGGGATTGGGGGTACAACGCGACGCTCGGCCAGCCCGGCAGCCTCGGCGGCGCCACCCGCGTCGACGACATCCCGATCGCGCTGAAATCCTGTGCCGGCAGCAACTTCATGATCGCCTCCGACGTCGCGACGATCCAGAACTCGTTCACCACCCTGTTCAACAAGGCCTCGCCGGTCCGGCTGACGAACTGACGGCCCCGGTATCCCGCGCGGCCGGCGGTCATCGCGGACGCGATGAATGCGCTGTTCAAGAAGGCTGTCGCGGCCGCGCGTATTGCAGGTTGATCGCTGCCGGGATGCAATCGGCAGAATGGATTGATCTCAAGTGCTACAAGCGATAACATTACGCTCTGTAACTGGGAGGAGGAGCGTAATGATCAAGATTGCGACGCTGTCGTTCATAATGCTTGTGACGTTCTCGGCAGGGGCTTCAGCCGCCGATTGCGTCGTGCCGCCGATCCGGACCTTGGAGAACCAGACCGTCCAAGGCCATATGTATGCGAAACCCGGCAAGCGCTGCAGCATCACCGTTCTGGGCTCGCGCGGGCCGATGTATAGCGCGCGCTTGCTGGCCGCCCCGAGCCACGGCGCGGTCGCGGTCCGGGGGCATCACGTCGTCTATGTCTCGAAGCCCGACTTCGTCGGCGAAGATCATTTCGCGTACGTCCGGCAAGGGGCGGATGCGCTCAACCGGCCGGTGACCAAGGGCGTCGAGGTCACCGTCCACGTCGGCCAGCAGCTTTGAGTTCGGTCAGGACCTGTAGTCGCCGTTGATCGCGACATACTCCTTGGTCAGGTCGCAGGTCAGCACGCGGTCGCGGCCCTTGCCGAGGCCGAGTGCGACCTTGATCTGGATGGTCTGCGCCTTCATCGCCTCCGAGACCTCGTTCTCGTCATAGGACGGATCGCGCGCGCCCTTCGACGCGACGCGGATGCCGTTGAAGGAGATCGACAGTCTGTCGCGATCGGCCGGCTCGCCGGCCTTGCCGACAGCCATGACGACGCGGCCCCAATTGGCGTCCTCGCCGGCAATCGCGGTCTTCACCAGCGGCGAGTTGGCGATCGACATCGCGATCCTGCGCGCCGAATGCTTGGTCTTGGCGCCCTCGACGATGATCTCGACCAGCTTGCGGGCGCCCTCGCCGTCGCGGGCGACCTGCTCGGCGAGATCGGCCAGCACGGCGTTGAACGCCTTGACGAAGGCTTTCGCGCGCGGGTCGCTGGCGCGGCTGATTTTCGGCGCGCCCTTGGCCGCGGCAGCCCCCGTCGCAAAGGCGAGCAGCGTGTCGGAGGTCGAAGTGTCGCCGTCGATCGTGACCGCGTTGAAGGTGTCCTCGACGCCGGCCTTGAGCAGCGCCTGCAGCGCGGGCGCCGTGATCGGCGCGTCGGTGAAGATGAAGGACAACATCGTCGCCATGTCCGGCGCGATCATGCCGGCGCCCTTGGCCATGCCGTTGATCGTCACCTTGGCCTTGCCGAGCTTGACGGTCGCGGTCGCCACCTTCGGGAAGGTGTCGGTGGTCATGATCGCGCGCGCCGCGCCCATCCAGTCTTCCGCTTCAGCGGTGCCGGCGAGGCCCTCCAGCACGCCGTCGAACTTGGTGGCATCGAGCGGCTCGCCGATCACGCCGGTCGAGGCGAGGTAGATCTCGTCCTGCTTGCAGCCGACCGCCTTGGCGGCGATCGCCGCGGTCAGTGCCGTCGACTGCTTGCCGGTCTTGCCGGTGAAGGCATTGGCGTTGCCGGAATTGACCACCAGCGCGCGCGCCTTGCCGCCCTTCAGCTTGGCGCGGCACCATTCGACCGGGGCGGACGGGCATTTGGATTTCGTGAACACGCCGGCGACTGTGGTGCCGGGATCGAGCAGCGCCAGCAGCACGTCGGTGCGGTTCTTGTAGCGGATGCCGGCCGCCGCGGTCGCGAGCTTGACGCCGGCAATCGCCGGCATGTCGGGAACGTCGGTCGGGGCGAGCGGGGAGACGGCTGAGGACATCGAGGGCTTCCGGCAGGAATGGGCGGGAAGCGCTCTGTATCATCTCGATCTTCGCTATGGGAGAGGCTGCCTCCAAACCCTCAACTGTCATCCCGGCGAACGCCGGGATCCATAACCACAGGGTTCAGTTTGAGCCGCGGCACGGGCCGCCCGCCCTTTCCCAACATCACGCGGTATGGGTCCCGGCGCGGAGGCCGGGACGACACCTTTTGTGAAGCGGCGGTGACGGCCGTCTAACGACCTACTTCTTCGCCGGCTCAGCCGGCTTCGCGTCCGCCGGCTTGGCGGCGTCAGTACCCGCGGGCTTGTCCAGGCGCTCGATCTTGGCCGCCTCGCGCAGCTTGCCGACGTAATCGGCCTGGGCCTTGCGGGTCACGTAGGTCTCGATCTGGCTCTTGACCTGGTCGAACTCCGGCGGCTTGCGGTTGCGCTTTTCCTCGACCTTGATGACGTGCCAGCCGAACTGGGTCTTCACCGGATCGGAGATCTTGCCTGGCTCCATCGCGAAGGCGACGTTGGCGAATTCCGGCACCATCTGCTCCTTGGTGAAGAAGCCGAGGTCGCCGCCGTCGGAGGCGCCGGGATCCTTGGACTTCTTCTTGGCGAGCTCTGCGAAATCCGCGCCCTTGGCGAGCTCGGCCTTGACGGCCTTGGCCTCGTCCTCGGTCTCTACCAGGATGTGGCGGGCGTGCACCTCCTGCTCGCCGCCGATCTGCTTGGAGGCTTCTTCGTAGACCTTCTTCATCGCGTCCGGCGAGGTCGCGGCCTTGCCCTCGCTGGCGAGCAGGCTGTCCATCAAGAGGCGGCTGCGGGTGAAGGCGAGGCGCTTCTTGAAATCCTCGCTGTCGGCGACCTTCTTGTCCTCGGCCGCCTTGGCGACGAGCTTCATGTCGATCAGGAACGACAGCACGTTCTCGTCCTTGGACGCCGGGTCCATCTGGGCGAGGCTCGGCCCGAGCTCTTCCTCGGCGAGCGCGACGTCGCTCTTGCGGATCTCGGCACCGTTCACCTTGGCCAGCACCGGGTTGGCATCGTCGGCCGCGCGCACGGGCGCTGCGAGCAGGGACAATGCGAGACTTCCGGCAAGAGCGGTGGCAAGGCCGAAGCGCAGGCCGGCTTTCGTAACCGGGAACGACGTGGTCATGGAAAATCCTTGTCTTGAAGAGGGGGCTCGAGGGGCTTTACCTCTGGGCGGCGGGGACACTCGCCCAATCGCCTTGCCTTGGCAACGCGAAAAGTCTGTCAATTTCGTGAAATCGGCGACAGATTCGGGGTGAACTTGCCGGTGCCGGGCGCCGTTGACAACGTTCCCCCCCAGCCATATCTCTGCCCGATCGCTTCAAGGGCGATAGCGCTTATTTTGCTGCGTTTTTGGCCGTTGAACCCTAGTTTGCTCGCCTCCCACTCATCTGGCGGACGCCGCCCGGCGCCGAAGTTCGAGCCTGGCGCGGGTGCTGCGGTGCATCACGTCGGGAACAGCAAACCCAAACCATGAGTTACGGCTGCAACGCAGACCTACAGAGGCAGGATTTCAGCAATGATCGGCGCGCTCGCCCGTAAGCTTTTCGGCTCAGCCAACGACCGTCGCGTCAAGGGCTACCAGTCCCGTGTCAACGCCATCAACGCGCTGGAGCCGGAGCTGGCCAAGCTGACCGACGATCAGCTGAAGGCGCGGACCGAGGAGTTCAGGAAGCAGCTCGCCGACGGCAAGACGCTCGACGACCTCTTGGTCCCGGCCTTCGCCACCGTCCGCGAGGCCTCCAAGCGCACCCTCGGCCAGCGCCATTTCGACGTCCAGCTGATCGGCGGCATGGTGCTGCACGAGGGCGACATCGCCGAGATGAAGACCGGCGAAGGCAAGACCCTGGTGGCGACGCTGGCGGTCTACCTCAACGCGCTGGCCGGCAAGGGCGTCCATGTCGTGACGGTGAATGATTACCTCGCCCGCCGCGACGCCGGCTGGATGAGCCAGATCTACGGCTTCCTCGGCCTGACCACCGGCGTCATCGTCCACGGCCTCGACGATGCCGAGCGCAAGCAGGCCTATGCCTGCGACATCACCTACGGCACCAACAACGAATACGGCTTCGACTATCTGCGCGACAACATGAAGTACCGGCTGGAGGACATGGTCCAGCGCGGGCACTTCTTCGCCATCGTCGACGAGGTCGACTCCATCCTCATCGACGAAGCGCGCACGCCGCTGATCATCTCCGGTCCGCTCGACGACCGCTCCGAGTTCTACAACACCATCGACACCTTCGTGCCGAAGCTCGACAAGTCCGACTACGACGTCGACGAGAAGCAACGCACGGTGACCCTGACCGAAGCCGGCATGGAGAAGATCGAGACGTTGCTGCGCGACGCCGGCCAGCTCAAGGGCGAGTCGCTCTACGACGTCGAGAACGTCTCCGTCGTCCACCACATCAACCAGGCGCTGCGCGCCCACACGCTGTTCACCCGCGACAAGGACTACATCGTCCGCGACGGCGAGGTCGTCATCATCGACGAGTTCACCGGCCGTATGATGCCGGGCCGTCGCTATTCCGAAGGACTGCATCAGGCGCTCGAGGCCAAGGAGCACCAGCCGGTGCAGCCCGAGAACCAGACGTTGGCCTCGATCACCTTCCAGAACTACTTCCGCATGTATGCGAAGCTCGCCGGCATGACCGGCACGGCCGCCACCGAGGCCGATGAGCTGTTCGACATCTACAAGCTCGAAGTGCTGGAGATCCCGACCAATCTGCCGGTCGCCCGTCTCGACGAGGACGACGAGGTCTATCGGACCCAGCAGGAGAAATACGCCGCGATCCTGGCCGAGATCGAGCGCGCCAATTCGCGGCTGCAGCCGGTGCTGGTCGGCACCGCGTCGATCGAGAAGTCCGAGGTGCTGGCCGCCTATCTCAAGCAGCACGGCTACAAGCAGATCGATTTCGGCAGCGAACGCGCGCTCGACAAGCTTTATGCGGCGGCCCGCGCCGGCAAGCCGGCGAAGCTGTTTGCGGTGCTGAACGCGCGCTTCCACGAGCAGGAAGCCTATATCGTGGCCGAGGCCGGCGTCCCCGGCGCGATCACCATCGCGACCAACATGGCCGGCCGCGGCACCGACATCAAGCTCGGCGGCTCCCTGGATATGCGGCTGCAGCAGGAGACGGCCGGGATCACCGACGAGGCCGAGAAGGCAGCGAAGATCGAGCAGCTCAAGGCCGAGATCGCCAGCTTCCGCGAGCTCGTGCTGAAGGCCGAGGAGACGGTCGAGATCGAGCCGGCCAAGGGCTCGCGTCCGGCCAAGACCGTGACCAAGCCGGGCGGCCTCTACATCATCGGCTCCGAGCGCCACGAATCCCGCCGCATCGACAACCAGCTGCGCGGCCGCTCCGGCCGCCAGGGCGATCCCGGCCGGTCGAAGTTCTTCCTGTCGCTGGAAGACGATTTGATGCGCATCTTCGGCTCCGACCGGCTCGACAGCATGCTGACCCGCCTCGGCCTGAAGGAAGGCGAGGCCATCATCCATCCCTGGATCAACAAGGCGCTCGAGAAGGCGCAGCAGAAGGTCGAGGCGCGCAACTTCGATATCCGCAAGAACCTCTTGAAGTTCGACAACGTCCAGAACGACCAGCGCAAGGTGATCTTCGACCAGCGCGTCGAGCTGATGCAGGACGACAGCGTGGTCGAGACCATCACCGACATGCGTCACGCCTTCGTTGACGATCTCGTCAGCAAGCACGTGCCCGAGCATGCCTATGCCGAGCAGTGGGACGTGGCGGGCCTGAAGGAGGAGCTGAAGCGCGTGCTCGACCTCGATTTGCCGGTCGAGGACTGGGCCAAGGAAGAGGGCATCGCCGACGAGGAGCTGCTCAAGCGCATCGAGACCCATGCCGACGAGCGCATGGCCGCCAAGGTCGCGCAATGGGGCCCCGACGTGATGCGCTACGTCGAGAAGACCATCCTGCTGCAGACGCTCGACCATCTCTGGCGCGAGCATCTGATCATGCTCGACCATCTGCGCCAGGTGATCGGCCTGCGCGGCTATGGCCAGCGCGATCCGCTGCAGGAGTACAAGTCCGAGGCGTTCACGCTGTTCGAGGCCATGATCGCGCATCTGCGCGAGGCCGTCACGGCCCAGCTGATGCGGGTCGAGATCGTGCCGCCGGAGGAGCAGCAGCCGGTGCTGCCGCCGATGCAGGCCCATCACGTTGATCCCAACACCGGCGAAGACGAAATGGCCTTCGCCAACGTCTCCCTGGTGCCGTCCTCGGCCGCCGCCCCGGTCCCGGCCGAGGCGCGCAACCCGAACGACCCCACCACCTGGGGCAAGATCGGCCGCAACGAGGACTGCCCCTGCGGCAGCGGCAAGAAGTACAAGCACTGCCACGGGCGCTACGCGTAAGCGCGCTGCAATCGTTCGGCTCGCAGTGACGCTGTGGGCCGAGCTGCATCCAAACTTGCAGTGTCGTCCCGGGCAAGCCTGCTGACGCAAAGCGTCAGCGGGCGTCGACCCGGGACCCATACCGCGTGATCTGCCTTGAGGCAGGCGGCGCGTTGAAACGGTCGTGCCCCAAACGGCTCCCGGGGTTATGGGTCCCTGCGTTCGCAGGGACGACACCATTTGCTGGGCGCGATCTCGGCATGCACCCCGCGGATCAGCCCCCTGAACGCACGGATGATAGCGTTTGTTGGCTGAGGTCTCGGCACACCCTCCGCTGTCATCCCGGCGAACGCCGGGATCCATAGCCACCGGCCGACGTGTCGAGGCACGCTGATCGCTCCAGCATGTCGCCTCACACCCGTCGGGAGCAGGGGACGCAGGTCAGCGCACCGCGAGGCGCGCGCGTCGCTGCGATTTACTCTTGCCATGCTGCTTCCAACCCGACGTCCACTGCCGGATGCGCGCCAACGAGCGTTGCAACGTTCCGGTCTCGAGTTCGCCCGAGCACACGGCAGCCGTCAGCGCACCGTTGATCTCGCGGCCGACGTCGGACGTCTGGTCCTCCTCGCTCATCTTGGTGAACATGATGATATCGGCGCCCGCCTTGACCGCGTCCACGGCTGCGCCTGCCGGTGGCTTGGCGTCGAGAATGGCCTTCATGGCGAGGTCATCGGTGATCACCACGCCGTCATAGTGGAGGTCGTGGCGCAGCAGGCGGTCGATCGCGCGCCCGCCGCTCTGGGTTGCAACACCGCCCCACTGGCTGGAATTGGCGAGATGTCCCACCATGATGGCGCCAGCCAGCCCTCGGCGGATGAGCCGCCTATACGGCTTCAGCTCCGCAGGCGCCCAGGTGGCCGTGACGTCGGCAATGCCGGCGTGGCTGTCGGCGGTCGACGAGCCATGCCCCGGAAAATGCTTGAGCGCCGTCAGGACGCGCTGCTTGCGATGCGCCTGGATAAAGGCCGCCGCATAGCGCACGACCGTGCCAGCGTCGCTGCCATAGCTGCGTTGCCGTTGTCCGATGATCGGGTTCGACGGGTTGGTGTTGAGGTCGACCACCGGCGCGAGGTTCACGTTGATGTGCAGCGCCGCAAGCTTCTCGGCGAGAGCCGCGTAAGCCATGCGCGCCGCCGCGACCGAGCCGCGGGCGATCTCCGCCGCCGAAGGCGTCGCCGCAAGGCCAATGTTGGGTCCGAGCCGCTCGACGGTGCCGCCTTCATCGTCGATGGCGATGAAGGGAAGAGCCGCGCATTTGCAGGATCGGATCCGGTCGATCATCCCCACGAGATCATCTCGCGTTCCGACATTGCGGCCGAGGATGACGACGCCGCCGATCAGCCCCTCCTCGAGATCAGCCAGGACCTGCTGAAATCCAGGATCCGATGCCTTGGTCCCGAAGAAGCCGGCCATGATCATCGGGCCGACCAGTCGAGAGGTTGCCGGCCTGTCGCTGCAGTCGGCGGCACCCCCAGCCTGACCCGACAGGATCAGGGATGCGAAGACCAGGGAAAGTCGGCCCAATCGTCGGAGCATGGCGGTCCCTGGCAGCCGTTTCGGTGACTGGCTCGTATGCGCCGGTTCAGATCACGCCGCCGACGGAAGCGGCTCAGATCGTGGCCAAGTTGTCGACGCGCGCACCGTCTGCGATCGTCCGCGGCGCCGCGTTGAGCTGCTCGATGGCGAAGCCCGCGGCCTTCTTGTAGCCGGCCATGAAGGCGTCGCGCTCGGCCGGCGAAATCACCGCGTTGATATCAGTGAACTTGCCGCCGCAACGCTCGTCGACCAGGTTGAGCAACCCGAACGGGCCGGCGCCGCGGTTGCGCAGGATGACCTGCGAGATCGGGCCGCACAGTTTCTCGTCATAGGCCGCGAGCGCCGCCGGTGTGACGCCATGCGCCAGCAGCGAGGCGCCGAGCACGCGGGCGTCGACGATCGCCTGGCTCGCGCCGTTCGAGCCGGTCGGATACATCGCATGCGCGGCGTCGCCCATCAGCGCGACCGGGCCGTCGACCCAGGTCGGCACCGGATCGCGATCGATCATCGGGTTCTCATAGGCGCCGTCGGCGCCTTTGATCAGCGCGGGCACGTCGAGCCAGTCATAGGTCCAGCCCGCGAAATGATGCGCGAACTCGGCAACCGGCACCTGGCGGAACCAGCCGGTCTGCTTCCAGCCCTCGGTGTTGTCCATCGTGACTTCGGCGATCCAGTTGATCAGCGCGAGGCCCGTCGTCGGATCGGGATGGGAGATCGGATAGACCACGACGCGATGGCGATGGGTGCCGAGGCCGACGAAGGACGATCCGGTCCGCATCGGCTTCGCCCAGGTGACACCGCGCCACATCACAGCGCCGCCCCAATGGATCGGCGGCTGCGCCGGGTGCATTTGGGCGCGGATCGCCGAGTGGATGCCATCGGCACCGATCAGCAGCCGCCCGCGCTGCTCGGATCGCGACCCATCGGCATGCTCGATGCGGGCGGTCACCGTGCCATCGGAATTCTTCTCATAGCCCGTGACGCGGCTGGCGAGCCGCACCGTCCCGGCGCCGGCGCGCTGCACCACCCGGCTGTGCAGCAGCATGTGCAGCTTGCCGCGATGCACGGCATATTGCGGCCAATTGTAGCCGGCGAGCAGCCCGCGGGTCTCGGAATAGATGTCGTTGCCGTTCAGTCCCACCAGCGCCCACTCCTTGGCGGGTACGCCGACCTGATCGAGATCCTCAGCCGATATGCCGAGGTCATACAGCTCGCGCACGGCATTGGGCTGCAGGTTGATGCCGACCCCGAGCGGCCGCATCTCGCGCACGCTCTCATAGACGACGCAGGGCACGCCGATCTGCTGCAAGGTGAGCGCGGTCGCCAAGCCGCCGATGCCGCCGCCGGCGATGATGACAGGAAGGTCGGTCATGGGCATGGTCCGTCGCACGTGAACTCGAAAGCAGAACGCGAAGAATGGACCAGGGGAATGAGGCACGGCGCGCGCCGCGCGTGCGGATCGCTCCCCTCGATCCTTGGCCAGCATTGTCCGCTGGTCTGACGAAAGAGGCCTAGTTCAGAAGCCCGGCGGAGACAAGGGGAATGGGCTTGCCGCGCGGGTATGATAGGCTGGCGCGATGTGGCACCGATCTCTCATCCTCTGTCTGTCCCTGCTGCTCTCCTGCCTCGGGAGCCGCGCCATGGCCTTTGACATCGAAGCCCACCGTGGCGGCCGTGGGCTGTTTCCGGAGAACACGCTGCAGGCCTTCACGGCTGCTCTGGCCATGGGCGTCGACACGCTGGAGCTCGACACCGGGGTCACGCATGACGGCGTGCTGGTGGTCTCGCACGAGCGGCGGCTCAATCCCGATCTCGCCCGTGATGCGTCCGGCAACTACGTCGCGCCGCCCGGCCGCCCCCTGCTGGAGCTGTCGCTGGCCGAGGTGCAGTCCTACGATGTCGGTCAGATCAGGCCGGGCAGCGACTACGCCAAGCAGTTTCCCGATCAGAAGGTCCTGTCCGGCGATGTGCCGCCGCCGCGGATTCCGACCCTGAAGGAGGTCATCGATCTCGTGCGCCGCTCGGGCAACGCGCAGGTGCGGCTCAACATCGAGACCAAGCTCGATCCCGATCATCCCGACGAGGCGCCAGATCCGGAGCGTTTCGTCACCGTGCTGCTCGATCTGATCAGGGCCGAGCATTTCGCCGATCGTGTGATGATCCAATCGTTCGACTGGCGCACCCTGCAGCTGGTGCGGCAGCGCGTGCCCGAGATTCCGACCGTCTATCTGACGATCCAGCGTGGCAGGTCGCCCAACGTGTCACTGACGGATGCGACGCACTGGACCGCCGGCTTCAACCCCGCCGATCACGGCGGTTCGCTGCCGCGCACGATCCACGCCGCCGGCGGCAAGGTGTGGTCGCCGTATTTCGCCGACGTCACGCCGGAGCTGATCGGCGAAGCCCATGCGCTCGGACTCAGCGTCGTGGTCTGGACCGTCAACAAGCCGGAGGACATGGCGCGGCTGATGGACATCGGCGTCGATGGCATCATCTCCGATCGGCCGGACCTGTTGCGCAAGGTTGCGGTCGACAAGGGCGTGGTCCAGCCGAGCGGACTTCTGCTGAAGCCAGCGGCTTCGAAGTGAATGACGCCTCGCGGAGCCTGCTAGTGGCAGGGCTATCGCATCTCGAGACTTGGGTTGTCGCGACGAACCAATCCGGCAGTTAGTTACTCCGTCATGCCCGGGCTTGTCCCGGGCATCCACGTGGTTCTCAGTGTGCCGAACGGCGTGGATGGCCGGGACAAGCCCGGCCATGACGACGTGGAAACGGACGAGCGCACCATCCCGATCGTCAATAGCCCTGCCGCAAGCGGGAGGTGCAGAGCTCGCAGGCGTTGCGAACGATCACTATACGAGCGCAAGTGATCTTGCGGCTTCTCCCTATCACCCCATCACCACCTCGTGCCGGATCACGAACGGCGCCAGCAGCGTGTGCACCTCGTTCGCGATCGCCTCGCGGCTCTCCGCCGGCACGTTGCGCAAGGTGACCGTGGCGATGCTGCCGTGGCTGCCATGCGGGCCGACCTTGACGCTGCAGTCGATGCCGCGATCGGTGAGCTGCTTCAGCACGCCCGCGAACACGCGTGTCGCCGCGTCCCAGCGCAATTGCGGCTTGAACACCTTGCCCACCCCCGTCACCGGCATCGGGTCGATCGGAATGATCTGCACCGGCACCGCGGCGCGCTCCGGCGTGCGGGCGCGCACCCAGTCCTCGAGCTCGCCCGGCTGCACTGACGCGCCCGGCTTGAGCTGGACATAGCCGATCGGCAGCTCGCCGGCATAGGCGTCGGGCTGGCCGACCACCGCGGCGAAGCCGACGGAAGGATGCTGGAACAGGATCTCCTCGATCGGCGCCGGATCGATGTTGTGACCGCCGCGGATCACCAGGTCCTTGGCGCGGCCGGTGATCCACAGGAAGCCGTCGGCATCGAGCCGGCCGAGATCGCCGGAGTTGACCCAATGTCCCTGGACGAAGGCGCCCTTGTTGTGGGCGTCGTCGAGATAGCCCGTGAACACGCCGGGTCCGGCCATGATGACGACGCCGATCTCGTCCGCCGCGCAGTCGCGCTCGTAAGCTCCGTCAGCATCGAGCCTGACGATGCGCACCTGAGCATAGGGCAGCGGCAGCCCGACCGAGCCGAGCCGGATCGGCTGGTCGGGATAGGCCATGGTGTGGACGCTCGCGGTCTCGGTCATGCCGTAGACCTCGACGACGGGCAGCTTGAGCCGGTCCATGATCGCCTGTCCCACGGCGACTGGAATGGCGGAGCCGCCGCCCGCGGCATAGCGCAGGCTGGAAATATCCGCGTTGCCAAGCGGCACGGCGAGGGTCGCCGCCAGCACGGTCGGCACGCTCGACAGCGTCTCCGGCTTGAAGCGCTCGACCAGGCCCCAGATGTTGCGCACGGCATTCGGGTTGCGCCAGCCTGCGCCGGAGAGCACGACGAGGCTGCCGCCGGCGGACAGGGTCTGCAGCGCCTGCGTCAGCGAGCCGCCGACATGGAACAGCGGCATGCCGAACAGCAGCGTGGCGCCCGGCTTGGCCTTCAGCACCAGGTTGATGCCCCAGGCCTGGTAGACCTGGTTGCCATGGCTGTGCCGCACCAGCTTCGGCGTGCCGGTGGTGCCGCCGGTGTGGAAATAGGCCGCGGTATCGCTGGCCTTGATCTGGCGGCCGCTGACGAGGTGGTCGCCCGGCTGCGGCTTGATCAGGTCGGCCCAGGCATGGATGCCGCTGGCCGGGTCACCGCCGCCGCCATGGACCTGCACGATCGCCTTGAGGTGCTTGAGGCTGCCACGCACCTTCTCGACCTTCTGCCAGATGTCGGTGCCGGGCAGGGGGCCGAGCGCCACCAGCACCTTGGTCTTGGCGGCGTCGAGGATCTCGGCGATCTGGTGCGGCTCCAGCAGCGGGTTGACCGGGTTGGCGATGCCCGCGGCCTCCGCGCCGAACAGTGTCACGAAGGCGTCGGGCACCAGCGGCAGCATGAAACTGACGACGTCATCGGGACCAACGCCGAGCGCATGAAACATGTTGGCGGCCTGTGTCACCCTGGCAACGAGGTCGCGATAGGTGATCACGACCGGCGTGTCGGCCGGATCGGCATTCTGCAGAAACTGAATCGCCGGCGCGTCGGGATTGGCCGATGCGCCGCACTTGAGCGCCTCATACGTGCTCTGCGCGGCGATGCGTTCGTTGTACGGCGTCTGCTCGAAGGTGCGGATGTCAGCCGTGCTGGCGAATGTCGGATAATCGCTGCCGATGGCGCGATCGAGCAAATGAATGCCCATAGCCCGTCCTCCCTGTGTCGTGTCCTCGTCCGGCCGGACATGGTTCAGCCGGTGATCGCGCGCGGGCTCTCGGGCCCGTTCGTCGCGATCGTCAGGTGACAGGATGAGGGAGGATTCGTCTTGCGTCCATCCCGGCGTTGCCGGGTCTGCGGACCCATTTGCCGCAGGCGGGGTTCGCGGGTGAAGGCCTTTGGTGCGATGCAAAGTGTCGCAGCGAATTCCGCGTCATTGCGAGCGCAGCGAAGCAATCCAGAGTCCCGCCCACCACCCTGGATTGCTTCGCTGCGCTCGCAATAACGGGAGGATGGAGTTCGGTCCTGAATGTCGATGGCGCAGCGCGTCTTCAGCTCGCCGCGTCGATCAGGTTTTCCAACAGCCGCTTCAGCTCGCCGGTGGCCTTGTCGCCGTAGTTCTCCAGGATGTGCGCCTCCTGGCTGGCGGCGAGCGAGTTCAGCCGCTTGCACAGCGCCTTGCCGTGGTCGCTGATGAACATCAGCACCTTGCGGCGGTCATGGGCGTCCTGGCGGCGGTACACCAGCGAGTCCGACACCATGCGGTCGATCATCTTGGTCAGGGTCGGATGGTTGAGCAGCACGGCGTCGGCGAGATCGCCCATCGAATGCCCCTCGCCGTCGGACAGCACTTTCAGGATGCGCCATTGCTCGACGGGCACGCCCTCCGTGCTCAGGCGTGTCTCCAATTGCCGGTTGATCTCCCGGTTGGCTTGCGCGAGCAGGTAGGCGAGATGTTCGGTGAGGGGGGTGTTGGGATGGGGCGGTTTGGCCACGGTGAACTTCGCTTGCGGGTCCCGATTGAATGATTGTCCGGCAGTTGCTGCCCGATCTATATGCATCCCAATTCTTGAACATTCAACATTTTCGAATAGGATATTTGCCGAATGCGTGCTGATTTTGACGGCGTATGACCGCCGGCCCACAGTGTCGGGCCAACCATGGTTGCGGGCCAAGGAGTGGGTGTGCTCTCGACAGGATCCGTCACGGCCGGGCGCCTCGGCCTGCCGCCGTCGCTGCTGTTCAGGACCTCGCCGAAGCGGGGCGACCTTCCGTCTCTCGTTCCCTTCGACCCCGACCGTGCCGTGCGGCGCGGCGGCCGCAACAAGCTTCGCATCGGCAATTTCATCACCTTCTCCGGCTCGCCCGGCATCTGGGGGCCGGCAGCGACCAACAGCGCGCTGCTGGCGGTGTCCGAGATCAACCGCAGCGGTGGCATTCTCGGCCGCGAGATCGAATTGTCGTTCTACGATTCCGGCGGGCCCGTCGACGAGGTGATCACGCGCGCCCGGGATGCGCTCGATTTTGAGGACATCGACGTCGTGATGGGCTCGCATATCAGCGCCGTCAGGCTGGCGCTGCGCCGGCTCACGCGCGGCCGCATTCCCTATGTCTACACGCCGGTCTATGAGGGCGGCGAGCGCACGCCCGGCGTGATGGCGATCGGCGAGACGCCGCACAGCCAGACCCGCCCCGCCATTCACTGGCTCTCGGAGAACAAAGGTGCCAAGCGCTGGTACCTGATCGGCAGCGACTATGTCTGGCCGTGGCAGTCGCACCGTTCGATCAAGACCTACATCACCGACGCCGGCGGCCAGGTGGTCGGCGAGGAGTTCGTCCCCGTGGGCGAGGACGATCACGAGGCGCATCTGGCCCGCATCCGCGCCGCCCGGCCCGACGTCGTGCTGATCTCGCTGATCGGCACCGACAGCATCACCTTCAACCGCGCCTTCGGCGAATCGGGCCTGGCCGCGACCACGCTGCGGCTGGCCGGCGCGATGGACGAGACGGTGCTGCTCGGCATCGGCGCCGACAACACCGAGAACCTGTATTCGGCCTCGGGCTATTTCAGCTGCATCGGCTCCAATGCGAACGACGCGTTCGTGAGCCGCTACACCGCGATGTTCGGCGCCGCTGCGCCGCCGGTCGGCTCCGTCGGACAGTCGAACTATGAAGGCCTGCGCTTCCTGAAGGCGGCCGCGGAACGCTCCGGCTCGCTGGCGCTGCGGCCGCTCGCCGCCGCCGGCGGCAACATCGTCTATTCCGGCGCCCGCGGCGAGGTGACGATCCGCCACGGCCGCGCGGGCATGGCCATGCATCTCGCCGCGGCCGACGGATTGGATTTCAGGATCATCCGCACGTTCTGAACGCCGCCACGCAAGTCCATCGAGCGGAGCGCCGCTGCCACCCTCCCCGCAAGGGGGAGGGTCGATCGCACGCGAAGCGGGCGAGCGGGGGGGGGGGGGGGGGTGTTCACCCCCCCCGGCGGCCGGG
>NZ_BSCT01000009.1 GCF_030159255.1 Bradyrhizobium sp. SSBR45G | reverse complement strand
GGCTGGCAGCGAGCGTCGCGCTGGACCGTCCCGACAACTGACCATGATCAGCGTGCTCATGGAGAGGACGCTCCTCATGGTCAAGGTGCACCGTCGCACGGCGAACTCATCAGCAGAATTGGTGGGCACGGCGCCACCGCGATCTCGCGTGTCGAAGCAGCCGGCCGCGCCTTTGCCCACCCTACAGCGCTCCAGAGGGATCGCGAGGCGGAGCACCACACCTCATTCCTTCACGTTTCAACCATGACCTCCGAAGCGGCATTCACAGCCTCAATTTCAGGCGCAGCTGCGATTGCCTTTCAAAGGCTCTCCCGCCAGAGTGACGTTATGACGCGCGTGGGGCGCGCCTTTTTGTTTGACGAGGGGGACTTGCGATGGCGGCAACCGATGTGAGCATGGCAGGAACCGCGGCGCCGAAAGGCAGCCTGTTCGGCTCGCTGTTCTTCCAGGTCGTGGCCGCGCTGGTGATCGGCATCCTGATCGGCGTGCTCGCGCCGGAGACCGCCCAGGGGCTCAAATTCTTCAGCGACGCCTTTTTGCGCCTGATCGCGATGGTCGTGGCGCCGATCGTGTTCTGCGTCGTCGTGCACGGTATCGCCAGCGCGGGTGACCTCAAGAAGGTCGGCCGCGTCGGCGTCAAGTCGCTGGTCTATTTCGAGGGCATGACCACGATCGCGCTGGCCTTCGGCCTCGTGCTGGCGCTGCTGTTCGGGCCCGGCCACGGCATGGACATCGACGTCTCCAAGCTCGATGCCAAGCAGCTCGCGAGCTTCGCCGACAACGCCCACAAGCTGCAGGGCGGCGGCTTCGGCGGCTTCATCCTCAACATCATCCCGCCGACCGCGTTCGACGCCTTCGCGCGCAACGACGTGCTGCAGGTGCTGTTCTTCGCCGTGATCTTCGGCGTCAGCCTGGCGCTGGTCGGCGAGCCCGGCAAGCCCGTCGTCGACCTCATCGATTCCGTCGCCAAGGTGCTGTTCAAGGCGATGGGCCTGATCGTGCGCGTGGCGCCGCTCGGCGTGCTCGGCGCCATCGGCTTCACCGTCGGCAAATACGGCGTCGGCTCGCTCAAGCAGCTCTTGGCGCTGGTCGTGCTGTTCTACGTCTCGGTGGCGCTGTTCGTGGTCATCGCGCTCGGCATCGTGATGCGCATTGCCGGCCTCAGCCTGTTCAAGTTCCTGCGCTACCTGAAAGAGGAGCTCTTGATCGTGCTGGCGACGGCGTCGTCCGACTCCGTGCTGCCGCAGATCATGCGCAAGCTCGAGGCGATGGGCGTCAAGCAGGAGGTCGTGGGCCTCGTCATCCCGACCGGCTACTCGTTCAACCTCGACGCATTCTCGATCTACCTGACGCTCGCCGTGGTGTTCATCGCCCAGGCCACCAACACGCCGCTGTCGGTGAGCGACCTGCTGCTGGTGCTCGGCGTCTCGCTGGTGACCTCCAAGGGCGCCCATGGCGTGCCGGGCTCGGCCATCGTCATCCTCGCGGCGACGCTCGGCGCCGTACCGGCGATCCCCGCCATCGGCCTCGTCCTGGTGCTGTCGGTCGACTGGTTCGTCGGCATCGCCCGCGCCGTCGGCAACCTGATCGGCAACTGCGTCGCCACCGTCGTCGTCGCCGCCTGGGAGAACGATCTCGACTACGCCAAGGCAAAGGCCGTGCTCGACCGCGGCACAGCCGAGGAGGTGGAGTATCAGGCGGCGTGAGGGAGAAACGCCAGGGGGAGAATGACGGAGCCGGACGCCCAGCGCGGATTGGTCGAGGTCGCGATCGAACCGATGTTCAAGGCCCATGAGGAGAGGCCTCTCATGGGCCTGCAGCGGCTTGCGGCTCCAGCGCCGCCTCCGCCAGCGGTGGCAATGCGAACATGAACGGCACCCCCGACCGTCGCGCTTTGCCGCTCGCTTGCGCCCCGTTCACGACGATCGGCGACCGTGTTATGATGTTGCTGCGCCCCGTCAAACGGCAGCAGCGAGGCCATCCGTGTTGCTCCACCGAACCCAGATCATGGCGGTCGTGCTGCTGGGCATCACTGCGCCCGCAGGCGCTTTGGAGTTATGTCCGGAACTGGCCTAATTGTATGCGGAGGCCGAAGCGGCCTCCGGCAAGGTCGTGGATGTTGCGGGTGCCGATCTCTGCTCTCGTTACGTCCAATACTCCGTCGCGTGGGCCGACCTCGAGCGCTCCGCACGCAAGCATCAGGATGCTTGCGACGTTGCGCCAGCGCTGCTGGCCGACATCAAGCGCCACCATCGCGCCGCCGTCGCGCAACGCGTCGAGGCCTGCGGCGGACTTCGTGCATCCAAGGCTGACGGCCATCTCTTCCCACTAGAGATCCGTCCGCGCTGGTAGGCGCGCAGTTGCCACGAGCATGCGTCTAGTCGTCCGTTCTCATCCCATTTCGTCGCGAGCGTCCGAAAGGCGAGCTGCATCATTCTCGAATCTCTGGACCGATGTCACACAGCAATCCGCCCCGCGGCGTTCGGGACCGCGGGATTGACCTCGCAGGATCCGAAGTGTTACGATCTGTAGCATTAAATCGCCGCCGCCGCCGGTGCGGCGTTCGACCGTCACGGTCTTGCCAGACCAGCAGAGATCCGACATGACGCAGAACCGTTCTGGTGTTGCCGCATGGACGCTCGTCGCGCTGATACTCGTCGTGACAACCTTCGGCCGCGCATGCGCCGTTGCGGCCGACGACCCCGAGTCGCTCGGCTTCTCGTCGTCACGCTTGGCGCGGATCGCGACCTGGCAGCATGCGCAGGTCGACGCCGGCGCCTTCTCCGGCGCGGTGGCCGCGATCGCGAGCCATGGCAAAGTGGCCTATTTGCGCGCGGTCGGCTTTCGCGACCAGGCCAGATCCAGCCCAATGCAGACCGATGCGATCTTTTGGATTGCCTCGATGAGCAAGCCGATCACCAGCGTGGCAGCGATGATCCTGGTCGACGAGGGCCGTCTGGATCTCGCTGCTCCGGTTCATCGCTATCTCCCCGAACTGAAGGGAATGATGGTTGCCGTCGATCCGAAAGATCCGGCGATCGGTAACGGCGATCTCGCTCTCGAGCCGCAGAAGCGGCCGATGATCGTCGAGGATCTGCTGCGTCACACTGCCGGCCTGGTCTATGGCGTAGGGGCGACGAAGGTCGACAGGCTTTACAATGGCAGACTGTATGGCAAGAGCGGTGTGTTTCGCCGCGACAAGACCCTCGCCGACATCGTTTTCGGCTCTGGCCGGGCTTCCGCTTGCTCATCAGCCGGGTGAGGTCTGGGACTATGGTCTTTCCGTTGACGTTCTCGCGCGGGTCGTCGAGGTCGTCTCGGCGCAGCCATTCGATCAGTTTCTCGAGGAGCGTCTGTTCAGGCCGCTCGGCATGGTCGACACCGGATTTTCGGTGCCGCCTTCGAAGCTGTCCCGTCTGGTCGATCCTCCGTCTGGTGGTTGGGGTGGACCTCCCGACAGTATTTCGGCAGACGTGGCCAAGCCGACCGTGCTGTTTTCCGGTGGGGGCGGGCTCGCGTCGACTGCCGCCGACTATCTGCGGTTCTGCCAGATGCTGCTAAATGGTGGGGCGCTCGACGGAGTCCGCATTCTCGAGCCGGTGACTGTGCGGCGAATGACGGCGAACGCGCTGCCGCCGCAGGTCCGCTTCGCCGGCATCAACAGCGGCATCGTCGGGCCGCTCTCAGGCTCGACCTGGGGTCTCGGCTTTGCAATCCGCAGCGATCCCAAGATGAGCGTCGTTCCCGGATCGCTCGGCAGCTTCATGTGGATGGGCGCCGGAGGCACTTACTTTTGGATCGATCCGGAGCAGCAACTCATAGCTATTCAGTTGGTCCAGGTCGCGTCCGGAACGGGCGCTTCGTTCAATGCGGGATTCCGCAACCTCGCCTATGGAGCGCTTCGCATTCCTGATCAAGGCGTACCGGTACCGGTTACGATTGATCGTACGGCGCTCGAGGCTTTCGTCGGGACTTATCGATTTGCCTCGGTGAGTTCGCGCGACCTGCAAACGGAATTCGGTGCGTCGGCCTTCAGGTGATGATGCAAGGCGGAAAGCTCAAGGTAACGTCCATCGTTCCGGATGCTCCGGCGGCGCGTGCAGGCGTCAAGACCAACGATATCATTTCGAATCTCGACGGCGAGTCCACGCGAGAAATGATGTTGGGCGATGCGCTGGCGAAGATGCGCGGGCCTGTTGGCAGCTCGATCCGTCTTGACGTCAGACGTGAGGGACCGGAACGCGAGATCGAAATGACGGTCGTCCGTGCTCCGATCCGAATTGCGGGGACCGATCTTCGGGTCGAGATCAAAGACGGCGTGCTCCAGGTCGAGGCGACTGGTGCGTTACCCGTCCTCGATTTCGAGCCGGGCTTGCCGATCGCGGTCGTTCCGATGTCCGACGATACGTTCTTCGTCGACGCCGGCGACCATACCCGTCTTGCCTTTTTGCATGATGACACTGGCGGAGCGAGCCTCTCGCTCAATCCGGGACCCTGGCAGATCAAGGGACGTCGAATCAACTGACCAATGATGATTATTTGGAGAAGACGGCGGACCACTGCCTTGCCTCGGAGCTATCAGTTGCCGGCGAGTTCACCCCGCAGCAGAGCGATGGTGTCTTCGACCGTAGGCCCTTCGATGTCGGGCGGGCCTGGCCGCTCGCAGAGTTCGCGCCAGATGAATAGCGTCAGCTCGGCGCCGTCGGTTGGCGTGTCGCGCGCGGGACCGGCGAATTGCTGCAGGGCGCGGTAGCGCTCGTCCTGCCAGAACAGCCGCTCGACCCAGCCATGCACGGGGATGACGTGGAAATGGATCGGGTAGCCCGGCGAATGGCCGTAGCGGCCGACATAGATCCGCACCGGCTGGAAGATCGTCCGCAGCGCGGCCTGCAGCCGCGCGAGCAATGGTCCGAGCTCCAGCAGCGCCGCATGCGGCAGCAGCGAGAGGTCGTCGACGTCGTGCTTCGTGGCCAGCATGAGGTAGCCGGGCAGCTTAGCGTCGATGCGGTGATTGACCCGCCAATGGTCGTGATCGGACACGATGAAGCGGTCGGGAATCAACAAGCTGCGCTCCTAGCGATAGGTGATGTCGTGACCGCAATCATAGCGGCTCGCCCGATCACGCTCGCGCAATTCGTAGACGCGCTGCCATGTGATCTCCCACGGACCGTCGTCGGTCAGACAGGTTCGGGTACCCTTTGCATCGATCCTAATCACCTTCCAGATCGGAAGCGCCACGCAAGCGAAGGAGTCGAAAAAGGCATCCAGAAACGACGTGAACCAGCCGGAGTCCATGCCCATATGGCGGCACTCCGGCGCGTCGGCAGAGCTCACGAGGCCCCAGGGGGAGCGTGGTCCGAAGCCTTGCTCACAATAGGCGATCTCCGCGCCGGATTCCTGATCGCGAAGCACGAACCAGCAGGGATATTGCTGGCCGGGTTGGCCATAGTCCCAATCGCGCAGCACCATGTGAGGCGCGACGAGCATGCCGCGGATGTGCGAGAGCACACGCTTGTCGGACAGCTCAGCCAATTCCGCTTCGATCAAGCTCTCCAGGCGTTCGGGAATGATCGACATCGAAGCTGCGTTCAGGCGCCCTTTAAAGGATGCTACGCGACCTCACCGAAACGGCCGCAGCTTCATGTGCCGGTTGGCGTCCTTGTAGAGCAGATAGCGGAAGCGGCCGGGGCCGCCGGCGTAGCAGGCCTGCGGGCAGAACGAACGCAGCCACATGAAGTCGCCGGCCTCGACCTCGACCCAGTCGCGGTTGAGCTTGTAGACCGCCTTTCCTTCGAGCACGTAGAGCCCGTGCTCCATCACATGCGTCTCCAGGAACGGGATCACCGCGCCGGGTTCGAAGGTGACGATGTTGACGTGCATGTCGTGGCGGACGTCGAGCGGGTCGACGAAACGGGTGGTCGCCCAGCGCCCTTGCGTGTCCGGCATCGACGCGGGGGCGATGGTCGCCTCGTTGGTGACGAAGGCGTCCGGGACCGGGATGCCGGGGACGGCCTCATAGGCCTTGCGGATCCAGTGGAAGGTCGCGGGCGCGTCGCTGTCGTTGCGCAGCGTCCATTTGCAGGACGGCGGCAGGAAGGCGTAGCCGCCACTGCTCAGGCGATGCTCCTTGCCGGCAATGGTCAGGGTGATCTCGCCGCCGACGACGAACAACACACCCTCGGCCTCCGGATCAGGCTCGGGCTGGCTGCTGCCGCCGCCGGGCGAGACCTCGACGATGTATTGCGAGAACGTCTCCGAGAAGCCGGAGAGGGGACGCGCAATCACCCAGGTCCGGGTCTTGTTCCAGAACGGCAGCGCCGAGGTGACGATGTCGCGCATCACGCCCTTCGGAATGACCGCATAGGCCTCGGTGAACACGGCACGCCCGGTGAGCAGATCGGTCTGCGGCGGGTGGCCGCCATGCGGCACGAAGTAGTTGGGCTTGTCCATCGTCGTCTCTCCTGCGCGCGGATCGCCGATCCTGCGCGCCATCGTTCAGGGTATACTGAGAAACAGCGGCTGCTCCAGCCACAGCTCCTCGAGATTGTCGGGGCTCATGCGGTCGATCACCATGAAGCGCGAGGCCTCATCGAAAACCAGCAGCGGATGATGCCAGGCGTTGCGGGCGTAGTTCACGCCCTGGCGTCCGCTTGCCGTGAAGGCGCAATAGCTCGCGGGATCGCGCGGGTCGTCGCACACCAGCACCAGCCACGGCCGGTCCTGCAGCGGCATGAACAGCTGGGTGCCGAGCGGATGCCGCTCCATCAGCCTGATCTCGATCGGCAGCGGGCGGGGCTTCGCCTCGAACAGGCTGACATTGACGTCGACGCCGCCCGAGGTGACGTCGATCGCGGCGAGGCTGTTGCAGCGGCGGGCAAAGCCCTGGTTGATCTCGATCGGCGCGGCGCCGTCCGTCTCGACGACGTCGCCGAAGCGCGCAAAGGCCGCCTTGGTCAGCGGCTGCGGCGTGAGCGTGTGCATTCGCGTCCGTGCTCAGATCGCTTCGCCGCGCGCCGACGCTGCGGCATCGCGGATCGCGGCGATGTTGCTGCGATAGGCCTCCGTCGTGCCGCCCTTGAACACGGCGGAGCCGGCGACCAAGGCATTGGCGCCAGCGGCCGCGAGCGCGCCGGCATTGTCGCGGCCGACGCCGCCATCGACCTCGATGTCGATCGGGCGGCCCGCGGTCATCGCGCGCAGGTCCTGGATCTTGCCGATCGCCGAGGTGATGAAGGCCTGGCCGCCGAAGCCGGGGTTGACCGACATGATCAGCACGAGATCGACGAGGTCGAGCACGTATTCGATCACGTTCAGCGGGGTCGACGGGTTGAGCGAGACGCCGGCCTTCTTGCCGAGCGCGCGGATCGCCTGCAGCGAGCGATGCAAATGCGGGCCGGCCTCGGCATGCACGGTGATGTGGTCGCAGCCCGCCTTGGCGAAGGCCTCGAGATAGGGATCGCACGGCGTGATCATCAGATGCGCGTCGAAGATCTTGGTGGTGTGCGGACGCAGCGCCTTGATCACGTCGGGGCCGTAGGAAATGTTCGGCACGAAATGGCCGTCCATGACGTCGAGATGGATCCAGTCGGCGCCGGCGGCATCGACGGCGCGCACCTCCTCGCCGAGCTTGGAGAAATCCGACGCCAGGATCGAGGGCGCGATGACGAGCGGACGCGGCGTGAAGGACTGGGTCATGGGCGGCTGTTCCAGTGCGATCGGGGATGTCGCCGTATCATGCAGAGGCGGCTGCGGCAACGCGAGCGGGAAAAATCTGCCGGGCGCGGCATGAACTGCCGGGTTCAGGCCGCCGCAACATCGCGAAATATCCGGACATATCAGCGGTTTGGCGCTGGCATGGGGATTGCGAGGAGAGCGGCAGATGGTGTGCCGCCGCAGCTTGCGGCCTTCTCGGAGTTTCGCCATGTGGGGATTTGCACTGGGGGCCGCCTCGTCGGTCCTGGACGGCCTGCAGTCGCTGGGATCGACGAAGTCCGGTTCCGGCAAGTCCGGCAATTCGGCCGGCGGATTGTTCAGCCTCGGCAGCAAGGGCGCGAGCAGCGCGGGCAATTTCAGCCCGTGGTCGAGCTCCGGCAGCAGCGGCTCGGGGCAGATCGCGCCGGAGACGATGAGCGCGCTGCTGGCGGCGCAGAGCCAGTCGGGCACCTCGACGAATGCGAGCGCCTCGACCAATCCGCTGCAGGACCTGTTCTCGCAGATCGACGGCGATGGCGACGGCCAGATCACCAAGTCCGAGTTCGAGAGTGCGCTCGGCGCCGGCGGCACCAACCTCGCCAATGCCGACAAGGTGTTCGGCAAGCTCGACAGCAACGGCGACGGCAATGTCAGCCTGAACGAGCTGTCGTCGGCGCTGCAGGGCGCCGGCAGTCGTCGTGGCCATCACCATCACGAGGCGGGAGCCGGCAGTGCCGGCGGCGGTTCGACCGGCGCGGATGCGCTGATGCAGGCGCTGTCGGGCGCGTCGAGCTCATCCAGCACCAACAGCGACGGCTCGACCACGACCACCATCACCTACGCCGATGGCTCCAAGGTCACGTTGAATACGCCGGCGACAACCACGGCATCGAACGCCGCGACATCGTCCTACAATCTGATCGAGAAGCTGATCCAGCGGCAATCCAAGCTGCTGTCGTCCTCGACGTCCGCCGCAACGGCGGTGAGCGCGTAAGGCTCAGCCGCCGAAGCGCTCCTGCCAGCATGGCAGGGCGCCTGCGAATGGCAGCCGCTTCGCATGATAGACGCCGCGCCCGATCGCGCGCGCCAGCACGTTGGCGGCGACCATGCCGAGCTCGCTCAACTCGACCAGCGGCTCGACCGGCTTGGCGCAGGTCGCCGCCGCGAACACGATGTCGCCGTCGAGCGGCAGATGCACCGGATAGATCGCCCGTGCCATGCCGGTCTGCGCCATCATCGCCAGCCGCTTGGCGTGCGCCTTGGTCAGGATGGCGTCGGTCACGACCAGCGCGATCGTCGTATTCTCGGCGCTCGAGGCCGCCCGGCCGCCCTTGAGGCGCATCGCCAGCATGTCCGGGGTGAACGTGGCCGGCAGGCCGCGACCGCCGAACTCGCCGTCCTGCTCATAGGGCGCCGCCCAGAACCACGGGCCATCGCCGACGGTGACGCTGCCGACCGCGTTGACCACGGCGATCGCCGCGACCTTGATGCCGCGGCTGGTCACAGCCGACGCCGAGCCGAGCCCGCCCTGGAGCGTAGCCGTGGTGGCACCGAGCCCGGCGCCGACGCTGCCCAGCGCGAAGCTCGTATCCGCCGCAGCGGCGGCCGAATAGCCGAGTTCGCGATAGGGCGCATAGCGGCCCCAGGCCTTGTTGCCGCCGTTGAGCAGGTCGAACATGATCGCGCCGGGCACGATCGGGATCAGCGCGTCGCGCACGGCAAAGCCGCGGCCCTGCTCGGCCAGCCAGGCCTGGATGCCGCTCGCGGCCTCCAGCCCGAACGCCGAGCCGCCGGACAAGGCGATCGCGTCGATCTGCTCCACCGTGTTGGCGGGATCGAGCAGCGCATCCTCACGCACCCCAGGCCCGCCGCCGCGAATGTCGATCGCGGCGACCGCGGGCTGATCGAACAGGATCGCGGTGACGCCGGACGCGAGCGCCGCATCATCGGCGTGGCCGACACGCACGCCCGCAATGTCGGTGAGGAGGTTCTGCAAAGCTGTTCTCGCGATGGTGACGTTGGCGGACGGATAGCTCAGCCCGTGCGCCGGCTCAATGCAAGTCCGGCCTGGCCCGGGCCTCTCAGCCCGGATCGGCGATATCCGGGGTCTCGCGCGCGATGTTGGTGACCCCGGATGTCGCTGCGCTCATCCGGGCGTCGGGCTTCAACGGTCCAGCGCGATACGGATCATGCGGGCAAGCTCCGCCTTGCGATAGGGCTTGGCCAGCAGCAGGACGCCGGCGTCGAGGCGGCCGTGGTGCACGATCGCGTTCTCCGTGTAGCCCGAGGTGAACAGCGTCTTCAGCGACGGCCGCTGCGCGCGGGCGGCATCGGCGAGCTGCCGCCCGTTCATGCCGCCGGGCATGATGACGTCCGTGAGGAGCAGATCGATCTCCGGATGGTGCTCCAGCACCGCGAGCGCCTCGGCGGCATTGGCCGCAGCGAGGGTCGTGTAGCCGAGGCTGCCGACCTGGGTGACGACGTGCTGGCGCACCAGCGGATCGTCCTCGACGATCAGAATCGTCTCGTCGCCGCCGGTCGCGTTCGGCAGGTGTTGCTCCGCGGTCGCCGCGGGCGTCGCGGTCGAGCGCGGCAGATAGAGCTTGATCGAGGTGCCGTGGCCGACCTCGCTATAGACCTTGATGTGTCCGCCAGACTGCTTGACGAAGCCGAACACCATGCTGAGGCCGAGCCCGGTGCCTTTGCCTACGCCCTTGGTCGAGAAGAAGGGGTCGAACACCTTGTCGAGATAGGCCGGCGGGATGCCGCAGCCGGTGTCGCTCACCGCGATCAACACATAGTCGCCGACGGCGACTTCGGTGTTGGCATGGGCATAGTCCTGGTCGAGCGTGACGTTCGCGGTCTCCAGCGTCAGCTTGCCGCCTTGCGGCATGGCATCGCGTGCATTGAGCGCGAGGTTGACGACCGAGGTGGCGAGCTGGTTCGGATCGGCCAGCGCGGTGCACGGATCGGCGCAGAGGATGCGCTCGATCTCGATATGCTCGCCCAGCGTGGGTCGCAGCAGCGCCGCAGCCTCGATCATCAGCGCGTTGACGTCGAGGTCGGTCGGCTGCAGCGGCTGCTTGCGGGCGAAGGCCAGCAGCTGCCGCGTCAGATGCGCACCGCGATCTGCGGAGTCGTCGATCAGCTTGGCGATCGAGGCGAGCTCCGGCCGTTCGGCGACCGCCTCGGCGAGAATTCCGATACTGCCGGTGATGACGGTGAGGATGTTGTTGAAGTCGTGGGCGACGCCGCCGGTCAGCTGGCCGACCGCCTCCATCTTCTGCGCCTGACGGAACTGCGCCTCGGCGGCACGCTTCTCGGTCAGATCGCGCCCAATGAAGAAATGCCGCTGGACCGGGTCCGACCAGCTTGCCATCCAGTTCAGCACGACGCCGCGGCCCTCCTTGTGCAGCAGCTGCGCCTCGAAATTGTGGATGTCCCGGCCGCGGCGGCAGTCGCGCATCTGGCTGCGAACGATGTCCAGCTCCGGCGGATAGACGAAGTCGCTGGCGTTGCGGCCCACCATCTCCTCGGGCCGGTAACCGAGGATGACTCGCGCGCTCGGGCTGACCTGCATCAAATTGCCGCGGGAATCCGCGATCAGGATCAGGTCCTGCGAGGTTTCGAAGATGCGCCGCCGCTCCTCGGTTTCGCGGGTCAGCGCGGTGCGGGTGCGCTTGCTCTCGGTAATGTCACGCGCGACCTTGGAGGCTCCGATGACAGCGCCGCGTGCGTCGTGAATGGGGGAGATGCTGAGCGAGACCTCGATCGCGTGGCCGTCCTTGTGGCGGCGCACCGTCTCGTGATGCTCGATTGTCTCGCCGCCGCCGATCAGGCTGAGGATGCGATCGACCTCGCTGCGCCGCTCGGGAGGAACGATGAGGCCGATGTCGCTGCCGAGCGCCTCGTCGGCGCCATAGCCGAACAGCTGCTCGGCGGCGCGATTCCACGACGTGATCTTGCCGTGCAGGGTCAGCGTGATGATGGCGTCGTTGGAGGATTCCACCACCGCGCTGAACAGCCGCTCGCGCGCGATGAAGCGCGCCCGCTCGGTTTCGTTCTGCCGGCGCTGCTGTTGCAGCAGCCGCGACAGGCGCCGCTGCAGGCCGACATTGTCCGCGAGCAGCACGCCGAGCACGAAGCTTGCCGCCAGCAGGCCGTAAAGGCGGCCGGCGTAGTAGCCTAAGTCGAATCTGGCAGCATTGAGTAGCGAGGACAGCGACAGATCGAACAGCCAGGCGCACAGCACCACCATCACCCAGAGGTCGAGAATGCTGTGCGGCCGCCGTGACGCCAGCATGACGAGGGCGACCAGCGTCACGCACCAGATGGCTCCGACCACGACCTTCAATGCCGTCGTCGCCGTGTTGTCCTGGATGAGCGCAGGCAGTGCCGCCTCCTGCGCGATCACGGTCCACACCAGCGCCGCCAGCGCGATCGCAATGCCGATGATGGCAAGCGCGAGCGATGCTGCAACGGAGTTGACGGAGACGAGCCGGCTGTTTCGACCGAGCGCGTAGCTGATGACGAACAGCGGGAAGCCGCCGTGCCAGATCATGTAGATCCAGACAGCGCTCTGCGGTCCGGCGCCGAGCAGGCCGGTCGGTGAGTACAGGCCGGGGAAGACGAGCGTGTGCAGCAACGCTGCCGCCGCCGTGAACAGGTAGCCAGAGGCAAGCCACAACAGCGCCCGTGCAGGCAGCAACATGAATTGGGAGAACAGCAGGAACGCCGTGATGAGATCGTTCAGCGCCAGCGCCGACTGGTAGCTCGCCACGAACGCAGGCGCCGCCGGCAGCTGCACCTTGGCGAAGGGAGCGACGGCGGCAAAGACCATGACCGAGACTGCAACAGCAGCGAGTGCTGCGCGTTGGTCCCGACGGGTTGCAGGGGAAGTCGACAGAAGAACTTCGCGAGTATCCTCGATGCTCTGCATCTCCAAAGTCCTGCGCATCGGCCGTCGACGTGCCGAAGCGGCACCGGAACGACAAATGCGCGAAAAAGGAAGTTATTCAATCAAAGGTGGTATGGTGCCAATCTGAAACGTTCGGTACAATGAGTCGCGATTTGAAGTAACTGCACCTTTACCGCAACCGGGATAAATATACCCGTAGTTGTAGCTGATTTCTTTTTATGTTGTAGGCTGTCCAACGAAAAATTTCTGGAGAACTGAATGCCACGTATCCTGGTGGTGGACGATCAGAAGGACGTGCGCGCCATGATCAGCATGGTGCTGCGCGTCAATCAGTTCGATGTGGTCGAAGCGGGAACCGCTCCGGCCGGACTGCAATTGTTCCGTGACCAGACGTTCGACGCCGTGATCGTCGATATCTATCTCGATGATTCCAATGGTCTCGATCTGGTCAGCGACATGCGTGAGCTGGTTCCGGATGTGCCGGTCGTGGCCGTCTCCGGCATGACCGCCTTCGACGGGGCGGCGATGTCGGAGCAGTTGATGCGGGTGGTCTACCTGCAGAAGCCGTTTCGGCCGGGCGAGCTGATGCACGCCGTCGAAATGGCGCGGAATGCCGTGAAGGACAAGAACGCAGCGCTTTCGGCCTGCGCGGGATAAACCCTCGCGCAGACTTCTCGCTGCATCGCACCTGTCGAGAGGGCGGTGCGCCACGGCGAGGCAGTTGTTGCCAGCTCTCAGCAGAACGCCCCGGTGTTTGACCGGGGCGTTTGTGTGTCGGGGGTCTCGAAGCCGTTCAGGCGGGCTGATCAGGAGCCCTTGCCGCCGAGCTCGGCGTAGCCGCCCTTGGCATCCCATTTGTAGACGACGTAGTCGATCTGCTTGATGTCGCCCTTGGCGTCGAAGCCGAGCTTGCCCAGCACGGTGTCCCACTCGCCGGCCTTGATGACCTCCATCACCTTCTTGGCGTCGGTGGTGTTGGCCTTCTTGACGGCCTGCGACCAGACCTGGATCGTGGCGTAGGTGTAGAGCGTGTAGCCCTCGGGGTCGATGTTCTTGGCCTTGAACTTCTCGACGATGGCCTTCGCGGTCGGCTTGTTGCGGGGCTCGGGACCGAAGGTGAACAGCGTGCCCTCGGCGGCCGGGCCGGTGATCGAGGCGAATTCCTTGTCGTTCATCGCATCGCCGGCCATCAGGATGGTCTTCAGACCCTGGTCACGCATCTGACGCAGGATCAGGCCGGCTTCCTGATGATAGCCGCCGACATAGACGAGGTCGATGTTGTCACGCTTCAGGCGCGACACGATCGCGTTGAAGTCCTTGTCGCCCTTGTTGTAGGACTCGAACATCTTCTCGGTGACGCCGGCCTTGTTGAGCGCCTTTTTGGTCTCGTCGGCGAGACCCTTGCCGTAGGTGGTCTTGTCGTTGAGAATCGCGATGTTCTTGCCCTTGAAGTTCTTCGCGATGTAGTTGGCGGCGACCAGGCCCTGCTGGTCGTCACGGCCGCAGACGCGGGCGACGTTCCAGAGCTTGCGCTCGGTGAACAGCGGGTTGGTCGAGGCCGGCGTGATCTGCAGGACGTTGCTGTCAGCATAGGCCTCGGAGGCCGGGATCGACGACGACGAGCAGAAATGGCCGGCGACGAACGGAATGCCGGAGCCGGCGAGCTTCTCGGCGACCGAGCGGGCCTGCTTCGGATCGCAGGCATCGTCACCCACCTGCAGCGCGAGCTTCTTGCCGAGCACGCCGCCGGCAGCATTGAGATCGGCGATCGCCATCTCGGCGCCGTTCTGCATCTGGCGGCCGAAGGCCGACTCGCCGCCGGTCATCGGGCCGGCCACGGCGATGGTGATGTCTTCGGCGCGAGCCGCGGTCGAGAGCGCAAGCGTGGCGCCAAGAGCCAGACCAATGAGTTTGAGTGGTTTCATGAGAAATCCTCGCGGGGTAGGTCGACACGGAACGGCCCGAACGGCGGGCCGCAGACCGCGCGCATTGTGGCTGATTTTCCGCCGAAGTCACCGGCCTTTTTTGTCCCGCCGACGAAGGACTAAGGCCATTTCGGCCGGGTTTTCGCCCTCGCAGCGAGGGCCGCCTCAGTGGCGGCCACCCTCGAGATAGGCGGCGCGGATTTCCGGCCGCTGCAGCAGTTCCGTGCCGGTGCCCGACAGGGTGATCATGCCGTTGACCAGCACGTAGCCGCGATGAGCGAGCTTCAGTGCATGATTGGCGTTCTGCTCGACGATCAGGACGGTCAGTCCGTCCTGCCGGTTGAGGGTGCGGATGGCGTCAAAGATCTGGCGTGCGATCAGCGGCGCGAGGCCGAGCGAGGGCTCGTCGAGCAGCAGCAGCCGCGGCCGGCTCATCAGCGCCCGTCCGATCGCCAGCATCTGCTGCTCGCCGCCGGACAGCGTGCCGCCGCGCTGGTCGACGCGTTCCTTCAGCCGCGGGAAAAGCGCGAATACGCGCTCCAGCGCGTCGGCACGCTGCGCTTCCGTGGTGCCGCCGGCATCCGCGCCCATCTGCAGATTTTCCGCAACGCTCATGCGCGGGAAGATCCGGCGGCCTTCGGGCGACTGGGCGATCTTGAGCCGCGCGATCAGATGTGTCGGCACCTGGGTGATATCGCTGCCGTCATAGACGATGTGGCCGGAACTGGCGCGGGGGCGGCCGAAGATCGACATCATCAGGGTCGATTTGCCGGCGCCATTGGCACCGATCAGCGCGACGATCTCGCCGGCCTTGATGTTGAGGTCGACGCCTTTCAGCGCTTCGATCTTGCCATAGGAGGCGCGCAGATTGCGGATCTCGAGCAGGGGAGCGCTCACGCTTCGGCCTCCAGCACGGCCGCGGCCTCTTCCTCGTCGGTGCCGAGATAGGCGGCGATGACCTTCGGATCGTCGCGGATCTCGCGCGGCGTGCCCTCGGCGATCTTGACGCCGTAGTCCATCACGACGACGCGGTCGGAGATCTCCATCACCACGCTCATGTCGTGCTCGATCAGCAGGATCGACGTGCCATGGTCGGACCGGATCGACAGCAGCAGCTCGCTCAAGGCGCCGCTCTCGCGGGCGTTGAGACCGGCGGCCGGCTCGTCGAGGCACAGCAAGGATGGCGCCGTGCACATCGCGCGGGCGATCTCGAGCCGCCGCTGGTCGCCATAGGCGAAATTGCCGGCGGCATCGTCGGCGCGGTCGAGCAGGCCGACGCGCTTCAGCCAGAACACCGCGTTGTCGATCGCGCTCTTCTCGGCGGCGCGCCAGGACGGCACGCCGAGCAGGCCGAGCAGGGTGAAGCCCGACGCGCGCATCAGCGCGTTGTGCTGCGCGACCATCAGGTTCTCGAGCGCCGTCATGCCTGGAAACAGCCGGATGTTCTGGAACGTGCGCGCCACCTTGGCCTGCTTGGAGATGTTGAAGTCCTTCAGCTTCTGCATCTCGAACTGCGTGCCGTCGTCATGCGTCAGGCGGATGACGCCGGAGGTCGGCTTGTAGAAGCCGGTGATGCAGTTGAACACGGTGGTCTTGCCAGCGCCGTTGGGGCCGATCAGCGCCGTGATCTGCCCGCGCGCCGCGGAAAACGACAGCGCATTGACGGCAACGATGCCGCCGAAGCGCATGGTGAGGTTTTCGAGCGCGAGAATGGGAGCGGAGCTCATCCGTGGCCTTCCTTGACGAGGTCCGAAGAGATGCTCTTGGATTTTTCGAGGAACACGGTCGGCGAGCGGTGGCCGACGATGCCGCGGGGACGCCAGATCATCACCAGCACCATGGCGAGACCGAACACCAGCATGCGGTAGACCTCGAGGCTCCTGAACAGCTCGAAGCCGCCGATCATCGCGAGCGCGGCCAGCGCCACGCCGAGCTGCGATCCCATGCCGCCAAGCACGACGATCGCGAGCACCAGCGCCGATTCCTGGAAAGTGAAGGATTCCGGGCTGATGAAGCCCTGGCGGGTGGCGAAGAAGGCGCCAGCGAAGCCGCCGAACATGGCGCCGGTCGCGAACGCCGTCAGCTTGGTGGTCGTGATGTTGATGCCGAGCGCGCGGCAGGCGACCTCGTCCTCGCGCAGCGCTTCCCAGGCCCGCCCGATCGGCAGCCGGCGCAGCCGGATCGTGACCCAGTTGGTCAGCAGCGCCAGCGCCAGGATCAGATAGAACAGGAACACGATGCGATGCGTCGGCGAGAACGGAATGCCGAGCAGGGCGGCGAGACCGTCCGGGCCCGGCGTCAGCGGAATGCCGAACAGGCTCGGCCGCGGGATTCCCGAGACGCCGTTGGGACCGCCGGTGACGTCCTGCCAGTTGATCAGCACCAGGCGAATGATCTCGCCGAACGCCAAGGTGACGATGGCGAGATAGTCGCCGCGCAGCCGCAGCACGGGGAAGCCGAGCAGCACGCCCCAGAACGCGGCGAGGATGCCGGCGAGCGGCAGGCAGATCCAGAACGACAGCCCGAACGTGGTCGACAGCAGGCCGTAGGAGTAGGCGCCGACGGCGTAGAAGGCGACATATCCGAGGTCGAGCAGGCCGGCGAGGCCGACCACGACGTTGAGGCCCCAGCCGAGCATCACATAGGTGAGGACGAGGATGCCGAGGTCGAGAATGTAGCGCTGATTGTAGAAGATCACCGGCACGAGGAAGGTGAAGATCAGCAGCGCCGGCGCGACGTAGCGGCCGGCAACCGACAGGCCGCTGTTGACGGAGGACGGCACGAAGCTGCCCAGCCCGCCGCGCGGGCCGAGCCAGAGCCGCAGCAGCTCGACCACGATCGAGCCGACGAACACCGCGCCCACCAGGCTGGCGAGCTCGCCGAAGCGGGTCCAGTACTCCAACTGGCCGCTCTGGCCGGCTTCGGTGCGGACACCGACCATCAGCGAGAACAGGCCGAGAGCGACCAGCGCGCTGAGGACGGCCTTCCTGAGGATGAACGCGGCTCCGATGGGCTCGGAGCCATTCGAAGCGGCAGGCGAAGAGGCGGGAGGGGACGCGCTCACACGGGCTCCATCATCAGACTTTTTCGACTTCCGGCCGGCCCAAGAGGCCGGTGGGCAGGAAGATCAACACCACGATGAGGATCGAGAACGCTGCGACGTCCTTGTATTCGACGGAGAAATAGGCCGACCAGAACGTCTCGATCAAGCCGATGGCGAGACCGCCGAGCATCGCGCCCGGCAGCGAGCCGATGCCGCCGAGCACCGCCGCCGTGAACGCCTTGATGCCGGCGACGAAGCCCATGAAGAAATCGACCAGGCCGTAATACAGCAGGTACATCATGCCGGCGACGGCAGCGAGCGCAGCGCCGATCACGAAGGTCATCGAGATGGTGCGGTCGACGTCGACGCCGAGCAGCGCCGCCATGGTCTGGTCCTGCTCGCAGGCGCGCATGTCGCGGCCGAGCCGTGTGCGCGACACCAGCCAGGTGAATAGCCCCAGCAGCACGATGGTCGTGATCACGACGACGATCTGGATGTTGGAGAGCTGAACCACGAAGCCGCTCGCGCCCTCGTGCAGGGTGTAGCCGCCGGTGACGATCGGCGGCACCGGCTTGACGCGCGCGCCCTGCGAGACCTGCGAGAAGTTCGTCAGCACGAACGACATGCCGATCGCCGACAGCATCGGCGCCAGCCGGAAGGAATGCCGCAGCGGCCGATAGGCGATACGCTCGATGGTCCAGCCATACAGCGCGGTGATGGCCATGGAGACCAGCAGCACGATCAGCAGGATGACCGGGACCACAGTGAGGCCGATCGACACCAGGACCAGGAACGAGATCAGTGCGATGAAGCCGCCGATCATGAAGACGTCGCCATGGGCAAAATTGATCATGCCGACGATGCCGTAGACCATGGTGTATCCGATGGCGATCAGGCCGTAGATCGAGCCGAGGACGAGGCCGTTGATGAGCTGCTGTGCGAAATAATCCATGAACTGCCGTTTGAGACTGCCGAGACAGGAACTTCCGAGACCGGTTCGCAACGCGGCGGGGGCCTTGCGGAACGGATGCATCCCGCATCCGCGGCCGAAGGCGGCGCGTGGTCAAGTACTAACAGCTCGGAACCGGGTGCCGCAACAGCGTGCAGTGCCACAATTGCGGGCTTATCCCGCCTGCTTTGATGGCGCGGGTTCCATGGCCGGGCGGTTCCCGCATGAGTTGCGCCGTAGATCCGGATGAGCCGCAGCTTGCGCCCTTTCGGCTTCGGCTGTCGCTCATGCGAGCGACGGGCTTCGGGAGCTAGCCGGGCCCGGAGCGGGGCCGGCCCGTTAAGGTAAACAAAGGGTTTAAATTGCCCGGTGCATTTGCCGCGCGTTAGCACGTCTGGAACCCGCCGAACGAGCGGGTCGCGGGATGCAAAGGCGGGCGTGGGATGATCAAAAATTGCGTGATCAGGAATTGGCGGCTCAGCTGTTTGAACGGGGTGCTGCTGGCGCTGTATTTCGTTCCGGCCTGGACCGTCATCGCCTTCCAGATCATGGTGTCGCCGATCCAGGCGCTGTTCGCGCGGCCGAATATCGCGGTCGCGCTGTTCATCAGCGACCACCTGCATCTGTCGGGTATCGAGACGGTGCGGGCCGCCTGGCTGCTCGCGCTGGCGCGACTGACGGTCGCAGGCTTCTTCGCGATGTTCCTGGTGCTGATCCTCGTACCGCGGGTCCGAAAAGTGGCGGGCTATGTCGAGGCGCTGTCGATCGGGCTCGGCCTCGGCAGCATGCTCGCCTTCTTCAGCATGATCATGGCGGCGAAGGTCGGCGAGCCGCAGGCGCTGCGCCTGCATGCCACCGAACTGCTGATGCTGCTGGGAACGGCCATCGTCATGCTGGTGGAGAAGCCGGCGGCGCCGGCGAGTTCGTCGTCCCAGACAGCGGCCCCGGCCATGACCGCTGAGCATTCGGCCCAGCCCAGCACGTGATCAGCGCTGCGTCAGAAAGCCCAGCACGGCGTCGTTGAACGGGCCCGCCGCTTCGACGTTCGAGATGTGCGCGGCGTCGACGATGGTCATGCTGGCACCGGTGATGCGGCTGCGAATCGCTTCCGCCATCGAGATCGGCGTCGATTTGTCGTAGCGGCCGGCCACGACCAGCGTCGGGCTCCTGATGCTCTGCAGATCGTCGCGCAGATCGAGCCTGCTCAAGGCCTCGCAGCTCGCGAGATAACCCTCGACCGGAGTCGCCAGCAGCATCGCCTTCATGCGATCGGCGATATCCGGATGTTGACCGCGAAACTCCTCCGTCAGCCAGCCGGCGATGACCGCGTCGGCGACGGCAGCGAGCCCGCCGTCCTTGACCGCCTTGATCCGCGCATCCCAGATCGCCGGATCGGGGTAGTAGCAGGTGGTGTTGGCGAGCACGAGCTTGCCGATCCGCGCGGGGGCGTGGGCCGCGAGCCACTGCCCGACCATGCCGCCCATCGAGATGCCGCACCAGTGCACCTTCTCGATGTTGAGGTCGTCGAGAACAGCCAGGGCATCGCGCCCGAATCGCTCGATGGAGTAGGGGCCGGGGGTGACCTGTGACTTGCCATGGCCGCGGCGGTCATAGCGGATGACGCGAAACACCTGCGTGAAGGCGCGCATCTGCGGCTCCCACATCTGCAGGGTCGAGCCGAGCGAGTTCGACAGCATCAGGGTCGGCCCGCCATCGCGGCCCTCGACGGTGACATTCAGCAGGCATCCGTCGGCATCGATCATCGGCATGGGCGGAATCCTTGTCGCGGGCGGCTGGTTCGCCGGGTGAATCGTGCAGATTCGATGGCGAACTAACCATCGCGGGCGCCGTCTGCCAATCAAAACCGGAGGCCGGCGAGATCCGGATTGCTGCGGTGCTCCCGCTTTTCTGCAACGCTTCCGGGCGCTGCTCGCCCTTTCTTTTGGGCGTTCGGTGCTTTACTTGAATGCCTCTAACCGCGCCAATCCGGGGGAGATGCTCATGGCAATGACGATGACGGGCGAGGTCCAGCTGGCCGCTCCGCGCGAGCAGGTCTGGGACAAGCTGAATGATCCGGAGGTCCTCAAGACCTGCATTCCCGGTTGCGAGGAACTGGAGAGGACCGAGGATGGTGGTCTTCGTGCCGTCGCCAAGATGAAGGTCGGACCGGTCTCGGCGCGCTTCAAGGGCAAGGTCACCCTGAGCGATCTCGACCCGCCGAACGGCTACAAGATCTCCGGTGAAGGCGAGGGCGGCGTCGCGGGTTTCGCCAAGGGTGGCGCGGTCGTCGCGCTCGCGGAGAAGGACGGCGGCACCTTGCTGACCTACAACGTCGAGGCGCAGATCGGCGGCAAACTGGCGCAGCTCGGCCAGCGCCTTATCAACGGTACGGCCAAGAAACTGGCCGACGAATTCTTCGCAAACTTTGCCAAGGCCGTCCAAGGCTGAGCGTTGTTGAGGGACGGGCTTGGGCCGGCGGGCCAGGCCTCACCGCAACGGACCTATGCGCTGCCGGGGCCGAGGTTGCCCGCCGCCGGGAGCGCCCATATGATGGTTTTCGACTGATTTTGCTGGGCTGCGCTGCAGTGCAACGCTGTGCGCGGATAATAGAGAGTCCTGAATGGCCAAGATTTCCATGATTGTGAACGGTAATCCCGTCACGGCAAATGTCGACCCGCGGACGCTGCTCGTGCAGTTCCTGCGCGAGAACCTGCGCCTCACCGGCACGCATGTCGGCTGCGACACCTCGCAATGCGGCGCCTGCGTCGTCCATCTCGATGGCAAGGCCGTGAAGTCCTGCACGACCTTGGCTGTGATGGCCGATGGTCACGAGGTGAGAACCATCGAGGGGCTGGCTGCTGATGGCGCGCCGCTGCATCCGATGCAGGAAGCGTTTCGCGAGCACCATGGTCTGCAATGCGGCTTCTGCACGCCCGGCATGATCATGACCGCGGTCGACCTCGTGCACCGCAAGGGCCACGACCTCAGCGACGAGACCATCCGCGAGGAGCTCGAGGGTAATCTCTGCCGCTGCACCGGCTATCAGAACATCGTCCAATCGATTGCCGCCGGCGCCAAGGCGATGGCCAAGTCGGACCTCGCCTAAACGTCGGATCCCGCCTCAGTCGCCCCGCCGCGCACAGGACATTTCCATGTACGAATTCAAATATCATCGGCCGGCCACCGTGCGCCAGGCCGCCAATCTGCTCACCAAGAACGAGGACGCCAAGCTGGTCGCGGGCGGCCACACGCTGGTGCCGGTCATGAAGCAGCGGCTCGCGAGCCCCCCGCATCTGGTCGATCTCTCCCATGTCGAAGGCCTCGACACGATCGAGGTGAAGGGCCGCAACCTCGTGATCGGCGCCATGGCGCGTCACGCCGAGGTGGCGAACTCCGCCACGGTGGGTGAGGCAATTCCGGCGCTGGCGCATCTCGCCGGCCTGATCGGCGACCCCGCGGTGCGCCATCGCGGCACCATCGGCGGCTCGATCGCCAACAACGATCCGACCGCGGATTATCCCGCCGCCTGCCTCGCGCTCGGCGCGACCATCGTCACCAACAAGCGCAAGCTGAAGGCCGAGGAGTTCTTCCAGGGCCTGTTCACGACCGCGCTGGAGCCGGACGAGATCATCACCAAGGTGAGCTTCCCGCTGGCCAAGAAGGCCGCCTACGTGAAATTCCGCAACCAGGCCTCGCGCTACGCGCTGGTCGGCGTGTTCGTCGCGCGGCGTCCGTCGGACGTCCGCGTCGCCGTCACTGGCGCCGGCGGCAATGGCGTGTTTCGCGTGACCGCCTTCGAGGAGGCGCTGCAGAAGCGCTTCTCGCCGAAGGTGCTGGACGGCATTGCGGTCTCGGCCGACGGCCTCAACAGCGACATCCACGGCAGCGCCGAATATCGCGCCCACCTGATCGGCGTGCTCGCGCGCCGCGCGGTCGATGCCGCCAATGCCGGGGCCAAGACCACGTCTGGATCGGAAGGAGCCGCCGAACCGGAGGCTCCGGCTTCGTGACATCAGCGTGAAGCCGAAGGAAGCGGTCCCGCCCATGAGTGCTCCGGCCCTGCCAGCATCCGTCGATGCGATGCTCGAATTGTTGTCCTCGCGCGGCTATCTGGCCGAGCGGGCGCTGGCGACGGTGACCTATCTGTCGCTGCGCATGGGCCGGCCGCTGTTCCTCGAAGGCGAGGCCGGCGTCGGCAAGACCGAGATCGCCAAGGTGCTGTCGGCGGCGCTGGGGCGGAAGCTGATCCGCCTGCAGTGCTATGAAGGCCTCGACGTCTCCTCAGCGGTCTACGAGTGGAATTCGGCGGCGCAGATGATCGCGATCCGGCTGGCGGAAGCCGGCGGCGATGTCGATCGTGACCAGCTGACGTCGGACATCTTCGCCGACCGCTTTCTGATCAAGCGCCCGCTGCTGCAGGCGCTGGAGCCGGATGTCGCCGGCGCGCCGGTGCTGCTGATCGACGAACTCGACCGTGCCGACGAGGCGTTCGAGGCCTATCTGCTGGAGATCCTCTCCGACTTCCAGGTCACGATCCCCGAGTTCGGCACCGTCAAGGCGCCGCATCCGCCGATCGTCATCATCACCTCCAACCGCACGCGCGAGATCCACGACGCGCTCAAGCGGCGCTGCCTGTATCACTGGGTCGACTATCCCTCCGCCGAGCGCGAGCTCGCCATCGTCAGGACGCGGCTGCCCGGCATCTCGCAGCGGCTGTCGCAGCAGGTCGTGCGGTTCGTGCAGGCGCTGCGTGACCAGGACTTCTACAAGTCGCCGGGCGTCGCCGAGACGCTGGACTGGGCGACCGCACTGACCGAGCTCGACGCGCGCTCGCTCAATGCCGAGGTCGTCGGCGACACGCTGGGCGCGCTGTTGAAGTATCAGGACGACATCGCCCGGATGCAGGGCGATGCGTTGCAGAAGGTGATCAAGGACGCGACCAGCGAGACTTGAGCCGAGGTCGCGCAACAACAAAGGTCGTCATTCCGGGGCGCCCGGAGGGCGAGCCCGGAATCCATACTCGCGATCGTGGTTATGGATTCCGGGCCCATGCTTCGCATGTCCCGGAATGACGAGGGGATAGAGCCGTGCCCACCAGCATCAATCACCTCGCGCCGCCGACCGGCGGCATCGCCGACAACATCGCGGGCTTCGCGCGGGCCTTGCGCGCCGCCGGGCTGCCCGTCGGCCCCGGCGCCGTCATCGATGCCATGTCCGCGCTCGAGGTCATCGACATCGGCAAACGTTCCGACGTGTTCACCACGCTCGAATCGATCTTCGTCAAGCGCCACGAGCATGCGCTGATCTTCGCCCAGGCCTTCGACCTGTTCTTCCGTCCCGCCGAGGAATGGAAGTCGATGCTCGATTCGGTGCCGCTGCCGGACCACGCCAAGAAGAAGCCGCCGCCGGCCTCGCGCCGGGTGCAGGAGGCGATGTCGCAGCCGCAGACGCATGAGGAGCCGAAAGCCCAGGAACAGGAGCTGCGGCTGGCGGTGTCCGACCGCGAGGTGCTGCAGAAAAAGGACTTTGCGCAGATGAGCGCGGCCGAGATCGCCGAGGTCGCGCGCGCCATCGCCAAGATGCGGCTGCCGCAGGCCGAGCTGAAGACCCGCCGCCACACCGCCGATCCGCGGGGACATCGCATCGACATGCGCAAGACGCTGCGGCAGGCGCTGCGCACCGAGGGCGAGATCATCAATTTCCATCGCTTAGGGAGAATCGAGAAGCCGGCGCCGATTGTGGCGCTGCTCGACATCTCCGGCTCGATGAGCGAGTACACCCGCCTGTTCCTGCATTTCCTGCATGCCATCACCGACGCGCGCAAGCGCGTCTCAGTGTTCCTGTTCGGCACCCGGCTGACGAACGTCACGCGGGCGCTGCGGCAGCGCGACCCCGACGAGGCGCTGGCGAGCTGCTCGGCCAATGTCGAGGACTGGGCCGGCGGCACGAGAATCGCGACCTCGCTGCAGACCTTCAACAAGCAATGGGCGCGCCGCGTGCTCGGGCAGGGCGCGATCGTTCTCCTGATCTCCGACGGGCTGGAGCGCGAGGCCGACAGCAAGCTCGCCTTCGAGATGGACCGGCTGCACCGCTCCTGCCGCCGGCTGATCTGGCTCAACCCGCTGCTGCGCTATTCGGGGTTCGAGGCCAAGGCGCAGGGCATCAAAACCATGCTGCCCCACGTTGACGAATTCCGCCCCGTACATAACTTGACCTCGATCGAGACGCTGATCTCGGCGCTGTCATCGCCGCTCCCGCCGCACATCAGCCGCGTGATCCGGCCCGCCGCCTGAGGCACGTCCTTCCGAAGGAGACAGCCATGCTCAACCGTGACGAAGACATCCTCAAGGCCGCGGAGGACTGGCATAAATCCGGCCACGGCGTCGCGCTCGCTACGGTGGTCGAGACGTGGGGCTCGGCGCCACGCCCGGTCGGCTCCAACCTCGTCATCAATGATGACGGCACCTTCCTGGGCTCGGTGTCCGGCGGCTGCGTGGAGGGCGCGGTCGTGACAGAGGCGCTCGACGTGATCTCCAGCGGCCAGCCCAAGATGCTGGAGTTCGGCGTCGCCGACGAGACCGCCTGGAATGTCGGGCTGTCCTGTGGCGGCACCATCCGCGTGTTCGTCGAGAAGGTGGGCTGAGAGATGCAGCTTGCAACGCTTGCCCAGCTCAATGTCGAGCGCGCCGCGCGCCGCGCGGCCATCCTCGTCACCGACGTCGCTTCCGGAGAGCAACGCCTGGTCAAGGCCGCCGACATCGCTGCCGATCCCTTGCGCAACGAATTGTCCACGCAGCTGCGGATGGGCAAGAGCGGCATGGTCGAGGCTGGCGGCAAACGGCTGTTCCTGAATGTCTACGCGCCGACGGCGCGGCTCGTGATCGTCGGCGCCGTCCATATCAGCCAGGCCTTGGCGCCGATCGCCAAGTCGCTCGGCTATGACGTGACCGTCATCGACCCGCGCACGGCCTTCGCCAGTCCCGAGCGTTTCCCCGACGTGCCGCTGATTGCCGAATGGCCCGACGTGGCGCTGTCGCCGCTCAACGTCGATCGCTACACCGCGTTCGTCGCGCTGACGCACGATCCCAAGATCGATGATCCGGCCCTGCTGCACGCCTTTGCGCGCGACTGCTTCTACATCGGCGCGCTGGGCTCGCGGAAGACGCACGCCAAGCGCGGCGACCGTCTGCGCGCGCAAGGTGCCAGCGATGCCGACATCGCCCGCATCCATGCGCCGATCGGGCTCGCCATCGGCGCGGTGTCGCCGTCGGAGATCGCAGTCTCGATCATGGCCGAGATCACCGCCACCTTGCGTTTGCCAGCCAAGGAAAAAGAGCAGGCGGCATGAAGTTCGGTCCTGCCAGTCCGGCTGAGGCGATCGGCGGGGTGACGGTTCACACCCTGCGCAAGGGATCATTGGTGCTCAAGAAGGGCACCTTGATCGGTCCCGCCGAAGTCGAGGCGCTGGTCAGGGAAGGCGTCAGGGAGATCGTCGTCGTCCGGCTCGAGCCGGGCGACGTCTCGGAGGACGAGGCGGCGGCTGACGTCGCCAAGGTCGTGGCGGGCGAGGGCATTCACGTCGACCGTGCCTTCACCGGCCGCGCCAATCTGTTCGCGGCGCATGCCGGCGTGCTGGTCGTCGACCGCGCCGCAGTCGACCGCATCAACGAGGTCGACGAGGCCATCACCGTCGCGACCTTGCCGGCCTACAAGGCGGTGGTCGAAGGCGAGATGGTCGGCACCGTCAAGCTGATCCCGTTCGGCGTCGAAGGCCGCCTGCGCGATGCCGCCGTGGCGGCGGCAGGCAAGGACGCGCTCCGCATCGCGCCCTATGTCGTCAAGCGCGTCGGCGTGGTCTCGACGCTGCTTCCCGGGCTGGCGCCGAAGGTCATCGACAAGACGCTGCGCGTGACCGCCGAGCGGCTGGCGCCGGCCGGCGCTGCCATCATCGCCGAACGCCGGGTGCCGCATGAGCAGGCCGCGCTGGCTGAAGCGATCAAGCAGCTGCTGGCGCTCGGCGCCGAGCTCGTCATCGTGTTCGGCGCTTCCGCGATCGCCGACCGCCGCGACGTGATCCCGGCTGCCATCACCGGCATCGGCGGCGCCATCGCGCATTTCGGCATGCCGGTCGATCCCGGCAATCTGCTGCTGATCGGCAGCGCCGGCGGCGTGCCGGTGCTGGGCGCGCCAGGCTGTGCGCGCTCGCCGGCCGAGAACGGCTTCGACTGGGTGCTGATGCGGCTCTTGGCCGGCATCAAGGTCACGCGCGCCGAGCTCACCGCGATGGGCGTCGGCGGCTTGCTGATGGAAATCGTGACGCGGCCGCAGCCGCGCGCCAAGCCGGAGGAAGCCGTGAGCGAACACAAGGTGGCCGCGGTGGTGCTCGCCGCGGGACGCTCGACCCGCATGGGCGGGCCGAACAAGCTCTTGGCCGAGCTCGACGGCAGGAAGCTGGTGCGGATCGTGACCGAGCAGGCGCTGGCCTCGAAGGCCAGCGAGGTGATCGTCGTGACCGGCCACCAGGCCGAGCTGGTCGAGCAGGCGCTGTCCGATCTCGACGTCCGCTTCGTCCGCAACCCCGATTTTGCCGGCGGGCTCGCCAGCTCGGTGAAATCCGGCATTGCCGCGGTGCCGGAGGGCATTGATGGCGCCGTGGTCTGCCTCGGCGACATGCCGATGGTGTCCTCCGATCTGCTCGATCGCCTGATCGGCGCCTTCGCGCCGGATCGCGGCAATTTGATCGTCGTGCCGGTCTCTGAAGGGCGCCGCGGCAATCCGGTGCTGTGGTCGCGCCGCTTCTTCGCCGAGCTGATGACGCTCGACGGCGACGTCGGCGCGCGCCACCTGATCGCCAGGCACAGCGAGGCCGTCGCCGAAGTGCCCGTCGACGGCGACAGCGCCTTCCTCGACATCGACACCCCCCAAGCCCTGGAAGCCGCGCGGCGTGGGTAAGTCGGCCCCCGTATGCGGGTCACGCTCTTTCCGCGTCATTCCGGGGCGCGCGCAGCGCGAGCCCGGAATCCATAACCACAGGACGCCATGTGAGGCACGCTGGTGGTTCGGAGCGCGTCTTGCACCATCCACCGGTGGCTATGGATTCCGGGCCCATTCGCGCTGCCTCAAAATGGCTTCGCCATTTTGCGCGCGCATGCCCCGGAATGACGGCGGAGAGGACGTGCCTCGCCGTCCTCAACCTCTCATTCACCAAGTTTCAACGTCCCCCGGCTAGATTTGCCGTATTGGGCCTCGGGGGAGGAAAAAGTGATCGTTTCGACCGCCGCGCGACGGTTCGCGCTGTTTGCATTCGGACTGACCGTGCTCGTGGGAGCCGCGCGCGTCGCGAGCACCGGCGCTATCAGCCCGGCTCATGCCGCTGGCGCCTTCGCCATCGGCCAGTGCGCCGCTTATGGCCAGGCCTTCGACTATCCGGCGGAGCACCTCGCCAAGGCCGCGGCCCTCAAGCAGTGCAAGGGCGAGTGCACCGCCGTGACGATGAAGAAGGCCTGCGCCGCATTCGCCGTCGACCTCACCAATCCCTGCGGCCCGCATGGCTATGCCGTGCGGCCGAAGATCTCGACCTCGCTCAACGAGGCGACCCGCGAATGCTACAAATATGGCGGCAAGGAATGCGTGATCCGCGCCTGGGTGTGCGACGCCAAGGGCTGATGACGAGCAGACCAGAGGCTGTCGGTCCCGTCCCAGCCTCCACCCCATCTCGTCTGGATGCTTCACGCCCGGAATGCTCAGCTATTCTGGGCGTTCGCTTGTCTGGAACATGGACGTGACATGCAATTCGACACCAAGATCGCGCTGATCATTCGCAACGATCTCGAAGCCTGGCAGAAGCTGAACGTATCCGCCTTCCTTGCCAGTGGCATTGCCGCAGCGTTTCCCGAGTGTATCGGTGTGCCTTATGAGGATGGCTCGGCGACGAGCTATCACGCGCTGATCGGCCAGCCGATCCTGATCTATGGCGCACCGGATCGCGCGGCCATGGCACGCGCCCTCGACCGCGCACTGTCGCGCGGCGTGAAGCCGGCGCTCTACACCGAGGACATGTTCAAGACGACGCATGATGAAGCCAACCGCGCCGCGGTGAAGGCTGTTGCGCGCGCTGACCTCAATCTTGTGGGCTTGGCGTGTCGTGCCGAGCGCAAGGTGATCGACAAGATCGTCGATGGCCTGAAGTTTCACGCGTAACGACACAAGACATCGGCGTTGACATGAAACTGTTACATGTTGCTCAAACCTGCAGCAGCAGTGTTTGACACCGATCAAGACCGAGATACCCGGCCTTCGTTAGTTTGCGCCTCAACATGAGGAGCAGACAGATGCAGACCATGAAAGCCGCAATCGTCAAAGCCTTCGGCAAGCCGCTCGTCATCGAGGACGTTCCGGTTCCGGTGCCGGGTCCTGGCGAATTGCTGGTCAAGCTGAAGGCTTGCGGCGTGTGTCATACCGACCTTCACGCCGCCTCTGGTGACTGGCCAGTGAAGCCTGTGCCGCCGTTCATTCCCGGTCATGAGGCGGCCGGCATCGTTGCCGCGCTGGGAGCTGGTGTCACCGACTTCAAGGTCGGCGATGCCGTCGGCGTGGCCTGGCTGCACGACGCCTGCCTGCGCTGTGAATATTGCGAGACGGGCTGGGAGACCTTGTGCGAGCATCAGCACAACACCGGCTACAGCGTGAATGGCGGCTTCGCCGAATATGTCATCGCATCCGCAGCCTTCGCCGCGCGCCTGCCGGCCAACGTGAACTTCGCGAAGATCGCGCCGATCCTGTGCGCCGGTGTCACGACCTACAAGGGCCTGAAGGAGACCGATGCGCGTCCCGGGGAATGGGTCGTGATCTCAGGCGTCGGTGGTCTCGGCCATGTCGCGATCCAGTATGCGAAGGCGATGGGACTGAAGGCCATCGGGCTGGATATCGCCGAGGACAAGCTGAAGCTGGCGCTCGAGGCAGGCGCCGAGCACGCCGTCAACGCGCTCGACAAGGATGCCGTTGAACGCGTCATAGCGATCACCGGGGGAGGGGCTCATGGCGTGCTGGTCACGGCGGTGTCGACGCCGGCCTTTGCCCAGGCGCTCAAGATGGTCCGCCGCAAGGGCACCGTCAGCCTGGTCGGCCTGCCGCCGGGCGAATTCCCGACGCCGATCTTCGATGTCGTACTGAAGCGTATCACCGTGCGCGGCTCGATCGTCGGTACAAGGCGCGACCTCGACGAGGCCATCGCCTTTGCCGCCGAAGGCAAGGTCAAGGCCGAGGTGACCACGGCGCCGCTGTCGGAGATCAACACGATTTTCGACCGCATGAAGGCCGGCAAGATCGACGGCCGCGTGGTGCTCGATTTCACCTGAGCAGAGAACGCGACGGCGCGCGGCTACGCAGCTCGCGTGGCCCGGATGAGCGACCGCGTGCGCGCAGAACGCGCGCAGGCTTTTCGCTCATCCAGGGTCGCGGTCCGCGATGCTGCGCGCGGGCTGCGATTGGAGACCCCGCTCTTTCCGCGCAGTCATTCCGGGGCGCGCGTAAGCGCGAGCCCGGACTCCATAGCCACGAACCGGAGTGTGGCGCCGGATGGCTGTGGCGCGTGTCTTCGCCACACGACATGTCGTGACTATGGAGTCCGGGCTCGTCGCTTCGCGCCGCCCCGGAATGACGGCCGAGAGGTCTGCGGACAAGGCGGCCGCCCGCTGGCGATGCGCGTCCAAGCAAGCGCTTGGAGAGGCTTGACAATGACTGACCGGTCAGTCATATTTTTCGCATGTCCCAGACCTCACCATCGAACAAGCGCAAGCCGCGGACGGCGGGCCCCGCGGCCGCCTCGCGCCGGGCCGATCGCGCGGCCGAGCGCCGCGCGGCGATCGTGCAGGCGGCGATGGAGGAGTTCATCGCGCGCGGCTTTGCCGCGACGCGGCTCGACGATATCGCCAAGCGCGCCGGCGTCGCCAAGGGCACGATCTATCTGCACTTCAAGGACAAGGAATCGATGTTCGAGGAATTGATCCGGACTGCGATCGTTCCCTTCGTCGGCCGTCTCGCCGCACCCCTTCCGCCGAGCGGCTCGGTGCGTGACATGGTCGAGGCGCTGGCGCGGATGTTCCTGCAGGAGGTCGCCGGCACACGGCGCGGCGATCTCGTGCGTCTGATCATTTCCGAGGGACCGCGTTTCCCGGCGATCGCCGATTTCTACTATCGCGAGGTCGTCTCCCGCGGCCTTGCCGGGATGCGCGCGCTGATTCAGCTCGCGATTACTCGCGGCGAGATCCGCGAGCCCAAGCTCGCCGAACATCCGCAATTGCTGATCGCGCCGATGATGGTCGCGGTGATCTGGAAGAGCCTGTTCGAGCGCCATGCGCCGCTCGACGCGGAAGCGATGCTGCAGACGCATCTGGATCTGATCTTTGGCGCGAGGAGGCCGACATGAGCCTGCTGCATTGCCTTGCCGTGCTGGTCACGGCCTTCACCTTCAACGGCTGCAAGGAGACGCGCGATCCCGGCTATCAAGGCTGGGTCGAGGCCGACATGATCTTCGTCAGCCCGGACGAGGCCGGACGCATCACCAAGCTCGATGTTCGCGAAGGCGATGTGGTCAAGGTCGGCGATCCGCTCTACTCGGTCGACGACGATCTGCAGCAGGCGGATCTCAACCAGACCAAAGCGACGCTCGCCAATGCGCAGCAGACCTATGATCGCGCCGCCGCGTTGAGCAAGACGGGAGCAGGGACGCAGGCCACGCTCGATTCGTCGGTGTCCGCGCTCCGCGTCGCGGAGGCGCATGTCGTGACGTCGCAGACGCGGCTGGCGCGGCGCAAGGGCGTGGCGCCGGTCGCCGGCACCATCCAGCAGATCTACTTCCGCGAAGGCGAGATGGTGGCGGCGCAGCGGCCGGTGCTGTCAATCATGCCGCCCGGCAACGTGAAGCTGCGCTTCTATGTGTCGGAGCCGGATCTGCCGAAATTCGCCGTCGGCGACGAGGTCCGCGTCACCTGCGACAATTGCGCGGCAGACCTGACGGCTCGGGTTTATTTCCTGGCGACATCAGCGGAGTACACGCCGCCGGTCATCTATAGCCTCGATGAGCGCAACAAGCTGGTCTATCTGATCCAGGCGCGGCCCTCGCGTCCTGACGCGTTGCGCGTCGGCCAGCCTGTCAGCATCTATCCGAATCCGAAGACTCCGGTGGCGGACAAGCAATGACCGCGGCGGGACCAGCCGAGATCGCGATCGACGTCAAGGGCCTGAGCAAGTCCTTCGGCGGCCGCGAGGTCGTGCATGATCTGTCGATGCAGGTGCGGCGCGGCTCGATCTACGGCTTCCTCGGGCCCAACGGCTCGGGCAAGACCACGACGATCCGCATGCTGTGCGGCCTGCTGACGCCGGATGGCGGCGAGGGCACCTGTCTCGGCTTCGACATCCGCCGCGATGCCGATAAGATCAAGCGCCGCGTCGGCTACATGACGCAGCGCTTCAGCCTGTATCAGGATCTGTCGGTGCGCGAGAATCTCGAATTCGTCGCGCGGCTCTACGGCATGGCCGATCCGCGCCAGGCCGCGCGCGACATGGTGCAGCGGCTGGGACTTGCCGGGCGCGAGCGGCAGCTGGCCGGCGAATTGTCCGGCGGCTGGAAGCAGCGGCTGGCGCTCGGCGCCTGCACGTTGCCGAACCCGCAATTGCTGCTGCTCGACGAGCCCACCGCCGGCGTCGATCCCAAGGCGCGCCGCGACTTCTGGAACGAGATCCACGCGCTCGCGGCCGAGGGGCTCACGGTGCTGGTCTCGACCCACTACATGGACGAGGCCGAACGCTGTCACGAGATCGCCTACATCGCCTATGGCCATTTGCTGGCGCATGGCACGGTCTCCGAGGTGATCGCGCAATCCAAGCTCACCACCTACACGGTCAGCGGCGAGGATCTGCGCGCGCTCACGGCTTCGCTGGCCGGCAAGCCGGGCGTCGACATGGTGGCGCCGTTCGGCACCAGCCTGCACGTCTCCGGCCGCGACCGCGACGCGCTGGACGCCGCGATCGCGCCCTGGCGCGACCAGGAAGGACTGCGTTGGCAGCCCACCGCACCGTCGCTCGAGGATGTCTTCATCGATCTGATGAACCGCTCCAAGGACAATTTCCAATAAGGACAATTTCCCATGAGCGACGCGGTCCTCCACAACACGTCTCCCGAGCCGCGTTTCGGCTTCTGGCGCCGCACCTATGCGATGCTGGTCAAGGAGTTCATCCAGCTCAAGCGTGACCGGGTGTCGTTCGCGATGATCGTGATGATCCCGGTGATGCAGCTGATGCTGTTCGGCTACGCCATCAACACCACGCCGCATCATCTGCCGGCGGCGGTGCTGCTGCAGGAGGACAGCGATCTCGGCCGCTCGATCCTCAAGGCGATGGAGAACACCGCCTATTTCCGCTTCACCCGCGAGGTCAGTAGCGTCGCGGAGTTCGACGATCTGCTGCTGTCCGGCAAGGTGCTGTTCGGCGTCGAGATCCCGCGCGGCTTCGAGCGCGCGGTGCGGCGCGGCGACCGCCCGGCGCTGCTGGTGGCCGCCGACGCCACCGATCCGGTCGCGGCGTCCTCGGCACTGTCCTCGCTCGGCATGATCGTGCAGACCGCGCTCGCGCATGATCTCTACGCCGGAGATCCCGTCACGACGCCGTTTGAGATCAGGGCGCACGCCCGCTACAATCCTGCGGCGTCGTCGCGGCTCAACATCGTGCCGGGCCTGGTCGGCACCATCCTGACCATGACGATGCTGATCTTCACCGCGCTCTCGGTGACGCGCGAGATCGAGCGCGGCACGATGGAGAGCCTGCTGTCGATGCCGATCAAGCCGGTCGAGGTCATGCTCGGCAAGATCATTCCCTACGTGCTGGTCGGCTTCCTGCAGGCCACGATCATCATCGGCATTGGCGTCCTGCTGTTCGGCGTGCCGGTCATGGGCAGCCTGCTGCTGCTGGCGCTGCTGTCGACCCTGTTCATCGCGACCAACCTGTCGATCGGCTACACGTTCTCCACCCTGGCGCAGAACCAGCTGCAGGCGATGCAGCTGTCGATGATGTTCTTCCTGCCGAGCATCCTCTTGTCGGGCTTCATGTTCCCGTTTCTCGGCATGCCGCAATGGGCGCAGGTGCTCGGCGAGTGCCTGCCGCTGACACACTATCTGCGCATCGTCCGCGCCATCATGCTCAAGGGCTCGACCCTGCCGAACCTGCAGCACGACACCATCGTCCTGTTCGGTCTCATGCTGTTCGCGATGACGGTCGCCGTGTTTCGCTTCCGCCGCACCCTCGATTGAGGCAGAATAGCGGCTGGGATCAGGAACGGCTGAGACAGGATGCAGATCGCGGGGGCAGACCAGGCGGGCCAGGCGCCAGCGGAGTTCAACCAGGCGCTGATGCGCCAGACGTTGCACACCGAGCTGCTGCGCGTGAAGGCGCTGATCGCCACCGCGGCGCTGTTTCTCTCCATTTCGGTGCTGATCGAGATTTTCGAGCCGCGAATCTCGGAATGGATCTGGCCGAGCCGGGTCGGGGTGCTCTATGTCTACACGATCATCGTCGCCTTCATCAGTTTCGAGACCCTCATCCTCTTCAGGATCAAGGCGGACATTCGCCTCGGGCGGGACGTGCCCATCTTCTGGCGCTATGTCAGCGCCCTGGTCGAGACGTCGCTGCCCACGGTCGTTCTGGTGCTGCAGATCGAAGGCCTCGGCCACGACCGGGCGCTCGGGTTCGGCGCGCCGCTGGTCTATTTCATCTTCATCATTCTCTCGACGCTGCGCCTCGATTTCTGGCTGTCGAGCTTCACCGGCTTCGTTGCCGCGGCCGAGTTGTTGACGGTGGCGCTGCTGGACCGGCCGTCATTGGATATGAGCCAGAATCCCGAGATCTACTATCATGGCGAGCGGAGCTTCATCATCCTGATGTGCGGCATGCTTGCCGGCGCTGTCAGCGTGCAGCTGCGGCGCCAGTTCGCGGCGAGCATCGAGGCCGCCTCGGCGCGTGACCGTGTCACGGACCTGTTCGGCCAGCATGTCTCGCCACAGGTCGTCGAGCGGCTGATGAAGGAGGGCACCGCGGAGCCGCGAGACATCCGCGAGGTCGCCGTGATGTTCGTCGATTTCCGCGGCTTCACCGCGGCGGCGCGGTCGAAGGCGCCGCAGGAGGTCGTCGATCGTCTCGATGGCGCTTTTGCCGTGCTGGTCGAGATCCTCGAGCGCCATGGCGGCATCGTCAACAAGTTCCTCGGTGACGGCTTCCTGGCGCTGTTCGGCGCGCCGTTCGAATCGCGCGATGCGGCCCTGCATGCGGTCGCCGCGGCGCGCGAGATGGTGGCCGCCATGGAGCGCGTGAATGACGCATCGACCTGGCCGCTGCGCATCGGGATCGGCCTTCATCTCGGCGAGGTCGTCGCCGGCAGCATCGGCTCGCCGCGGCGCAAGGAGTACACCGTCATCGGCGACACCGTGAACTTCGCCTCGCGGCTGGAGGCGCTCAACAAGGAGTTCGATTCGCAGCTCCTGATCTCGAGCGAGGTGCGGCAGGCGGCAGGGGACGGGGCGCGCGACGCCGTCTTCCACGGCGAGGTGTCGGTGCGCGGCTACGACCGGCCGTTTGAGGTGTGGCAATTGCAATAAAAACCAGCTGTTCATGCTGGCGCCTGTTGCTCCCGGTCGGCGATTTACAACGCCCTGGGTCCGCGTTTAACTGCGCCTCAACGAACAGGAACTTCAGGGGGAATGCATGATCCGAACCGGGGCGTTTGTGGCTGGACTGGGCCTCGCCTGCGCGGCCGCCATGGGCACTGCAAGAGCCGAGGATACCGGCTGCAGCAAGGTCACGGCCGAGGCGCTGAAGGTCTCCGGTCTGACGCTGACGGGCTCGAAGATGCAGGACGCTGCCGACGGATTGCCGCGGCATTGCATCCTCTCCGGCAAGGTCAATGAGCGCACCGGCGTCGACGGCCGTGCCTATGCGATCCAGTTCGAGATCCGACTGCCTGAGACGTGGAACGGTCGCTTCCTGCACCAGGTCAATGGTGGCAATGACGGCGTCGTAGTCCCGGCGCTCGGAGACAAGGCCGATGGTCTCGTCAGTGGCGGCGTGACGCCGCTCGCCCGCGGCTTCGCGGTGCTGTCGTCCGACAGCGGTCACTCCGGCAGCGATCCCGCCAACAAGCCGCGTGGGCTCGCGTCCGGTTCGGCCTTCGGGCTCGATCCGCAGGCGCGGCGTGACTACGGGTATGCCGCCGACATCACCCTGGCGCCGATCGCCAAGGCGATCATCGCGGAGCACTACGGCAAGAAGCCGGATTACTCCTACATCGCCGGCTGCTCCAATGGCGGACGTCACACCATGGTGGCGGCCGAGCGCATGCCCGAGCAGTATGACGGCTTCCTGGTCGGCAATCCCGGCTTCAACCTGCCGCGCGCCGCCGTGCAGCATGCCTGGGACGTGCAGGCGCTGACCAAGGCCGATGCCGACATCCGCAAGTCGATCACCCGCGAGGATGCCAAGCTGATCTCGTCCAAGATCATCGAGATCTGCGACGGGCTCGACGGCGCCAAGGACGGGCTGACGGCGAATTTGAAGGCCTGCCAGAAGGCGTTCAGCTTCGACAGCCTGCGCTGCGCGGCCGGGGCGACGGAGGCCTGCCTGCCGGCCGCCAAGGTCGATGCGCTGAAGAAGAGCTTTGCCGGCCCGCAGAACTCGAAGGGCGAACAGCTCTATTCGGATTGGCCGGTCGATGGCGGCGTCGGCACCGGCAACTGGCGCGCCTGGAAGGTCGAGAGCCCGGTGGCGCCCTGGAACAACCTTCCGATCATCGCCACCATGGGCGGCGCCTCGCTCAACTACATCTTCTCGACGCCTCCATTGGAGATCGAAGGCTCGCCGGACAAGCTGGTCGAAAGATTGCAGACCTACGATTTCGACAAGGACGCGCCGAAGATCTTCGCCAAGGAGGGGCCGTTCACGGAATCCGCGATGGAGTTCATGGCGCCGCCCGCGGTCGACAATCCGACGCTGCCGGGCTTCCAGGGCGGCGCGCGCAAGATGCTGATCTATCATGGCCAGGCCGACCCGGTGTTCTCGGTCAACGACACCATCCGCTGGTATGAGAAGCTGAATGCGAATGTGCAGGGCAAGGCGGATGGTTTTGCGCGGCTGTTCGCACTGCCCGGCGAGACCCATTGCGGCGGCGGTGTCACCTTGGAGAAGTTCGACGCGCTGGGCGCGCTGATGGACTGGGTCGAGAAAGGCAAGACGCCCGAGGCGATCACGGCGACGGTCAATGCGGCAAACAAGGAGCTGCCATCGACCTGGAGCCCGCAGCGGACGCGCCCGCTGTGCCCGTGGCCGAAATTCGCCAAGTATGTGAGCGGCGATATCGAGCAGGCCTCGTCGTTTACTTGCGCCGCGGAGTAGCGTCTTCGACCTGCGGCGCGACCAGGTTCTCGACCCGGACCTGGTCGCGGTCCTCGATGATCTCGGCGATCCATTGCCGGTGGCAATGGGCGTGGTCGCGCTCGTAGCACAAGAGGCAGACTGGGCCGGCGCTCGTCACCAGGGACGCCAGTTCGTCCATCTGCTCCTTGGCTTGCGGCGTCTTCAAATGCGCGTCGTAGACCTTGTGCAGCGTGTCGTAGTGGCCGCTGCGCGCGGCCTCGCGGCCTTCCTTCGGCGTGCCCAGCCCGCGCAGATGCACATAGCCAATGCCGCGCTCGTCGAGCCCGGCCGCGAGCTGGCTCTTGGAAAAACCCGGCCGGCGCGACGCGGCCACCGCGCGCACATCGACCAGCAGCTTGACGCCGGCGGCCTGCAACTCGTCGAGCACCGCCTTGGCCGGTGTCTGCTCATAGCCGATCGTGAACAGCGTCTTTGCTTTCGCCATCATCGTCCACCTCAGCTCACCCGCTCGATCAATTCCATCGCGCCCGCAGGCGCCCGCACCTTGCCTTCGTGGATGACATAGGCGAACACGTCGCGCGGGGTCTTCTTTGCGGGCTTGTCGTCGACCCGCGGCAGATCATCCGGCTCGCCGCCTTCGGCCCATAGCTGCAGGCGCTTGGCCCACGCGTCGAGCTGCTTCGGCGGATAGCAGGTCTTGAGATCATCATTGCCCTTCTGCAGCCGCGCATATACGAAGTCGCCGGCGACATCGGCGATCGCCGGATATTTGCCATGCTCGGCGAACACCACCGGCGTTGCGAATTCGCGCAGCAGCGCGACGAAGCCGGGCACGCAGAAACTGTCGTGGCGGACCTCGACGACGTGGCGCAGCTTGCGGCCGTCGAGCTCGCGCGGCAGCAGCTCCAGGAATTTGCCGAAATCGGCCTCGTCGAACTTCTTGGTCGGCGCAAACTGCCACAGCACCGGGCCCAGGCGGTCGCCTAGCTCGAGCACGCCGGTGTCGTAGAAGCGCTTCACGGAATCGCCGGCCTCGGCGAGCACGCGGCGATTGGTCGCGAAGCGCGGACCCTTCAGCGAGAAGATGAAGCCGTCGGGCACGTCGCGTGCCCATTTGCGAAAGCTCTCCGGCTTCTGCGAGCCGTAATAGGTCCCGTTGATCTCGATCGAGGTCAGCTGCGAGGCGGCATATTCGAGTTCCTTCGATTGCGGCAGCTTGTCCGGATAGAACACGCCGCGCCAGGGCGCGAAGGTCCAGCCGCCGATGCCGATGAAGATGTGGCCTGGGGATTGCGAGGCGCGTGCAGGAGCTTTGCTCACGGACGGTTCCGATGCTGATGGTCGAAGGGGTGTTGAGGTACGACGATAATCAACCCCGCGGCCTCTGGCCAGTTCGGCGCTGTTGCGCGGCCGCTCTTCCAGCGATCCCGCGCCTCGTGTATCCAGGGAACCGGCTGGGAAGGGGAGATATGGCAATGAGAGCGGAATCGGTCGGCGGCCTGCTGGGCGCGATCGTCGCGGCCGCCGTGCTGGCGGCGGCCTTCTACTATGTTCCCGTCGGGCCGATGGCCCGGCAAACGCCGGCGCGCGTCGAGGTGCCGCCGACGCAGGTCCAGACGGTCCCGGTGGCCCCGGCCGTGCGCGGACCCGTCGTGCGTGAGGTTCCGAACTAGGCGGAATCCGGGGGCGCCCTTGCATTCCGGCCAGGGCACCCCATCTAAGCAGGGACGGTGACGTCGAGCTTAGGGGCTCCGGCACCGAGACGACCACGGCAGAGCGGTTGCGCCGGATGTACGCGCGCCCTTTGTTTGTGGTCGTTGGCATTTTTGGGCCTGCTCGTTTCGAGCGGTGCACGCCGGCACCACAGCCCGCCCTTTTTGCACCCGCCCGCCGCCGTTGCGCTTGGCAGTGTGGGATGCGGCGGATATACGCATCCGCACCATGACCGACGCCATCCGAACGGCCCCTCCCGTGCCGCTGCAAACCGCTGATATTCCGATCGTTTCGGTGGTCGTCCCGACCTTCAACGAGCGCGACAATGTCACCACGCTGTACCGGCGGCTGGAGGCGGCGTTCAAGGACGTGCCGTGGGAGGTCGTGTTCGTCGACGACAACTCGCCGGACGGCACCTGGCAGGTGGTGCGCGAATTGTCGCGTGGCGACAACCGCGTTCGCGGCATCCGCCGCATCGGCCGCCGCGGCCTGTCCGGCGCCTGCATCGAGGGCATCCTCGCCGCCAGCGCGCCGTTTGCCGCCGTGATCGATGCGGATTTGCAGCATGACGAGACCCAGCTGCCGAAGATGCTGGCGCTGCTGCAGAGCGGCGCGGCCGAGCTCGTGGTCGGCAGCCGCTATATCGACGGCGGCAGCGCCGCGAGCTTCGACAGCAAGCGGGCAGGGGCGAGCGCCTTCGCCACCGAGATCGCGCGCCGCGCGCTCAAGGTCGAGGTCAACGATCCCATGAGCGGCTTCTTCATGATCCGCCGCGATCGCTTCGAGCAGATCGCGCCAAAACTGTCGACGCAGGGCTTCAAGATCCTGCTCGACATCATCGCCAGCGCCGAAGGCGGCCTGAAGACCGTCGAGGTGCCCTATACGTTCGGCTCGCGCCTGCATGGCGAGAGCAAGCTCGATTCGATGGTCGCGCTCGACTTCCTCGGCCTTGTGCTGGCGAAGATGACCAACGACGTCGTGTCGCTGCGCTTCCTGCTGTTCGCGATGGTCGGCGGCACCGGCCTGGTCGTGCATCTGACGACGCTCTTTCTCGGTCTCAACCTGTTCGACATGCCGTTCGCCGAAGCGCAGGCGCTCGGCGCCTTCGTCGCGATGACCTCGAACTTCATCCTCAACAACTTTCTCACCTATCGCGACCAGCGGCTGAAGGGCTTCGCCATCCTGCGCGGCCTGCTGCTGTTCTACCTGGTCTGCTCCGTCGGCCTGCTCGCCAATGTCGGTGTCGCCTTCTCGGTCTACGACCAGGAGCCGATCTGGTGGCTGGCGGGCGCCGCCGGCGCGCTGATGGGCGTGGTGTGGAATTACGCGATCTCCGGATTGTTCGTCTGGCGCAAGCGATGACCTCTGCGGCAGGTGCCGACGACGCCAAGTTGGTCCGCAATGTCTGGCTGACCATCACAGGTCTCGTCGTGCTCAGGCTGATCGCCGCCGCGGTCACGCCGATCACCTTCGACGAAGCCTATTACTGGATGTGGTCGAAGCATCTGGCCGGCGGCTATTACGATCATCCGCCGATGGTTGCGGTCGTGATCCGCCTGGGCACCCTGATCGCCGGCGACAGCGAGCTCGGCGTGCGGCTGGTCTCGATCCTGCTCGGACTGCCGATGAGCTATGCGGTGTATCGCACCGCTGAGATCCTGTTCGGCAGCGTGCGCGTGGCGGCCACCGCGGCGCTGCTGCTCAACGTCACCCTGATGGCCGCGGTCGGCACGCTGATCGTGACGCCCGATGCGCCGCTGCTGGTGGCCTCCAGCTTCGTGCTGTTCTTCTGCGCCAAGGTCCTGGAGACGGGCAGGGGTGTGTGGTGGCTCGCCGTCGGGGCCGCCGTGGGCGCGGCGCTGCTGTCGAAATACACGTCGCTGTTCTTCGGCGCGGCGATCCTGATCTGGCTGCTCGCTGTGCCGAAGCTGCGGCCTTGGCTGGCCTCGCCCTGGCCCTATCTCGGCGGCGTCGTGGCGTTCGCGGTGTTCTCGCCGGTGATCCTGTGGAATGCCGAGCACCAATGGGTGTCGCTCATCAAGCAGCTCGGCCGCGCCAGGGTCGAGGAGGTCCGCCCGGTCTACATCGCCGAGATCGTCCCGACGCAGTTCGTCTTCGCCACGCCGCTGGTCTTCATCCTCGGCGTGATGGGCCTCTACGGCCTGGCCCGGCGCAAGGCGGGGGATGCCGCGTCGCGCGTGCTGATCGAGGCCATGGTCTGGGTCATCGTCGCTTATTTCGTCTGGCATTCGCTGCATGCCCGGGTCGAGGCCAACTGGTTCGCGCCGATCTATCCGGCCTTCGTCGTGGCCGCCGCAGCTGCCGCGCATCTTGTCGCCTGGCGGCCGCGCGAGCAGCGCACGGTGGCGTTCTGCCTGCGCTGGGCGCTGCCGGCCGGCATCGTGATGTTCGTCGCGCTGATCGTGCAGGCCAACACCGGCCTCCTGTCCGGCTATAGGCGCGACGCCACGGTGCGCAGCGTCGGCGTCGGCTGGCGGCCGCTGGCGGCCGAGATCGAGGCGGCGCGGGTCCGGGCCGGCGCGTCGTGCGTGCTGGCGATGGACTATGGCACCACCGCCTGGCTGTCGTTCTATTTGCCGCCCGGAACCTGCGTGCTGCAGCCGATCCAGCGCATCCGCTGGGTCAATTTTCCGGAGCCGGATCCGGCCAGGCTCGCGGGCACGCACCTTCTCGTCGACGAGGCGCAAATCGCGACGCGGTTCTACGTCACCAGCACGTTCGGCCGCGTCGAGAAGGTCGGCGAGGCCGAGCGCAAGCGAGGGCCTCTGACGATCGAGACCTACGCGTTCTACGCGGTCAGCGAGCCGAAGCGGGAGGTCCTCGACCGCACCCCGCCGCCGGAGCTGCAGCGCTGATCCGAGCCTCAGGCCTGCTGCGGGATGATGTCCGCCAGCGCCTTGTCCCGCCCGTGGATCGCGACCATGTTGATGCCGGCGTCGATGGTCTTGTAGCCGCGGCGCTCGAGCCATTGCCGCAGCTGGTCCGCGTCGGTCTTGATCTTCTCGATCAGCATGATCGGCGTACAGCGCTCGATCGTCGCCGCAGCGCCTTCGAGCGCCTCGATCTCCATGCCCTCGACGTCGAGCTTGATCAGGTCGCAGCGCGGCAGGTTGAAATCGTCCAGCGGCAGCTTGCGCACCTCGACGGTGTTGTCCGCATAGTCGATGGCCTGGCCAATGAACTCGGTGTTCGGACGCTGGCGCAGCTCGAGGCTGCCGAAGCTCGACGGGGTCAGGTAGTCCGGGCTCGGAATGTTGAGCACGCCGCGCTCTGACGATACCGCGGCATGGATGGCAATCGCATTGAAGCAGTTGTTGATCGCGATGTTGCCGGCGAGTGCGTAATAGATCCGCTCCTGCGCCTCGATCGAGAGCACCGATCCCCAGCCGGTCATCGCCTTGGCCCATTCGATCGTATGGACGCCGATATTGGCGCCGCAATCGATCGCGACGGCGCCGTCGCCATGATGCTTCCGGCGCATGCCGAGCAGGCGAACGGCGAGCTGCACCTCGCTCGGATCGAACGCGCCGGTTTGGAGGATCTGGTAGCCGACACCATAGCCGCGGCTGGCGTCGACCATGCGATAGTCGAGCCGGTTGACGATCATCGTGCCGTGATTGGTCGAGGCCAGCACGAAGGCAAGCTTCCGGTCGGGAATCTGCATCTGAGTTCTCTCGTGTCGTCGCGGCAGTGAAAACGCGGGACGATGTGCCGGCAGGGTGCTGCGAAGAATCGGTCCCTACCATACTGCCGCCCGCGGCGCAGTGCCGCCAAATCCGGTTCGCTACGGATGCAGCCCGCCGGCGGCCGTCGCCGTTCTGGTGCCAGCCACGGCCGCGATTCCGCGCGGCGCGCGGGCGACGGCAAGCCCGGCTCGCGCCAAGTCCGGGTCCGGCCCGGTCCATCCGTGAGCCGTGCAGTCGAGCGGCATGCGGTTGTACGTGACCAATACTTTTACCGGCGTCGAGAACATCGGTGCAGCCGCGGAAGAGCAGGGGTCTTTGACCATCGAAAACTGGGCGCTTTACATCGTCAGTGTAGCGAAACGTCAGTTCATCGATCGCGCCCAGCTGCCGCAGCTCAATCGTTAACGCGGACTGCGATGTTTTACGGATTGGCGCTGCTGTCCGATGCTGAGTCACCGGAAATGTCCGGGGCGGCTTTATTGGCCGGGGAACCAATTTTGCCCTGTTTCCGCCCTCTTTGCCGGCAAAACAGACCTCCATGGTTAATCCGCCCTTAATCTGCCAAAACTTAATCAGCATTTAACTAAAAGTCGCCTTAATGAAGCTTGGTGGTTCTGCGAGATGCAAAACGGGTGTCCGTGGCGCATGGCGCGAGAGTTTTCGAGTATTCGTTCGGGCGTGAGTGAATGAGTAAAAGTCGAACTGCGTTGGCTGCACGAAACCGCAGGAAGTCTTCCCTGATCGCGCTCTCTCACAAATTGATCGGTGGCGCCGCGCTGGCATGCCTGATCGGCGGCTGTGGCGTGATGGTCTATACCAAGATCATCGCGGCCGACGCCTATCCGACCCTGGGCAGCATCGAGCAGGACGAGCCCGTCGTGCGCCCGGCGCCGCGGATGGCCTCGCGCAGCGCCGCGGATGCGGTCGGTGATGCCTTCTCCGCGTTTCCGGAGTCGGCGCCGGCCACCACGGTCGCCGCCATCACCCCGCAGATGTTCAACGATCGCTTCGGCGCCGCTGTCCCGCAGGGCGTCACCTCCAACGCTGCGGCCGGTGCGCCGCCGCTGCCCAGGTTCGCCGAAGCTGCGCCACGCCAGATCGAGGCCAAGCCGGCTGAGCCCGCGAAGGTCGCCGAAGCGCCCAGGGAAGCGCTTAAGGAAATGCCCAAGAAGGACGCCCGGCCGCCGATGCAGCTGGCGCTGGCCAACACCAGCCCCAAGCAGGCGCCGCCGCCCGCGACACCGGCCCAGGCCGCCGAGGCCAACGCGCCGAAGAACGGCTTCTCGCTGCGCGCGATGACCGAGCGCGCCAAGGCCGCAGTGCTCTCGCTGTCCGGCGAGCGGCATTCGATCCAGGAGAAGCTGTGGGGCAAGCCGGAGAACCAGGATGGCGGGCTGCTCGCCTACGCCTCGGCTGACGCCAACATCACCGCCAGCATCACCAAGGATCCGACCCGCGGCGGCCGGCCGCCTTACGACCTGAGCACCGCCGTCTACGACATCTCGGCCAAGGCCGTGTACCTGCCTGACGGCACCAAGCTCGAGGCGCATTCCGGTCTCGGCGACAATCTCGACGATCCGCGCTCGGAGAAGGTCAAGATGCGTGGCGTCACCCCGCCGCACATCTACGAGCTCAAGCCGCGCGAGGCGCTGTTCCACGGCGTGCCGGCGCTGCGGCTCAATCCGATCGGCGGCGAGGATGCCATCCATGGCCGCAACGGCCTGCTGGCGCATACCTTCATGCTCGGGCCGAACGGCGACTCCAACGGCTGCGTCTCGTTCCGCGACTACTCCGCCTTCCTCGATGCCTACAAGAACAAGGGCATCCGCAAGCTCGCCGTGCTCGCCCGCATCGACTGATGCGGGCAGGGGGCACGTTCTCGCTGAGGTGCCGCAGGGTGGGCAAAGGCGCGGCACAGCTCGCGCCTCACGACCACTCTTCGTTGACGCCGTGCCCACCATCTTTCGATCGAGCTTGCTGCTTGACGGTGGGCACGCTGCCGCCTTCGGCGGTCGCTTTGCCCATCCTACGAGTCTTGTACCCTGCAGACGCGACATCGCAGTCCCGCGGCGGATGACGCCCGGGTCTTGCTGACGACATCGCCCTCGAAAATCAGAAGAGGGCGCGGGGAATGCCGGGTGACGACCTCACCCATGGCCCGCCTGCAAACAAGAAAGCAGGCGGCAGTCACCACAGGTTCAGCCGCATCATCCGGCATTCCCCGCGCGATGTTTGACGGCTTATACGTGGTCTCCCTGGTGCGCCGGCTGTCTGGCCACCATCGGTCGGAGCACGTCGGGCCCCTGACCTTGACACCAGCTTCGGGGTGTCAGGACATCACGACTTCGCCGTGCGCATCGTCTGGTTCGTCGGCATGGCCCAAGGCCACGCTGCAAACGACACGCCCACCGCATCCCGCCCTCCACGTTCGTGACGATCGCGAAGCGCCCCTCTCATGAGAGCAGGACTGGCATAGAATGCACGATTTCTGATTTTTGGAAACAGAAAACTTTGCTGTCTTGGAGGCGGGCGCAGCGATCTCATTGACCGGGCACGACAAAATAAGTCATTTCGCACACGCGCTTTGGGTCTCGATAGAGGCCGCTGCCGGCGCTGGAGCTGTCAGAAGCGCGCAACTGATTTGCCCGACGACCAGTCCGGTTGTTGCAAATCTGTCGCGTTGCACGGGGCTGTGACGTCATCGCTTCGCGCTGTGGCCTTGACGGCTTCGGAAAATTCTGCGCATAGCTCTGCCCCATCGAAATTGACCGCCGATGTCAGGCGCTCTCTTGAGGACCACGACCGTGTTGAGCCTACGCTCACATCTTGCGAATGCCCCCGCCAACGACCGACCGTTTAGCTGGTCGCGCGATGGGTTCGGCATGGGCGCCGCCTGTCAGGGTCCGAAGTATCTCGCGCAGTCCCCAACGAACTCGGGACGCCAAATTCGAGCAAGAGCGTAGCCGGCGGCGGGATCTTACCCTCCGCACACAGAGCGGAGGGCCTGATGACCCGCACCAAGATTCCAGATCTCGAGACATGTGAACACGCGCGAGTACTCTGCTCGCCGGTGGCGCTTGCCTTCGTGCGCATTGTCATGGCTTGCCGCGGCGTGAGCGAGGCCAGGGCCCGCCAGATCTATCTCGACTACATCGATCGCGTTCAGCCGGATCTCCGGCCGGGCTCGATCGACTGACGACGATGATGCCTCCTGTGCGAGGCGTGCATAAACGGCCCATGTCCCCATCTGGTGAAGGGAGCGGATTGTCGATCCGTGAAGGCGAGTTCGATTCTCGTCATGGGCGCCAACACGACCGGGTGGATCATTGCCTCGGAGAAGGGAGGTCGACGATGTCAGCAACATATCCGGCGCTCGTTCTCAACGCCGACTTCCAGCCGCTGAGCTATTTCCCGCTGTCGGTGGTCAGCTGGGAGGATGCGATCAGGGCTGTCGTCAGCGAGTCTCACGTCGTGGTCGCTGAATACGACCGCGTCGTGCGCAGCCCGAGCGTGACGATGCGGCTGCCCTCGGTGATCGCGCTGCGCGACTATGTCAGGCCGGCGATGCGCGTGCCGTTCACGCGCTTCAACGTCTTCCTGCGCGATCGCTTCGAATGCCAGTATTGCGGTGGCCGCCATCTCCACGGCGAACTGACCTTCGATCACGTCGTTCCGCGTGCGGACGGCGGCGAGACGTCGTGGACCAACATCGTCGCCGCCTGCAGTCCCTGCAACGCGCGCAAGGACCGGCGCTACCTCAAGCCGCGGCGGCCGCCGTTCGAGCCGACGCGGCACGAGCTGATGGCCGCCCAGCGCCTGTTTCCGCCGCGATTCCTGCATGAGACGTGGCAGGATTATCTGTACTGGGACGTGGAGCTGGAGCGGTGACAACACGCGAACCGGCGTCGGCATCGACGCCGGTTCGCAATGCGGGAGGCTGATAGATGAGACACGAACTCATCATGCCGAATTGTACCAATCTCTCCGTCATTCCGGGGCGCGCGCAGCGCGAGCCCGGAATCCATAACCACAAGCGGGAGTTTGTCGAAGACAATCGCCACTGGCGTCTCTCGCCACATGACCAGTCGTGGCTATGGATTCTGGGCTCGCGCTACGCGCGCCCCGGAATGACGATGAGGATATGGCGTTGCCTGGTGAAAACACAAATTAATTAGTTAGTAGCGAACTAACACTTGCATGGCTCTGCCAACTGCTCTATCTGCAGCGTCCTTCGCCTCGGACATGGGTTCGGGCTCGCTGAGATCCCGACTGGTGCGCGCCGGTTTCCGGTGGCGTATTCCGCTGAAGCGAAGATGCGCGTCGAAGCTCATGGTGAGCATCGGGTGAGGGCCCGAGGGCATCGGTTCGAATCCGATCGACACACACAAGGATAGCTCAGTAGGTAGAGCAGATGAACAGCAATCATCGGGTCGCGGGTTCGACTCCCGCTCCAGCGCTCCGGAATAGCTTGAAAGCTAGGCGCCTCTTCTGACGAGGACCGGACGCGCGCTTCAGTCGCGGTTCGGCCGTTTTGCCTGAGATAATTCAAGGGCATCTCGACCTGATCAAGACACTGCAGAGCCGGCTCTGTGCCGCGGTGGATACCGTGCCGCGTGCGGCCGGGGAGGCTTGCGCATCATCACGTTCGCTTGGGCGGGCGTGAGGTGCGTCTGCGCCCGGCAGCATGCGACGCTCAAGCCGCGGTCCGCTCGGTTCATGCAGGAGGCGCCGTCCGGTCCTCACGTCCTTTGAATTTCCAACTGCTGCCGGCGATCGATCGGCAGCCAACAGAGCAGGGCCCGGCACGCGGCCGGACCTTGTGTGACAGGAGAGTATCATGAGCTGGCATGTCGTGATGAAGACGCAGACGGTGGCGGATGGCGAGCGGGCGCTGGTCTGGCGTGATGGCCAGCTGGTGCGCGTGCTCGGTCCCGGCCGTCATGCGCTGCTCGATCCGTTGCACCGGCTGACGGTGCAGGTGTTCGACGTGGTCAAGGCCGAATATCCGATCGAGCGCTACGCGGTGCTGAAGGCCGCGCGGCCCGATCTCGCCGCCGAGCTGTTCGAAGCGGTCGAGACCGGTGCGAACGAGATCGCGATCGTGAGCCTCGACGGCCGGCCGACGCATTTGCTGACGCCGTGGCAGAGCCGAGTCTACTGGAAGGTGGCGACCTCGGTCGCGGTGGAGCGTATCGACATCACCACGGACGTGCGCGTCAGTGCACGGCACCTGGCGATGATCGAGCGCAACCGGCCGAGCGTTGTGACCGAGGCCGTGGTCGAGAACCACGAGGCCGGTCTGCTTCACGTCGACGGCAAGCTGACGGAGCGGCTCGCGCCGGGCCGGCATGCGTTCTGGGTGGTCGGCCGCAAGATCGAGGTCAAGCGGCTGGACCTCAGGCCCACCGCGCTCGAGATCACCGCGCAGGAGATGCTGACCAAGGATCGCATCGCGCTGCGCGTGACCTTGACGGCGTTCCGCCGCATCGTCGACGCGGAGGCGGCGGTGGCGACCACACCGGACGTGGATGCGTGGCTGTATCGCCTGGTGCAGTTTGCGATCCGAGAGGCGGTCGCGTCGCGCACACTCGACGAGGTGCTGGCGGCCAAGGCCTCGCTCGATGCCGCGCTGCGCGACTACGTGCGCGCGCGGCTGGGCGGCTCGGGTGTGGAGGTGACGGAGCTCGGCGTGAAGGACGTGATCCTGCCCGGCGAGATCCGCGATCTCGTCAACAAGGTGGTGGAGGCGGAGCGGCTGGCCAAGGCCAATCTGATCCGCCGGCAGGAGGAGACGGCGGCGACGCGCTCGCTCCTGAACACCGCCAGGCTGATGGAGGACAACCCGCTGCTGCTGCGGCTCAAGGAGCTGGAGTCGCTGGAGCGCCTGGTCGAGAAGGTCGGCCGCATCGACCTGCATGCTGGTGAAGGCGCAGGCCTCGATGCGCTGCTGACAAGGCTGGTGCGGCTGAAGGCGCCGGATGCGGCGTAATGGGGCTGCGCGACGTGGCTGTGTGAATAGTCGCGTATGAACAGGAAGGGCCGCCTATGGGCGGCCTTTCGTTTTTGGGATGTTTGTAGGATGGAGTTGAAAACCTAATTGGGTTTCGTGAGTATGGATTCCGGGCTCTCGCTTCGCGAGCCCCGGAATGACCAGGGGAGAGATCACGTGCTCTCTCCACACGTCATTCCGGGGCGCCCGAAGGGCGAGCCCGGAATCCATAACCACGGCTCTCCGATGGCGTACTACGTCTATCTGCTTGCGAGCAAGAAACACGGCACGCTGTATCTGGGCGTGACGAATGATCTCGTGCAGCGCGTCCACGTCCACCGGACCAAGGCGGTGCCGGGCTTCACGTCGCGCTACGGCATCGGCCGGCTGGTCTGGTTCGAGATCTATGATGATCCGATCACGGCCATTGCCCGCGAGAAGGAGCTGAAGAAGTGGCGGCGCGACTGGAAGATCAGGCTGATCGAGGAGCAGAACCCGAGCTGGGATGATCTGTACCCGGGGATTTGTGGCTAGGGGCGCGCCTTACACCGCTTGTCGTGGTTATGGATTCCGGGCTCAGCCCTTCGGGCTGCCCCGGAATGACGTGTAGAGATAACCCGTGATCTCTCCTCCCGTCATTCCGGGGCGCGCGTAGCGCGAGCCCGGAATCCATAGCCACGGCAATTCGTGATGTGCTCCGTCGGTGCCATATCGCCACGATTTCACGTCATCTCCGCGGCTCTCACTTTACAAATCTGAAAACTCCCTGTAATTGCACGCCCCAACTCATTCGGCGGAATTCCGCCACCGAGAGACCCATGCCGATATCGAACGCACGCCAGATCAAGGACATCGCGCTGCCGCAACTGCGGCATCGTGATTGCGTCCTGTGCGTGCCGGCGGTCGCCGCGGTCAGCGCGCTGCTGCGTCACAATCAACTACCAGCGTAGCGAGGCAGCGGATCGATCCTCTGCCTTGAAGGCCAGAGAGACGATCCGCCAGGCTCAGGTCCCCTTGGGGACACTCCATCAGATCCATCTCTCTGTTTGCAGCAACCGACTCGCGCGGCGTCACGTCATGCGGGTCTTCCACGCGAGCGCCGTGTTGGCGCTGGTGTGTACCGGCATTCGAACACGAGAAGAGGAGGATCACATGCGGGCCGATCCCTATCAGGAACGCGCGAGGCAGCTGGCGGTCGAGGCCGGGCTCGATCCGGATGCGCGGGTGGAGCGGCCCGGACAGCGGTCGATGCCTCTGTGGTGCACCTTCCGCGACGCCGCCCGCAAGGAGCAGCTCGCGCGCGAGGCGGCAGCGCTTGGCGACACCGTCGCGGGCCGGCCGCAGGCGGCGCAGTATCAGAACAGCCCGCTGAAGGTGTTCGGGACGCATGAGGATGCGACCATCGCCCAGATGCGCAACTGCATGGCCGTCGGCAACGCCGTGGCCGGCGTGATCTGTGCGGACGGCCATCTCGGCTATGCGCAACCGGTCGGCGGCGTGATCGCCTATGAGAAGCAGATCAGCATCTCCGGCGTCGGCTTCGACATCGGCTGCGGCAACATGGCGGTGCGGCTCGATACGCAGTTCGCTGCGATAGAGGACAAGGTCGGCACGATCATCAAGGATGTCGCCAAGGTGATCTCGTTCGGCGTCGGCCGGAAGAACGCCGAGCGCGTCGAGCATGAGCTGTTCGACGATGCCGATGCTTGGCGCATGTCCGACATGGACGCGTACCGGCAGAAGGCGGTCGGGCAGCTCGGCACGGTCGGCTCGGGCAACCACTATGTCGATTTGATGCGCGACGAGGCCGGCTTCGTCTGGATCGGCGTGCATTTCGGCAGCCGTGGTCTCGGCCACACCTCGGCGACGCGCTACCTCAAGGCGGCCGGCGGCAAGGACGGCATGAACGTGCCGCCCGCCGTCGTCGACGAGGACTCGGAGATCGGGCAGCGCTACATCGCCGCGATGCAGCTCGCCGGGCGCTACGCCTATGCGGGACGCGAGTGGGTGGTGGAGCGCGTGCGCCAGATCATCGGCGGCGCGGTCACCGACAGCGTGCACAACCACCACAACTACGCCTGGCGTGAGACCCACGACGGACGTGACCTGTGGGTGGTGCGCAAGGGCGCTACGCCGGCCTTTCCGGGCCAGCGCGGCTTCGTCGGCGGCTCGATGGGCGACGACGCCGTCATCATCGAGGGCGTGGAGTCGGAGGAGGCGAAGGCCTCGCTGTACTCCACGGTGCATGGCGCCGGGCGGCTGTTCGGCCGACGCGAGGCCAAGCGCCGCTTCACGCGCGAGGAGATGGACGCCTGGCTGCAGAGCCGTGGCGTCACCCTGGTCGGCGCCGATCTCGACGAGAGCCCGATGGCCTATCGCCGCCTGCCGGAGGTGCTGGCCGAGCACGCCGGCTCGGTGAAGGTGGTGCACAGCTTGCGGCCGTTCGCCGTGGCGATGGCCGGCGAGGGCGAGTTCGATCCGTTCAAGGATTGAGCAAGTCGCCCGCATGAGCGCAAGCGACATGCGGGTTCACCGATGCAGCGCGTGAGACCCCGGATGTCGCCTCCGCCTGCGCCCTGACGGGCGCAAGCGGAGGCTCATCCGGGCTACGCGACGACGCGAAAGTCTGAAAGCGTGATGGAGCAAGACATGAGCGAGATCAGGTGGAGAGCGAAGAACGTCGGCACGATTGCGGGCTTTCTCTCGGCGAACGAATGCGACGACTATGTCCAGCTCGGCGAGGCGATCGGATTCGCCGAAGCGCCGATCTCGACTAGGGAGGGCATGGTGATGATGAAGGACGTTCGCAACAACGATCGCGTCATGGTCGACGATCCCGCGCGTGCTCTGGCGCTCTATGACAGGCTCTCCGTTCATCTGGCGCCGCGCTTCCAGAAGAAATGGACCCCGTGTGCGCTGAACGAGCGACTTCGGCTTTATCGCTACGATGTCGGGCAGAAGTTCGACTGGCATCTCGATGGGTATTTCGAGCGGCAGTCGGATGAGCGAAGTCACTTCACGTTCATGGTCTATCTCAATGACGACTTCGAAGGCGGAGCAACGTCGTTCAGGGATGAGTATGGAGCAGCAGTCGTAGGTGACTCGTTTCGGATCACCCCGGAGAGGGGCATGGCGCTGCTGTTCCATCATCCGATCATGCATCGCGGCGATCGCGTGACGAAGGGGCGCAAATACGTGCTGCGGACCGACGTGATGTATCGGCGCGTGATGTCGCTCGCATGAGCGCAAGCTTTCTCCGCACGTCATTCCGGGGCAGCCGCGTAAGCGGCTGAGCCCGGAATCCATAACCACGAGCGGTGATGGGGCGAAGACAAGCGCCACGGGCATCTCGCGCCTCGCATCTGCCTGGGGCTATGGATTCCGGGCTCGCGCTGCGCGCGCCCCGGAATGACGGGAGGAGAGAGCGTGCGTCCGTCCGATGCGGCTCGGTCTGCGCGAATGAACGCAATCGCCGCCCGCAGCAACAAACGAATCTGACTGAACACGAGACCCGCCATGATCGACGGAAACATCCTGATCGCCTGGGGCTTCAAGCCCGGCCGCTGGTTCAAGGACGGGCTGGCGACGGCCAATGCGATGCGTGCGGGCGGCGCCGATGACGATGCGATCTTCGCGGCGCTGCAGGCCCTGCAGCCGGCCGAGGCGCTGATGCGCACCAATGGCGTGCCGTTCGCGATGCTGATCGAGGCTGATAACGACATGGAGCGCGCCAATGTCGCGGCGGTCGCGCAGCACATGGATGCCCTGATGCGCGTGCCGACGATCGTCGCCGGCGCGGTCATGCCCGACGCCTGCCCGTCGGGGACGGCGCTCGGCACCATCCCGGTCGGCGGCGTGGTGGCCTGCGAGGATGCGATCCATCCGGGCTTCCACTCCTCGGACATCTGCTGCTCGGTCGCGGTGACCGTGTTCGCGCGCAAGGACGACCCCAAGCGCATTCTCGATGCCGTCCACGCCGTGACCCATTTCGGTCCGGGCGGACGCGACCGGCTGCATCAGCCGCCGGATGAGGTGATGCAGGGGTTCGAGACCAACCCCTTTCTGAAAGGGCTGCAGCGCTTCGCCGTCGGCCACTTCGCCACGCAGGGCGACGGCAATCACTTCGCCTATGTGGGGCACCTGAAGTCGACCGGACAGCCGGCGCTGGTGACGCATCACGGCTCGCGCGGTCTTGGGGCGCAGCTCTACAAGCGCGGCATGAGCGTGGCGAAGCGGCATGCGGCGATCCATGCGCCGAAGGTCCCGGAGCACAGCGCCTGGATCAGGGCGTCGAGCGAGGACGGCCGCGCCTATTGGGACGCGCTGCAGGTGGCGCGTCTCTGGACCAGGGCCAACCATCACGCCATCCACGATCTCGCGGCGGCCAGGCTCGGCAACAAGGTGGTCGACCGGTTCTGGAACGAGCACAATTTCGTCTTCCGCAAAGCCGACGGGCTGTACTACCACGGCAAGGGCGCGACGCCGAACTGGTCCGGCTTCTCGGCCGATGATGACGGCCGCACCATCGTGCCGCTCAACATGGCCGAGCCGGTGCTGATCCTGAAGCACAGGGACAACAAGGACGCGCTCGGCTTCGCGCCGCATGGCGCCGGCCGCAATCTCGGCCGCAAGGCGTTTTTGCGCGCGCATCGTCCCGAGCTGCCCGCCGGCATCGACGCGCGATTCTATTGCGGCAAGCCCGACCTGTCGGAGCTGCCTCAGGCCTACAAGAACGCCGCGTCAGTGCGGGCGCAGATCGCACGCTTCGGGCTCGGCGAGGTCATTGACGAGGTGATCCCGTACGGCTCGATCATGGCCGGCGACTGGGAGGAGAGTGCGCCGTGGCGGAAGAAGCGGTGAGGCAAGTCGCCTGACACGTGCGCCTGGTTGACAGACGTCGCGCGGCTGCCGCACCTTGTCATGGCAATACGGCTCGCTCTTCGACGCCGCTCGCTTGGGCTACGCATGACCACGGCTCTGGATTCCAACGCCTTCCACGTTCTCGGCGCTACGCCGCACGATCCCGTCGCCCGTCTGTTCGGACTGGCCGATGACAAGGCGCTGATCGGCGATGCCGAGGTGAGCCGCAAGGCCTATGCGCAACTGACCAATCCACGTGCCCGCCTGGCCGCCGAGCTTGGCTGGCTGCCGGGTCTGACGCCGGAGCAGGCGTCATTGGGCCTGGGCTGGATCGATCGCCTCGGCGAGCCCGGCGCGAGCGCGCGGCTGCCGGCGCTCGCTCGGGCCAATCTGATCGCGGCCGACATCGAGCGAAGACCTGGTCCGATGGACGCCGCGGGCGTCGTCGACGCAATCCTGCGTCTTGCCTCCGCCAGCGAACCGATCGATCTGGCGAGGCTGCTCGACGATCTCAACGCGGATCGCGTGATTGCCGGGATGCCCGTGGTGCAGGATGTCGACAGCGTTGCCAGCGAGCTGGAGACGCAGCGTCGCCATCACATGCGCGTCGTCCGCGACCTGATGGATCAGCTGCCGACCGCCGCGCTTATCAAGGCGTTCTACGAGCTCATCGTCCAGAGCACGCTCGGCCTGCGGCAGCCCGCGCCGCGGCTGGTCCGCGACCTCGGCGATGCCTATGAGGTCGAGGCACAGGCCTTCGTCGCCGGCGAGGCCGCCAATATCGACCGGCTGATCGCGCGCGTGCAGGCCGAGGCGGCGCGGCAGGATAGCCGGATGCTGCAGACGATCGACATGTTGGGCCAGGTCGCCGCCAACTGGACGCGGGTGATGGGGCCGATGCAGCTGTTGCAGCGTGCCAACGGCATTGATCATGCGGCGAGCCGCGCCGTCGCGTTGCGGATGCGCGGGCTCGCCTTGTGGCTGGTCAACGAGCGGCGCATGGCGGAGGCGATGCAGCGCATCTATGCCATCCTGCGCCGCGAGTTCGGGCTGCTCATCGAGCTGTCGGCGCGCCTCGAGGAGGATCTCGCGCCAGCTCAGACGCAGCCCGCGGCGGGCTAGATCGGGCCGCGAGCGGTCAGCGCCAGGCCGCCAGCCGGTCCATCGCCTGCATCTTCAGGGCAGGGCGGAGCACATCGACGCGCCGTTGCGCGATCGCCAGCTCCGAGGGCTGATAGTTGTAGTCGAGGCAGCGCAGATTGTAGTCCGCCACCAGATCATTGTAGCCGTTGAGCTGTGCCGGAGACGACTCGTCGACGAGCGGCTCCATGACGTTGAGGCGGGCGCTCTCGGCCAGGCAGTACAGGATCTCCGACCGGTTCAGCCAGCGTCCCTTGCCGGCCAGCGGCTTGACCTCAGTGACCGCGGATTCGAACGTCGGCGGTGCCGGCGCAAACACGGGCTTCTGCGACGGCTGCCCCGGCCCACCGATATCAGGCACGATTGTGTTTGGCACGTAGGTCACTTTGGTCGGAACGTAGGCCGGATTGTGGGGAAGCGCCGTGACGATCCTCATGACGAGCAGCAAGCCGCCGATGATCAGGGCCGTCACCGTGCGGCCGTCGATCCCTGACGAGGCCGCGGGCGCGACGACCTGCTGCGGCAGCGTCGAGACCTGCGTGGCAAGGCCGGCAAATCCCATCGGCTCGTTGCTCGGAGATGTGCTCATGGCGCGTCGTCTCAGATGAATCCGATGCGGGATTTCGTCAAAGCGGGATCGCGTGCGGCGGCCGCGGCCAGCGCCTCCGTCAGGCACGCCCGATCGATTGCGGCGAGCTTCGCCTTGGCCGCCAGCCTGGCGCTCTCGCGCATCACGAAGGCCGCATCCGACAATGGCCGCCCGGCGAGGCGCTGCGCGAGCCAGCCGAGATCGACATCTGCCGCCGTCGGCAGGCCAGCGAACATGGCGGCGAGCATCGCCTGGATTTCGTCAGCCGCCGCGTAGTCGACCCGGAGGATGTGATCGAAGCGGCCGCGCCGCAGGAAGGCGGGATCGATCATGTCGAGCCGGTTGGTCATTGCGATCACCAGCACGCCCGCCGCGCTCGCCTCGGGAATCCGCCGCAGGAATTCGGCGACCTCCTCGACGCGATGCTGGCTCGATGCTCCGGCCTCGCGCGTCGCCAGAAAAGCCTCCATCTCGTCGACGATGATGACCGAGGGAGCGGCGGCCATCGCGTCGCGGAACAGCCGCGCCACCTTGCGGCTGGTCTCGTGGATGTAGGGGCTCGCAATCGAGGTCGCGTCGATGGTGAAGCTCGGCCAGCCGAGAAACTTGACCAGCTGCTCGACCGCAAAGGTCTTGCCGCAGCCGGGCGGTCCCTCCAGCACGATCGCGGCGGGATGGCCGATGCCGAGCGCTTGGTAGCGCGCGCGGTTCTGCACGATCTCGACGACGTGGTCGTTGAACAGCGCCTCGATCGCCGGACGGCCCGGCAGGCTGAAGCGTCCTTCGGGGACAGCGCGCGCCCCCGCTGCGCTGGTTGCCAGCGGGTCGTCCAACCCGGCCGCCTTGACGACGTCCTCGAGCTGGGCGGCTGGCAGCGGGCAGGCCTGCAACCCGGTGACCGGAACGGCCGACACCAGCAGCCCGCCGGTGAGCCACGAGCCCAGCACCACGGCATCGGGCACCGCGTCGTCGGCCCATGATGTCGGCAGCAGCCGCGACAGCCGCTCGACATAGATGGCATCATGCAGCGCCGCCTTGCGGTCGCAGGCCCGCGTCGCTTTCAACGCCGCGGCGAAGGCCAGTGCCTGGCGCTGCTGGCGCGGGGCCTGGCATCTGTCCACCGGGGCCAGCACCTGGCTCGCGCTGCTGGCAATCGCGGCAAACTCCTGCTCGCCGAACCGCAGCCATGCCAGCGACGAGCGCGCGACGAGTCCGGCATCCACCCATCGGTTGGCGAGGTCCAGGCGCGCAACGAGCGCTCGTCCGCCCTCCCGGGTGTGAAAGCCCTGCCAGTCGTCGCCGCTCCAGAGCAGGCCGGAGAGATGGGCGTTGGGCGTGATTTCGAAGCCGATCGGAAGCCAGCTGCCGGACATCTCAGCCCCGCGCGATGTTCGAGACGGAAAGCAGGTCTTCCGCGTCGGTCAGCCAGATCCGGTCACGTTCGAGCTCAACGAGGAGGCCGCGCAGCCGCTCGATGTCGCCACCCGCCAGCCATTGGCGGCCTTGCCTTGTCAGTTCGGCATGCCGGTCGAGATCTGAGAAAAGGTGGGGGTGACCCTCGTCATAGTTGAACCGCTGGATGATGAACCAGTCCTGCCGGTACAGGATATGCGAGATCTTCTGGTTGAGCTGGCGGACAAAGGCTTCGAACTCGGGCCGCGGATCGTCGATCGCGCGTTCGGCGCTCTTGGCCATCATGTCGAAGGCGGTCTCCTCCGAGGGCTTCGCCCAGCGTCGGATCTCCCGGTCGAACTCATTCAGCAGGCCGGCGAGCTCGGCCTTTCGAACAATCTGACGCTTGGCCTTGCGGGTCGCGGCAATCAGCTCCTTGGCCTTGTCGACATCATCCATCGCCTGCTTGGTCGTTTCCGGGTTGGCCTCGTCCGGCGCCAGCGCCATGGCGCGATCGAGCCGCTGACGGGCGACCGCCAGCATCGGGTTGGACGGAAGATGCCGTTCGAGATCGAGCAGCCGGCGGCTCGTCAGCGACGCGTCGTCGCGCGCGCGCCGGGCGGCGGCGGTGTAGTCGATGGTGCCTTCCCGGCGGGAATAGAAGTTCTTGTCCTGCCGGACCGAGGCGCCGATGCTGGGCACCGACACATCGAGCACGATGTTGCCGGAGTCGAGAATTTCATATTCGCAGAACAGGTCCGCTCCGGCGGCGATCATGCCGTCGGAAAAATCCTGGCCGGTGATCTTGAACACACCGACGCAACGATTGTCCGAGACCGGGCTCTCGATATCGCCCTCGCGGATCACGAAGTTGAGCGCGGCCGAGGAGCCTGCGCGCAGCGGCTCCATCGCCTTGAAGCGCTTGTGGCCTGTGACGGGCAGGGCGTCGCCCTTGCGCACGAGATAGTCCAGCACCAGCGCGCCGCCGACCCGGTCGCGGACCTCGATGCCGATGGAATGTGAAGCCGGAATCGCGTCGACGGTTGCTGCCGTCCGCGCGATCGCGATCCTGTCCTCCGCGAGCGGCATCGGCCCGCCGTCCGGATCGAAAACGAACACCTTGAACAGGTTCTCGCCGGCCTTGGGCAGCGGCACCTCAGTGATGGTGCCGTCGCGCAGCTCCGAACGTCCCGACGACCAGCCGGTATCGAGGCTGTCGATCTGGAAGGCGCAGCCAGGCAGCGGCGCGGCGCCGAGACGCAGCGCGATCTTGGCCCGGTCATCCGGCGTCCGCGCCACGTGATTGAAGCTGATGTTCATCGGCCCGCCTGACGTCACGGTGCCGCGGCTGCTCTTGCGGGCGCGGTTGTGCAGGCTCCAGTCGATCGATTCGGCGAACACCGCGGCGCCTTCGGCCACGGCGGTCATCGGGCGCACCTCGGTGGAGGCGGCGATGCCGAGCTCGGCCGCGACGCGGTCGCGCAGCGGCTTGTACTGGCTGGGGCCGCCGATGAAGACGATGCGCTCGATGAGACTTCCCGTGAGGCCCGCCATCGTGATCGCCTCGCGGGCCGCGTTGACGGCTTCAAGGATCTTGTCGTCCATCAGCCCGTCCAGGGCAGCACGGGTGACGGGACAATCCAGATAGATCTCGCGGTCGGCGCGATCGCGCACGCCGAGGTCGAGCTCGGAGGCCGCAATGATCGCCTGATCGCTGCGCGACAATTCGATCTTGGCGCGCTCGGCCGCAAACTCGGCCATCCGCCGCAGCCGCAGGAAGGCCGGTTGCGCGGCGAAGTCGGCGGGCATGTCGAAATGATCCGTCAGCCAAGGCCAGACCACGCGCTCGACCAGCAAGCGGTCGAAGTCGCGGCCGCCGCACATCGCGATTCCGCCCTGGCTCAGCAGGCTGACGCGGCCGCTGACGCTCTGGGCAATGGCGATGTCGAGGGTGCCGCCGCCGATGTCGAACACCAGGAAGATGCCGTCCGAGCGCTGCCGGTGCATCACGCTCATGACGGCGGCGACGGGCTCCTGCATCAAGGCTACCTTGCCGATGCCGGCCGCCTGAGCAGCCTCCATCGTGGCGTCCTTCTGCATCTGGTTGAACGCCGCCGGGACAGTGATTACGGTGCCGGTGTCGGGATCGTTGCGGATCTCCTCCGGCAGATAGCCGAACAGGACCTTGAGGATCTCGGCCGAGCAGGCTTCGGGCGTCATCACCATGTCGACCGCGCTCAGCGTGATGGGCGTCGCGCTGCCCATCATGCGCTTGAACTCCTTGGCGACGTTGTCCGGCGCGCGCGCCGCATAGTCATAGGCGCGCTGTCCGACGAAGCGGTTGCCGCGGCGATCGACGAAGATCACCGACGGCGTCACGTCGGTCTGCTCGGGGCTCTTGTGAAGCACGATGTGCGCGCCGTCATAGCTGCAGATCGCGCTGTTGGTGGTGCCGAGATCGATACCGACGTAGTGAGTCATGGTTCGGCCTTCCGCAGCAGCACCGTGCCGGAGCGCACCAGGCCGGACGCGTCCATGACGATCGGCTCGATCATCTGGTCGACGACCAGCTCGTCGTCTGGGCCGAATTCCGCCAGGTTGAGCGCATGGGCCGCCGTCCCCGTGAGATAGGGCTGGCCTTCGAGCGATACGAAGCGCAGCCCGGCCTCGGCGAGGCACGCGTCCAGGCGGCGCAGATAGTAGCGATGCTGGCTGACGAACCTCGCCGTGTCCTCCGCCTCGAGCTTGGCGAGAGCAAGCTGAAACAGCCGCTGGAAACGCCAGCTGTCCAGCGCAAGTGCCAGCAAGGGCCCGCCCGGTTGGTGGGATGAGTCTTCCATGGCAGCGTCTTTCGTTTCCCGGACCCGATGCGGTTGGACCCCCGCGGCGCGTGCTCAGGCCGAAAGAGGCGACAGTCCTGGCGCGCGATCGAGAGCATCGCTTGCCTTGGACGCAGGCTCGCGGCGATATTGATATGACGGAAATTGAAGATGCAAGAGGCAACAGGCACCCGTCACAACCGAAGGCGCTGCTCGTGGTCCCGGCTGCAACACTGCGCAGATCATGTGGCTGTCGTGGCCCTGGAGTTGCTATATGGAAGGTGGGCGATGATCGTGATTGCGGGCGGAGAGCGAACCCGGCGTCTGCTTTCAATGGGAATTAAGGTGTGTTTCTCATGAATACAACCGATGCGCTCTGCGGTTGCCACTGCACGGCGCGATCGTCGATCATCCGTGCCGGACATTGCGATGGGAAAGGTCATGACAAGTATTGAGGCGGGGGCAGTCAAACCGCAGGGTGAGCCATGGTGGGCGATCACGGCCATCTTCGCCGCAGGGTTCGTGTTGCTCTGCCTGCTGCTGGGCTCGCCGCTGCTGATCCGCACCTTTCTGTACCAGCCGTTCAACATCCCCGCCGGTTCGATGCAGCCGACCCTGCTGGTCGGCGACTACATCTTCGTCTCGAAATACACCTATGGCTGGGGCCGCTACACCTGGCCGTTCTCACCGCCGGCGTCGGGGCGGATCTGGGGGCGCGATCCCGAGCGCGGTGACGTGGTCGTATTTCGCCTCAAGGACGGCAAGACCGACTACATCAAGCGCGTCGTCGGACTCGGTGGCGATCGCATCCAGATGAAGCAGGGTGTGCTGTTCATCAACGACACGCCGATGCCGCGTGAACGGCTGGAGGATATGGTCGGCCGCGACGTCTGTGGCGGCGGGCCGACCGAACGGGTCAAGCGCTGGCGCGAGACCTTGCCGAACGGGGTGAGCTACGAGACGCTGGATTGCTTCGACAACGGCTTCTTCGACAACACCGGTGTCTACGTCGTCCCGGCGGGCCATCTGTTCATGCTCGGCGACAACCGTGACAATTCCACCGACAGCCGCGTGACGACCATGGGCTTCATTCCGGTCGAGGACGTGATCGGACGCGCCGCGATGATTTTCATGTCCATCGCGGAGGCGAAGGGCGGGCAGCCCGGCAAACTCCGCACCGAGCGGATTGGGACTGTCGTGCGCTAGCTAGACCAGTGCCGCGCCGTCGCGGGCGATGATCGCGAAGCGATCGGACAGCTCGGCGAGCGCGACCTCGTGGACCAGCGCCGCCGGCAAGGTGCCGCCCTTGCCGTCGGGCAGGTCGCGCGTCGCGCAGCTCGCGGCGTCGATGGTGACGCGCCAGCCGAGATCGAGCGCCGCGCGCGCGGTCGACGAGACGCACATGTGGGTCATCAATCCTGCGAGCACGACGTTGTTGCGGCCCGCCGCAACGAGCCGCGCCTGCAGGTCGGTGCCGGCGAAGGAATTCGGCAGTGTCTTTTCGACGACGGCTTCGCTTGCGAGCGGCGCCACCGCGTCGGCGATCGCGCCGCGCGGCGCTTCGCGGTCGAACAGGCTGCCCGCCTTGCCGCGATGGGCGACGTGAATGATGACGCTGCCGGCAGCACGGGCGCGCGCGAGCAGGCGGGCGGCCTGTGCGATCGCGGCGTCGGCGCCCGGCAGCGCCAGCGGGCCGTCGCGATATTCGTTCTGGATGTCGATCAGGACGAGGCTGGACTCGGCGAGGGCGGGCAGGCTGAGATCGGCACCAGCCATTTGCAGCAGCGTCGGAGGAACGGTCATGGCGAAATCCTGCGTTGTGAGTTGACCCGCTTACCGTAGCCGGGATCGTGCCTGCATGAATGCAGGGATTTTGCAGCCGGCGGCTGCAGGATTGCAGGCGTGCGCTGTGCCATGCTACGGGCGGAGGATGAGCCCTGGTGATCTGAACTGGGACGACCTGCGCATCGTCGCCGCGGTGCGCGACGCCGGCAGCTATGCCGGCGCCGGCGCGCGGCTGCGCATCGACGAGACCACGGTCGGCCGGCGGCTGGCGCGCATCGAGATAGCGCTCGGCGTCCGGCTGTTCGAGGCGATCGACGGGGTGCGGCGGCCGACGGCGGCGTGCGAGACGGTGCTCGCGCATGTCGAGGCGATGGCGCATCACGCGGCCGGCATCGCGCAGGTCGGTGCCGCCCAGACCGGCGTGAGCGGCCGGTTTCGTATCGCCGCGACTGCGGCCGTTGCCGAGAGCATCCTGGCGCCGCGCACGGCCTCGCTGCTGACAGCGCATTCCGGTCTGCGTCTGCACGTGCTCACCGCCAGCCACAATGTGAGCTTCTCGCGCTGGCAGGCCGACTTCGCCATCCGACTGCGCAAGCCCGACAAGGGCGATTTCACCATCGCACGGCTCGGCAGCCTCAGGCTCTATCTGATCGAGCCGGCGAGCGCGGCGCCGAGCTTCGTCTGCGCCTATCCCGACGCGCTCGATGCCATTCCCGAGCAGCAGATCCTCAAGCAGCGCAAGCTCATCGACGCGGCGCGCTGCATCACCGACAATGTGCGGGTGATGTCGGAGGTGCTGCGCAGCGGCCAGGCCGCGGCCGTGCTTCCCGAACATGCCTGCCACGATCTCCTGGGCGACCGCACGCTGCGGGTGACGCAGCTGCCGCGCCGCCGCGACGTCTGGCTGCTGGTGCAGACCCATCTGAAGCGCGATCCCGCCGCTCGGGTGGTCATCGACTGGCTGCGCGATTGCTTTGCGGACTATCAGGCCCGCGACTGAGCCGGGCGCGGGAGACCCCGGATGTCGCGATCGCCTGCACCCTTGCTGGCGCACGCTGTCGCTCATCCGGGCTACGAGACCGAGGCGTGCGCGGCAGTCAGGCCACCTCCCGCGGCACGATCTTCTTGTAGTTCTGTGTCTGCTCCGCCTTCGACAGGTCGTACGCCGTCTGCAGGTTCATCCAGAAGCGCGGGTCGGTACCGAAATAGCGACCGAGCCGGATTGCGGTGTCGGCAGTGACATCGCGGGTGCCGCGCATGATCTCGGTGAGGCGGTTGGGAGGGACGTCCAATATCTTCGCGAGCGCGCGCGCAGACAGTCCGAGAGGAATGAGGAATTCCTCACGAAGCACTTCGCCAGGATGAGTGCGCAGGCGGGGCATCATCGTCTCCATCAGTGATAATCCACGATCTCGACCCGTTCCGGACCGTCCGGCGTCCATTCGAAGCAGATCCTCCATTGCTGGTTGATCCGAATCGAATATTGGCCGCGCCTGTCGCCTTTGAGGGTCTCCAGCCGATTTCCTGGTGGCGACCGCAGATCGTCGAGGCGGACCGCGGCATCGATCATGTCGAGCTTCCGCAATGCGATGGCTTCGAAGCTCCGCCACTTTGCGGGACATATGTGGTCGCGGAACAGCCGCTCCGTGGCCCTGTCGGCGAAGCTGCGGATCATGCACCATCATCTGATACGCGACGCGTAACAGTCAAGAGGCCTGCGGGCAAAGAAAAAGGGCGCAGCTTGCGCTGCGCCCTTCGTATTTGCGAGAGGAAAGGACCTTAGAAGTCCATGCCGCCCATGCCGCCGCCCGGAGGCATCGCGGGGCCGCCGGCGTTCTTCTTCGGCAGCTCGGCGACCATGGCTTCGGTCGTGATCAGCAGCGCGGCCACGGAGGCGGCGTTCTGGATCGCGGCGCGAACCACCTTGGTCGGGTCGATGATGCCCTTGGAGACCAAGTTCACGTACTCGCCGGTCTGGCTGTCGAAGCCATAGGCGTACTGGTCCTTCTCGAGGATCTTGCCGACGATGACCGAGCCGTCCTCGCCTGCGTTGATCGCGATCTGGCGGGCCGGAGCGGAGAGCGCCTTGCGGACGATCTCGATGCCGGTCTTCTGGTCGTCGTTCTTGGTGCGCAGGCCCTTGAGCTGCTCGGAAGCACGGAGCAGGGCGACGCCGCCGCCCGGCAGGATGCCTTCCTCGACAGCCGCGCGGGTCGCATGCATCGCGTCATCCACGCGATCCTTGCGCTCCTTGACCTCGACCTCGGTCGCGCCGCCGACGCGGATCACCGCGACGCCGCCCGCGAGCTTGGCCAGACGCTCCTGCAGCTTCTCACGGTCGTAGTCCGAGGTGGTCTCCTCGATCTGCGCCTTGATCTGCTGAACGCGCGCCTCGATGTCGGCCTTCTTGCCGGCGCCGTTGACGATCGTGGTGTTCTCCTTGTCGATCATCACCTTCTTGGCGCGACCGAGCATGGCGAGCGTGACGTTCTCGAGCTTGATGCCGAGGTCTTCCGAGATCGCCTGACCGCCGGTCAGGATCGCGATGTCCTGCAGCATGGCCTTGCGGCGATCGCCGAAGCCCGGAGCCTTGACGGCCGCGACCTTCAGGCCGCCACGCAGGCGGTTGACGACCAGGGTGGCCAGAGCCTCGCCCTCAACGTCCTCGGCGACGATGACCAGCGGCTTGCCGGTCTGCACCACGGCCTCGAGCAGCGGCAGCAGCTCGTTGAGCGACGACAGCTTCTTCTCGTTGATCAGGATGTAGGCGTCATCCATCTCGACGCGCATCTTGTCGGCGTTGGTGACGAAGTAGGGCGAGATGTAGCCGCGGTCGAACTGCATGCCCTCGACGACGTCGAGCTCGGTCTCCAGCGACTTGGCTTCCTCGACGGTGATGACACCCTCGTTGCCGACCTTCTTCATCGCGTCGGCGAGGAACTTGCCGATCTCGGCGTCGCCGTTGGCGGAGATGGTGCCGACCTGGGCGATCTCGTCGTTCGACGTGACCTTCTTGGAGTTCTTGACGAGATCGGCAACGACCGCCTCGACCGCGAGGTCGATGCCGCGCTTCAGATCCATCGGGTTCATGCCGGCGGCAACCGCCTTGGCGCCTTCGCGCACGATGGCCTGGGCCAGCACGGTCGCGGTGGTGGTGCCGTCGCCAGCCGCATCAGCGGACTTCGAGGCGACCTCGCGCACCATCTGCGCGCCCATGTTCTCGAACTTGTCCTCGAGCTCGATCTCCTTGGCGACGGTGACGCCGTCCTTGGTGATGCGCGGCGCGCCGAACGACTTGTCGAGGACGACGTTGCGGCCCTTCGGACCGAGCGTGACCTTCACGGCATTGGCGAGAATGTCCACGCCGCGCAGCATGCGGTCGCGGGCGTCGACGCCGAATTTTACGTCTTTTGCTGACATGTTGGGTTTCCCTGAGTTGTATGGTCGTCTCACCCTGGATGCAGGGCGCCCGCGGGCGCTCCTTCAGGGGTGAGCGTGAGCGGATTGCGGCTTTAGGCGGCCGCCTTCTTCTTCGACGCGGTCTCGGTGATCACGCCCATGATGTCGCTCTCCTTCATGATGAGCAGCTCCTGGCCGTCGATCTTGACCTCAGTGCCGGACCACTTGCCGAACAGCACGCGATCACCGACCTGGACGTCGAGCGGAACCAGCTTGCCGCTCTCGTCGCGGGCGCCGGGGCCCACGCCGACGACTTCGCCCTGCGAGGGCTTTTCCTTGGCCGAGTCGGGGATGATGATGCCGCCAGCGGTCTTCTCTTCGGCGTCGATGCGCTTGACCACGACGCGGTCGTGAAGCGGACGGAAAGCCATACAGTCCTCCTAAGATATTGAGGCGATTTCAGTTTCTGGAATTTTGGCAGTCGGCACCGGCGAGTGCCAGCGCCTTCCCTGGAAATAGGCGAGAGTGCCGGGCCGGGCAAGGGTGTGTAGCAGAAAAATTAGCAGTCAACTGCGCGGTGTGCCAAAGCGTTCCAATAGCGTTAACGGCTCCGGAACGAACCGCGAAACCCCGTATTAGCACCCGGCCTAAGTCGCTGCTAATGCAGCATATTTCAACAGCCCGTTAAACTTTTAAGCTTGAGATGGAGCAAGGTCATGCGTCACATTTTGTCTTGGTGAGCGCATCTTCGCCGGGTGGCTCGATCCCGGTTGCCACGCCGGACATGCGCTCCAGAAACGGAGGTTGGCATGGTGTCGAAGGTTGAGGTTTCCGAGGACTTTCGGAAACAGGTGTTGGGTTATGGGCTGACGACGGCGCAGATCCTGTATCGGATGCCGGATCACCGCTCGCTGCTGCAAACCTATGTCTGGCAGAACTACGACCTGTTTCCGAAATTCCCGGCGCTGCAGGACTTCCTGGCATTCTGGCAGGAGAAGATCGAGGGACCGCTGTTCTCGGTCACGGTGGCACATTCCAAGCTGATCAAGCCCGCCGAGTTGCGCGCCGTCGACGGCATGTTCGTGCTGCATTGAGGCCACGGCGGATGCCACAACCACCGTTGTCATTCCGGGGCGCGCGTAGCGCGAGCCCGGAATCATCGGGCGGCAGGACGTGCGGAGAAATGGATTCCGGGCTCGCGCTGCGCACGCTCTGGAATGACGACCATTGTTGGAGCGCCTGCTGAGACTCTCCAAGGTGTGCTACCCTCGCGATGAGGACACGCAGGGGAGAGCACCATGGCCACCAAGAGCCGCACCACCAAGCCCGCATCACGCGCCGCCACCAAGGCTGCGCCGCGGAAGACGGCGACGCGCAGTAAGCCTTCAGCGAAGACCGCGGCCAAGCCGCCCGCGAAGCCGGGCAGGTCGGTTGCGCCTACCGCACGGAAGGCGCTCGCACGCAACGCGAGCCCGTCGTCGGCGCCACGCCGGCGCAAGCAGTCGGTCGCGATCAGCCACCACCGCGAGGAGGATTTCAAGGCCGACGGGCTGCGCGCCTATGCGCATTACCGCGACCTCGGCATTGCCGCCGCCACCCATGGTCTGGCACGCGCGCATGTCATCCGCATGCTGCCGCCGTGCAATCCGCAGGAGGTGTCGAAGCTGCACACCCACGCCGTCGACTTCCAGATGGTTTACGTGCTGAAGGGCTGGGTGAAGAGCTACCTGGAAGGTGTTGGCGAGACACTGATGAAAGAGGGCAGCTGCTGGACCCAGCCGCCGAAGATCCGGCACATGATCCTCGACTATTCCGACGACGTCGAGCTGCTCGAGGTCATCCTGCCGGCAGACTTCAAAACGGTCGAACTTACGACGTAAAGCCGACAGAAATGGATGGAAACACTTTGCCTGCGATGGACGGCGGTCGCATCGCGCGTGTGTTGACGTCCCGTTCTGCGATCGGGCGGCATGGGCTCACGGCGGATGCGTGTGCCTGCCGCATTCGCCTGCGGGCTTGCCCAAGGCGTATCCATTCCGTTGCCGCCCCTTGCTGCCCAGTTTCGCCCCGCTAAGCTCGTCGACCCGGCATCGCGCGTCGACACCGGCGCGGGCCCGGGCCATCGCGAGGACATCGACTGGCTGCGCGCCATCGCGGTGCTCGCCGTCACAGGCTTCCATTTCGAGGCGCCGGGAATTTTCGGCGGCTTCGTCGGTGTCGACATCTTCTTCGTCATCTCCGGCTATCTGATCACCGGCATCATCACGGCTGAGATCGCAACCGGGCAGTTCTCGTTCGCGCAATTCTACGAACGGCGGCTGCGCCGGTTGCTGCCGGCGCTCTATGTCATGGTGGCGTTCGCGGCGATCCCGGCATCGCGGGACATGCTGAGCTCCGAGCGGGCCGAGTTCTTCCGTTCGGCGGCGGCCGTCGTCACCTTTACCTCCAACGTCTTCTTCTGGCTGCAGTCCGGCTATTTCGATCATGCTGCGGTGGAGAAGCCGCTGCTGCATACTTGGTCGCTCTCGGTCGAGGAGCAGTTCTATCTCGTGCTTCCCGTCGTGGTCTGGGGCGTGTTGCGGATCGCGCGCGGGCGCCGGCTGGCGCTTCCGGTCACGCTGGCGCTGCTCGCGGCGGGCTCGTTCGCGCTCAGCGTGGCGCTGATCCGCGGCAGTGCGTCCGTGACGGCGTTCTTCCTCAGTCCGCCGCGGGCCTGGGAATTTCTGCTCGGCAGCCTCGTCGCCATATCGGGCCTGCCGGCGCCGCGCCCCGGTCTCGTGCAGCGTTCGGCGCGCGCGCTGTCGGTGGTGCTGATGGCAATCCCGATTCTGTCGCTGCGCCCCGGCTCAGGCTTCCCCGGCGTCAATGCGCTCACTCCGTGCCTCGGCGCCGCGCTGTTCCTGTGGAGCGGGGTCGGTGTGCCCAACCGGGCGCGCAGCCCGCTGTCGCCGCTCAGCGTGGCGGCGTTTGTCGGCCGCATCTCCTATTCGCTCTATCTCTGGCACTGGCCGCTGTTCGCCTTTGCGCGCTTCGCCAAGCCCGGGCTTGCACTGGACGGCTGGGAGCGAGCGGGCTTGTTCGTGCTGACGGTCGCGGTCGCTACGCTGTCGTGGCGGTTCGTCGAGCAGCCGTTCCGCCATCGCCAGATCGTGGCCACGCCGCGCGCCGCCTTCGGCCTCGCTGCAATGGCGAGCCTTGTTCTGCTCGCGGGCAGCGGGGTCGGCCTGCTGCGCGCCGGCGCCACGTCGGACGCCGACCGCGCGGCGCAGCGGCTGGATGCCTACAACAACTACGACATGAAGCCGGTCTATCGTTACGGCAGCTGCTTCACCACGCCGGACGGACGCGTGCCAGAGGATTGCCTCCGGCCGGTGGCCGGAAAGATCAACGTCCTGCTATGGGGCGACAGCTTCGCTGCGCATTACTATCACGGTCTCAAGACTCATCTTGATCCGGACGCCGTCAACATCATGCAGGCGAGCCAGCCGACCTGCATGCCGACCTTCAGCGCGGAGATGCAAGGCATCGCGGCCTGTCGGGCGCTCGCCGCCCAGATGCGCGACTATCTCGCGACAGCGCGGCCTGATCTCGTGGTGATGGCGGCGGACTGGCTGGAGGATGCACGGCCGCCGCGCTTTGCCGGCATGGTCAGCGACCTCCGGCTGACGCTGGCGCAGCTCCGCGGCGCCGGCATTCCCGTGGTGCTGCTCGGCCCCGCCGTGCAGTTCCGGGCGCGGTTGCCCTCGATGCTCGCGCGCGCCACCTTGCGCGGCGTCACACCGGACCCGGCGGTCTTCGTCCGCTCCGACATCTTCGCGCTGGATGCGGCGATGCAGGCGGCGCTGCCGAGCGCCGAGGGGCTGTCCTACGTCTCAGTGCTGTCGGCGGTCTGCGACGACGGCGGTTGTCCGCTCACCGCGGGCGACGTCCCACTGTCGTTCGACCATGCGCATCTGACGGCGGAGGGCTCGGCGCATGTGATCTCCAAGGTCGCGCCGCTCATCCTCCCGCGCGTGACACGGTTGAGCTCACGTCAGGACGCCGACGATCGCACCCATCAGGCAGGTGGTGAGGGTGCCCGAGACGATTGATTTGAGGCCGAGCGCGTTGATCTCCTCGCGCCGCGTCGGCGCCATGGTGCCGAGGCCGCCGATCATGATGCCGAGGCTGGCGAAATTGGCGAAGCCGCACATCGCATAGAGCATGATCAACCGCGCGCGCGGGTCGAGCGCGGTGGCATCGAGCTTCGCCAGCTCGACATAGGCGATCAGCTCGTTCAGCACCGTCTTGGTGCCCATCAGGCTGCCCGCGGTGACGGCCTGCGACCATGGCAGGCCCATCAGCCAGCACACCGGCGCCATCACGAGGCCGAGCAGCCGCTGCAGCGAGATGGCGGCGCCGCCGATGGCGGGCAGCAGCGACAGGATCGCGTTGGCAAGATAGACCAGCGCGACCAGCACCAGCAGCAGCGCGACGATGTTCATCAAGAGCTCCAGCCCGGCGCTGGTGCCCTTGACGATCGCGTCCATCGTCGAGGAGGCCTGCATCTCCGGATCGCCGAGCGCACCGCCGGTGAGCTGCTTCGAGGTCTCCGGCACCATGATCAGGCTGATCAGGATCGCCGCCGGCGCGCCGAGCACCGAGGCGATGACGAAATGCGCGGCGGCGTCAGGAATCAGCGGCGCCAGCAGCGTCGCATACAGCACCAGCACGGTGCCGGCGATGCCGGCCATGCCGCCGGTCATCACCAGAAACAGCTCGCTGCGCGTCATCTGCGCCAGATAGGGGCGGATGAACAGCGGCGCCTCGACCATGCCGAGGAAGACGTTGGCGGCCGTGGACAGGCCGACCGCCCCGCCGACGCCGAGCGTGCGCTCCAGCAGCCAGGCCATGCCGCGCACCAAAGGCGGCAGCACGCGCCAGTAGAACAGCAGCGTGGTCAGCACGCTCATCACCAGCACGATCGGCAGCGCCTGAAAGGCGAGCACGAAATCGGCGCCGGGGGCCTTGAGGTCGAAGGGCAGGGCGCCGCCGCCGACATAGCCGAATACGAACGAGGTACCGGCGCGCGAGGCGGAGGAGATCGCGCCGACGGCATCGTTGATGGCGCCGAAGGCGCGGGCCACCGCGGGGATCTTGAGCAGCACCGCCGCTGTCAGCAGCGTCACCAGCAGCCCCAGCGCGGCCTGCTTCAGCGACACCGCGTGCCGGTTCTCACCGAGCGCCCACGCGAGCGCGAGCAGCGCGACGATCCCGAACGCCGATTGCAGCTGAAGCATCAGATCCCCCGAACCCGGTGTCATTATGAGCGCAGCGAACAGGGCCGCGCAATGCCATGCGGCCATGCGGGGGCGACGATTGAGCAACTGTGGGGGCCTGCGTCACGCGGCGCCATCCTGTCGACCACCGTCCCGATCGGCGCGCGCGATCTGCCAAGCAAGGCGCGTTCCTGCTTGTCCTGTCTGCCAGCTGTGGGATGTGGGATGATCGCGGGCGTTCGTTAGAATGCGCGATATCCGCGACAGCGGGCAGTTACCAGCCGGACAAGTTCCGCTGCGACCTCAGGATGTGCCACTTACCCCTGGAAACCATTCCGCGCTAATTGAGATCCCCGTCGGATTGCGGGGGGATCTCATGACGACGAAGACATTCGGCCGACGCGGCACGGTGGCGCCTGCTCCGAGAGCGGCGTTTCAGCCGGTCGCGAGGCCGGTCGCGCCAGTTGTCGTGCCGGACTGCGCGGAGACTCCGACCGACGAGGAGACGCTGTTCCACGGCAACAAGCTGCTCGCCGATATCCCCTGTGTCACGATCGTCCTGGTCGTCGCCCTGCTGCTGATCTTTGCGCTGGAACGGCGCCTCGCGCTCGACATCGGACCGGATGGCTCGCTCGATCTCCGCTCGCTGATCGCCTATGGCGGGTCCAGCTATGACCTCGTGGTCGGCCGGCGCGAGTGGTGGCGGATCGGGCTGGCGCCGCTGCTGCACGGCAGCGAAGGGCACCTGATCGGCAACTGCATCGCGCTGTTCATCGTCGGCATCCGGCTGGAATGGCTGGTCGGTCGCGGCTGGCTGACGCTGATCTTCTTCGTCTCTGCGCTGGCCGGCGCGGTGGGCTCGCTGCTGGGCAACCCGCATGGCGTGGTGAGCGTCGGAGCCTCCGGCGCCATCACCGGACTGATCGCCGCCTTGTTCATTGCGAGCTTCGATCCACAGGCGGAGTCTACCCAGATGATCTCGCGCCTGAAAATGTCGCTGTTCTTCGGCGTGCCCGCGCTGCTGCCGCTGGCGCTCGGCGCCTCCGGCAATACCGACTATTATGCCCATGCCGGCGGCGCGCTGGCCGGCCTTGCGCTCGCCGTGCTGCCTTGGGTCGTGTTCTGGTCCTATGACAGCCTGCCGCGCATCGCCGGCAAGACGCTGGCTGTGGCCAGCGTCTGCTCGCTGGTCTGCGCCGGCTTCGCGGCGTCGCGCTATGCGTCCTACATGGCCGATGCCGCGCACTATATCCGGGCGTCGGAGATGCCGGTCACGGCCGAGCAGATCGTGCGGCGGTCCGCCGACCTCGTCAGCCGCTACCCGCGCGATCCGCGCGGGCATTTGTTCCATGCGATCTCGCTGATCGAGCAGAGGAGATTCGCGATCGCCGAGACCGAAGCGCGCGCCGCCATGACGCTCGCCGCCTCCGATGTCGCGGGCGGGCCGGTGCGGTCCGGAGCGTCGGCCCTGATGGCGATGATCCTGCTCGTGCAGGGGCGGGAGAGCGAAGCGAAGGTCATGGCCGCCGAATCCTGCGACACCAAGGTCAGCGAGGTGCGCCGCATGCTGAAGAAGACCAAGCTGTGCGCCTGACCGCGACGGAGGGGCGCCTGCGTCCGTCCGCCGTGCGGCCATGCAGCGGGTGCGATTGACAAGCCGTGGGGCCTGCGTCACGCAAGGCGCCATCATGTCCACCCTTGTCCCGACCGGCGCGCAGGATCTCCTGAAGCAGGCCGCGTTCCTGTTCTTCCTGTCGTCCCGCAGCCTGTCACGCTTCGCGAGCCAGATCGCGGCGGTGGCAATCGGCTGGCAGATCTACGATCTCACCGGGCGCGCCTTCGATCTCGGCCTGGTCGGGCTGATCCAGTTCCTGCCGACGGCCTTGCTGGTGTTCGTGGCCGGCAGCGCCGCCGATCGATTCCCGCGCAAGCGCGTCGTGCAGCTGTGCCAGCTCGTCGAGTCGCTCACGGCGCTCTATCTGTGCTGGGGCGCTTACGCCGGTCAGCTCGGCGAAGTGCAGCTGTTCGCGGCCGTCTTCGTGCTCGGCATCACCGGCGCGTTCGAGAGCCCGGCGACCGCCGCGCTGCTGCCGCTGATCGCGCCATCAGGCACCCTGCAGCGGGCCAGTGCGCTGTCGAGTGGCGCGGCACAGCTCGCGACCATTGCCGGCCCCGCCATCGGCGGTTTCGCCTATGCCGTGGCGCCCGGTCTGCCCTACGGCATCATGATGCTGTTCTGGATCGGCGGCATGGTGCTGACCGGCCTGATGCAGGTGCCTGACGATGTGCCGGCCGAGCGGCTCGATGGCAGCAAGGACGATTTGTTCGCCGGCGTCCGCTTCATCCGCGCCAATCCGGCGATTCTCGGCACCATCTCGCTCGATCTGTTCGCGGTGCTGCTCGGCGGCGTCACCGCACTGCTGCCGATCTATGCCCGCGATGTGCTCGACACCGGACCGTTCGGGCTCGGCGTGCTGCGCGCCGCGCCTGCGGTCGGCGCGCTGGCGATGACCGCAGTGCTGGCGCGCTATACGATCAAGCGGCGCGTCGGCTTGCGGATGTTCCAGGCGGTCATCGTGTTTGGCGCCGCGACGGTCGTGTTCGCAGTCTCGCACGTGATGTGGCTCTCGGTGCTGGCGCTCGCCATTCTCGGCGCCGCCGATACGATCAGCGTCGTCATCCGCTTCTCGCTGGTTCAGCTCGCCACGCCCAACGAGATGCGCGGCCGCGTCGGCGCGGTGAACTTCCTGTTCATCAACGCCTCCAACCAGCTCGGCCAGTTCGAGAGCGGGGTCACCGCGGCCTTGTTCGGCGCCATGCCCGCCGCCATCCTCGGCGGCCTCGGCACCATCGCGGTGGCGCTGCTGTGGATGAAGATCTTTCCGGAGCTGAGGAAGGTGGAAAGGCTGGAGTAGGCGGCTCCGCTCTCTCCGTCATTCCGGGGCGCGCGAAGCGCGAGCCCGGAATCCATAGCCACACGCGGCTATTTGGCACAAGCTGGACGTGGCGCCTGTGTTCGTCACAACGTCGGGTCGTGGTTATGGATTCCGGGCTCATCGCTGCGCGCTGCCCCGGAATGACGCGTGGAGAGAGCCCGTAACAGTGGCGCGAGCTGCGATCAGCCGCGTCCCACGAACGGCATCTTGGTCGCCATCACCGTGATGAACAGGACGTTGGCGTCGAGCGGCAGCGAGGCCATGTAGGCCACGGCGTCGCCGACCGCCTTCACGTCCATGCGCGGCTCCGGCATCATGCGGCCGTCCGGCTGCAGCACGCCGCCGACCATGCGCTCGGTCATCGGCGTTTCGGCATTGCCAATGTCGACCTGGCCGACCGCGATGTCATAGGCGCGGCCGTCGAGATTCGAGGCCTTGGTGAGACCCGTGATGGCGTGCTTGGTCGAGGTGTAGGGCGAGGAGAACGGCCGCGGCGCATGCGCCGAGATCGAGCCGTTGTTGATGATGCGGCCGCCGCGCGGCGACTGATCCTTCATGATGCGGAAGGCGTGCTGCGTGCACAGGAACGGCGCGGTGAGGTTGGTCGCCACCACCGACTGCCATTGCTGCAGGGTGAGATCCTCGAACGGCACCGGCGGCGCGCCCATGCCGGCATTGTTGAACAGCAGGTCGAGCCGGCCATAGGTCGACTTGACGGTGTCGAACAGCGCCGCGATCGAGGCGGGGTCCATCATGTCGGCGGACATCGGAAGGCTCATGCCGGCGGGACCGAGCTTGGCCGTCTCCTCCAGCATCTCCTTGCGGCGGCCGGCCAGCACCACGGTGAAGCCCGCGTTCATCAGCGCCAGCGATGCGGCGCGGCCGACGCCCGTGCCTGCGCCCGTCACCAGTGCGATCTTCTTTGCCGCTTCAGCCATGTTTCCTCACCTTCAGTCTTTTGCAGTTTTCAGGGGTCTGCAGTTTCAGTGTTTTGACTCGCTTTGAGTCTTGTAGGGCGGCCGTGGAATGTTGTTGTGCGCGGCGCGCAGGGCGGCCGACCAGCGCGAGCGAAGATCGTGGAAATAGGGCTCGCCGGCCTCGATGCGGTGGTTGAGATCGGCCTCGCAGGCCTCGGCCCGCACGACCAGCACGTCGATGGGCAGGCCGACGCCGAGATTGGAGCGCATCGTCGAATCCATCGAGATCAGGCCGGTCTTGAGCGCTTCGTAGAGCTCGACGTCGTAGTGCATGGCGCGGTCGAGCACCGGCTTGCCGTATTTGTGCTCGCCGATCTGCAGGTACGGGGTGTCGGTGGTGCATTCGATGAAGTTTCCGGCGGTGTAGACCATGAACAGCCGCATCCGCGAGCCCTTGATCTGGCCGCCGAACAGGAACGAGACGTCGAACGAGATGTCCTCGGCCTTCAGCGCCGGGCCTTCGGTGGCGTGGACCATGCGGATCGCCTTGCCGATACGCTGCGCCGCCTGGAACATGGTCGGCGCGTTCATCAGCGTCTCGACCTCGCCCGTTTCAGGGTCTTCCATGCCTTCGGTGAGCGTCGACAGCACGGACTGGCTGACGGCGAGATTGCCGGCGCTGGCGACCGCCACGATGCGCTCGCCGGGATTGGAGAAGATGTGCAGCTTGCGGAAGGTCGAGACGTTGTCGAGACCGGCATTGGTCCGGGTGTCCGCAATCATGACGAGCCCGTCACGCACCAGAATTCCGCAGCAATAGGTCATCGTCGTCCCCTCAAGCCAGAGCGCGAATTAGTAGCGAAATTCGGTCGAACGTCCAACCCTGACGAGACGGCTGTGGCCCGGGCGAGCGGCCGCTCCACAAAAGGTCGTCATTCCGGGGCGGCGCGAAGCGACGAGCCCGGAATCCATAACCCCGGGCGGCTGTTTGGCGAAGATGAGCGCCATGGAGATCTCGCGCCTCAATTCGTCCTGGGGCTATGGATTCCGGGCTCGCCCTTCGGGCGCCCCGGAATGACGCCCGGTGGTGGGGCGTGCGTTCCGGAATTCAGGACTGGCGCTGTGACTGCGATTGCGACTGGCCGCCGCGGCCGACCTGCTCGACCTTCACTTTCACGGTGAGCGTCTCCTGGCCGCCGCCATAGCGGGTGCCGCGCACCGGCGCTGCGCCGAGATAATCGAGCCCCAGCGCCACCCGCACATGTGCGTCCGTCGTGCAGATGCAGTTGGCGGCGTCGAACCCGACCCAGCCGAGGTCCGGAATGAAGGCTTCGGCCCAGGCATGGCCGGCCTCTTGATGCACCGCACCATCGGAGCGCAGGAAATGTCCGGCCACGAAGCGGGCCGGAATGCCGCCGGCGCGCGCGCAGGCAATGAAGATATGGGCGTAATCCTGGCAGACGCCGCGCCGCAGACCGAACGCCTCCGTGGCCGAGGTGCCGCTGTGGGTCGGGCTCTCGTCGAAGGTCATGTGCTCGTAGATCTGCGTCATCAGCGTGTGCAGGAAGCCGAGCACGTCGCTTTCCGATTCCGCGCGCAGCTCGCGCGTGATGGCGGTCATGGCGGCGTTTGCAGCGGTGAGCGGGGTCTGCCGCAGGAAGAAGCCGGGCGGAAACCGCTCGTCGGCGCCCTTCAGCACGCCACCGGTGTCGTGGGTCTCGACCAGGCCTTCGGCCGTGATCGTGAGGTCCTGGAGGGCGCCATGGGTGATCACATGGGTGAGGTTGCCGAAGGCGTCCTCATGCATGTCCAGCCGCGAATCGGTCGACACGTCGATCTGCCATTCCGCCACATATTGGCCGTCATGGCTGCCTGGCGTCATCCGGATGATCTGGATGACGCCGGTCGCCGCCGGCTCGTAGCGGTAGGTGGTGGAATGAGAGATACGCAGGCGCATGGCGGTCGATCGGTCTTGTGAGGTGGCTTACCGCGGTAACTCGTTTCACGTCCCCCCGAAAGGGCAGGCCGTCCCTGGGCTGGACCGAGGAGCGAATCGGGGCTCCAGGCGTGGTCTTGCGGCCACAGTCCGGCGCGCCACCCCCGTCAGATCAGGTACTGCTTGGTGATGATCTCTCCCAGGCGCGAATTGTCGGAGATGAACTCCTGGATGAACTCGTGCACGCCGCGCTGGAAGATGTCGTCCATGTTGGAGTGCTCGAGCCGGTTGCGGACGCCGCGCGCATGGCGCTGGGACGGACCCTGTCGGCCATAGGCCACGCCGATCTGGTCGAGATTGCGGACGAGATTGCCGTAGCAGCTCGCCAGCGAGCGTGGCAGCGTGTCGTTGAGGATCAGCAGGTCCGCGATCAGCCAGGGCTTGAGCGTCTCGCGATAGACCCAGTGATAGGCCGTCAGCGCGGAGACCGAGCGCAGGATCGAGGTCCACTGGTAGTAGTCGAGCGGGCCGCCGACATGCTCCTCCTCGGGCAGCAGCACGTGATATTTCACGTCGAGAATGCGCGCGGTGTTATCGGCGCGCTCCAGGTGCAGGCCCAGCCGCGAGAACCAGTAGGCGTCGTTGCGCAGCATGGTGCGGTAGGCCGAGCCGTCGAAGCGCAGCGAGGTCTCCTGCACGAAGCGCAGGAAGCGCGCCAGCTCCTCACGGGTCTTGGCGCCCTTGCTCCACACCTCCTGCAGCTCGATCCAGGAGCCGTTGATGGTGTCCCACATCTCCGACGTCAGTGCTGTCCGAACCGAGCGGGCGTTGAGACGGGCGGCCTCGATGCAGTTCTTGATCGAGGACGGATTGGACTGGTTGAACGAGAGATATTCGACGACGTTCTGCTCGTTCGCCTCCGGATAGGCCTCGTAGAAGCCGGCACTGACACCGGCGGTCAGCAGCGCCGATTCCCACTCGTTGGTCTTGCCGATATAGGCCGCGGGAAGGGCGGTGACGCGCAACGTGGCGTCGATGGTGCGGGCGAGATACTCGGCACGCTCGACATAGCGGGCGAGCCAGTACAGGTTTTCGGCGGTGCGCGACAGCATGGGCACTAACAGTCGTTGTCCCGTCCCCCGTGCGGGGGAGGGGCAGGGAGGGGGGTAAGCAATGAAGGTCGTCGTTTGCGGCTACCCCCACCCCCGACCCCTCCCCGCAAGGGGGAGGGGGGCGAGAGAGCAGCACCAGCGGCGCGATGACGTGACATCTCACTCATCCAGCACCCATGTGTCCTTGGTGCCGCCGCCCTGGCTGGAATTGACCACCAAGGAGCCCTCCTTCAGCGCCACGCGGGTGAGGCCGCCCGGCACGATGGTGGTGCGGTCGCGCCCCGTCAGCACGAACGGCCTGAGGTCGACATGGCGCGGCGCCAGCCCTGACGTGACGCAGGTCGGGCAGGTCGACAGCGCCAGGGTCGGCTGGGCGATGAAGCCCTCGGGCTCGCGCTTCAGCTTGTCACGGAACGCCTCGATGGTGGCCTTGGTGGCGGCCGGGCCGATCAGCATGCCGTAGCCGCCGGAGCCGTGAACCTCCTTGACGACGAGCTCGCCGAGATGGTCGAGCACGTAGGACAGGTCCTGCGGCTCGCGGCAGCGCCAGGTCTGCACGTTCTTCAGGATCGGCTCCTCGCCCAGGTAGAACTTCACGACATCGGGCATGTAGGAATAGATCGCCTTGTCGTCGGCGATGCCGGTGCCGACCGCGTTGGCGAGCGTCACGTTGCCGGCGACATAGGCCGACATCAGGCCGGGCACGCCGAGCGCCGAATCGGGCCGGAAGGTGAGGGGATCGAGGAAGTCGTCGTCGACGCGGCGGTAGATCACGTCGACCCGCTTCAGCCCCTCCGTGGTGCGCATGAACACCTCGTCGTTCTTGACGATGAGGTCGCGGCCCTCGACCAGCTCGATGCCGAGCTTGTCGGCCAGGAACGAATGCTCGTAATAGGCCGAGTTGTAGATGCCGGGCGTCATCAAGGCGACCGTCGGCTCGGCCGAGGCGCTAAGCGGCGCCACCGAGCGCAAGCACGACAGCAGCTCGTCCGGATAGCGCTCGACCGGCGCGACGCGGTGGCGCGCGAACAGGTCCGGAAACAGCCGCATCATGATCTCGCGGTTTTCCAGCATGTAGGACACGCCCGAGGGCGTGCGCGCATTGTCCTCCAGCACGATGAAGTCGTTGGCGTCGACGCGGACGATGTCGATGCCGGCGATGTGGACATAGACGTCGTGCGGGACGTCCTGGCCGTTCATCTCCGGGCGGAACACCGGGTTCTGGAAGATCAGGTCATCCGGCACGACGTTGGCGCGCAGGATGTCGCGGCCATGATAGATGTCGCGCAAGAACATGTTCAGCGCCTTGACGCGCTGCTTCAGTCCCTTCTCCAGAAGCGTCCATTCCTTGCCGGAGAGGATGCGCGGGATCACGTCGAACGGGATCAGCCGCTCCTGTGCCTCCGCCTCGCCATAGACGGCGAAGGTGATGCCGATTCGTCGGAACAGGAGCTCCGCCTCGTGACGGCGATACTCCAGCGCCTCCGGCGGCGTTTCCTTCAGCCACCGCGACAGCTCCTGATAAGCCTGACGGACGTCGCCGCCCGGCTCGTTCATCTCGTCGAACGCAACTGCCATAGATGCCCGTATGTCCCAGCCTCGTCATACACTGCATGACTCCTGGTGATGGTAGCAAGGCCCGGGCCAGCGCGATATGCATTCCTCTGCGGCATTTCGTGGGGGTTGTGAAAATCGTGCCTGAAAAACCGGCTGCGTGATGCTCAAATCCGCGGCATGGACTGCGACGTTCCGGATGACATTGGCGCCGAAGCGGGCCAAAAGAGACGCGAGCTGCGAGGAGAAACCATGAGCGACATCGTCACCGCGGGATTGCTGGTCATCGGCGACGAGATCCTGTCCGGCCGGACCAAGGACAAGAACATCGGCTTCATCGCCGAATACCTGACCAATCTCGGCATCGACCTCAAGGAGGTCCGGGTGGTCTCGGACGATGAGCCCGACATCATCGCCGCGCTGGACGCACTGCGGCACCGCTACACCTATGTGTTTACCACCGGCGGCATCGGCCCGACCCATGACGACATCACGGCCGATTCGATCGCCAAGGCGTTCGGCGTTGGCATCGACCACCATCCCGAGGTCGTGGCGCGCTTCCGCGAGCGCTGGAGCGAGCAGGAGCTCAACGAGGCGCGGCTGCGCATGGCGCGCATCCCCGATGGCGCTGAGCTGATCCAGAGCGCCACCATCCTGGCGCCCGGGTTCAAGATCGGCAACGTCATCGTGATGGCCGGCGTGCCTTCGATCATGCAGGCGATGATGGACATCGTCGCGCCCAAGCTGAAATCCGGCGTGCGCATGCTGTCGGAGACCGTCCGCGCCAATGCCCGCGAGGGTGACATCGGCGGCCCCTTGCGCGAGATCGCCAAGGCGCATCCTGACACCATCATCGGCAGCTATCCCTTCATCGACGAGGATCAGAAGCCGAATACGCACCTCGTGGTGCGCTCGCGCGACCAGGACAAGCTCTCGGCCGCGATGACGGCTGTGAAGGAGATGCTCGCCAAGCTGCATGGCGCCGTGTGAGAGCTGCACGGAACCTATGGCTCCCGCAGGGCGCGATCTGTTGTATCTTGTGGTGCTCGGTGGGCCGTTGATCGGTCTGATGCCGACCGGGGTCTACTTTCAGTTGAAGGGATGGCAGATCTACCATCGGATCGGAAACTATTCGATCGCCGTGTCGACGTTCTTTTGGCAACTTGAGCACCCTGGTTTTAATTTTCCAGGTCCCAACGTGCTGGAGGCCGTGATCGACAGGCAGCCGAGTGAGCTTCGGGCGATCATCACGGAGCATCGCCGCCGCCTGCACGTCTTCAGACGCGTCTTCCTGTGGTATCTCGGCTTGGCCGGCATGTTTCTGGTGGCCGCCGCGGTCGGACGCAGACTATGATCCTCAATCAACGGACTTGATCGCAGATGGTTGAAAAAAGTTCTGACCTCATTGCGCAGGAGCGCGCGGGCCGGGCCTTTCCGGTGTCGTGGGACCAGTTTCATCGCGACTGCCGGGCGCTGACCTGGCGGCTCAACGAGGCCGGCCCGTTCGCGGCGATCATCGCCATCACCCGCGGCGGCCTGGTGCCAGCCGCCATCGTGGCGCGCGAGCTCGGCGTGCGCGTCATCGATACCGTCGGCATCGCCAGCTACGACCACACCCGTCAGGGCGAGCTGAATGTGCTGAAGGCGATCTCACAGGACACGCTGAAGCTCGGCAGTGGCACTGGCAAGGGGCTCTTGATCGTCGACGACCTCGTCGACACCGGCAAGACCGCGCAGCTGGTGCGCGAGATGCTGCCGGACGCCCATTTCGCCACCGTCTATGCCAAGCCGAAGGGCCGGCCGCTGGTCGACACCTTCATCACCGAGGTGTCGCAGGACACCTGGATCTTCTTCCCCTGGGACACCGCGCTGTCATTCGCGCCTCCGCTGCGCGACGGGGCGGCATAACCCTTGCGTCAGAGATGACATCGACTGGTGTCGGCATGGGCCGGTTTCGGGCGCTGGCCGACATCCTCGTTGCGGCGGTTGCGGCCATCTCCCTAACGGTCCGCGCCGTGTCCGGCGCGCCGTTGCCGGCAGGTCCGGAGGGCTTCGGCGCCGGCACCACGGGGGGAAGCGGTGGCGCCGTGGTGCGGGTCACGACGCCCGAGCAGTTGAAACACGAATTGTGCCGCAGCGTCGACGCGCACGGCCTGTGCTCCGACCTCGAGCCGCGGATCATCGAACTGGTCGGTGTCATCGACTTCACCGGCCGTGACGGAGCGAGCGCCAGGCCGGGCTGCGACTATGGCAAAGTCTGCGAGGCGCCGTTCCAGACCGAGAGGCTGGTGAGCCCGGGATCGAACGATACCCACTGCGACGGCCGGCCGATCCGTCAAATCTCGTTCGATGCGGCAGGCGTCCGGCCGCTTGCGGTCGGGTCCAACAAGACGCTGATCGGCCTGGGTGCGAACGCGACGATCAGGGGCAAGGGTCTGACGCTGCGCAGCGTCCGCGACGTGGTCATTCGAAATTTGACCATCAGCGACATCAATGCCGGGATCGTCTTCGCCGGCGACGCGCTCACGCTCGGCAATGCCGATCACATCTGGATCGACCATGATCGCTTCCACAACATCGGACGGCAGATGATCGTCGGCGGCTACGAGCCCACGACCAACGTCACGATTTCCTGGAACGAGTTTGACGGCACCAGTGTGTTTTCGCATGACTGCAATGGGGCCCATTACTGGAACCTGCTTCTGCTCGGCAGCCCCCAGAGCATCACGCTGTCGCACAACTATTTTCATGATTTTTCCGGCCGGGCACCGAAAGTCGAGGGGCCGTCTGCCATGGTGCATCTGGTCGACAATTACTTTCGCCACGGCACCTGGCATGCGCTGGACGCCGCCGAGTCGGCAAAGGTGCTGGTCGAGGGCAACTACTTTGACGATGTGAAGGTGCCGATCACCGCGAGCACACATCCTGGCCTGATCTTCGGCTCGCGGGGCGAGATGGATGCCGCGCAACAGCTGCGCTGCCGCGCCGCGCTCGGTCGTGCATGTGCGGGCAACATCACCGCGTCCGTGCCGTCGGTCGATGGCTTCGCCCTTCAGGACGTTGTCCTGGAGGCGTTCAAGGCCGTGCCGAAAGCCGCACTGGCCGCGCCCGGCGCCGCGAAAGCCGCGCCGGCTCGGGTGATGGAGAAGGCCGGACCAGGACACCTGTGACCGCCTCGTGATAGAGATTGCGCCGGCCATGCTGTGACGAGCCAGAGCGATCGCGCCGACCATGCCCTTGCAGAACCGGGTTACGCCAACCGGCGACATCGTCGCCACGCCGCAGCGTGGGCTGTTCACCGGCAACCGCGGCATCATCCATGATCCCGCGACGAAGACGCTGCATCGCAAGCGCTGGTCCAGCCCCGCGTGGCTGGTCTGCCTGTGCGATTTCCGCGGCCGCCGCCGCCAGGTGATGGCGACGCGGAGCTGGACCGAGCTGTTCTTCCTCGACGAGGCCACGGCCTTCGCCGCCGGCCACCGGCCCTGCTTCTATTGCCGGCGCGACGATGCCAACCGGTTTCGATCGGCGTGGGCGATGGGCAATGGTCTCGGCGGCATCCGCGCGGCTGACATCGACCGGGTGCTGCACCGCGAGCGGTTGGATCACGGACACAAGCGCCTGCATCCGTTACCTTCGCCGCTGCGTGAACTGCCCGACGGCACAATGGTGCAGGCGGGCAATGAGAGCTTTCTGATCCTGCAGGGCAGGGCGCTGCCCTGGTCGTTCGCCGGCTATGGTGCCGCGCGCGATGACGTTGGTGCAGCGCAGCTGCTGACGCCGCCATCCACGGTGCGGGCGCTGCGCGCCGGCTATCGTCCGGTCCTGGCGGCCGATCTGCAGCAGACGCGCGATCACGCCGGCTGAATTCGATCGCATCGATCCGCCGATCATGCGGCGCCACGCGAGCTGCCCCCTGTGAACCGCTTCACATGGACTCCCGCTACGGTTGCGCTAGCATCGCCGGGCGCGTGATCCATCGCCCAGAGAGCGATGAGACGGCACATGCCGATAAACGGGAGGGCGTCATATGGCTTTCGTTGCGCTGGACACCAATCAGAATTCAACCCGCATGATCCCCTGCATGACGGCGCAGGGCATCACCGCGATCGGACGCTACTACACCCGCAACCGGTCCAACCCGAAGATCCTGAAGCCGGACGAGGCGCAGGCGCTCTCGGCGGCGGGAATCCGGATCTGGCCCGTGTACCAGATCCGTCATCGGCTTCGCGCCGATTTCAGCGCTGCCAAAGGCAAGGCGGAGGCGGAGGATGCGCTCGACTATGCCCGCCACGTGATCGGCCAGCCGGCGGGCTCTGCCATCTATTTCTCCGCGGATTTCGATGCCACCGACGCTGATGTCAACCTCGCCATCCGGCCGCATTTCGAGGCCATCGCCGCTGCGTTCGCGGCGGCCGGGCGTCCCTATCGGATCGGAATCTACAGCTCGGGAGCGGTGTGCAAGACGCTGCTCGATGCCGGCGTGGTGCAGCTGACGTGGCTGTCGCAGTCGACCGGCTTTCGCGGCACGGCCGCGTTCAACGCCTCGGGCCGCTGGAATATCCTTCAGCTGCTGCCGGTCCGGCAGTTCTGCAATTTCGATGACGACGTCGATCCGGACCGGCTGAATCTCGATCTGCCCGATTTCGGCGGCTTCCTCCTCGGCCAGGCGGCGCAGCCGCAACCGATCGCGGAAGCTGCGGCTCCCGCGCTCGCTGCCGGTGCCGTTGCGGCTCAGCCCGACTTTCCCGCGGCTCCGACGTTTCCGGGCCAGCCGTTGCACCGCGGCCAGTTCGGATCGGACAGCGTCAAGGCCGTGCAGAACAGGCTCAACGAGCTGCGCTTCGGCCAGTTGGTGGTCGACGGCGATTTCGGGGAAGGCACCCAGAATGCCATCTTCCACTTCCAGGCGCGCAACTCCACACCGGACGGCAAGCCGCTGCAGATCAGCGGCGAGGTGGATGCGTCCACATGGGCGGCGCTGTTCGGTCCTGGTGCGGTGTTCAACGCGACCGACTTCGATCGCAACGCGCCGATCCGTCAGCTCGTGATCGACATCGCGGCGTCGCAGATCGGCGTGGTCGAGCAGCCGCGCGGCTCGAACCGCGGACCGGAGGTCGACGTCTACATCCGCAGCGTCGGGCTCGATCCGTCCACCGACAGCTTCCCGTGGTGCGTCTGCTTTCTCTACTGGGTGTTCGGGCAGGCCGCGAAGATCAAGGGAATCGAAAACCCGCTGCCGAAGACGGCCGGCGTGATCGCGCTCTGGACTCTGTCGCGCCGGACCGATGCGCAGATCGTGCACAAATCCGAGGTCAGCGCGCAGACGGTCAAGCCCGGCATGATCTTCGCGCTCGACCTCGGTGGCGGCAAAGGCCACGCCGGGCTGGTGATCGAGGTGAGCGGCGACCACGTCATCACGATCGAGGGCAACACCAATCCCGGCGGATCGTCCGACGGGTTCGGCGTCTTTCGACGTGACGCAAGGCCGCTCAGCAACAATGTCCTGCTGGGCTATGTCGATTTTTGCGAGATCTGATCTGCCGTCGCTCGCCGGCCGCGCAACCTGCGGCGGCGGGCGGTAAAGGGCAGCGGACGTGTCGCTGTTGACGCGTCGTCCGCTGCCGATCAGGCCGGGATCACCCGGCCTGTCCTCGCTCGCCTCGCCGGCATTCGAACGCCATTCGAACCGGACGACGTCGTGGTGGCGGGAAGCCCGTCACCACGAATAGCGGACGATGCCCTTGCCGGCGTAGCTGCGGGTGACATCCGAGAACTCACCCTCGAAGCTCGCCGCGGCCGACCAGCCGTTCTTCCACTTCATTTCGGCCGCGACCGTGGTCAGCGCCGAATTCTGCGCCTGCCGCGCGCCGTTGACGACGAAGGATGCGCCGGGGAGGGTCTGGAACGTGGCCCCGACCGAGCGGCTGGGGTTGAAGTCATAGGCCCAGGCGAAGCGGCTGCGCAGCGTGAACACGCCGTCGGTCACCGCATAGGCCTTGTCGGTGCGAACACCGAGCTCCGACCGCGTGTCGGTCGCGCTCTGCGACCCGAACCGGAGCGCGAAGGTGTTGGCACCGGAGACCGCGGTCTCGGCATAGCCCGGCAGGTTGAAGGTGGTGAACTGCGCGGCGGCGTAGGGCGTGATCCCAAAACCCATCCACGGCGAGAGGAAGCGATAGCCACCCTCGAGCCGGCCGGAATAGGTGTTGGCATCGAAATTGGCCCTGAGCTGGTCGACACCGGCCACCGTCACCGTGCGGTTGGTGGTGACGTTCTGCCAGCCATAGGCCAGTGCGGCCGAAATATAGGCCGCGCCGACATTGTGCCGGACGAAGGCACCGGCCTGGAACAGGTCGGACCGTCCGCTGCCGCCATTGGCCACGCTGAAGGTGGTGCCGCCGCCGGCCAGCGAGAAGCCGGCGACCGTGAACGGCGAGAACCGATAGTCGGCGCCGACGGCCGTGCCGTAGACGTTGCTGGTGGTGTTGTTCGAGCCGAGCACATTGTTGCCGTCGGTGCTCTGCGAGCCGCCGAAGCCGGCTGCCCACACGCTCCAGCCCGGCCTCGCCACCGGCGCGGCCGGCGCCTTGGTGTAGATCGCAGCCAGGGCGTCGTTAGGATTGCGCTTGGCGGCGTAAGCGAGCGTCTCCTCCGCGTAGCCGATCGCGCCGTTGGGTCCGGGACCCTGGTCGCCGCGGCCGCCGAGGAACGGATCGGTCATGACGCCCATGAACTGGGTCATCGCATTGAACGTCGTCTGCTGCGAGCCGGTTGCGGTTTCGCCAGAGAGCTGCGTCAGCCCCGTCGGCGTCAGCCCGGTGAAGACGACGGGAATGCTGCCGTTCGAGTTGAAGTAGTTGGTGAGCGCGTTGCTGACGTTCTGCTGGTTGATGTTGCCCGCTCCCCCGCCCATCGTGAGATTGAGGAAGGCGTTGTTGGCGTCGTAGCTCAGCGTCGAGGAGAAGCCCGCCGGCAGGTTGGTGTTGGTCACGCCGCTGAAGGTGCCGCTGACGCCGCCGGTCGCGGTCAGAATGGTGTACTTCTTGGAGATGTACGTGCCGTTGGCGTAGTTCGCAGTGACCGAGGCGCCGGTCAGGTTGGCGGTGCCGGTGACCTGGGCAAGCGAGGCGGTGGCCGGGTTGACCTGCACCAGGTAGAGCGCGCCGGACTGGAATGCGAGATTGCCGGTGATGGCCATCGCCGTGCCCGGCGTGCCGTTGCCAGGCGAGAACGTGCCAGAGACCGTCACATTGGCGCCGATGACGCTGCCATCGCCGCTCAGCGTGCCGAACGTCTTGTTGAAGCCGTTGAGATCCAGCGTGCCGCCGGACAGCACGCTGAAGACCGTGCTGGCACCGAACGCGTTCGCCGTGCCCGCGCGCAGCGTACCGCCGTTGACGTTGGTCGCGCCGGTATAGGTGTTGGTGCCCGAGAGCACCAGGATGCCGCCGCCAGCCTTCACCAGGGTGCCGGCCGACGCGCCGTTCGAGACGATGCCCTGCAACGTGGTCGTGGTGGCGTTGGCAATGTCGAGCGTCGAGAGCCCGGCGATCTTGAAGTCGCGGCCGCTGGCGAACGTCGTCGTGCCGGTCACCGCCAGGGTGGCGCCGTTGGAAATGACCACGTCGTTGGCGACATTGCCGAGATTGGCCGTACCGGCGACCGAGACGGTGCCGGCGGTGATGTTGACGTTGCCGGTGAAGGTGTTGGTGGCCGACAGCACCAAGGTGCCGGTGCCGGTCTTGTTGAGTGCCGTGTTGACGCCGCCGGTCGTCAGGCCGGTGCCGCCGATGGTGTCGCCATAGGTCACGCTGCCGCTGGACACGGCGATATTGGCCATCACGCCGCTCAGGAAGATGCCGGCTCCCTGCGATGCGCCGGCCGCCGCTGAAAATCCGTTGATTGCGCTTGGCCCGATGCCGATACCGGGGGTGCCGGCGGCGCCACCGGTGACGGTGTTGCCGGAAATCGGCGAGTCGAGAATCGTCAGCGTGCCGCCGGTGGCGACATAGATGGCGCCGCCATTGGCTGCGCCGCCATTGCCGCCGGCACCGCCGTCGGAGCCGGGTCCGGGACCGCCCGAACCGCTGGCGTTGGTGGCGCCGTCGCCGCCGGTGCCGCCGTTGCCGCCATTGGCGTTGCCGGTGCCGCCCGGATTGTTGTTGGTGTAGGTGTTGCTGTTGGTGGTGCCGGAGCCGCCGCCGCCACCGCCACCGTCGCCGAGCGCGGCGCCCGCGGTGCCGGCCGTGCCTTGCGTGCCGGTATGTCCGCCGGTGCCACCCGCGCCGCCGCCGCCGCTGGCGCCGCCGTTGTTCGCGGCACCGCCGGTGCCGCCATTGCCGCCGTTCACCGGGTCAGCTGCCGCGTTCTGTGCGCTGCCGCCATTGCCGCCACTGCCGCCGGTGGCGCTGTTGCTGGTGAAGGTCACTGCGGCAATCGTCACATTGGCGCCGCTGCCGACCAGCAAGCCACCGCCGGCCCCGAGGCCGCCGCCGCCACCACCGCCGGAGCCATAGGCCAGGCCGCCGCTGTAATAGCCGTTCTGGCCATTCGTGCCGTTGCCGCCGATCGCTGCCATGTTGGCGATCGAGAGGCTGGAGATGTTCACGGTCGGCGCATTGGTGCCGTTGACGACAATGCCTTGAAACGAGGAGGCGCCGTTGATGGTCTGGCCGTTACCGGTGATATTCACCGTGACGTTGCTGTTGGCGGCCTGCAACTGCGCCAGCGAGCTGGACAACGTGAATCCGCTGGTGATGTTGATGGTGACCGTCGAGTTCGCACCGGCCGCCGCCACCGCCGCCACGGCCGTGTTCCAGTCAGCCTGGTTGGCGACATCGATCGCCATGGCCTGCGTGCTCAACATGGTGCCCGCGAGAAGAACCGAGAGGGTCAGCCAGCGCCGCGACCTTGACTTCGGCGCAGCAAACATCGTTCTCGCAAAGCAAGCCATCGTATTCCCCAACAATGAAGGCGGAGGTCAGATCCGAACCGGTTTAGGCAGCAAAAAATTCACGCCACACTTGTGGTCAAGAAATGAAATGTTAGGACACATACTGTCAAGCGCAGCAAAGACACACACCGTCAGGAATGTTGTGTGTCCGGTATTTTGCTACCAAGGGGGGATTTTTTCCAGCTGGCGACCGTGATCGATGGTCGCTGCGATCTGCCGCAAAACAACGGCGCGGTGCATATGAAAGGCTGACGTCGCCATTGCAGCGGTTGTGCAGAGCGGCAAAGGCGCGGCCGTGCTGCTACAGCGAATCGCGCGTGGTGAGGCCGTGCTCACCTCGGATGCGCTCTTACCGTCATCCCTGGATCGTGTGCGTGTCGCCTCCCGGCGCGATCGCGATTGAGGACGGCGTCAAGGCGCGCGCGAGTGCGCGCTGGCCCATGTCGATCCTCGGGGGCGTCATTGCGGCAAGCCGTCGACGCCCTTGCCCTGGGTCTGACCGGGCATCTGGGTCAGGCAAACCTCTGCCGTGCGAGCTTCGCGCCGGTGCCGAGCGCCATCAGCTTGGCCTCGGCCACCTCGCGGCGCATCGGCGCCATGCCGCAATTGGTCGTGGCGATGATGTTCTCCTTCGGCACCACCTTCATGACGTCCTCGATGGTCTTGCAGACGTCCTCGGCGGTCTCGACCGTGTCGCTGGCGACGTCGATGACGCCGGCCTGAACGATCTTGTTCTTCAACAGCCCGAGCAGCTCGATCGGCACCTTCGAATTGCGGCATTCGACGGCGACCTGCTGGATCGTGCTGGCGTCGATGACCGGGAAGGTCTCCTCATACTGCCGCCACTCGCCGCCCAGCGTCTCCTTCCAGTCGGTGTTGGCCTTGATGCCGTAGCCGTAGCAGATGTGGACGGCGGTCGGGCAGGTGAGCCCCTCGGCAGCGCGCTCCAGCGCCTTGATGCCCCAGTCGCGCACCTCGTCCATGTAGACGTTGAAGGCAGGCTCGTCGAACTGGATCATGTCGATGCCGTCGTCGTGCAGCGCCTTGGCCTCCTGGTTCAGCAGCTCGGCGAAGGCGAACGCCATCTTGACGCGGTCGCCATAGTAGTTGTCGGCGATGGTGTCGATGATGGTCATCGGACCCGGCAAAGTGAACTTCACCGCGCGCGTCGTGTGCGTGCGCGCGATCCGCGCCTCGTCGCCATGGACGCGGCCCTTGAGCGACAGCGGCGCCACCACCTGCGGCACCATCGCCTTGTAGCGGTCCTTGCGGATGCCCATCTCGACCTTGTGGGCGAAGTCGATGCCTTCGACCCGCTCGAGGAAACCGTGCACGAAATGCTGCCGCGACTGCTCGCCCTCGGTGAGGATGTCGATGCCGGAATCCTCCTGCAGCTTCAGCGCCAGGATGGTCGCATCGCGCTTGGCGCGGGAAAGCTCCTCGCCCTTCGACTTCCACGGCGCCCACAGCACGTTCGGCTCGGCCAGCCATTCCGGCTTCGGCAGCGAGCCTGCGATGGTCGATGGAAACAGCATGGTCGGACTCTCCGTCGGCGTATGGGGCGGTCAGGCTTGAGCGCCTGTCTGCCATGGCTTACCCTTCAGGTACAGAAGAACGAAGCTGCCTGTCGTGTTCCGCAGCGCGGCATAATGGGGCGGAAAACGGGGAAGGCATGATCGATCTCTATTATGCGCCGACGCCGAACGGCTGGAAGATCTCGATCATGCTCGAGGAACTCGGGCTGCCCTATACCGTCATTCCCGTCGACATCCGCGCCGGCGACCAGTTCAGGCCGGAGTTCCTGGCCGTCAGCCCCAACAACCGCATCCCCGCGATCGTCGACCACGCGCCGGCTGACGACGGCGAACCGTTTTCGGTGTTCGAGACCGGCGCCATCCTGCTCTATCTCGCCGAGAAGACCGGGCGGTTCCTGCCGCAGGAGACGCGGGCGCGCTCGCGCGTGATCCAATGGGTGATGTGGCAGATGGCCGGGCTCGGGCCGATGATGGGACAGCATGGCCATTTCGCGCTCTATGCGGCGGAGAAGATCCCGTATGCGATCCAGCGCTATCGCGACGAGGTCGCGAGGCTGTTCCACGTGCTCGATGTCCAACTCGGCAAGACCGGCGCCCATGTCGCTGGCGACGACTACACCATCGCCGACATCGCCTGCTTTCCCTGGATGATGACGCACAAGGCGCAGGGTTTTGCGCTCGACGACTTCCCCCACATCAAGCGCTGGTACGCGACGTTGCGCGCCAGGCCGAAGCTGCAGGCGGGGCTTGCGATCGGCAAATTCGTCAAGGAGCCGTTCAATGAACAGACGCGCCACGTCATGTTCGGCGGGCAGGCGAAGGAGATGACGGGGAGAAGCTGAAGACGACCCTCATGGTGAGGAGCGCCGCAGGCGCGTCTCGAACCATGAGGCCACCGTACAGGCCTCATCCTTCGAGACGCGCGCAATGCGCGCTCCTCAGGATGAGGGGCGATAACAACAGGACCTACACATGATCGAATTCTTCTTCGACTGCTCCAGCCCCTGGACCTACCTCGCCTTCCACAACATCCAGCCGCTCGCACGCGAGCTCGGCGTCGACATCGTCTGGCGGCCCATTCTCGTCGGCGGCATCTTCAACACCGTCAATCCCAGCGTCTATGCGCAGCGCGAGGCGCCGGTGCCGGCCAAGGCGGCCTACATGCTGAAGGACCTCGGCGACTGGTCGCGCTCGGCCGGACTGAAGATCAAGATGCCGCCCTCGGTGTTCCCTGTGAACAGCGTCAAGGCGATGCGCGGCTGCATCTGGCTGGGGCAGGACATGGTGCCGTTCGCGCGCGCCGTGTTCGAGATCTACTGGGGCGAGGACCAGGACATCTCGCAGGATGCGGTTCTGACCGAGGTGTGCCGGCGCGCCGGCATCGACCCGAAGGCGCTGTTCGATGGGATCGCGCAGCAGGGCATCAAGGACCAGTTGCGCATCAACACCGAGGAGGTCGTGAAGCGCGGCGGCTTCGGCTCGCCGACCATCTTCGTCAATGCGACCGACATGTATTTCGGCAACGATCGCCTGCCGCTGATCCGCGAAGCGCTGGCCCGCGCAAAGGGAATGAAAGCCTGATGCCGCGCGCGATCGTCTGCCGCGAGCTTGGACCGCCGGAGAGGCTCCGGCTCGACAGCCTGCCGCCGCGCCCGCTCGGCCACGGCGACGTGCGGGTGAAGATCCGCGCCGCCGGCATCAACTTCCCGGACATTCTGATGGCGGCGGGCGAGTATCAGCTCAAGCCGGAGCTGCCGTTCACGCCGGGCGTGGAAGCGGCTGGCGATGTCATCGAGACCGGCGCGGCGGTGACCGGTCATGCCCCAGGCGACAAGGTCATCGTCCGCATGCGCTTCGGCGCCTATGCGGATGAGGCGGTGGTCGCGGCGAGCCAGCTCACGCCGCTGCCGTCGACCTTTGATTATGCGGAAGGCGCGACCTATCTGGCCGGCCACGGCACCGCCTATCATGCGCTGGTCGATCGCGGCCAGCTCGAGCCGGGCGAGACGCTGCTGGTGCACGGCGCCGGTGGCGGTGTCGGCTTGGCCGCCGTCGAGCTCGGCAAGCTGCTCGGCGCGACCGTGATCGCGGTCGCCTCGTCGGAGGAGAAGCTCGCCATCGCCAAAGCGCGCGGCGCCGATCATCTGGTGCTGTCGACGCGCGAGCCGTTCCGCGACGCTGTGAAACGCATCACCGATGGGCGCGGCGTCGATGTCGTGTTCGATCCGGTCGGCGGCGAGGTGTTCGAGAACAGCGTTCGCTGCATCGCCTGGGGCGCGCGGCTGCTGGTGGTCGGCTTCACCGGCGGCATTGGTCTCGCACGGACCAATCTGATCCTGATGAAGGGCGCCAGCGTGCTCGGTGTCCGCGCCGGCGAAGCCGTGCGGAAGGACCCGGAGTTGGGCGAGCGACGCATGGCGGCGCTGCTGGCCTTCGCCGAGCAGGGCACGCTGCGGCCGAACGTGTCGCACCGTGTGCCGTTCGAGGATTACGCGGTGGCGATGCGGCTCCTGATCGAGCGCAAGGCGATCGGCCGGGTGGCGCTGGTGATGGAGTGAGGCACAGCGTAGCCAGAAAAGCGGTGTCGTCCCGGCCTTGAGCCGGGACCCATACCGCGTGATTTATCTTGTGGCACTCTGAACGTCGTTCTTCGTCAAACGGCGTCCTGTGGTTATGGGTCCCGGATCGGCGCGCGCGTGCCGCGCGCTTGTCCGGGACGACAGCGGAATATGTCGCGCGAGCGCGCCTAATAACTCCTACTTGTACTCCCGCTCGTCCCACCACGGGTAATAGTCGGGCATGTCGGCTGACACCGTGTTCTTGAACTGCGCCGGGCGCTTCTCCAGGAACGACACCACGCCTTCCTTGACGTCATCCGAGCGGCCGCGGGCGTAGATGCCGCGGCTGTCGACCTTGTGCGCCTCCATCGGATCGTCGGCGCCCATCATGCGCCACATCATCTGGCGGATCAGCGCAATCGACACCGGCGCGGTCTTGTCGGCGATCTCGCGGGCCAGCGCGCGTGCGGTCGGCAGCAGGTCATCCGGCGGCACGACCTTGCTGACGAGGCGGCCGGCGAGCGCTTCCTGCGCGGGAAAGACGCGGCCGGTGTAGCACCATTCCAGCGCCTGCGAGATGCCGACGATGCGCGGCAGGAACCAGCTCGACGCGGCCTCGGGCACGATGCCGCGCTGAGAGAACACGAAGCCGAACCGCGCCGCCTCGGAGGCGATGCGGATGTCCATCGCGAGCTGCATGGTGACGCCGATGCCGACCGCCGGGCCGTTGACCGCGGCAATGACCGGCTTCAGCGACTTGAAGATGCGCAACGTCACCTGGCCGCCGCCATCGCGCACCTGCGGATCGGAATAGTCCGTGCTGCCATCGGCACGGCGCTTCACCGGACCGCGCTTGGCGTCGCGGTCGAACGTGTCGGCGCCGGACGACAGGTCGGCGCCGGCGCAGAACGCGCGGCCGGCGCCAGTGACGATGATCGCCCTGACGCCATCGTCCTTGTCGGCGCGATCGAACGCGTCGATCAGCTCCTGCTGCATCACCGGCGTGAACGCATTGAGCTTCTCCGGACGGTTCAGCGTGATGGTGAGGATCTTGTCGGCGACGTCGTACAGGATTGTCGTATAGGCCATGGGGTTTCCTGATGTTGTTGTTATTATGGTGCGGGCAATTGTTGTTGTCGGCACGCGCCACAATCTCCGTCGTCATTCCGGGATGCGCCCCCTTGGGCGCAGGCCCGGAATCCATACTCACGATCGTGGTTATGGATTCCGGGCTCGTGCTGCGCACGCCCCGGAATGACGACGAAAATTGAGATCGGCGATGGCGATACAATAGTTCAGCGCAAGGCCGCGTCAAATCGTGACGGCATTCCGTAGGGCGGGCAAAAGCGCCGTGTGCGGCATGGCTTTTTCGGCAGGCGAATGCAGCAGCAACGACCCACACTCTCTCCACGTCATTGCGAGCGCAAGCGAAGCAATCCAGAGTCGTGGGCGGGACTCTGGATTGCTTCGCTTCGCTCGCGATGACGGTGGAGAAAATGCGTTCGACAGGACTTACGATGCCGGCGCCTTCGGCCACGGCCGCTGCTCGCCGCGCAAGCCTTCAAAGGTCTTCGCCAGCCCGAGCACGCCCACATCGTCGAAGCGGCGGCCGATGATCTGCAGGCCGATCGGGAAGCCGTCGTCGTCGTAGCCGGCGTTGACCGAAATCGCCGGGTTCTCCGACATGTTCCACGGAACGGTATAGGTGATGTGCTCGAACGGCGCCAAGGGATCGTTGACCGGTGAGGCGAACTCGGCGGGAAACTTCACGCCGGGGGAGGTCGGCGAGATGATGTAGTCGTAGTCGGTGAACAGTTTGGCCGCCGCCGCGCGCAAACTCATCGTGACGTTGAAGCCCCTGATCACCTCGACGCCGGACAGCGTGGCGCCGCGCTCGGCCCATTGCAGGATATAGGGCAGGGTTTTCGCGCGCACCTCGGGCGCGAGCCGGGCGAGATCGTCCCACAGCCGCGCGCGCCAGAAATTGTCGAGACCATCGAGCATCTCGCGGGTGAGAATGCCCTTGACCTCGCTGATGACGGCACCGGCGTCCTCGAACGCTTTCGCTGCCGCCAAGGTCGTTGCTCGCACCGGCGCTTCGAGCGGCTGGCCGACGCCGCCGAGATCGAGCATCAGGCCGATGCGCAGCTTGCGCACCGGCTTCTCTGCGACCTTCCAGTGCAGGTCCGATGGCGGCAGGCTGGTGCCGTCGCGGCGGTCGGGCTTCGACAGCACGCTCATCATGACAGCGGCGTCGTCGACGATACGCGTCATCGGACCGGCGACGCGGCCGACATACGGCGGATCGATCGGCACTCGGCCGAAGCTCGGCTTGAGGCCGACAAGGCCGCACCAGGAGGCCGGCAGCCGGATCGAGCCGCCGATATCGGTGCCGACATGCAGCGGACCGTAGCCGGCCGCGGCCGCCGCACCCGCACCGGCGCTGGAGCCGCCGGGGTTCATGCGCAGATCCCACGGATTGCGCGTCAGCGGGTGGAAGCTCGACAGGCCCGATGACAGCATGCCGTAGTCCGGCATCGTGGTCTTGGCGAAGATGATCGCGCCGGCCTCGCGCAGCCGCGCCACCGGCGGTGCGTCGGCGGCGAGCGGCGCGCAGGTGACGCTGGCCGCGCCGAGCGGCATCGGCTGGCCCTTGGTGGCGAGGTTGTCCTTCACAGTCGCCGGCACGCCGTCCAGGATGCCTGCGGGCTCGTCTTTCGCCCAGCGCTCGGTCGAGGCCTTCGCCGCCGCCCGCGCGCCGTTGACGTCGAGCAGGTAGAGCGCCTTGATCTGAGGCTCCCAGACTGCGACATGCGCCAGCACATCATCCATGACCTCGGACGGCGAGAACTGGCGTGCACGATAGCCTGCGATCAGATCGGTCGCAGAGAGATCGTGCAACGAAGCGACGTCGTCCGAGGGCTTGTGCATGTCAGGCGGCCGCCAGCCGGGTTTCGATGATGCGGGCGAACATGCTGGCGCCGATCGGCAGGATCTTGTCGTCGAGCACGTAGCCGGGATTGTGCACCGGCACCGAGCCGTCATGGCCGACCCAGAAATAGGCGCCGGGGATGGTCTGCAGCATGTCGGCGAAATCCTCGCTGCCCATCTTCGGCGTCGAGCGCGTGATCACCTTGGACGGCTCGACCACGGTGCGGGCGACCTCCTCGACGATCCTGGACTGCTCCTCCTGGTTCACCAGCACGCTGAACGTATCGCGGATGTCGACGTCGATCTCGCAGTTGAACGCCGTTGCCATGCCGGCGCAGATCGTGCGCATGCGCTCGCGCACAAGCGCGCGCACGGAGTCCGAGAAGGCGCGGACGGTGCCGCACAGCCAGGCGTCGCCGGGGATCACGTTGTAGGCGGAGCCGGCATGGATCTGGGTGATCGAGACCACCGCCGCCTGCAGCGGCTCGACGTTGCGGCTGACGATGGTCTGGATCGCCTGCGCCACGCTGGTGGCGATGACCACCGCGTCCTTGGAGCGCTCGGGCATCGCGCCATGGGCGCCATAGCCGGAGATCTTGATGTCGAAGAAGTCGGCGCCGGCCATCGCCGGTCCCGGCAGGATCGCGATCTCGCCATGGGCGAGGTCGGGCGCGTTGTGCAGGCCGTACAGCTCGTCGCAGGGGAATTTCTGGAACAGGCCGTCCTTGATCATCGCGCGCGCGCCGCCGAGGCCTTCCTCGGCCGGCTGGAAGATGAAGTGCACGGTGCCGTCGAAATTGCGGGTCTCGGCGAGATAGCGCGCGGTGCCGAGCAGCATCGTGGTGTGGCCGTCATGGCCGCAGCCATGGAAGCGACCGGGGATGGTCGAGCGCCACGGCAAATTGGTGTTCTCCTCCATCGGCAGCGCGTCCATGTCGGCGCGGAGGCCAATCTTTTTGCCGCTGTCGCCCTTGCCCTTGAGCACGCCGATCACGCCGGTGCCGCCGAGCCCGCGATGCACCTCGATGCCCCATTGCGAAAGCTTCTCCGCGACGATGCCGGAGGTGCGCGTCTCCTCGAAGCCGATCTCCGGATGGGCGTGCAGGTCGCGGCGGATGGCGGTGAGCTCGTCGGCGTAGCCTTGGATGCGGTCGATGGTGGGCATGAATGTTGTCCAGTTGAGCGGGAGAGAAGTTGTCAGGCGAGCGGTGGTGTGCAGCGCCGGTGTCGAATCCTAACCCTCATGGTGAGGAGCCCGCCCCTTGGCGGGCGTCTCGAACCATGAGGCCGAGCTGGTCGGGGGCCTCGTCCTTCGAGACGCCCGCCCATGGGGCGGGCTCCTCAGGATGAGGGTGGAAAGCCGTGCACGAGGTGAGGGGCGTCGGTTCGATAGAGGTGTGGTGAGAACCATGAGGCCCTAACTGGATCCGACAACGCCTCATCCCGCGCCTCCAAACACAGGTCCATTCGGCTTGAGGCGAATGCCCGGCCGCAACCGCGTCCAGGGCAGGGTGGAGGGATCGGCGGGCATTGCGCCGGGCGCGGCGCAGATCAGCAGTGTCTCTGCGATCGGCTCGAAATCGGCGCGGAAATGCACCGAGCTCTTGTTGACGAGAATGGCCTGCGCGGTCGGCTCGATGCCGACATAGCGGTACATCTCCTGGTCGGCGAGCTGGGCCTTGTGCGAGCACACGACGACCCTGATGTCGCCGATCCGCAGTGCGGCCGACGGGCCCATCTCCATCTTGCGGCCGCCATAGAACGGCCCGGGCGCGACGAAACGGCCATCCGACAGCTTCTCGACGATGAAGCTCTCCTCGAACGGCGCATCGCCGGGAATGCCGCTCTTGCCGCCGAGCGACAGCGTCAGCGTCGCGCCTTCGCCGGCCGCATGCGCCGCCAACGCCGCTTGCGGATCGTAGATCATGCCGATCGCGGCGCGGCTGGCGCGGTTGCGCACCAGCGCGCGCAGCATGCCCGTGGTGTCGGAATCGCCGCCGGCGCCGGGATTGTCCTGGGTATCGGCAATGACGATCGGCCGCGTCGCGGACTTGGCCAGCGTCATCGCGTGGCGCACGCCGTCGTCGGGCGTGTAGATGCGGCCGTCGAAATCATCCTCATGGCCCGTGACGATCGCGGCGATCGCATCGGCCGCGGCGTCCGCATCGGCCTGCGTCACGCCGTAGGCAAACACGCTCGGCCCGCAATGCGCGAAATCGGCCGCGGGAAAGCCCGGCGCGAACGACAGTGTCGGCACGTCCTCGCTTTGCAGCTTGGCGAGCTTCTCGTAGATGCCCTTGGTGGGCTGGTCGTTGGTGCACTGCCAGCTGATCGGAATCAGGAACGGCAGCTGCCGGAACGCTTTCGCCAGCGGGGTCTTCGATCGCAGCAACAGTGCGAGATGCTTGGCACACGCGCGGCCGGTGTCGGCCATGTCGGTGTGCGGATATTTGCGATAGGCGATCAGCGCGTCGGCCTGCGCGATCATCTCGGGCGTGACGTTGGCATGCAGGTCGAGGCTCGCGACCAGCGGCACGTCGGGACCGATCACCTTGCGTACGCGGGCGAGGATCTCGCCTTCGCCATCGTCGAGATGCTCGGTGACCATCGCGCCGTGCAGGTCGAGATAGACGCCGTCGAGCGGGAGGGCTGCCTTGATGCGCTCGACCATCACCGTCGTGATACGTTCGAAGGCATCCGCCGTCACATGTGCCGAGGGGCTTGCCGCACAGGCGATGGTCGGAACGATGTCCCAGCCCTGAGCCTCTGCCACCGCGATGAAGCCGGCCTGGCCGGCATTGATGCCGCGCATGGTCGCGAGCACGCTGGCAGCATCGGCGATCGAGGCACGGCCGCCACCATGCATGAAGGCGTCGTAATCCGCTCTTGTCGGTGCGAAGGTGTTGGTCTCGTGCAGGAAGCCGCCGATCGCGACGCGCGTCATCACTTCGCCTCAGGCCGTTGACGTCACCGCGACGTTAGACCGCCGCTCGCGACCCGCGCAAGCGACGGAGCGATGCCGTTTTGCATGCCGCGTGATCCCGATGCGCGTGAGCGGGACCGGCTATCTCCGCGGCGTCATTCCGGGGCATCGCGCAGCGATGAGCCCGGAATCCATAGCCACAGGACGGTGTTGGGAGCTACGCTGGTTGACCCGCCGATGTCACCACATCCGCCTGTGGTTATGGATTCCGGGCTCGTGCTGCGCACGCCCCGGAATGACGCGGGGAGGGCGTGTGCCCACCTCGACGCCACGTTTGCCCGCCCGACAGCTTTACGCCACCGCCTCCGACACCGGCCTGAAGTTGGCAAAGTCCCAGTTCCGCCCCGGCGCGGCTTCGAGCAGCGCGCGGGTGTAGTCCTCCTTCGGATGGGTCAGGATCTCGCCGGCCGGGCCCTGTTCGACGATGCGGCCCTTCTGCATCACCACCACCTCGTCGCAGATCTGGGCGGCGACGCGCAAATCGTGGGTGATGAACAGGATGGCGATGCCGAGCCGGCGCTGGATCTCGTCGAGCAGCTCCAGCACCTGCGCCTGCACCGACACGTCGAGCGCGGAGACTGCTTCGTCGGCCACCAGCACGTCCGGATCGAGCGCCAGCGCACGCGCGATCGCGATGCGCTGGCGCTGGCCGCCGGAGAACTGATGCGGGTAGCGGGTGATGGCATCGGCGGGCAGGCCGACCAGCTCGAGCAGCTCGCGCGCCCGCGCCATCGCCTTGTCATGCGGCGTGCCGTAGTTGATCGGTCCCTCGGCGATGCTCTCGCCGATCGTGATGCGCGGGTTGAGCGAGCGGTAGGGGTCCTGGAACACGATCTGGATGCGCTTGCGGTGCGGCTGCAGCAGGCGGCGGGTCAGGATCGAGATCTCGTGGCCGGCAAGGCGGACGCCGCCGGAGGTCGGGTCGATCAGCCTGACGATGCAGCGCGCCACGGTGGACTTGCCGGAGCCGCTTTCCCCGACGATGCCGAGCGTGCGGCCCTTGCGCAAGGTGAGCGTCACGTTCTGCGCGGCGACGACCTCGCGCGCTGTGCCGAGGAAGGAGCGCTCGCGATAGGTCTTGCCGAGCTCATTGGTCTCCAGCACCACCGGGTCCTTGGTCTCGGGCCGCGGCGGGCGCGGGATGAGGCTCGGAACGGAGGCGAGCAGATTCCGTGTGTAGTCCATCTCGGGCGCGCGCAGGATCTTGTCGAGCGGACCTGTCTCGACCAGGCGACCCTGGCGCATCACCGACACGCGGTCGGCGATCTCGGCGACGACGCCCATGTCGTGGGTGATGAACAGCACCGCGGTGCCGTGATCGCGCTGCAGGTCGCGGATCAAGGTGAGGATCTGCTTCTGGGTGGTGACGTCGAGCGCGGTGGTGGGCTCATCGGCGATCAGGAGCTTTGGCTCGAGCACCAGCGCCATCGCGATCATGATGCGCTGGCGCTGGCCGCCGGACAGGCGGTGCGGGTAGGAGGCGAAGATGCGCTCGACGTCGGGCAGGCGGACCTGCTCCATCATGTCGAGGATGCGCTTGCGCCGCGCCCGTGCGTCAAGGGACGTATGTGCGCGCAAGACCTCGTCGATCTGGCGGCCGACATGGACGACCGGATTGAGCGCAGTCATCGGCTCCTGGAAGATCATCGCCATGCGCGTCGCGCGCAGCTCGCGCAGGCGGCGATCACTGGCCGTGAGCAGCTCCTCGCCGACCAGCTTGACGCTACCGCCGACGGCATGCAGCGCGTTCTTCGGCAACAGGCCCATGGTGGTCAGCGAGGTCACCGACTTGCCGGAGCCGCTTTCGCCGACGACGCAGAGCGTCTCGCCCTTTTCGACCTTGATCGAGACGCCGTCGATGATGCGCGGCCCGTTCGGGTTCTTCGTCTTGCCGACGGTGACGACGAGGTTGTCGATGTCGAGGATGGTATCGGTCATGTGTTCAGGCCTCGGTCGCCGTGGCGAGAAATGCGTAGCCCGGACGAGCGCAGCGACATCCGGGGCTTTCTGTCTCCTCCGTCATTGCGAGGAGCGAAGGGACGAAGCAATCCAGAGTCTCGGGCGCGGTCCTGGATTGCTTCGCTGCGCTCGCAATGACGGCAACAATGTTCATCACTTCACGCCCTCGCGCTGCTTCATGCGCGGATCGAGCGCGTCGCGGGCGGCGTCGCCGATCAGATTGATCGAGAGGATCGCGATCGACAGCAACAGGCCCGGCCAGAAGATGAGCTGCGGCTTGATCTGGAAGTAGGAGCGGCCCTCGGCCATGATGTTGCCCCAGGTCGGCGTCTCCGGGCTGATGCCGGCGCCGAGGAACGACAGGATCGCCTCGGTGAGAATGGCAGCCGCGCAGATGTAGGTGCCCTGGACGATCAGCGGCGCGATCGTGTTCGGCATCAGATGCCGCCACATGATCTTGGGCATCGATGTGCCCAATGAAATCGCGGCCTCGACATAGGGCTCCTCGCGCGCGGTCAGCACCACCGATCGAACGAGGCGCGCGACGCGCGGGATCTCGACGATGGTGATCGCGATCATGACCGTGCCGACGCTGGCGCCCGACAGCGAGACGACCGCGATCGCGAGCAGGATGCTTGGGATCGCCATCAGGCCGTCCATCACCCGCATCATGATGGCGTCGACCCAGCGGAAGAAGCCGGAAACGAGACCGATCACGAGGCCGATCGCGATCGAGATGATGGCTGCGCCGACGCCGACCAGCAGCGAGATGCGGCCGCCATAGATGGTGCGCGACAACAGGTCGCGGCCATAGGCGTCGGTGCCGAGCAGGAATTGCGCGCTCGACGGTTTCAGCCGTTGCGACGGCGCGAGCATTACCGGATCATGCGGCGCCAGCAGCGGCGCCAGGACCGAGACGATCACGATCAGCGCAAGGCAGACGGTGGCCACGGCAATGATCGGGGTCGAAGTGAGAAAGCCGAACCGGGGACCCAGTCGCGTGGTAACCGGAATCGACGGCTCTGGGGTGGTGACGATCGCCATCGGATGAGGGCCTCAGTAGCGGATGCGTGGATCGAGAAGGGTGTAGGCGAGGTCGATCAGGAGATTGACCGCGAGGTAGATGAAGGAGGTCAGCAGGATCATGCCCTGGATGACCGGATAGTCGCGGGCCAGCACCGCATCGACCGTGAGCCGGCCGATGCCGGGCAGGTTGAACACGCTTTCAGTCACGACGACGCCGGAGATCAGCAGCGCAAAGCCGGAGCCGATCACGGTTATGACAGGGACGGCGGCGTTGCGCAGCGCGTGGCGCAGCAGGACGGCGACTTCGCTGACGCCCTTGGCGCGCGCGGTGCGCACGAAGTCCTCGCCGAGCACGTCGAGCATGGCGGCGCGCGTCATGCGCGCGATCAGCGCGACGTAGATGAAGGACAGCGCGCAGGTCGGTAGGATGATGCGTTCGAAGAACGGCCCGAAGCCGACGCTCAGGCTCTTGAAGCCTTGAACGGGGACCCAGCGCAGATTGATCGCGAACACCTGGATCAGGATGTAGCCGATGACGAATACCGGCACCGAGAAGCCGAGCACCGAGAGCGCCATCACGAAACGGTCGATCCAGGTGCCGTGCTTCCACGCCGCGATGACGCCGAGCGGCACGGCAACGAGGATCGACAGGATGATGGTCGAGATCGCCACCGAGATCGAGGGCTCGATGCGCTGGCCGATCATCTGCAGCACCGGCACCTTCGAGATCAGCGACACGCCGAGGTCGCCGTGAACAAGCTGATTGATCCAGGTGAAGAACTGGACATAGAGCGGCTCGTTCAATCCGAGCGTGGTGCGGATGCGCTCGAGCTGCTCGGGAGTCGCATTGTCGCCGGCGAGAATCGCCGCGGGATCGCCCGGCGTCAGCCGCAGCAGCAGGAAGACGAACAGCGCCACCACGCCCATCACGGGGATGGACGCGAGGATGCGGCGAAGCAGATAACCGATCATCGTGAGAGAACCGCCTTCATGGTGCTGGGACGACGCTCATGGTGTGAGCGAGTTTGCATGTCACCGATATCCATCGCTTTCAAGGTCTCCGATCGCGTGCTCGGGCGCTGACGACAGCGCGTCCACGAGTACCGCGAACCATCGCATTTGCGAACAAAGTCGCGCCGACTTTGCCGGCCAACTTTGCAAGGCGCATGCCATCATGAGCGCGGTGCAGGGGGGATGTCCACACCGTCGATCGTGGTCCCGGAAAATGAAACCGTGCTGCTGCGCAGCAGGGTCTTATTGCGATCCAGGGTGGCAAAGGCGCTGCCGTGAAGTGTCCACAAATGAGATCGAGGTGGCGCCGTGCCCACCATCTCACCGCGGGACGTGCTGATCGACGGTGGGCACGCTGCCGCCTTGCGGCGGCTGCTTTGCCCGCCCTACGCCAGTTGCGCCAGCGAAACGGGCTGCGTGCTCACGCGAGCGTCGCGAGCAGGCCGGCCATCAGGCGGCCGCGCTCGGCGAGACTGTCGATCTCGATATATTCGTTCAAGGTGTGCATGTCGGCGCCGCGCACCCCGAGCCCATCGAGCGTGGGGATGCCCAGCGCGCCGGTGAAGTTGCCGTCCGAGCCGCCGCCCGCGGAGCCGTGCGGCAGTGACATCCCGAGCTGCTCGGCGATACCGCGCGCCTTGTCATACAGCGCCATGGTTCCGGAATCCGGCTCCCACACCGGCCGCGTCACGCCGCGTGTCACCTTGAAGGCGACGTCGTCGGTGGTGCCGGACAGCGCCAGCATCCGTTCCACGCCGCGATCGAGATCGGCCTGCCGCTTCGCCATGCTCAGCGCTTCGCCGGTGCAACTCGTCGCCACGCAATTGACCCATTGGCCGCCATGCACGATGCCGACCGAGAAGGTGCAGTCTTCCGTCGTCATGGCGTCGATGGCGAGGATCTGCCGCGCCATTTCCCGGATTGCGGAACGGCCGGCAGCGAGCCGTGCACCGGCATGGCTCGGCCGCCCCGTGGCCTCGAGGTTGAAGCGCGCGATGGCATAGCGGCCGGTCACCACGCCGTTGTCGGGACGCCCCGGTTCGGGCACCAGGACGTATTTGTTGTGTCGCGCCTCGGCCTCAATGATGTCGCGGGTCGAGGGCGTGCCGACCTCCTCATCCGGCGTGAACAGCACCGTGATCGGCAGCGGCGTCGCGATGCCGGCTTTCATCAACTGCCGGATCGCATCCAGCGTGAGGTAGTTGCCGCCCTTCATGTCGCAGATGCCGGGCCCGTAACATTTGTTGCCGTCGCGGCGCCATGGCAGCTTGGCCAGTGTTCCAACCGGGTGAACTGTATCCATGTGGCCGGCGATCAGGAGGCCCGGCTCGCCCTGCTTCGGATGCGGGAAGCGGGCGCGCACGCAGCCGGCGAAGCCCTGCCGTCCGGCGATGCGCTCGATCGTCGCACCCATGACCGCCATGTCGCGCGCGGCGAGGTCGAGCATGCGCTCGACCGCGGCGGCGTCCCAGGTCGGGCTCTCGCACTCCACCCAGCCGCGCAGGCCCTGGAGCATGGCGTCGGTATCGAAGGGAAGATGGGCTGGATTCATGTCGGCTCTCTTCAAGATTCTGTCGTGATCTTTTCACACGAGACGGAGTCGCGCGCGCTTTGTAAAGCGAAAGCTGCGCTGCGCGTTAACGGCATTGTCAGCCGAGAACGGCATGCAATGAATGCGGATTGACGCGACGGAGGACCTCTGCAAGTGTCGAAATCTCGCGACTTGCAGCGTGTTAGTTCGCACAAGGATTGACCTGCACGCACAACGAATGATCTGGATCTGACCAGTTTCAGGTCAGTCATCCCTGCTAGGAGACTTTTGTAATGTTCCACACCCCGCGCTGGAAACGTCTGACGCTCGCCACGAGCCTCGCCGTTTCCATGCTGTCGCTCTCGACGGCGCTGAGCACCCAGGCCATCGCTGCCGGCAAGAAGACGATCACGGCGGTGATGCATTCGGATCTGCGCGTCATCGACCCCGGCTTCACCACGGCCTACATCACCCGCGACCATGGCTACATGGTCTATGACACGCTGCTGGCCGTCGATTCGAGCTTCAAGATCCAGCCGCAGATGGCGGACTGGAAGGTCTCCGACGACAAGCTGACCTACACCTTCACCCTGCGCGACGGCCTGAAGTGGCATGACGGCACGCCGGTGACGGCCGAGGACTGTGTCGCATCGCTGAAGCGCTGGGGCCGCAATGACGGCATGGGCCAGAAGCTGATGGACTTCACCGCGAGCCTGGAGGCACCGGACGCGAAGACCATCGTGCTCAAGTTGAAGGAGCCCTACGGCCTCGTGCTGGAGTCGATCGGCAAGCCGTCGTCGCTGGTGCCGTTCATGATGCCGAAGCGCCTCGCCGAGACGCCGCAGGGCCAGCAGATCCCGGAGCAGATCGGCTCGGGTCCGTTCAAGTTCGTCAAGAGCGAATTCCAGCCGGGCGTGAAGGCGGTCTACGAGAAGAATACCGACTACGTGCCGCGCAAGGAGCCGGCGAGCTGGGTCTCGGGCGGCAAGGTGGTGAAGGTTGACCGCGTCGAGTGGATCACGATGCCGGACGCGCAGACCGCGGTGAACGCGCTGCAGTCGGGCGACATCGACTTCATGGAGAACCTTCCCTACGACATGATGCCGGTGCTGGAGGCGAACTCCGATCTCAAGATCGACGTGCTGAACAAGTTCGGCTACCAGACGCTCGGCCGGATGAACTTCCTGTATCCGCCGTTCGATAATGTGAAGGTGCGGCGTGCGGCGTTCCTGGCGCTGAACCAGAAGGACGTGCTCGACGCGCTCGTCGGCAACGAGAAGTATCAGAAGGTCTGCGGCGCGGTGTTCGTGTGCGGCACGCCGCTGGAGACCGATGTCGGCGCCGAGACCCTGATCAAGGGCAACGGCATGGCGGAGGCCAAGAAGGCGCTCGCCGAATCCGGCTATGACGGCACGCCGATCGCGATCATGGCACCGGGCGACGTCACGACGTTGAAGGCGCAGCCCGTCGTCGCGGCGCAGCTGCTCCGCGAGGCCGGCTTCAAGGTCGACCTGCAGGCGACCGACTGGCAGACCGTGGTCACGCGGCGCGCCAGCCAGAAGCCGATCAAGGAAGGGGGCTGGAACATGTTCTTCACCAACTGGGTCGGCGCGGACGTCGCCAACCCCGTGGCGAACGTGTCGATCGGTGGCCGCGGCACCAAGGGCGGCTGGTTCGGCTGGGCCGAGGACGCCGAGATCGAGAAGCTGCGCGACGCCTATGCGCGCTCGTCCTCGCCCGAGGAGCAGAAGAAGATTGCGACCGAGATCCAGAAGCAGAACTACGAGAAGGTGCTCTACGTCCCGCTCGGCCAGTATCTGCTGCCGAGCGGCTGGCGCAAGTCGCTGACCGGCGTGCTCGATGGTCCGGCGACGCCGCTGTTCTGGAACATCGACAAGAGCGAGTAGGTCGCGAGCGCGACGTCGCAAGCCGAGATGCGGCGGAGGCAACTCCGCCGCATTTTTGTTTGTTCAGCCGTTTCGGCGTTTCCGCAGCAGGAAAAGCAAAGCTGCCGCTGCGAGACGGCAGCGTGCCCACCGGCGTTGCCGCCCATCAGCCGACGGCGGGGCGCGCCGCCACCCGCTGAGATGGCATGGCTGCGTCTTTGCTCACGCGACGGGAGCGTAGCTGGTACCCGGATGCGCGGCTGTGGCTCCGGCGACGTCAAAGCCGATTGACGGGCGTGGGAACTGTTGCAAGTCTTTGCTCGCGGAACGAACGCTGGGCAGCATGCTCTTGAGAACGATGGTGCGACGCACAGCGGTCGCCGTGTCTCGGTCAGTCCCGAGGCCGTGGTTCACCCCGTCACGTCAAGAGAGATCGCATGTCACCTCATCCGCGCCGGGCCCGATCCGCGCTCGCGTCATGGCTTGTTGCGTCCGCCGTCTTGTTCGCGCCGGGGCTGGCGCCCGAGGTGTTCGCCGCCGGCAAGACGACGATCGCCGCAGTGATGCACTCCGATCTGCGCGTCATCGACCCCGGCTTCACCACGGCCTACATCACCCGCGACCATGGCTACATGGTCTACGACACGCTGGTCGCGACCGATGCGAACTTCAAGATCCAGCCGCAGATGGCGGACTGGAAGGTCTCTGACGACAAGCTGACCTACACTTTCACTCTGCGCGACGGCCTGAAGTGGCATGACGGCACGGATGTCACGGCGGAGGATTGCGTCGCGTCGCTGAAGCGCTGGGGCCGCAACGACGGCATGGGCCAGAAGCTGATGGACTTCACCGCGGGCCTGGAAGCGCCGGACGCCAGGACCATCGTGCTCAAGCTGAAGGAGCCCTACGGCCTCGTGCTGGAGTCGATCGGCAAGCCGTCGTCGCTGGTGCCGTTCATGATGCCGAAGCGCCTCGCCGAGACGCCGCAGGGCCAGCAGATCCCGGAGCAGATCGGCTCGGGTCCGTTCAAGTTCGTGAAAAGCGAATTCCAGCCGGGCGTGAAGGCGGTCTACGAGAAGAACACCGACTATGTCCCGCGCAAGGAGCCGGCGAGCTGGACGGCGGGCGGCAAGGTGGTGAAGGTCGACCGCGTCGAATGGATCACGATGGCCGACGCGCAGACCGCGGTCAACGCACTGCAATCGGGCGACGTCGACTTCATGGAGGCGCCGCCTTATGAGCTGCTGCCGATTCTGGAGTCGAACCCGGACCTCAAGATCGACGTGCTGAACAAGTTCGGCTTTCAGACGCTCGGCCGCATGAACTTCCTGAATCCGCCGTTCGACAATGTGAAGGTCCGGCGCGCGGCGTTCCTGGCGCTGAACCAGAAGGACGTGCTCGACGCGCTGGTCGGCAATCCGAAGTATCAGAAGATCTGCGGCGCGGTGTTCGTGTGCGGCACGCCGCTGGAGACCGACGTCGGCGCCGAGACCCTGATCAAGGGCAACGGCATGGCCGAGGCCAAGAAGGCGCTGGCCGAATCCGGCTATGACGGCACGCCGATTGCGATCATGGCGCCGGGCGATGTGGTCGCGCTCAAGGCGCAGCCGATCGTCTCCGCGCAGTTGCTGCGCGACGCCGGCTTCAAGGTCGACCTGCAGGCGACGGACTGGCAGACCGTGGTGACGCGGCGCACCAGCCAGAAGCCGGTCAAGGAGGGCGGCTGGAACATGTTCTTCACCAACTGGGTCGGCGCCGACGTCGCCAATCCCGTGGCGAACGTTTCCGTCGGCGGCCGTGGCACCAAGGGCGGCTGGTTCGGCTGGGCCGAGGACGCCGAGATCGAGAAGCTGCGCGACGCCTTTGCGCGGGCGTCCTCGCCCGACGAGCAGAAGAAGATTGCGACCGAGATCCAGAAACTGAACTATGAGCGCGTGATCTACGTGCCGCTCGGGCAGTATCTGGCGCCCAGCGCCTGGCGCAAGTCACTCACCGGCGTGCTCGACGGGCCGGCGACGCCGATCTTCTGGAATATCGAGAAGAAGAACTAAGTCATCGTAGGTTGTGATTGAAAAGAGCGCGGTGAGGAGGCCTCACCGCGCTCCCTGGTCTGCGGGGCGCTTCGTCGTCCGGGTTCTTCATCGTCAACCGACCGCCGTCAGCAATGCGCATCGCGCACCGCTTCCAACCCTTCCACCATCAGAGGTGGAATGATCTGGACCTGCGGTGGCTTGTTGCTGGTGCGTATCGGTGCGAGAGGGCGGCGATTCCCCTGCGGCTCGGCGTTTTCTGTCGGCATCGTCATGCTCCTGGGTCGTGCTCATAACGGAGCTGCCGCTGCTGAGTTCCAGATGGCGGGACAATGCTGGAGCGCCGGCAGCGCGCGCCAATGTCGACGCAGGCACCCATGCGGCTGGCAGCAATTGACGGACGATGGAACTGCTGCAACTCTCCGCGCGCACTTGCTCGGCGTCTGCGGACGATGCAAGCGCGCGCCGCGCCTTGATGGATGTCAGGGCCGCCTGATGGAAGCTCACGTCAAGAGAGATCGCATGTCACATCCTTCGCGCCGGCCGTCATTCGCGCTCGTGTCCTGTCTCGTCGCCGCCATCGCCGTTTCGGCCGGAGTCACGACAAAGGCGGTCGCCGCCAGCAAGAAGGTGATCACGGCCGTCATGCATTCCGACCTGCGCGTGATCGATCCCGTGTTCACGCCCGCCTATATCACGCGCGACCACGGCTACATGGTCTACGACACGCTGCTCGGCACCGATGCGAAATTTCAGGTGCGGCCGCAGATGGCGGAGTGGACGGTCTCGGACGACAGGCTGACCTACACGTTCACCTTGCGCGACGGCCTGAAGTGGCATGACGGCACGCCAGTGACGGCAGAGGACTGCGTCGCCTCGCTCAGGCGCTGGAGTCGCAATGACAGCATGGGCCAGAAGCTGATGGAGGCTGCGGCCTCGCTCGAGGCGACCGATGCCAGGACTATCACGTTGAAGCTGAAGGAGCCCTATGGCCTCGTGTTGGAGTCGATCGGCAAGCCGTCCTCCTACGTGCCGTTCATGATGCCCAAGCGCCTCGCCGAGACGCCGGCGAACGCGCAGATCTCGGAGCAGATCGGCTCCGGCCCGTTCAAGTTCGTCAAGGCGGAATTCCAGCCCGGCGTGAAGGCGGTGTATGAGAAGAACACCGACTATGTGCCGCGCCAGGAGCCGCCGAGCTGGACCGCAGGCGGCAAGGTGGTGAAGGTTGACCGCGTCGAGTGGATCTCGATGCCCGACGCGCAGACCGCGGTCAACGCGCTGCAGTCCGGCGACATCGACTTCATGGAATTCCCGCCGCTCGACCTGGAGCCGTTGCTGTCAGCCAATCCCGATCTGACGATGAACGTGCTGAACAAGTTCGGCTACCAGACGCTCGGCCGGATGAACTTCCTGTTTCCGCCGTTCGACAATGTGAAGATCCGCCGTGCGGCGTTCCTGGCCATGAACCAGAAGGACGTGCTCGACGCGCTGGTCGGCAATTCCAAATACTACACCATCTGCGGCGCCGTGTTCGGCTGCGGCACGCCGCTCGAGGCCGACATCGGCTCGGAGACGCTGGTGAAGGGCAACGGCATGGAGCAGGCGAAGAAGCTGCTCGCCGAGGCGGGCTATGACGGCACGCCGGTGGTCATCCTCGCGCCGGGCGATGCCATCACGCTCAAGGCACAGCCGGTCATCGCCGCGCAGCTGTTGCGCGCCGCCGGTTTCAAGGTCGATCTGCAGACCACCGACTGGCAGACGGTGGTGACGCGGCGCGCCAGCCAGAAGCCGCCGAAGGAGGGCGGCTGGAACATGTTCTTCACCAATTCGGTGATCGCCGATTCCGGCAATCCGATCGGCAGCACCTTCGTCGGCGCGCGCGGCCAGAAGAGCCCGTTCGGCTGGCCCGACGATCCCAAGATGGAGGAGCTGCGCGACGCCTTCGCCAAGGCCACCAAGCCCGAGGACCAGAAGCGGATCGCCGCCGAGATCCAGAAGGAGATCTACGACCAGGTGATCTACGTGCCGCTCGGGCAATGGTTCATGCCGAGCGCCTGGCGCAAGTCGATCAGCGGTGTGCTGGAAGGGCAGGCGGTGCCCGTGTTCTGGAACGTCGACAAGAGCGAGTAGGCGGCTCGTGGTCCCGTAACCCGCATGAGCGAAAACGATATGCGGATTCATGACCGCAGCGCGCGAGACTGAGGATGTCGCTTCCCCCGACGCTTCCAGGCTGCGGCGTCCGCTCTTGTGAGAAGGGCTCAGCTCTCTCCCAACGTCATTCCGGGGCATCGCGCAGCGATGAGCCCGGAATCCATAACCACGTGCTGTCGCTGAGATGACGACAGGCGCCACGGCCACCTCGCGCTACACGGCCTCCTGTGGCTATGGATTCCGGGCTCGTGCTTCGCACGCCCCGGAATGACGGATGATGGATATCGCCCACCGTCGCGCCGATGAGCTCGTCGTTGGATGGTGAGCAGGCTCCCGTCGCAGGGGTGACCGCCTCGAGCCGCTGCCCCGGCCTGCCGTTACGTCCTGATCTCGTCCAGCGCCGCCAGCACGTCGGTCGAGGCGACCTCGACCTTGCCGATCTCGTTGAGCGCCTCGTCGATGCGGCCGGAGCTGAACAGGCGGGCGGCCTCCTTGCCATGGCGATGCACCGCCTCGTGCGGGCGTTCGAGGCGGCGGAACGCAGGGTCGCCCGCGAGGCGCTGACCGGCTTCGCCGTAGTACCATTTGCCGAGCCGGCAATTGTGATGATCGGTGAGCTCCTCGACGCGCAGTTGCAGCCGGCCGACCGACATGTCGACCAGCCGCTTCTTCCAAATCACATGGTCGGCCTTGGCGAGGCGCACCACCTGATTGTCCAGCGTGAGCTTGGATATTTCGCCGAGCATCTTGACGACCTTGGTGTCGGTCCGGCCCATGGAGTCGGCGAGCGACATCACCTCGTTGGCGTTGGCGGTGGCGAGGTCCGCGATGATGGTGATGCCCTGCGCCACCTCGTCCGTCGCCGCCGTCTGCTCGGCGAGAATGCCGGAAATCTCGTCCATCTTGGCGCTGACCAGCGCGGTCCGCGTTCCCGCTTGATCGATCGTCTGCGCCAGATTGGTCATCTCGGTCATGCCGATTTCGACCGCCTTGGCGCCCCCGGCCATGGCCTCGACGATGCCGCTCATCTCGGCCTGTAGCCGCTCGATGCGGCCCTTGATGTCCTCCGTCGCCTTCGTCGTCTGCTGCGACAGGTTCTTCACCTCGGCGGCAACCACGGCAAACCCCTTGCCGAACTCGCCGGCGCGCGCGGCCTCGATGGTGGCGTTCAGCGCCAGCAGATTGGTCTGGTTGGCGATCGCGTCGATGGTGCCGACGATCGAGCCAATCTCCGCCGATGCTGCGCTGAGATCGGCGAGCTTGGCGGAGGCGTCGCGCACCGAACTCGCAATGCCGTTCATAGTCTGCAGCGTGCCGCGCACGGCGGTCACGCTGTCCTCCACGGCGCGTCGCGTCGCCACGGCTTCCTGCGCCGCCGAGGTCGAAGTCGCGCTGATGGTCTGTACGGAAGCCTGCATCTCCACCGAGGCCGAGGCGAGGCTCTGGCAGCGCTCCGACTGATTGTTCGAGGCGCCGATCAGGCGTGCCGCGCTGATCGAGGCCTCGTTGCTGTTGATGCAGATGTCGACGATGGCATCGAGGTCCTGAGATGCGCGGCCCGCGAGCGCCGTGCCGAGCCGATGGACGGCCTCGATCAGTTGCGGTTTCAGCTTGGCCCGCAGGGCGGCGGCGGCGACGTCGGCGACGTCGCGGTTGAGCTTGCCGGCAGCCCAGTCGTCGAGGCACTGCGCCAGAACGTCGTGGAAGGCCTCGTGGGCGGCGACGTCGAAGGCGGGCGAGGCATCCGGGTGATCAGTCTTGCGGCTGCGGAATCCCAGCATCGTGTCTCTCGGTTCAGATCGAGCGCGGTCGCTCTCGCGCCGGATGTCAGCGCGGGGCGTGGCGCAGCCTGCAGCAACTCTGCGCGCGGTATGGTTAACGATGGGTTTCCCGCTGCAACCGGCGGTAGGCCCGGTCGACAGGCTTGACGAGATGTAAGTCATAGCTTACGGTAAGTGATGGCTTACGAGACGGCATTGGCAGTCCTGGCAGATCCGACGCGGCGACAGGTGTTCGAGCGCCTGCGCAGCGGACCGTGTCCGGTCCATGCCATCGCCGAGGGCCTGCCGGTGTCGCGGCCGGCGGTGTCGCAGCATCTCAAAGTGCTGAAGGACGCCGGCCTCGTCGAGGAGCGCAGCGAGGGCGCACGGCGCATCTACTCGCTGCGCCGCGAGGGCCTGGCTGAGCTGCGCGATTGGCTCGACAGCTTCTGGGACGACGCGCTGCTCGCCTTCAAGATCGAGGCCGACCGGACGTATCGACACGCGAAAGGGCGAGGAGACGGGGACGATGAGTGAGCGTGTGGTGATTGCTCCGGTCGAGAAGCAGGTCCTTGTCCGCGCACCGATCGATCACGCCTTCGCGGTGTTCACCAGCGGGCTGACCCGCTGGTGGCCGCATACGCATGGCGTCGGCGGCAAGCCGATCGCGAGGGTCCTGCTGGAGCCGAAGCTCGGGGGCCGCTGGCTGGAGGTTGCCGAGGACGGCACGCAAACCGTGGTCGCGACCATCACCTTGTGGGAGCCGCCGCAACGCTTCGTCATGCTGTGGCAGGTTGATGCGCGCTGGAAGCCGGATGCGGCGATGCGCTCGGAGGTCGATGTCCGGTTCTTCGCCGAAGGCGAGGAGGCGACGCGCGTCGAACTCGTGCACCACAAGTTCGAGACCATGGGCGCGGAGGCCGGCGCCTCGATGCGCAGGGATGTCGATGGCGGCTGGCCCGGCCTGCTGCAGCGCTTCACCGCTGAAGCGGAGCGGGGGCCGTCCTCGTCGTAGCGATCAATCATCATCGATGGGGAGACAGGTCATGTCCGGGTTCGTCGTCCATTCGGTGCCGGGAAGCCCGTTCGGCCGCAGCGTGCTGGCCACGCTGGAGGAAAAGGGGGCAAGCTACCGGCTTGCGCCGCTGGCTCCCGGAGATTCGAAATCGGCTGCGCATCTCGAACGGCATCCGTTCGGCCGCGTGCCGGCGCTCGAGCATGATGGCTTCATGCTGTACGAAACCCAGGCGATCCTGCGCTATCTCGATCGTGTGCTGCCGGAGCCGGCGTTGACGCCGGATCACGCCAAGCAAGCGGCGCGCATGGACCAGGTCATGAACATCAGCGACTGGTACCTGTTCCAGGGCGTGTGCAACGTCATCATCTTCCAGCGCATCATCGGTCCGCAGTTTTTCGGCACGGCGACAGACGAAGCGGCCATCGTCAGCGCGATGCCCCAGGCGAGAACGGTCATCGCCGAGCTGTCGCGGCTGCTCGGCGAGCAACCGTTCATGGCCGGCGACCGGCTGTCGCTCGCCGATCTGCAGGCCGGTCCGCAGGCGAGCTTCCTGTCGCTGACGCCGGAATGGACCAAGTTGACGTCAGGCCATCCCAATCTCGTTGCCTGGATCGCGCGGCTGGAACAGCGTCCGAGCTTCCAGGCGACGACGATGGCGCGACTGATGGCAAGAGCGCAGGCGGCGTAGCGGCGCGCTACCAGCCGAGCGGACGGCCGTCGCGAAAGAACCCGCCGGTCGGGCCGTCATCGCCGAGCAGTGCGGCCCACACCACGCCGGCGGCGCCCTCCGCGACCGGGCGCGCGCCCATCGCGGCGCCGCCGTCGAAGGTCGCGGTGAAGCCGGGGCAGACGGCGTTCACGCGCAGCGACGGATTTTCTCTGGCGAGCTTCACCGTCAAAGCATTGAGCGCAGCCTTGGCCACACTGTAGGAGGCCGGCATCGGTGCGGCGGTGGCGAGACCGAATTCCGGGTCGCTGTGCGAGCCGGCGCCGCTGGAGACGTTGACGAGCCGGCCATGCGGACTGTTGCGCAACAGCGGCAGAAAGATCTGCGCCACCGACCAGGCCCCGAACAGCGTGCTCTCGAAATTGGCGCGGACCTCGGCGAGGTCGGCGGTCGAGGCGGTCTCGTCATAGCTGCCGAGCGTGGCGGCATTGTTGATCAGCACGTCGAGGCGGCCGAACCGCTCATCGAGCAGCGCGGCCACCTTGGCGATCGCATCGGGATCAGTGATGTCCATGCCATGACCTTCCGCAGCCAGACCCGCCGTGGTCAGCTCCTCCGCCCGGGCCTGCGCGTCCGCTGCCGTTCGGGCGGTCAGGATGACGTGGTGGCCGCGGCGCCCGAGCTGCCGCGCCACCTCGACGCCGATGCCGGTCGCGCGCCCGGCGCCGGTGATCAGGGCAAGGGGACGAACTCCATCCATGGATCGCCTCGCTGCTGTTCAGGTGACGCACACTGGCGTCGTAGCTCTAAGCCCAACAAACGGCGGAGGCTGGGCGTCGGATCAGGTTGAGCGGCGTAGCGATTGAGCTGGCCGCACCGGCCAGACACAGACATCGACAGCCGGTTTGATCTGGACTAACCGAAGATCATGGCAGGTCACACGCTCAGCATTGCCGCCGCCTCAAGCGTGATCGACGCTAACGTTCGCGCCAACGGCATGCACGTCCGCGCACTGATGACGAAGGCCGCGGCTCTCGGCGTGCGGCTTGTCCAGTTCCCGGAGGGGGCCTTGTCCGGGTACGTCAACGCTGAAATCCACGATTGGGATGCCGTCGATTGGCGGACGCTCCAGGCCGAACTGGAGCTCACGGCCGCTCATGCCGCCCGGCTCGGCATATGGGTGGTCGTCGGAGCCAACCATCAGCGCACGCCACCGCTCTGGCCGCACAATGCGTTGTACGTCATTTCAGACCGTGGCGCGGTCGTCGGCCGCTATGACAAGCGGGTGATTTCGCACAGTGAGGCGATGCACTGGTACACGTCCGGCACCGAGCCGCTCGTGTTCGAGGTCGACGGCTTTCGTTTCGGATGCGCGCTTTGCATCGAGATCCATTTCCCCGAGCTGTTCATGGAGTACGCCAGGCTGGGGGTCGATGCCGTCTTGTTCTCGGCCTATGCGGATGATCCGATTTTTGACGTCGCCGCCCGGGCGCATGCCGCCATGAACAATGTCTGGTTCAGCGTGTCCACGCCAGCGAGTTGCCGTTCCAGCCTTCCCTGCAGCCTCATCGGACCGGACGGCTTTCCGTTCGGTCGGCCGACGGCTGAGGCCGACCTGGTCCACGGCGTGCTCGACGCGGCAAAATACGAGATTGCCTTGACCAAGGCCCGCCCGTGGCGGGCAAAGGTTCGTGCGGCGCGGGGGAGTTGATCAGGATCGGCTGGCCCGGCGGAAGCTCCGGGAGCACGGGCTGCCCCTGGTTCGGAGGGGGCTCGAATCCACACGACGCTGCTATCGAGGGAAATAAAGTTACGCGTCAGGTGTGTTCTGGAACCGTTCGAACCTATATCATAAAATGATATAATATGATACGCGGAGGTTCCCATGGCCAGCAGCTACACCATCGGCAAGCACTACGAGGAGTTCATCAAGGAGCTGGTGGACAGTGGCCGCTATTCGACGGCCAGCGAGGTCATGCGCGTAGGTCTGCGACTGATCGAAGAGAAGGAAGAGCGGCGCAAGGCCAAGCTCGAAGCTCTGCGCAGCGCCATCCAGGAAGGTCTCGACAGCGGCCCCGCCGAGACCTGGGATGTAGAGGATCTGATCGCCGAGGCGAAACGCCGGAAGGCGTCGCATGCGAAGTAGCCGCCTGCTTCGCCCGCAGGCCGGGAAGACGCGCTGGAGATCTGGCAGTACATTGCAGCGGATAACGAGACAGCGGCCACCGCGATCCTCCACCGCTTCGACCGCGCAATCCGGACTCTTGCCGACAACCCGCACGCCGGTCGAGAGCGCCCCGAGCTCGGCCACGACATCCGCAGCTTTCCGGTCGGCAACTACATCGTCTTCTACATTCCCACCACCGACGCCATCGAAGTCGTCCGCATCATGCACGCGGCGCGCGACATCACGGCCGAAGAGTTCGAGTAGGGCCCATCCAGAGGCTGTGCCTCCTGAGCCAGTGCCGGGACGTGCAGGAGCGCCGGCATAGCGGCGGCATGGGCCGGGGCGCGAGCCCGAGTGCCGGCGATCCGAAAGGGCAACGCATAGTCAAAGCGCCAGTCGGATTCCGTCATGTGGCCGAGCGCAACAGCCAGGTCGCGAGGGCGAACCGGGCGGCGATGCCGGCGACGACGTCGAGAGAGTTGCGCGCCAGATGCGATCCTGCGATCGCCGCGATGATCAGAAGAATGACGAGTTTCGCCTCGGCTGTCATTGCCCCTGGTGCGGACGGTGGGACTCGAACCCACACGACGTTGCCATCGAGGGATTTTAAGTCCCTTGCGTCTACCGATTCCGCCACGTCCGCGTTTGGGATCAGAGACCTAGCGCATCATCCCTCGATCCGGAATGAGGTTGGCTGCGGCCTCTCAGCTCATCCTTTGCTTAAGCCAGGGGAGCTGCCTTGGTAAAGCCTCAATCCGGCCGTCACCACCTGCTTTGAGATGGTGTCCGCGCTGAAACGTTTGGCTAGGTTCATGTTGACGCGATTCAAGACATGGACGAGGCGGCCATTGTAAGGCACGGAGGCACCACGAAGAATCATCGATTGGGCGAGTTCGGCCGCCATCGATGGAGAAACTGCACGGGACGAATCGGGCAAGGACGAGTGGTGGACACGGCCGTGGGGTCCATGTGCACCATCGAGACGATGCTTTAAGACCGCTTCTTTAGGACCGCGGTTTGGGACCGCTGCGAGATCGAGGCTGCATGACGACCGACTGCAATCGCCAAGGTTATTTCCGCGTCGCGCTCGCCGCGGGACTGTTCGGGCTGGGAGCACTGCTGTCCGGCTGCGCGGGCATGAGCGACAGCGTGTCGACGGCGTTCGCCGATCCGGCTAAATATGATCTCTACGACTGCAAGCAGCTCGAAGCGGAACGCAAGGCCCTGGCGATGCGCACCGCCGAGCTGCAGGGCTTGATGGCCAAGGCGGAGACCGGGGCCGGCGGCGCCGTCGTCGCCGAGGTCGCCTATCGCAACGACTATGTCGCCATCCGCGGCCAGTCGCAGTTTGCCGAAGAGGCCTGGCGCCGCAACAAATGCATCGAGACGCCGCCGGCGCCCGTTGCCGCCAAGGGAGCCGCCAAGGGCAAGCCCGTCAAGCCGGGGCGCAGCGTGCGGCCGATGGCCTCCAGCAGCTCCGGCGGGCCGTCGACCTTGCCGCGGGACGGCTCGGTCTATTGAGACCCGTGCCTCAGAGCCGCCAGTCGTAGATCCAGCGCTGCCGCGCCGACAGGCGCTGCGGCCCGAGCGCATTGATGCTGATGTCGCGCGCCAGCGCCAGCGGCCCACCCATGTGGTAGATCCGCCCCTGGTTGCGCGCCGTGCGCTGCACCTGGCCGACCCGGGCGCGGCGCAGTTTGGCATAGTGCTTCAGCGCGCCTTCGATCGCGGCCGGTCCGTCGGGGCGCGCCTCGCTCAGCGTCTTGGCCAGCACCGCCGCATCCTCGATCGCCATGCCCGCACCCTGCGCCGCAAACGGCAGCATCGCGTGGGCGGCGTCGCCAAGCAGCGCGATGTTGCCTTGCGTCCACTCGATGCCCTCAGGCACGGCAAACAGCGCCCATTTGCGCCAGCCGTCGACCGCGTTCAGCAGCAGCCGTGCCGTCGCCGGCCAGCGCGGCGGGGCGAAGGCGGATTTCAGTTCGCCCGGATCGCCCTCGCTGCTCCAGCCCGGTCGGTTCCAGGTGCCCGGCACCACCGCGACCACATTGACCTGGCGGCCGGCGGAGATCGGATAGGCCACGAGATGCGCGTCCGGCCCCATCCAGAGCTGCACCCGGGCGCTGCTGTAGTCGCGCGGCAGCTGGCGCGCATCGAGCGTGCCGCGCCAGGCGATCAGCCCGGAGAATTCGGCGCGCGCCTGCGGAAACAGATGATGCCGCACCGCCGACCAGACGCCGTCGGCCCCGATCAGCGCCAGCGCCACGTCCTGCCGCCGCTCATTGCCGCGGCGATGCACCACGGTGAGGCCCTTGGCGTGGGCGGCAACGTCCTCGAACTGGCAGCCGAGCTTGAGCTCGACATCCGGATGCGCGATTGCCTCGGCAGCCAGCGCCGCCTGCAGATCGGCGCGGTGGATCACCCAATAAGGGGCACCGGCGGCCTGGCCCGCGGCTTCGCCGAGCGGCAGCCGGGCGATCTCGCCGCCGGCCCGCGCGCTCATGATGCTGACGGCCTCGGGCACGACGGCGCGGGCCGTGAGCCGCGGCCCCAGCCCGAGATCGACGAGGATGCGGCTGGCATTGGGGGACAGCTGCAGGCCGGCGCCGACTTCCTCGAGCTGCTCGGCCTTCTCCAGCACGACCACGCGAAAGCCCTTGGTCGCCAGGGCAAGAGCAGCCGTCAGGCCGCCGATGCCGGCCCCGGCGACATAGACCGTACGCAGCGCCACGACGCGCCGGTCAGGCGACGTCCTTCAGCACGCATTCCGGCGGCCGGGCCTCGCCCGCAGCGAGGTCGGGCGCATAGCGGTACAGCGTCGAGCAATACGGGCAGATGATCTCCTTGTCGTTGCCGAGATCGAGGAACACGTGCGGATGATCGAACGGCGGATTGGCGCCCACGCACATGAACTCATGCGAGCCGATCTCGATGATCGGAACACCGGCGTCGTTGTGGAAATGCGGGACGATGTTATCGGCCATCGGTTTCACCTCGAGTGGCAAGAAGAGCAGAGCGGATCAGCGCGGGGACGCGGCCGACGGGATCGGAACGAGGCGCCGGGCCGTCGTGAGAGACGGCGGCGCACCATGCTGAGCCATAAGGCCAATTCCTTGTGTTGGGAACCTGCGTTGGGTGTGACGCACGCCGTTATTTTTGCGCGTGTGGATTCGACACAAACCCGCCGCCGCAGAGAAGCCCTTCTTTCGTCGGGGCCGTTGTGTCCCGGGACGGAGACCCTATGTTTTCAGCCGAAGACCCCGCGAAAACGTGAAGGCGGCGTGATCTCGATGCGAATCAATTGGAGGCTCAGCCTGGCCGTGACCGGTCTTGCCCTCAGCACCGCGATCGGTGCCGGGTTGTGGCCGCATGCCTATCGCGCCGGGACCGTCATCGCAGCCGCTGACGACCCGGCGCGTCTGTCGGAGCTCCAGATTGCCTCCGCCCTGCAGGCCGATTCGGGGCGCATCATCAGCGGGATCGACGAGGCGCTCGCCGCCGGCGACCCTGATCTCGCCGAGAGTTTCGTGGCGCTGGCGCAGGAGCACCAGGTCGCGCTCGACCCGGCGCTGGTCCAGCGGGTGAGCGATGCCGTTGCCGCGGAGAAGGCCCCGGCGAGCGTGGCGAAGCGCTTCGCGACCGGGCTCGTCACCGGTCAGGCCGACGATGTCGCCAGCCTGTCCGGCACCGTGGCCGGAGATCTATTCGTGTTCGGCGACATCCGCGACGCCGTGCGCGAGGGCAAGCATCTGGTGATGGGCGAGGACACCGACCGGCTGGTCCTCGGCCTTGCTGCGGCGGGGCTTGCCGTCACCGCGGCGACCTATGTCTCGGCCGGCGGGGCCGCGCCGGTGCGAGCGGGGCTGACCCTGGTCAAGGATGCCCGCAAGGTCGGCCGGCTCGGCGAGGGGCTGGCGGCCTGGGCTGGACGCTCGGCGCGCGAGGTGGTCGACGCGCCGGTGCTGCAGCAGGCGGTTGCCTCAGGCTCGGTGCTGCGTCCTGGCGAGACCGCCACCGCGATCCGCGCTGCGTTCCGGGCCGAGAAGGCCGGCGCGCTGATGCGCCTGGCGAAGGACGTCGGCCGCATTACTGAGAAGGCCGGCACCCGCGGCGCGCTGGATTCGCTCAAACTCGCGGAGGGACCGAAGGATGTCGCCCGCGCCGCCCGCCTCGCGGAGGCGAAGGGCGGCCAGACCCGTGCGATCCTGAAGCTGCTCGGCCGCGGCGCGCTGCTGCTCACCGCCGGCGCGTTCAATCTCGCGCTCTGGCTGTTCGGCGCGCTGATGACGCTGCTCGGATTCGTCAGTTCGCTGAAGGCGATGACCGAGCGCGCGACGCAAGGCGTGATCGATCGCGGCAAGCGACGACGGTTGCGCCGGATGCAGGCCGCCGCTGTCCGCGCTGATCTGGCCGCGGCCGCGCCCTGCGGCTAGACTTCGCCGCATCATTCTCACTCCAGATTCTCGGGACCAGGTCCGATGCCGAGCTTCCACAACGGCGCCGTTGAAATCGTCTTCATCGATGAGGGGGAGGGCGATCCGATCGTGCTCGTCCACGGCTTCGCCTCGACCAAGAACGTCAACTGGGTCTACCCGGCCTGGGTCTCCGAACTGCGCAAGAATGGCCGCCGCGTCGTCGCGCTCGACAATCGCGGCCATGGCGAGTCGGCCAAGCTGTACGATCCCGCGCTGTATTCGATCGCCGAGATGGCGAGCGACGTCACCGCGCTGATGGATCATCTCGGCATCGCCAGCGCCGATGTCATGGGCTATTCGCTCGGCGGCCGCATCGCGGCCCACATCGCGCTGACCACACCGGAGCGCCTGTGCTCCGTGATCTTTGGCGGCATCGGCATGGCGATGATCGAGGGCGGCGGCCCCGGTGAGAACGTCGCCGCAGCGCTGGAGGCGCCGTCGATCGACGAGGTCACCGATCCCGTCGGGCGCACCTTCCGCGCCTTCGCCGACCAGACCCGCTCGGACCGGCTGGCGCTCGCCGCCTGCATGCGTGGCTCGCGCGGCCTGATCTCGCGTGAGGATGCGGGCCGCATCGCGGTGCCGGTGCTGGTCGCCGTCGGCACCACCGACGAAGTGTCCGGCTCGGGCCCCGCGCTCGGCGCGCTCATTCCCGACGCGGAGGTGCTCGACATTCCCGGTCGCGATCACATGCGCGCGGTCGGCGACAAGGTCTACAAGGCCGGGGTGGTGGATTTTCTCTCACGGCGGTGAAGCTGCGTAGCCCGGGCGAGCGCAGCGACCCCGGGTTCTCCGACGCAGCTCGTGTGACCCCGCATGTCGCTTTCGCCTTCGCCCTGCGGGCTCCGGCTGGCGCTCATGCGGGCTACGGGAGCGTGTTTGTCGCCGCGTCGGTGCGATCGCCGCTGAACCATCTCGCTGCCGCGATCAGCACCGTGAAGGTCGCGATCCACACCAGCCTGGCGCCGTAGCGGTCGTGCGGGCCGGAGATGACGCCGCAGATCACGGCATTGCCGAGCAGCGCCAGCGTCACGGTGGTGGCGAGCAAAGCGATGTCATCGCGGCGCCGGCGCCAGAGCGCATGCGCGGCGATCGTCGCCGCAGCCAGCATCGAGCCGAGCGCGACCGGCACGTGCAGCCAGTTCACGACGGCGAAATTGATCTCCCAATGCTGCTGATGCGCCGCGCGCATCTGGCGGACCTGCGAGGGAATGTAGCGCTCGATGATGCCATAGGTGTGCGGCACCCAGCCGCTGGTGCCTTCGCCGGTCGCCACATGCATCAGCTGCTCGGCGGTCGCGACCGCCGCCGCCTCGGCCTGCCACAGCGGATAGGCGGCGAGCGACCGCTTGACGATCGTGCCCATCTCCTCGTTCATGCCCTCGAAGCGCCCGAGCGTGTTGAACATGCTGTTGCCCCACAGGAAGTCGTCGGCGGTGGGCGGCAGCTGATTGCGATAGGGGCAGAGCTTCAGCGTCTCGCGACTGCAATGGTCCTTGAGATATTGCGCGACGATGCCGTCCTGGAGCATGCGGCCGAAGGCGACCCCGGTGCCGCCCGGCGTCCATGCCAGCTGGCCGGAGAGGGCGAAGTTCGCGGCGAGCAGCATCGCGGCGCCCGCGACGATGGTCAGGCTGGCCTGGATCAGGCCGGACAGCGCGATCTGCCGGCGCAGGAAGGGCCAGGCGATCCAGCCGGCGCAGCACAGGCCGAGCAGCACCCCGAGCGTGGCGCTGTGGGTGGCGGATGCGAACGCCACGAAGCCGAACAGCGCGGTCTTCTCCAGGCCGGAGATGCGCCGCGCCTGCGTCACCAGCAGGAACAGCGCCAGCACCGACAGGCCGGCGAAGATATCCGTCAGCAGCATGCTGGCGAGCCAGGGCAGGGCGGTGGTCAGGATCAGCAGCAGGCCGATCCACAACAGCCGCAGCGGCTGGGCGAGCCCGAGCACGCGCAGGGTGAGCTGCAGGATCCACAGCGTGGCCAACGCCTGCAGGCCGAGATTGAGCCAGAAGCTGGAGTCCTCGCCCCAGTGCAGATAGAGCCCGAACACGGTCGACCGGCTCGGCACCAGATAGCCTTCGTACCAGCGCGCGAGATAGCCGCCGGTGTCCCACTGCAACAGCGGGTAACCGTTCCACAGCGCCGGCGCGACCAGGAAGAGCGGGAGGACGAGGACGGGCAGCCAGGCCGATCCGGCCTCTTCCGTGCGGTCGTCCAGGATCTGAATGTTGCTGATGCCTGCATCCCCCGGTTCGGAGCACCATGGCCAAAACATGGACAAGGCGGTATTCACCAATAGACTCAAGCGTCGTGGCTGGACAAGCCGGCCCCGTGATCAGGCGGGGGACGGCCTCCCGTTCCGGCGCAAGGTGGTTCCTTTTTGCCTCAGAGGTGGTATCCCGAAGCCGCGCGCGCCCCGTGGGAACCGTGTCGACGTGTCTCCGGCAGCTTGATTTCCGGTTCCGGCTGACCATTTTCAGCCGAGCGTCGGTGGGCAAGGGACGGTGGCGTAACCCCGCCGTAACGGAAATGTCTCAATCCCGTGTTCTCTGCGCGCGAGGCTGGCTGGAATGGATCGCCGACCTTGCGCCGCGCGCAGAGGACAGCATTCCACGTGCCGTGCTATATTGCCTGCCCACTGAACTCCGCGAGACGCAGCCATGGCTATGCATCAGACCAATCCCCAGGGCGGAAAGCTGGCGACGCTCGATCCGATCTGGGATCGGGTTCGTCATGAGGCTGAAGAGATCGTGCGCCGCGAGCCCGAGCTCGCGACATTCATCTATTCGACCGTCCTGCATCACAGCCGGCTGGAAGATTCGGTCGTGCATCGCGTCGCCGACCGGCTCGACCATTCGGCGTTGTCGGGCGATCTGATCCGCCAGACCTTCGACGATGCGCTGCGCGACGAGCCGGATCTCGGCCACGCCTTCCGCGCCGATCTCGTCGCGGTCTACGACCGTGATCCCGCGACCTCGCGCTTCATCGATCCGTTGCTCTACTTCAAGGGTTTTCACGCGCTGCAGACGCACCGTCTCGCGCATTGGCTGTATCGCAAGAGCCGCAAGGACTTTGCGTTCTATCTGCAGAGCCGCTCGTCGGCGGTGTTCCAGACCGACATCAATCCGGCGGCGCGCATCGGCCGCGGCATCTTCCTCGATCATGCCACCGGCTTCGTCTGCGGCGAGACCGCCATCATCGAGGACAACGTCTCGATCCTGCATGGCGTCACGCTCGGCGGCACCGGCAAGGAGAATGAGGACCGTCACCCGAAGATTCGGCATGGCGTGCTGATCGGCGCCGGCGCCAAGGTGCTCGGCAACATCGAGGTCGGTCATTGCGCGCGCATCGCGGCAGGATCGGTCGTCGTGAAGCCGGTGCCGAACAACGTCACGGTCGCCGGCGTGCCGGCCAAGATCGTCGGCGAGGCCGGCTGCGCCGAGCCGTCGCGCACGATGGACCAGATGATCAACGCCATCGGCATCTGAGCCGTGGCGAGCGGGTTCTCGATCGCGAAGTCAAGAGCTTTTCAATCACGGGATTTCGTGCGAACACAGCGCTGATCTGTGGATCTGACGATCCGCCATTGCTGCGGCGGAATGAATGTGAGATCCACAGCGTCCCTTTCAGGTTCGTTCGATGACGCTGGTGCGCGCACCGGGATCGACGGGCTGAACTATCAAGTTTCTGAGGGCACGGACGTGCCGCTGTGTCACGTCCTTGAACGGCAAGCAAACCCCGCTGCGATTGGAGATGACCCGTGGACGTTCAGGAAGTCAGGAAGCTCGACGCGTATCTGAAGCGCGTGTTCGCCAATCCCAAGATCCGCGTCGTGCCGCGGCCCAAGAAGGAGGACTCCGCCGAGGTCTATATCGGCGAGGAGTTCATCGGCGTGCTGTTCGTCGACGATGAGGACGACGATCGCTCGTTCCAGTTCCAGATGGCGATTCTGGAAGACGATCTGGTCGAGTAGTTGCCAGACGCAGTTGCCCGCATGAGCGCGAAGCGCATGCGGGACGCTTGCGAAGATGGCGGCGCTGCCAGAACGATCGTGGTGCAGGCGTGGCCCCAGGGGCGCGCTCGCCCGGGCTAAGAGGGTAGCTACCGCAGACCGGCTCCAGCGTGCTTTCGCACACGCCGTCAGCACGCACGCCGTTCGTGGATGAGCCCGGCCTTCATCCACGCCGTCATTCCGGGGCGCGCGAAGCGCGAGCCCGGAATCCATAACCCCAAGGCGGCGTGAGGCGCGCGATGGCCGTGGCGCCTGTGGTCGCCCCAACATCCGCTCGTGAGTATGGATTCCGGGCTCACGCTTCGCGTGCCCCGGAATGACCAGCGGAAAGAGTGTGGCAAATCTCACATTCGACGTCCGTTGCGCGGGCTGCGCTCATTTGGCTACGACGTCAACGAGTGCGGCCAACTACTTCACTGCGTGCATCTGCGCGGTCAGCCGGTCCATCGCGGTCGCCACATCCTGCCATTGCGACAGCCAGCTGCGTGGGAAGCGAAACACGAGGTCGGCGCCGTCGATGCGGCGTTCGCTGAGGCACATGCCGGGCGTGGCGGCATCGCGGGTGCAGCGCGCCACCAGCGCCGGCTGCTCGGCCGTGAACAGATCCTCGACGTCGTAGGGCGTGCCGGTGCGGAAGCTGCGCATGGTCAGGCCGTCTTGCACCGCCACGGCGGCGGGACTCAGATAGCGCGGATAGATCGTCTTCAGCCGCGTCTCCGGCGACATGGCATCGTGATGCGCCGAGATCGACACGAAGATGCGGTCGATCGGATGCGGCGCCTGGTCGATCTGGTCGGCGGAGACGTGATGCGGCGCCTCGGGCGGGGTGAGCGCGGGATAGTCGAAGCCGAGATCGACCCGCTCCTGCGGCCCGGTGTGGCGCTGGATCTTCACCCGGATGGCGGCCGCCGGCACGTTGAAGATGGTGCTGCCGATGCTCACCGGCAGGCGCTCGGGGCCCTTGAAGGCGCCGGCCCGCCATGTCGGCCACAGCAGATAGGCGACGACGGCCACCGCCGATGCCGCCAGCACACAGCCGAGCACGAGCGGCACGGCATGGCCATGTCCGTTCGAAGGGCGGGCACTGCGGACCGAAAACATCGTCATGCCGGGCAGGGGATCTCTGGAGCGAATCAGTCCCGACTATGCCACGCCGACGCGGCGGTCTGCAGGATCTTACCAGCAGGGACCTGCGCGCCCGGCGCGGCCGAGGTTAACCCTTTCTTAAGGATAATGTGGCGCCGGCCGCGCGATTTTGCCAAACCGACATCGGGCAGTTCTGCAAAGTGTGTGAGTGCGTACGATGTCGGCAGAGGCGTTCAATTCCCTGTTCTCGCTCCTGATCGGATTCGCCCTGGCCGGTGCCTTGGCCAGCGGCTATCAGGCCTATGCCGAGCGTCCGCCTGGTTTCGAGCTGCTGCAGGAGGGCGTCACGCCCCGCCGCTTCGCCGCGGTGCCGTTCCTGGTGTTCGCCGCGCCCTTCATCATCATGCGCAACACGCTGCGCGGCGCGCGTATCGAGCGCCGCCGCTTCGAGTTCGTGATGCTGGCGACCGTGATCGCCGGCTTCTGGAGCATGATGTCCGGCACCTTCGTCGTGATGACGCTGCGCGCAGCCGGCGTGCTGGCCTGAGTTCCTCACCGCCATCGGCGCTTGCGGCGCCTTGCTTGTATTCGCCGCGTTGGCTGTGCCAAGGTCACCTGGAAACGCAGGGCGATAGGAAGTGATGTGGGGCTGTCGCGACGAGCAGCCCTCTCAGTCAGTTTCTCCGTCATGCCCGGGCTTGTCCCGGGCATCCACGCCGTTCTTCGGATGCCGAACGACGTGGATGGCCGGGACAAGCCCGGCCATGACGATGTGGAGACAGACGAGCGAAAAACGTCGACCTTCCTATGCGATCGTACTGCCTGCGAATAGGAGACCTCGATGGCCATCTACGAACTCGACGGGCAGGCGCCCGAGCTGCCGGCGGACGGCAACTACTACATCGCCGACAATGCCACCGTGATCGGCCGCGTGAAGCTCGCCCGCGAGGTCACCATCTGGTTCGGCGCGGTGATCCGCGGCGACAATGACTGGATCGAGATCGGCGAAGCTTCCAACATCCAGGACAACGCCACTTGTCACGTCGATCCCGGCTTCCCGCTGCGCGTCGGCAGGAACGTGACGGTCGGCCATAACGTGATCCTGCACGGCTGCACGGTCGAGGACGACGCGCTGATCGGCATGGGCTCGATCGTCATGAATGGCGCCCACATCCGCCGCGGCAGCGTCGTCGGCGCCGGTGCCATCATCACCGAGGGCAAGGACTTTCCGGAATATTCGCTGATCATCGGCGCGCCCGCCCGCGTGGTGCGCACGCTCGAGCCTGATCAGGTCGAGCGCATGGGCATCGCAGCCAAGGCCTATGTCGCCAAGGGCCCACGCTACACCAAGGGCCTGAAGAAGATCGGCTGAGGCGGCGCGTTCCGCTGGGCTGATCGCGCGTCTCAGATCCCTTCGGATTCGCCGGCCTCGCGTGCACTGGCGATCCGCTCGTGACCGCTCGCCCACAGCGCATGCTGCTCGCTGCCATCCTGATAGGGATTGGCCTCGGCCGGGATGTTGTCGCGTGCGGCGCGCTCGCCCTGCTCGAACGGATCGGGGTCGGTGCTCATGCTGATGTCCTGCTCCTCTGTTTCCGCTTGGTGTCGATGTTCGTCTTGGCGTTTGTCTTGGCCTTTGTCTTCTCCTTGCGCGCAGTCCTGTCGGCCTCCTCGCCATCCGCCGCCGCACTCTTGTGCAACGCGTCCTTCAGGTCGGCGGGCACGCCATGCTTCTCGAGCAGGTCCATGAAGGCTTCATCCGCAAGATCCTGCAGGCTGATCATGTGATCGCGGGCCAGCTGCTTGAGCTTGTCGAAGGTGTCCTCGTCGAAGGCGATCAGCTTGCGCACCGGCCCTGGCTCTCCTCGCGCCATCAATCCTCTCCCATTCACAATGGTTCCGGAACGCGAATTGTCCCGTCGGGTTGGACCGTAAAGGGAGAGCATCCGATGGCCAGATTTTCATTGCGGACATTGATTGTGTTTGCCGGTGTCACCGCAGCGACGGCAGGGTTCGCGCAAAGCGGCGGCGGTGGCGCCGGCGGCGGGGGAGCTGCCGGCTCAGGCACGGCAGGCGGTGGCGCAGCGAGCGGCGCGACGACTGGGACAGGGGCGACCGGCGGGAGCGCGGCCTCCTCCGGAAATGCTGCCGGCCTCGGCAACACGCCGGGCGATGCGAACGGCACCAACAGCGGTGCGCGGCTGTCGCAACCGGGGACTCCCGGCACCAATAGCCTCGGTACGGCGCAATCGTCGGGCTCCGGCGGGAGCGGAGCCGGGACAGGCAATCCAGGCGTCACCACCGGCACGGGCCGCGGCGCGGCGGGAGGACCGAACCGCTCTGGCGAGACGTCCGACGAGGCCGAGATTCGGCGCGAGAACCAGAAGGTCGATCAGAAGGTCAAGAGCATCTGCCGCGGTTGCTGATTGTTGCCGCAGCAGGGACTGTGACGTCCGGATACCAAATCGCGCAGATGTGAGCGCGCTTGCCCGCGAGCTGTTCCAAATCAGGCTTTAAAGGAAGCGTTGCAGTGACGCTTGTCATTGTCGTGATTTGGATGTGGAGACGGATCGATGCGCAAGAGAGTGATGGGCTTGCTGGCGGGCGGCGTCATCGCCCTGATGATGGTCCCGGCATCGGCCCGCGGGCCGGGCGGTTTTCATGGCTTTCATCATGGCGGATTTCATCATGGGTTCGGCCCCGGTTTCGGCTTCGGCTATCCGTATTATTATGGCGGCTATCCCTATTACTATCCCTACACCTACGAAGATCTCGGCGGCTGCTATGTCGTGAAAAAGCGCGTGCGGACAGCGCGCGGCTGGCGTCTTCGTCCGGTCGAAATCTGCGAGTGAACTGGTGAACCCGCAGGCGGGGTGACGCGTTGGCCGGACACTTCGCTTTAACGATATCTCGTCACGCTTCGTTGCCGCCGCGATGAACGCAGGCGGCAATGGAGCGGAAGCTGGCGCAACGCTTGCATGGATCCAGGCATGATGAACTCACTCACATCCCCCGAACTCACGTTCCTCTTCATGGGCGTCGTCGTCAGCCTCGGCGCTGCGCTGGTCTGGATGGCCTGGGAGCTCGAGCAGGGCGCCCGGCAGCCGGCAAAGGTGCGTCGCAGGCGCTGATCCCCCGCGCATCGTCGTCGGTCCGGGTGGGCAAGCTGTCGGCCAAGCCCAGCGGGCCGAGGCGACAGCGGCCAGTTGGCTTCTAGCGGCGGGGCCCGTCGCCGCATGAGCGACAGCCGCTGCGCGCGTCGGCTGTAGCGACGTGCGGGGTCGCATGCGCGTCGGAGAACCCGGATGTCGCTGCGCACATCCGGGCTGCGCTACGTGGCTTGCTCAACGACGGTGGGCACGCTGTCGCCTGACGGCGTTCGCTTTTGCGGACCCGAGGCCGCAGCGCTTTCAGCTCAGCACGCCGTATGTCTTGAACCACGCCTGCATCTGCGCCCAGGCATCCTCGGCGGCCTCCTTGCGATAGCTCGGGCGATAGTCGGCGTGGAAGCCGTGCGGCGCTCCGGGATAGATCTTGAACTCGGCGGTCTTCTTGTTCTCGGCGAGCGCCGCCTTCATCGCCTCGACGCTGGCCACGGGGATGCCGGTGTCGGCCTCGCCATAGAGCCCGAGCACGGGCGCTTTCATCTCGGGTGCCAGCTGCGTCGGGCTCTTCGGCCAGACCGGATTGGGCGTATCGATCAGCGGGCCGTAGAAGGCGACGCCCGCCTTCAATCCGGCATTGTGGGCGGCATATTCCCACACCGTGCGGCCACCACGGCAGAAGCCGATGATGCCGAGGCGCGAGGTGTCGCCGCCCTGTGACTTGGCCCAGGCCACTGTGGCATCGAGATCCGACAGCAATTCCGCATCAGGCTTCGCATTCACGATCGGCAGCAGGTCCTTGATTTCGGTGATCTTGGTGAGGTCGGTGCCCTTGCGGAAATAGTAGTCCGGCGCGACCGCGAGCACGCCGAGCTTGGCGAGACGGCGGGTCACATCCTTGATGTACTGGTGCAGACCAAAGATCTCCATCGCGACCAGCACGACCGGCGGATTGCTGGCGCTGGCGGGCCTTGCGAAATAGACCGGCATCTCGCCGTCGGCGACCTTGACCTTGGCGTCGCCGGCATTGAGCCCGCTGGTGTCTGTCGTGATGACCTCGGCGCGGACCGGGCCCGCGGCCAAGGTGTAGCCGGCCGTCACTGCGGCGGACGCGGTCATGAAGCCGCGGCGGGAGAACGGAGCGACCTTGGTCAGTCCGATGACATCGGACGTCAGTTCAGATTCGGCAGACATGAGCGGCTCCTCTGGAGAGGTGGGGGCGCGCATTGAGCCGAGAAGTCCGGGTGAAAAGCAAGTCACCAGCCGGAGAGGACTGGTCCGGCCCCGCATCTCCGTCCGGGGCTTGTCCACAAAGTCCTTGTCCACGACGGCTTGCGATCAGGGGGCAACTACAAAGAACAAGGTCGTCGGCGCAGTATGGCGCCAACGACCTTGCCAGCCCCGGATATTGAAATTGGCCCTGCGCCATCCTGAAATTGGCTCGCCATCCGGTCATCGCAAGATGGCCCGATTCCGCCGCTTGCTCTGTGAAGCACTTCACAAGGCTCCGGGAAAATTCGGCAGCAGTTCTACAGGTTGGAGCCGTTCGTCCGAGCTAGCCGCGGCTTCGGCGATGGCGGTGTCCGCTTCGGCTTGCATGGGCACGAGCCCGGATGCTGCGATTGCGCGCCGGCGCTGAAGCCTGCTCCGAGGCTTGCGTGCTGGCAAACGACTGCCGCAGGCCGTCGATGGAGTCCTTCAGGGTCGAGACCTGGTCGGACAGGCGCTTGGTGTCGGCCTGCTGAGCGGCGAGCAGGCGGCGCATGCTCTGCAGCTGCTCCTGCATCATCTGCAGCTGGTCGATGGATTCCTGTTGGGTCGCCTCCAGGCCCTTGGTCTTTTCCACCAGCTGCTCTGAGGCCTGCACCGTCCTGGCCTGCAACTGCCGGGTCACCGCGCCGCGCTCGGCCTCGACGGGCGATCCGCCATAGGCGCGCCACAGCATGATGCCGCCGATGCCGGCGACCAGCACCAGCAGCGTCGCGGCGGCGAGCGCGATCGGCTGCGAGGTCTTGACCGCGCCGGACTGGGGGCCGGACTTATCGAGATAACGTCTGGTGTCGCGCGTCACCGGGTCCATCACGAAACCACCCACAATCGAAAAAAGCTTCGGAAGCCGTTCCTCAAAAGGGAGCGGCGAAAAAGGCATGCAGTCGGAGCAGTCGCCAGACAGCAAAACGCGTGTCCGGCGGGGCCGATCCCGGCGGCAAGACTTTATTAGCAAATCGGACAAAAGCGAGGCCTGCAAGCCCGAAAAACTGCGGCCAGCGGGCCGCAGCGGTATCGCCATCATCCGCCGGCGGAGACCGGCGCCAATCCGAGCCCGATCAAGGACTTACTGGGTCGTATTGCAGTTCCGGCAGATCGTGAGCTTCTGCTTGAGACGGGCCTCGTCGGCAAGGTCGGCCGCCTGCTCCTCCTCGTAGGTCATGCGGCCGCTGCGATAACCGGAACTCGACTGCGACGACATGACGTCGACGCGCGAGTCGCCCTTGCGCTTGGTGCCCTTGCGCGGGGAGGTGCCGATATCCGGCTCCATCGCCATGTCGGTGTCGGTCTCGGAGGTGGCGACCCGGCCATCCCAGTCGGCGGCGGCAGGGGGCACCGCCTGCGGCGTCGCCATGACCACCTTCGGCGCAGCCGCCGTCGCCGGCGCAGCCGCCGTCGCGGCCGCCATGGCGGGGGTCGCCGCCGGATCAGCCGAGGCCATCGGGCCGGAACAGCCCGTTCCGGACATGCAGCAGTTCGCCAGGGTCAGGGCCGCGGCCACGAGCGCCACACTTCGCAGGATCATCATCATGCCGACAACCTAAACCCGACCGTCGAGGGAAAACAAGGTTGGCCGACGACCCGCCAAGCCCTGGCTGCGACATATCGTCGAAGCAAGGCCAAAAAAAGTTGCGCCCAGCCGCCGTCCGGCAGCCCAGGGCTCGGACTCAGACGATCCTGGCTTGCGGACGGCCCTCGAGGAAGATTCCGCCTGAACCGTCATTGGATGAGGCGGCGGAAATCGGGATCGGCGTTCAGTTCATCCATGACCCGCCGCATGCCGGCCTCCGACAGGTGAACCGAATCGATGAAATGGGAGGCGTCGTTGCCGATGTCGGAGCGCGCCAGGTCGAAAAAGTGGATCCCGGTCTCCGCGAGCCATGCGCGCGTCGCGTCAGTTTCGAAATCGCGCCACAGGCCGGCATAGGGTTCGTACCGCGCGTCGTGGTCCAGAAAATCGACAGCGTCGTGCAAGATCGGGAGCTGGATTGCGATCAGGGTCAGATCACTGCTGCGAGCCAGCGCGGCAAGCTGCTCCAGGGCGTCTTTCTGGTGCGGCGAGATGGCCTCTCCGCCGAAGAAGGCGCGTTCCAGATGTTGAGCGTTCAGCTGCGTCTTGGCTTTCGCGATGTGGTCGTCTGAAAACCGGTAGGCGCCGTCGGTGCCGAAGCCTTCTTTCGAGATCAGTGCCTGCGTCCCGAGCAGAGGGGACCGAAGGGCGTTGCTGAGGATCCAGGGCTCCCGCCATGCGGAGTGCACCCAATGCGTGATGCTGGCCTTGAAGTAGCGCAGCGGCTCGCCGTGGATCTGGGCGCGATCGGCGTTCGAGGTCTCCCACCGATCGGAGAAAAGAAAATAGTCGAGTGTAACGATGGCGATCCTGGGTTTCGCGGCGCTCGTCACCCGTTTCAGCTCGTCGGCGATCTGCTGCACGCTCCACGCCGTAAAGCAGAGATTGTAAAATCGGCGCGGAGCGAAGGCCGCGGCCGAGAAGCCACTGGCGCGCGATGATCCGATCGCGACGATGTCGGGTTGGATTGCCGCCACGCGGCGCAGCATGAAGGCGGAATTGTACCGGAGATCGAACGGCAGTGCGATGCTATCCGGGCGGATGCTCTGCAGATCGGCAAGGATCGCCGGGCTGAACCAGACCCCAAATCGGATTCCGAACAGCCCGATCGAGAATGTGGTGAGCGCACAGGTGAGAACCATAGCGACGAGATAGCGGCGCATCGGCGAACGCGACGTGCAATGGGGGTCCATGGCGTCTCCAAATTCCGGACGTCGCGTGGTGTAGCAGGGGGCCTGCAAGAGCGAATCCAAAAATGGAGTTGCTGATCAGGGAATCTACAGGTCTCCCTCGGGCTGCGTCGTGAACGCGCCACGTCGCTTGTCCCCGTCGAGGGAAAACAAGGTTGGCCGACGATCCGCCAAGCCCTGCCTGCGACATATCGTCGAAGCAAGGCCAAAAAAGTTGCGGCCAGGCCTTGGGAGGCCTGGTCGCAAATTGCGCACCGATGCAGTCGTCGCAAATCGCACATCCATCAAGGACGCAGCGGCTGCATGGTGCTCGCGGTTTTGGCCGCGCGCACCAACTGAAGGAACTCGGCGCGATAGGCGTAGGGATCGTCTCCGCGGGCTGCCGAGGCGATCCGCAGCACGTCGTCGTAGCCGAACTGGCCGGTATGCTTTCCACCCCGCAGAATCTCGCCGAACGCGGCGACACCGGTCGCAAAGCGGGCATCGCGTGGCGCCTCCTCGAAGCGCGCGCTTTCGGAGCCGCGATCGACGGGCGTGCTGATCACCACGCTTCGATCGGATCGCGGCAGCTTGTAGCGGATCTTGACGAAGGCATATTCGGCCGGGGAGGGCGCGCCGCTCGCCGCGTCCCGCGCCCCGTATCTGAGATCGTCGACCGTTCGCGGACCGCCAGCAGGCACGATGTCGTAGAGCGCCGTCACGGTTTGCCCCGAGCCGACGTCGCCGGCGTCGACCTTGTCGTTGGTGAAATCGGAACGATTGAGAAGTCGCGTCTCGTAGCCGATGAGCCGATATTCGGCGACGGCTGCGGGATTGAACTCGATCTGAATCTTCACATCCTTGCCGATAGGAAACAGCGTCGAACTTGCCTCTTCGACGAGTACCTTGCGCGCCTCGTTGATCGTATCAATGTAGGCGGCGACGCCGTTGCCGTTCTGCGCGAGCGTCTGGGCCAACGCGTCATTGTAATTGCCGACGCCAACGCCGAGCACGGACAGGAAGATGCCCTTTTCGCGCTGACGCTCGACGAAACCTTTCAATTCATCCTTGTTCGTGATCCCGACATTGAAATCGCCGTCGGTCGCGAGGATGACGCGGTTGACGCCGTTGGCGTCGAAGTTCTGCTCGGCAAGCGCATACGCTCGCCTGATGCCTTCGGCGCCTGCCGTGCTGCCGCCCGCCTCGAGCCGGTCGATCGTCGCCAGGATCTTCGCTTTCTCGGACACCGAAGTGGATTCAAGCGCCGTGCCGGCATTCCCTGCATAGGTGACGATCGCGATGCGGTCCTCGGGTTGCAACTGGGTCACGAGCATGGCGAGCGACTGCTTCACCAGCGGCAACCGGTTCAGCGGCTGCATCGAACCCGACGTATCGATCAGGAACACCAGATTCGCGTGCGGCCGGTTTGTCTGCTGCAGCGCATAGCCCTTGATGCCGATGCGAATGAGTTTGCGGCCTTCCGCCCAAGGGTTCGGAAACACGGCAACATTGGCCCGGAACGGCTCGTCCGCCGATGCGGGCGCTTCGTAGTCGTAGGGAAAGTAGTTGATCAGCTCCTCGGTCCGAACCGACGCGGGCGGCGGTAGGACATTGCGGTTGAGCTGGGCGCGGACGAAGGCGTAGGACGCCGTATCGACATCGATGGAGAATGTCGAGACCGGTGCATCGCGCGCGATCTGGAAGGGGTTTTCCGGCGCATTCGCAAACTTGTCGCGGCCGCCGGGCTCGGACGCAACAGGAACGCGCTCGCGCTGGGCGGGGGCGAGCAGGCTTTCGGCCGGCGCCATCCGCTGCGCAACCGCCGGCGGCGACCCGCGCACGGATCCGTGATCGATCAGGTCGTCCGCGCGGCGCCGGGCATAAGACGGCGGTGTCGGTACCCGCTGCAGCAGATTCTGCACCCGGCCAGGCGCCGTCGCGGAAGGCGCCTGCGGAGCCACACGGCTGGCGATCCTGTCTTCCACATGCGGCGGGGCGGGCGGCGGCGCCGCCGCAACCGAATGCGCGGCGGCGTCCGGGGCAGGCTTTGCGGATGGCGTGACGGTCTGGATTTGCGTTTGTGCCCGGTCCTGGTGTTCGCTTTCCTTATTGGCTTGCACCGTCGGCTCGGCCTGAGCGGCCTCGTTGTTCGCCAGCTTCTGTTCGACGGGCGGAGCGAACTGCGTCGATTGCGGTGGCCGCATGAGATGGAGATAGGCGCCCGATCCGGCAACAATGCAGGCCAGGCTGGCAGCCAGGAGATATCGCGTTCGAATCATGACAGGCCTCTCGCGTGACGGCCGCAGGGACGCGGCGGTTCGCTCGATGAGACGGATGTCGGTCGAGATTCCTTGGTCGTTCCCGGTGCTTTTTCGATCGAAGTGCAGCAGCGCCTGTTGCACGGCCGCGTCACGCGCGTCCGGCGCAGGCGGCGGGGGGGTGGGCAAACCCATGATGTCGTGATCAGAACTCATCGCTGATGTCCTTCGCGAGACTCGCCAGTCGCCTCACCTCGTGCATGCGGCCGGAGATCGTCGACTCGGAGACACCGAGGGCCGTGGCCGCCTCCGCGTGTGTCATGCCTTCGCCGACCACGAGCACGACGGTCTCGCGCAGCAGCGGCGACAGCTGCGCCAGCTCGCTCGCGAGCCAGCTGCGACGAAAAAGATCCCGGCCATCGGGCAGCGCCGCCATTCCCGCAAGCACGGCGAGGTGGCCTTTCAGGCGTGCCAATGTCGAATGGCGCCGATGGTGATCATGACAGGCGTTGCGCACGATTCCGATCAGCCAGGTCGTGAACCTGGCCTCGCCCCTGAAGGACGCGATCCGTTCCACCAGCGCGCAGCAGACATCCTGGCAGATGTCCTGCGCGTCAGTTCGGGAGCCGGTCATGCGCCAGGCAACGCGGTGCATGAGGTCGTAGTGACGCCGCAACAAGGCTTCGAACGCGGCGCGGTTGCCCTGCTTGGCCAGACGGACGAGGTCGTCATCCGTGGCGTCGCCACCCGACGGCTCAGTCACCTCTGCTGTCACACGCTGAATGACGCCCCCCATGTCCTTTCCTCAACGCCGACAGGATCGAGCAGGACAATCGGGACCGTCACCCGGCCCCTCGGCCAGTCCCGTCCAGGACCGCGCTCGCATGTGCCCTATCCCTGCCATGGTCGTTCCACCCACACACCGGACACTGGGAAAGGGATTTTCCCGGCATTCACCCATTGAGACGCACGGAACGGCGGAATCCTTGGGCCAGGTCAGGAAGAATTTTGGACCTCGCGACGCCAGAGCCTTAGGGCGCTCCGCCGAGGTGGCAAACCCAAGCAGCGTGACATTGCGGGCGCTGACAAGCACAATGATCGCGTGTCGCACAGTTTCTCGGTTTTCACCGGGCGGGCGGCCGATTTCGCTCGGCATTGTGGGATGCGCGAAACAGCCGACCGGAAAACAAGCATCGGCGCATCCCGAGCAGCCCATTGGTCCGAATGAATACGACTCCCGCGTCAACGCAATGGAGCGGCTTTGGAACGGGTGAAGGGAATCAACCCTCGTATTCAGCCTGGAAGGGTTTCGACAGTTGAACACATTTGAGGCGCGTTCGGACAAACGGCAGCTCTCGGCGCCGCCGATGCCCGTGGGACGCAGGCGACAGAGGCTGAAAGGGGCATTTGCTCATGCGGAGCACCATCGGGGACGCCGTTGGCCGCGGCAATGGCATGACAGATTCCCCGGATTTTCCCCGTCTCGGCCGGTCTCGTTCCGTCGTGAGACGTTATCGATGTGGTTTCCGGCTGTCGTTAGAGCCCGTTGAAATCGCGCCGTTTTTTCGAGCCACCTCTAAAAAAGTGCGGCCAGGCCTTGGGGGAGGCCTGGCCGCGCGCGAACCGGTCTGGGACGGGGAGGGGTGGGGATGTGACCGGGTCGCGTAACTCGAATTCTGTCGTTGCCTCGCTTGCGCTTTAGCGCTCTCGGGCGCTGGCGGTGGCCACTGCCGGGCGACCGTCGCCGAGCGAGACCCAGACGTTGGGGTCGCTCTGCGACTGCCGCTTGACGAAGCGGTAGCCGGTCTCGGTCCAGGCGACGACGTTCTCGTTCTGATTGTCGAGCACGTATTCGCCCTTGTCGGTCTTCACGGTGAGGACGGCGTGTCCTTCACCCTTCTTGTCGCGCACCACCGTGATCAGCAGCGCCTCGCGGGGCCAGCCGGCATCGATCAGAAGCTTGCGCTTCAGCAGCACGTAGTCCTCGCAGTCGCCGTAGCCGTCGGACGGCAGCGACCATTTCTCGACCACGCCCCAATGGTCCATGTCGGTGATGGGCTTGACGTTCTCGTTGACCCAGCGGTTCACCTTTAGCAGGTCCCGCCACGCCGTCTGGGACAGCACGATGTCGCGGGGCTGCGACGCACCGCCGCGGCATTCCTCAGGTGTCTCCGTGCAGAACTCGATCCAGCCGATCGGGGCCCGCGTGGTGTCGCCAAGGCTCGCATAGAGCACCCGGTCATCGCCGGCATGCGCCCCTGCGCCCATCGCCATCAGGAAGGCGACCACCGCCAACCCTTTTGCCTGTCCCGTCCGCTTGACCATTTTGGCCCCCGTTTTGTTGGGACCATGTGTCTCACAAAGGTTTTTCGCTGCCGCTAAATCGCCACGATGGATTTGAGGAAAACCCAATTCAAACAAGGCGATAATTCGCATTATTGTTGAATCGAATTCGCTTAAAATTTGAATCGATCGGAGTTGAATCAAAGGCTGTGCGTTAAGCCGCAGACCGCTGCATTTGCAGGCCCGGCCACGCTTCAGCGAACGCATGTTAACTGCGTCCGAGGCCACGTGCGATGGCCGAACGCCACACGGCGCCCGCGGTGGCGGACGCCGTGCACTCCGTGAAGTTGCGGGATTTCGGGGGGCTTCGGCTTTACCGCGCGGTAACGCTCTCTTCGAGCGTTTCGGCGAGCTGCGGATGCATGAACTCGATGGCGAAGCCGCCTTCGAGATTGCGGACCACGCGCGCCTGCACGCGACCGAGCATGACCAGCGATTTCAGCGGGGGTCTCGTCTCCGCCGCGATGGCCGCGCCCGACAGCGACATGTCCATGATGCGGCAGGTCATCTTGGTGCCGTCCTCGAGCGTCAGCACCGCGATCGGGTTGCGCGGGATGATACGGTCGTGGCGGCGATCCTCCGGCAGGTTGAGGATGTCGCGGTTGGCGAGCCAGGTCAGCTGCGCGGCGAGCTTGTCGCGCTTCCGCGCGGTGGCGCCGATCGTCATCGCAAAGCCGTTGTCGATGATGCGGGTGATCTTGCCCTCGACGCGGCCGATATGGTCGAGATAGGCGATCACGCGGTCGCCGACATTGCCGATGCCGGGCGCCAGCAGGGCCAGGCCGCCGGGCGACATGTTGATCACCTGGCAGGGAAACTCGCGACGGTCCGGCAACATGTAGCGGCCGAGCAGATGAACCTTCACCCGCTGGAAACGACGGCGCTCCTCGGCGGCCGGAAGAGATTGTTTTTTGTTCGGCAACGCCATGTTTCGCCACTCAAAGCCGGCTCTTAACAGGGCCGGACGATCCAGCAACGAAAGTAAATGCTGCACGGTTAATTCAGCGTTACGGTGCGCTCCGCCGGCTCTCTGCCACGGCCTGTGACAAGCGCCAATCCATGCTGATAGAACGGCCACGCGCGGCATCGCGCCAATGACACCCTTGAAGACGGGAGAGACATTCATGCGGAGCGTGATGGGCGCCATGGCGGTCGTGGTCTGCGCAGCGGTCGGATCGTGGCCGGCCGCGGCGGCCGAGATGAAGGTGACCTTGCTCGGGAGCGGCACGCCGACGCCGCGCCTGTCGAGCTTCAGCGCCTCCACCCTGATCGAGGCCGGACCCGAGCGGCTCCTGTTCGACCTCGGACGTGGCTCCACGATCCGTCTGTTCCAGAAGAACGTCCCGCTCGGCAGCATCACCGCGCATTTCCTCACCCATCTGCATTCCGATCACGTGGTGGGCCTGCCCGACATGTGGCTGAGCGGCTGGATCGGCACGCCCTGGGCCTCGCGCAAGGGGCCAATGGTCGTGTTCGGACCCAAGGGAACGGTCGCGATGACGGAGAATCTCACCAAAGCCTTCTCCGAGGACATCCGCATCCGCATCGATGACGAGAACTATCCGCCGGCGGGCGTTGCCTTCGCCGCCACCGACATCGGGCCGGGCGTCGTCTACGAGCGCAACGGCGTCAGGGTCAGCGCCATCGAGGTCAATCACGGCGAGAAGATCAAGCCGGCGCTCGGCTATGTCGTCGAGTTCGACGGCAAGAAGGTCGTGCTGTCCGGCGACACCAAGCCCGATCCTCGCGTGGAGAAGGCGGCGGAAGGCGCTGACCTCCTCGTCCACGAGGTGGCTGTGATCGAGCCGGAGCTGCTCACATCCTATCCGAACTACCGTGCCATCCAGGACCACCACACCTCGCCCGAGGACGCCGGCAAGATCTTCAGCGAGGCGAAGCCGAAGCTCGCGGTCTACTCGCACATCGTGTTTGCGACCGTGAAGCCCGCGCAGGACGTGCCTGAAGATGCGCTGGTCGCGCGCACGCGGACGACCTACCAAGGTCCTCTCGTCGTTGGGCGCGATCTCAGATCCTTCGTCATCTCGGATCACGTCGCAGCGTTTGCGCCCGACGGCAGTCCGATCGCGCCGCTGACCGGCTCGCAATGAGGCGAGGGACCTGGAGGCGAGGGAGCTGAGCCTGGATCCCGCAGGCCGCGCGAAGCGTCATGCGGGAGCGTTGTTCTCGGCGGGCGCTGCGCGCGCCCGGCCGATGTAGGCCACAATCAGCGCAGCCCCTCATAGACCATCAGGCCGCGGGCGAGCGCGAGCTTGCGCAGCGCGCGCGGCACGATCGGCTCGGCCGGCGGGTGGATGTAGCGCCAGGAGACCATTTCCAATGGCCCGAGCGCGCCTTGCGGCGTCTCGAACGGGGCGAGCAGGCCGGTCAGGCTGATCGGCTCGTGGGCGCGGTTGGCGAACGGCAGCAGCAGCAGTTCGAAATGTGCCGTCGTGTGATCCGGCGCCTGCGCCTTGACGCCGGCGATCGCCGGCAGCGTTTCCTCGCACACGACAGCGGTGATCTCCTCGATCTCGCGCCGGCTATCGGGCGCAAAATGCGCCGGGAAGCTCCTGTCCTTGACGTCGCCGCCGAGCAGGGCGCACAGCCGGGTGCCGGCCATCCGGAACGGAAAGCCGCTGTCGGCATCGCAGGACAGCACGAAGATGTCGCCGAGCAGTTCGCGCACCGCCGACGGCTCGAAATCGTGACGCTCCGGCGCCTTGGCATGGCCGCGCCTGGCGTTCCAATAGGCGAAGAGCTCGCGATTGGACGGATGTTTCATCTGAAGACCCCTCGCGCCCTCGACGTCGCCAGGACATCGCTGTCCCGCTTTCGTCCAGGCGCCTCCCTGGTTTGTTGTCGCAGGAGGGGCTGTGCAGCGTCCATGCCGATGGTGTGATCTTGCCGGCTTTGTCCGCGTCTTCCGCGCGTTAAGGTTAAATTAACGATGTGCTTGGCTTGGGCCGCGGGATCGTTAAGAAAACGTTCATCAGGTCGCGGCCGGAAGGTGGAAGGTCCACCGCGACGTGGGTGAGAGACACAGGGCGTCGAACACGTTGAGCGTCAAATGAGTTCGGTCGTCGCGACGGGGAGGGGTGGGGACATAACCCCGGGCTCTCCGGACGCACAAAAAGACCGGCGATCTTGCGAGGGAGGGTTTTCTCAGAACCCTCCCTCTTTTTCTTTCTCAGATCCCGCCTGACCCGAGCCATGGGGCCGCACATCAACTCTGCATGTGTGCGCTTGCACATGGCCGTCAAAGCCGCCTATCTGACGGGTCTGTTCCTCTCGTCGAAGGCGTGCGTTCCCTTGGATTCCCCGTCAGACCTCACGCCAGATCCGCCGCTTCAGGAAACGCGAGAGCCGGTTCTGAACCTGCCGGGCGCGCTCACCGCCTACGTCGTGCTGATCGCGATCATCCACCTCCGCGTGCTGCTGCCGGAGGAGTGGGACGGCTGGATCATCGACCTGTTCGCCTTCGTCCCGAAACGATACGACCAGACCTTGCTGGACGGCGCGTTTCCCGGCGGCACGCCGGCCAAGATCTGGACCTTCGTCAGCTACTCGCTGCTGCATGCCAATCTGGCGCATATCGGCTTCAACGTGCTGTGGCTGCTGCCGTTCGGCAGCGCGCTGGCGCGCCGCTTCGGCGCACTCAGGTTCTATCTGTTCATGGCGGTCACGGCGGCCGCCGGCGCGCTCGCCCATCTCGTCACCCATGAGCATGCGTTGGCGCCGATGATCGGCGCCTCGGCCTCGGTGTCCGGCGCGATGGCGGCGGCGATGCGCTTTGCCTTCGTGAAGGGCGGGTTCCTCTCGTTCGGCCGGGGCGATGCCGAGGCTGCCGCGAAGGTGCCCGCGCTGTCGCTGTCGCGTGCGATGCGCAATCCGCGGGTGCTCGGCTTCCTCGCGGTCTGGTTCGGCGTCAACATCGTGTTCGGCGCCTTCGACCTCACGCCCGGTGCCGACGGCGCCAGCGTCGCCTGGCAGGCGCATATCGGCGGCTTCGCCGCCGGCCTCATCCTGTTTGCGCTGTTCGATCCGATCCCGCATGTGCGTGATGATGCTGCACCTGCGTTGCCGTCCGAGCCGGTCGACAGTTAGTTGCCGCATTCCTGCGCTTGCGGGCGCACCGGATTTCATTCATCATTTGCGCGTGATGCAACCGGGGCACGATTCCGGGCAAATAAGGCAGGCGGCTTTTCAGACCAGTCGTCTTGAACAACGCCCGGCCTGCCGACGGCAATGCAACCTGAGCGAGATCCGGAAAGTTGGATCCTTTGCACTGCCAGACTGTTGATTAGACACGCGCTTGACTGAAAACTGCTGCACGCATCGGCCGCAACGACGCCTCGCTCAAGAAGGCGCACCGGCCTCTCAAGGAGACGAGCAATGACAGTACGTGCGATCCTCGACACCAAGGGCCACAAGGTCGAGAGCGTCGAATCCCAGACCACACTCGCCGAAGCCGCCAAGCTGCTCGCCGACCGCAAGATCGGCGCGGTGCTGGTGATGTCGGGGACCCGGATGGAGGGCATCCTCTCCGAACGCGACATCGTCCGCTCGCTCGGCGAGCGCGGCGCCGCGGCGCTGACTGAGCCGGTGTCGAACGTGATGACGCGCCGCGTCGTCAGCTGCAAGCCGGCTGACACGGTTGCGGCCATCATGGAGATGATGACCAATGGCAAGTTCCGCCATCTGCCGGTGATCGAAGGCGGCCTCGTCGTCGGCCTGATCTCGATCGGCGACGTCGTCAAATGGCGCGTCCAGGAATACGAGAACGAGCAGGAAGCGCTGCGTCAGTACATCAAGACGGCGTAGTCCCGCTGCTGCCAGGCGCGCCTGCCGTGGTCGGCTGGCCGATCGCCTCGTGAATCGAATCCAGCGCACGTTCGGCCGCCCTGGTGCCGAACGCGATGAGATCGGCTGCGCGGTGGAAGTCGAACCAGCCGATCTGTCCGACGCGTGGCGAGATCAGCAGGTCCGGCGGGTCGCCGGCAAGCCGTGCCCGGGTGATGCGGTCCTGCATGATGTTGAAGGCGTCGACCATCACCGAGGAGATGCCTGGCCGGCCGCCGCCGCCGAAGAACTGCCGCTTCACCGCGCGCTCGGGCGAGAACAGCTTGCCGAAGCGGCGTTTCGGCGGCGTGCTCTCCATCACCGTCTCCGGCACCTCGACCGGCTGGCCATGCGAATAGATCGTCGTCGAATGCGTGAACACGTCGCTCGACAGATTCGCCGCGATCACGATCTCGGCGCCGAGCGCCCGTGCCGCCGACACCGGCACCGGATTGACCATGGCGCCGTCGACCAGCCAGCGATCGCCGATCAGCACCGGCGCGAAGATGCCGGGCAGGGCGTAGGAGGCGCGCATCGCGTCGACCAGGCTGCCATGGGTCAGCCAGATCTCGTGCCCGGTGCGGATCTCCGTCGCCACGGTGGCGACCTTCATCGGCAGCTCCTCGATCGGGACGCGGCCGAGCGAGGCCTCGAGCAGGGCGGCGAGCTTCTCGCCGCCGATCAGGCCGGAGCCGTTGAGGCGGATGTCGAGATAGCCGAGGACGTTGCGCTTCTGCAGGCTGCGCGCCCATTCCTCGAGCGCATCGAGCTGCCCGGCCGCATAGGCGCCACCGACCACGGCACCGATCGAGGTCCCGACCACCACGTCGGGCACGATGCCATGCGCCATCAGGGTTCGAATCACGCCGATGTGGGCGAAGCCGCGGGCGGCGCCCCCGCCGAGCGCAAGGCCGATGACCGGCTTGCGGATGGTGCCAAGACCGATATCGGCGCCTTCGGTTCCGCTCTGGCGACGTCCTTTCAACATGTCCAGCACTGTCGTCTCCACACTTGCGCAACTGTGCAACGGGCAGGTCAACGGGTCATGACACGCTCGCAGCCGGTTGCCAGGTTAGCAGAAGCATTGTTTATGCCGGCTGACCGGCGCCTCCGATGCCGCCGATTTGAAGGTCTTGAGCCGCGCATGGCTGCGGCGCGGGTGGCTGGGCGCAAGCCTGCGGCGAAGCCGCGCGCCGGGGTGCAGTTGCCCCCATGCCCGTTCTTTAGAGGCTTGAATTCGCCGCGTTTTCGGTCAAAAGCAGGATGATGACGACAGGTCGCGGATCCATCGGTTTCCGGCGCAGCGGGCGGCTATCGCTCGCGCTCGCCTTGGCGTGTCCGCTCGCTTGTTTCGCGGTGTCGCCGGCGTCAGCCCAGCTGTTCAGCGATCGTCCGCCGCCGGTTCCACCGGCCTCGGTCCCAGATCCCGGCGCCGCGGTCAGCCTGGCTCCGCCCTCGGGGCCGGGCGCTGGTCCCGTTCCGCCGCCGCTGCCGCAGGCCGTGCCCGGACCACCGGTCGCGGCCATTCCGCCCGGAGCACCGGCCGCGATCCCGCCGGTTGCCCCGCCGCCCGCGGCGGCGCCCAATCAGGGCGTGCTGTCGCTGTCGGCGCGCTACGGCAAGGATCTGCCGAACATCAATGGTGGCCTAGTCTGGCGGGTGTTCGCCGACCGGCCCGACGAGACCGGCGCCTTCAAGATGCTGCGCGAGGACCGCGGTCCCACGCCGAACATCGTGCTGCCGCCCGGCAACTACGTCGTCCACGTCGCGCTCGGCCTGGTCAGCGCGGTCAGGACGGTCAATCTGAAGGCGGAGACCGACCGCGAAGCGTTCCTGCTGCCGGCCGGCGGCCTGCGCCTCGAGGGCCGGGTCGGCAGCAGCAAGATCCCGCAGAACCAGATCTCGTTTGCGATCTACAAGGGCAGCCAGTTCGACGGCCGCGAGCGCCCGCCGGTGGTGCCCAACGTCGCCGCCGGCGACATCCTGATGCTCCCGGAGGGCACCTATTACATCGTCTCCAACTATGGCGACGCCAACGCGGTGGTGCGCTCCGACATCCGCGTCCAGGCCAGCAAGCTGACCGACGTCACCGTCACCCACCGCGCCGCGGTCATCACCCTGAAGCTCGTGTCCGACAAGGGCGGCGAGGCGCTCGCCAACACCGCCTGGTCGGTCATCAACCCCGGCGGCGACGTGATCAAGGAATCGGTCGGCGCCTTCCCCAAGGTCGTGCTGTCCGAAGGCGACTACCGCGCCATCGCCAAATACGAAGGCAAGGTGTTCGAGCGCTCCTTCAACGTCGTCAACGGCGTCGACGGCGAGGTCGAGGTGCTGGCGCGGTAGCGTCAGTCGCAGGTGCCGTCGGGTGGGCAAAGCAGCCGCCGCACCACGGCGGCAGCGTGCCCACCGTTGATCAGCGAATGCCGCAGCAGGATGGTGAGCACGGCGGGAGGTTACGACCCGCCGCGGATCTTCGAGGTCAGTTCGTCGAATTCGATCAGGGCCTCATCGCTGATGGGACGTTGCATGACCTTGCGCCGATCCTCCCGCAGCGCCTCTATCGGTGTCGAGCTGGGAGAGCCGATCGTCTTCGCGCGGTCCAGCAGCGTCTTGGTCAAGGCGACGGCGTCGGGGTTGTTGTGCGGATTGTCGGCGAAGGACTGCAGGGCAGCATCTGCCGCCGGCGTGACGGCGTACCAGAGCGCCACCAGCAGCGACTTCTGAGTGTCGACATCAGCTTCGCGCCCGAGCCGCTCGATCAGGTCTGGGACGAACAGCTTCTCCTCCATTGGAAACAGCATGCAGATCAGTGCGAAGTCCTGCCCGAGCGTCAGGGAATGCTGGGGAAAGAAGACCTTGAGATCGGGAAACGGAAGGATCTGGAAGGCAGCCTCGCGCGCATCGAGTCCTGCGCCCGCAAGCTGGTGCACGGTGCTGACGTAGTCGGTCGGTTGGATCCCCCTCAAATCTGCCTTGGCGATCGCACGCAGCGCAATCGCCTGGTCGGATCGGTCCGTCGAGAGGGTGAGCAGAAGCTTGGCTCCGTCGTAGAAGAAGAACGCTGAGTTCGATGCAGTGTCCAGCTCGCGCCGCAGCTGCGGCAAGGTCGTTGAAGGATCGGCCTTTGCCATCGTCCAGAACTGATCGAGCTGAGCCGACTTCGCCTGCATCGCGGCGCGGTCCAGCTTGTGCGGCTCGAAGCTGTAGAGCTCGACGACCTTGGCGTGGAATTCAGCCGGCGAGGTCGAGGCGGCGGCTGCTGATCCTGCCCCGAGGGGATAGAGCATCAAAATGAGAGCAAGCGCGCGAGCTGCGATCATGGGGCGAGTGTCTCGAGGCGGTTGTATCGTCGACGCCAGCCTAGCACCGGTTTCTCCGTCTCGTCATGCGCCGATGCGGATAGCGGCTCGAGCCCGCTGAAGCGTCTGGCGTCATCGCAAGCGCGATCCCTATCTATGAGGGGCCATTCATCGGGAGATCAGCATGCAAGTCTCGGAGATCATCCGCCGTGCCATCGAGATCGGCGAGCAAAAGGGCTGGATCACGTTCGACGAGCTGAACGCGATTTGTCCAGGCAGCAAAGTCCAATCCGAGGACATCGAACGGATCATGGAGGCACTCAGCGACGCTGAGATCCGTATCGAGGAGGAGTGATGTAGAGCGTCGTGTTGGGGGCGGGAACGCGCTTCACCACGGCGGCCGGTGGTTATGGGTCCCGGCTCGAGGCCGGGACGACAGCAGTGACGGTCGAGGCGGCCGTGCCACATGGCGGCCTATTCGTGTCGCATCTGCCCCGTCGGATGACTTTGTTGCAGGAGCGTAGGGCAGGCAAAGCAGCTGCCGTCAGGCGGCAGCGTGCCCACCATCGATCTGGGACCGCGAGTGGATGCCTTGTGCGAGAAGGGGCCCTGTCTCGAACGCCCCAGGCGGAACGGAGGTCTCCGTCGTAACGGCGGCGGGCTCATTTTCCGTCGTGCCGTCCCGGACCACGCATGAGGCCGGTCCCGGCCAGCGTCAGCACCCTGCGAATGACGTCGTTCAGGTCGTCATCGCGAACGATCTGGCGGTCGATGAGCAGCAGACCGAGGCCGTGCACGAGCGCCCACAGGAACAAGCCGGCAATCGGCAGCTCCGCGGCCGTCAGCCGGGACTCGAGGCTCGCCTTCATGATCTCGTAGCTGCGCGTCCGCAAGGCGCGGATCGCTGCGCTGTGCTCTGACACGGCCGGAAAACCCTCGCCGAACATCAGCCGGTAGAGCGCAGGATTGGCGCGCACGAAGGCGATATAGGCCTCGCCATAGGTCAGGAGCGAGCCGCCCGGGTTTGGCGGCGCCGCGGCAAGGCATGCGGCGAGCTCTGCCGCGCCCTGCTCGGCGAGGCCGAGCGCGATGGCGTCGCGGCTAGGAAAATGATGATAGGCCGACGGCGCTGAGACGCCGACGCGGCGTGAGATCTCGCGCAACCCGAGGAACGACGGCCCGCGCTCCTCCAGCACCTCGCGCGCCGCCGTCAGCAGCGCGTTGCGCAGGTCGCCATGATGATAGGTCTTGCGCGGCGTCTTGGCCGGCCTTGCCATGTGCCCAAATCCCGTTCAATCTTTACAGTGTTAGAATTATGCGCTATCCCGCAACCTTGCGCAACCGGATGCCTCGGTGTGGGAGAGGGACAATCGTCATGCAGATGGGACAGCCCAGCCGCACCGCACTCGGAGCCGCCATCCTCCGCGCGGCGCATCAGACCGTCGACGGCGCCAGCATCTTTGCCGATCCGCTGGCCCGCGTGCTGCTCGGCGACGATGCCGACACGCTCATCGCGGCCGCGACAGCGGACGTAACCAGGCAGCAGCTCAGGCGGTTCATCGCCGCGCGCAGCCGGTTCGCCGAGGATGCGCTGGCCAAGGCTGTGGCGCGCGGCGTCCGTCAGGCCGCGATCATCGGCGCCGGCCTCGATACGTTCAGCCTGCGCAATCCGCACGAAGCTCATGGGGTGCGCGTGTTCGAGGCCGACCATCCGGCCACGCAGTCCTGGAAACGGGAGCGTATCGCCGCGGCCGGTCTCACTTTGCCCGCTTCGCTCACCTTCGTGCCGGTCGATTTCGAGCAGCAGCGTCTCGGCGATGCGCTGGCGGCGGCCGGCTTCCGGCTGGACGAGCCTGCCTTCTTCACCTGGCTCGGGGTCGTGCCCTATCTCAGGCGCGAGGCGATCCTGGCGGTGCTGACGTTCATCGCCAGTCTGCCCGGTGCGGAGGTCGTGTTCGACTACACCGAGCCGCTCGACAACTACGCGCCGGCGCGCCGCGCCAATGTCGAAGCGCTCGCCGCGCGCACCGCCGCCATCGGCGAACCCTGGCTGAGCCGTTTCGATCCATCGGATCTTGGCCGCGAACTGCGTACATGCGGCTTCGACGAGATCGAGGACGTCGGCCTGACCGGAATCATCGGCCGCTATCTCGGCGCGCCCGATCGTTGTAGCGCGAGCGAGGCAGGACCACACGTCGTGCACGCCCGGCGGTTTGCGTAGGGAGGAGGGTGTGCAAAGCGGCCGCCGAAGGCGGCAGCGTGCCCACCATGCAGCCGCGCCCTCATCGCGAAAACGGTGGGCACGGCGCCATATCGATCTCGCGCGTGGATGGGGCACGGCAGCGCCTTTGCCCGCCCTCCATCTTTGCGAATGGCTCCGGCGTTTGAGGCTACGGCACGCAGCCCTTGAGTATCGAGGTCTTGCCCTTGCCCAGCGCCTTGGCAGCACCGGCAAGCGAGAAGGTCTCTACCAGGCCGTATTTGGGAAACTCGATCGTGAACGAACGCGCACGGCTCGCGGCGAGCGCCGAGACCAGCGCCTGGAAATCCTGCAGGCCAAGACGCGACCCTGCCTTAAACTGCTGCTCATCGAGGTCAAACGCGTAGTTTTTCCCATCGACAATGACCTGCGCCGTCACGCGCTCGCCAACTGGCGGATTCAGCCCGGTTCCTGTGACGAACATGCCTGGCGTGTGGTCCTCCTGCCCACTTGGACAGTAGATGTTGAGGTTCGATCCACGCGCGTTCTCGATGATCGCCTCGACCGTCCCCTGCGCAAAGCCCTGCGTCCAGCGGTAGTCTACAGCCTGCGCGTCTGCTGCGCCCAAGCACATTGCCAATAGAACGATCTTGCCCCGCATGTCCTTCTTCCTTGCTCCGTGCCAGCGATGCACCCGGCGACGACGGAGTGACTTTTGTCACCGCATGCGCATGTGTACAGCGTCGTTTCCACGCCCCAAAGCTGATAGCACGAAATCTGCACGGCGAGGTACGAGACTTTCGCAGGCACTGTGGACGTGCGCGTTGGTCACGTGCGGGCCAGGCGCTCGGGGGACTTGCCGGCGCTGGAATCAGCCAAGTCCTGGTCACGTCTGCCCGTCGGGTTACTTTGTCGCACTTATTAGTTCTTGCGCCGTCGGGCAAATCAGGCCGATCTTTCCGCGCATCCCGTCCCGGGATGAGGGGCGTATCGCGGTCGTCACGGCACGCGGGGCGGGGAGCGGTGGGCGTGGTGGATTGCAGCGCGGGTTGCTCGCGCCGACGAACGATCTGTCACGCACGGTCAAGTCGCGCGGTCCTGATATCCCGAAGCTGATATCAACCTCGTAGCGACGCTCGCGCGTCGTGCGGGGGATGGTGGCCAGAAAGCCCGGCGCACCAGGGAGAACGCGAAGCAGCCGTTAAAGCCATCGCGCAGGGAGGGCCGGATTTCCGGCTGAACCTGTGGTACCTGCCGCCTGCATTTATTTTCGCAGGCGGGCCACGGGCCTCAGTCGAGGTCCGGTCCTCCTTGCGCCCTCACATCATGGGGGCAGTGGGATGCATCACTCGGGCGATATCACGCCGCGAGATCACGCAGTCACGTCTGGTTGTCGCTGCTCATCGCAGCGAGCGGAGGATGTCTGTTCTCGGCGGCTGTAGAGGTGAAGCGGCTGTCATAGTGTCTAATGCGCGATAACCATGGGACGACTTTGAACCGTCATAGTCGCGGCGCGCGTTGCATGGCCAATCTGGATTTACAGCCCGTTAAAAACAAATCTGCATGGAGTACCGCTCCGAGCAGCTGGCGATTGAGTACGATGCGATGAGTGCCGCGAAGAAGAAGACGTCCCCGACGGTCAGCAATGATCTGTTCGAGGACATCCCGGTGCTCAAGCGCAAATGGCACGCGGCGTTGCAGCCCGGCCAGAGTCTGCCCCGCTACGAAGACGTGATGCTGGGAAGCCTCGGCCGTCTTGCCGACCACGTCGCGCTGCTGCGGGAGGAGGACGACCGGCTCGAAATCACCCGCAGCGGCCGCTACGTCCAGCAATGGCTGCAGGACGACGGCTGGGACATTCCGGTCGAGTCCGTGTCGCCGGACTGCGCGACGGTGCTGACGGAAGCCGCGATCTGCGCCGTGACGAGCTGCAAGCCGCATCTGTCGACGGCCTATTGCGTGCGTGACGGCATGGTGCGCACCTACGACGTGCTGGCGCTGCCGACCAGCTCGCGCTGGGGCCGGACGCTGGTCGGCACCTACATCAACGAGCGCGCCGCGCAGTACAATCTGCTCGATTCGATCTTCTCCACCACCGAGGACGGCGTCGTCTCGCTCGCCACCATTCGTGACAGCGCCGGCGTGGCCTGTGATTTCCAGGTCGTTCATCACAATCAGTCCGCGGCGGCGCTCCTGAAGCTTTCGCCGGCCGAGCTGCAATGGCGTCGGTTGAGGCAGGGCGGGACGATGCTCGGCAGCGCCGACGTGCTGGCACGGTTGTTCGCCGTGGTGACGCATGGCAGCCGCGATCAGTTCGAGCTCGATTGCGACGATCGCAATCTGCGGCTCGGCGTGCATGCGTTCGGCGACATCGTCTCGCTGACCGTGTCCGATGTCACCGCGCTCAAGCGCCGCGAGGCGTCGTTCCGCCTGTTGTTCGACACCAACCCGCTGCCGATGGGCATCTTCGATACGGAGACCGGCCGCATCATGAAGGTCAACGCCGCCGCTGCCGAGCATTATGGCTATGAGCGCGATCGGCTGCTCGGCATGACCATCTGGGATCTCTGGCCCGAGAGTGAAACGGCCGATCTCGACGACGCGATGGCGCGACTGACGGCGCGGGACGATTTCCATCGCGAGTGGCGGCACGCCACCGCCGACCGCGCGCTGATCGACGTGCTGGCCTATGGCCGCCGGATCTCCTACGAGGGACGCGACGGTTTCCTCGTCGCCATCGTCGACATCACCGAGCGCCGCAAGGTCGAAGCCCGGATCGCGCACATGGCGCATCATGACGGCCTGACCAATCTGCCCAATCGCGAATTGTATCAGGAGCGCCTGCGGCAGGCGCTGCAGCCTGGCGCGGCCGGCGCCCGATCGATCGCCGTGCTGTGCGTCGATCTCGATCTGTTCAAGAACGTCAACGACTCGCTCGGTCATCCCATGGGCGACCGCCTGCTGCAGGCGGTGGCCGACCGGCTCAGGGAGCGGGTGCAGGGCGGCAATCTGGCGGCGCGGCTCGGCGGTGACGAATTCGCGGTCATCCTCGCCGACGGGCCGTCGCTCAACGAGGCCAGCGATGTCGCGGCGAAGCTGATCCAGGCGTTGAGCGCGCCCTACGAGATCGAGGGACATGAGCTCGTGATCGGCGCGTCGATCGGAATTGCGCTTGCGCCGTCCGACGGCGCGACCAGCGAGGAGCTGATGAAGAATGCCGACATGGCGCTGTACCGCGCCAAAGAGGAAGGCGGCGGCGTGCATCGCTTCTTCGAGAAGGAGATGGACCGCCAGGCGCAGAAGCGCCGCGACATGGAGCACGACCTGCGTCACGCCTTTGCCGAAGGCGATTTCGAGCTGCACTATCAGCCGCTGGTCGATGTCGCGACCAACACCATCTCCGGCTTCGAATGCCTGCTGCGCTGGCGCCATCCCGACAAGGGCATGATCTCGCCGGCCGAGTTCATTCCTGTGGCGGAGGACATCGGCCTGATCGTGCCGCTCGGCGAATGGGTGTTGCGCGAGGCGTGTCGTGAAGCCGCCGGCTGGCCCGACGGCATCAAGGTCGCGGTGAATCTCTCGCCCGTGCAGTTCCGCAGCCGCAACCTGGTGCAGGTCGTGATGCAGGCGCTGGCGCAGTCGGGGCTCGCGCCGGAGCGGCTCGAGCTGGAGATCACCGAGTCGATCCTGCTCGCCGAGACCGAGGCCAATCTCGCGACCCTGCACCAGCTGCGCGGGCTCGGCATCCGCATCTCGATGGATGATTTCGGTACCGGCTATTCCAGCCTCAGCTATCTCCGCAGCTTCCCGTTCGACAAGATCAAGATCGACCGCTCCTTCGTGAAGGATCTTGCGCAGCGCTCCGACTGCGTCGCCATCGTCCGCGCCATCGCAGGGCTTGGCCGCAGCCTCAATATCACCACGACCGCGGAGGGCGTCGAGACCTCCGACCAGCTCGACTGGCTGCGCGCCGAAGGCTGCAACCAGGTCCAGGGTTTTCTGTTCAGCGCCGCAAGGCCGGCGTCGGAGATCGCGGGTCTCCTGGCGCGGTTCGGCGCGAGAGCGTCGAAGGCGGCGTGACGGGATGATGGTTGCCACACCCACAAATGTCGTCCCGGACAAGCGTGCCGCAGGCACGCGCCGATCCGGGACCCATAGCCACAGGGCGATGTGGTGAAGGGCGGTGCCGACCCAGAGTCTGTCACCACACCCGCCGGTGGTTATGGGTCCCGGCGTTCGCCGGGACGACGGCGGAAGTTGTGGCGATCAGAAGCGCGTCACGATATCCGCGAGCGCCGGACGCGGGCGGTCCTCGCTCGGCTTGGTCGGCTTGCCGATATGAATGAGACCCGCCAGCTTCTCCTCCGGCTTCAGTCCCAGACCGTCCATCACGTCGCGGTCGAACATGAACCAGCCGGACAGCCAGCAGCCGCCGTAGCCGAGCGCGGTCGCCGCCGTCAGGATGTTCATCGCGCTTGCGCCGGCCGAGAGCTCCTGCTCGTAGGCGGGCACCTTCGGATGCGGCTTGGTGAAGCTGACGAGGCCGATCACCAGCGGCGCCTCCATGAAGCGGTTCTTCTCCACCTCGAGCTCGGCCGCGGTCGCCTGGGGGTGCGTCTTGGCGAACACGGCGGCGATGACCTCGCCGGCGCGGCGGCGGCCCTCGCCCTCGAACACGATGAAGCGCCAGGGCGCGAGCTTGCCATGGTCGGGCACTCGGGCGCCGATGGTCAGGATGGTGTCGAGCTCGGCGGCCGAGGGGCCGGGACCGCTCATCTCGCGCGGCTTCACGGAGCGGCGGGTCTTCAGGAGTTCAAGGGCGTCAGGCACGTCGTTGGATCTCGTTGGTTGTTCGCGCGAGAGATAGCATGCGGGCCGGCCTGCAACGAGGCCACGCCACGGCGTTTTGATCGGTTCTACCGCCTTGCAGATCGTGCGGCCGGCGCCGATGCTGCAGCCATTGCGGGTTCCAGCCCCTGGCTTCGCGCATGGCGATGGGCAGATGGCCCGACCGCTGCGGCTATCTGTCCGAACCGCGATATCGGCTGCGAATTGTCGAACCTTTGGCAAGCCGGTAAAAACATAATGTCGAGAGATCCACGGGGGCTGCTCGACGTGCAAGATCCGACCTACCGATGACCGCGCTGACACCTTCACCCGACGCCGTCATCCGTCTGCGCGGCCAGCTAGGCTTCGCCCAGGCGATGCGCGCCTCGACCGAGGCCGCCGTCAGGCTCTATCGCGGCGACCGCATCCTGAATGCGCTGCTCAGCGACCGGGCGCGGGCGCTGTTTCCGCATGTCGCGCTGTACCTGCATTTCGCCGGGGAGCGCGACGGCGAGCTTGGGCTCACCGTCGGCGCGATGAAGGAGATGTGCGCCAGGCTCGATTTGTGCAGCGGCGGCCGCTGCGAGGCGATGCTGGCCTTGATGCGCGCGGCGGGCTTCGTGGCCTCGGCGCCGCATCTCGACCGTCGTCGTCGTCCGCTGGTGCCGACCGACAGGCTGACCGCGCTGCACCGCGATCGCTGGGGCGTGCAATTCGACGCGATGAGCGCGGTGATCCCCGCAGCTGTGGCCTATCGGGCCGCGCTGAGCGACCCTGCCTTCGTCAAGACCTTCGTGCTCGAGCTCGGCCGCCGCTTCATCGCCGGCCTGCGTGTGCTCGATGGCGCGCCGGAGCTCGGGCCGTTTGCCGAGCGCACCGCCGGCATGGTGATCCTGTTCAGCCTCGCCCAGGGCGGGGGGGCGGACCAGCCGTTCCCGCCCGATGGTCCCGTGCCGCTCTCCATCAACGCGCTGGCGACGCGCTTTTCGGTCTCGCGCAAGCACGTGCTGACGCTGCTGCGGGACGCCGAGGAGCAGGGGCTGCTCGTCCGCGGCGGCGCCGGCAACGACGCGCTCACCATCCTGCCGCGGGGACGCGAGGCCATCGAGCGGATGCTCGCGACGATGTTCCTCTACATGGCCGAATGCGCCGAAGTGGCGCTGCAGGCGGCGGGCAGGGAGGCGCGAGCCTCCGGAACCGTGGCCAGCCTGTCGGCGTGACGAGGGCCCGGACCAGGAGGGTGGGCAAAGCGACGCCGTCAGGCGGCGCGTGCCCACCACCGGCGCGGGTGGGTGAGGGCGGTGGGCACGGCGCGCGATGGCGCTGTGCCAGCCGAGATGCAGGTGGAGCGCGCCTTTGCCCACCCTACCAACGACGGGCTCTCCCTCGCTCGGGAGCAAGCTCCCCCCGTGCTAGCAATGACGGAGAATGCGTGGCTGGCCTCGCACGTCGCTGTCGCCTGCGCCCTTGTGGGCGCAGGCCTCCGCTCATCCGGGTTACGTCGTCAGGCCGCCTCGCGCTGGCGCCGCCGCACGTCGGGCGGGGTCGCCTCGTCAACCAAAGCGGCGATGGCTTCCGCGGTCGGCATCACGGTCTGGCCATCGCGGCCGAGCCTTCGGACGGAGACCGAATGCGTCTCGGCCTCCTTCTTGCCGACGACGAGCAGCGCCGGGATCTTCTGCAGCGAGTGCTCGCGGACCTTGTAGTTGATCTTCTCGTTGCGCAGATCGATCTCGGCCCGCAAGCCCGCCCGCCGCAGCGCCGCCAGCACCTGCTTGGCGTATTCGTCGCCTTCGGAGGTGATCGTGGTGACGACGACCTGCGTCGGCGCCAGCCACAGCGGGAAGCTGCCGGCATAGTGCTCGATCAGGATGCCGATGAATCGCTCCATCGAGCCGCAGATGGCGCGATGGACCATCACCGGGGCCTTCTTGGCGCCGTCGGCGTCGATGTAGAACGCGCCGAACCGCTCCGGCAGGTTGAAGTCGACCTGCGTGGTGCCGCACTGCCAGTCGCGGCCGATGGCGTCGCGCAGCACATATTCGAACTTCGGCCCGTAGAACGCGCCTTCGCCCGGATTGATCTCGGTGCGGACGTGGTTGCTCTGCGCCTTGATCTCGTTCAGCACGGTGGCCATCACGCGCTCGGCGTGATCCCACATCTCGTCGGTGCCGACGCGCTTGTCCGGCCGGGTCGAGAGCTTGACCGTCAGCTCGCCCTCGAAGCCGAAATCCGAATAGGTCGACAGGATCAGGTCGTTGATCTTCAGGCACTCGTCGGCGAGCTGGTCCTCGGTGCAGAACACATGCGCGTCGTCCTGGGTGAAGCCGCGCACGCGCATCAAGCCGTGCATCGCGCCCGAGGCCTCGTAGCGATGCACCACGCCGAATTCGGCGAGCCGCAGCGGCAGATCGCGGTAGCTCTTCAGGCCGTGCTTGAAGATCTGCACGTGACCGGGGCAGTTCATCGGCTTCAGCGCGAACCAGCGCTTGTCCTCGGCCTCGTCGCCGGCGGACTGCGCCGCGAACATGTTCTCGCGGTACCAGCCCCAATGGCCGGAGGTCTCCCACAGCGACTTGTCGAGGATCTGCGGCGCGTTGACCTCGTCATAGTCACCGGCAAGACGCCGGCGCATGTAGGCGATCAGGGCCTGGAAGATGCTCCAGCCCTTGGCGTGCCAGAACACGACACCGGGGCCTTCCTCCTGGAAATGAAACAGGTCGAGCTCGCGGCCGAGCTTGCGGTGGTCGCGCTTTTCGGCCTCCTCGATCTGCTTCAGATAGGCGTCGAGCTGCTCCTGCTTGGCGAACGCGGTGCCGTAGATGCGGGTCAGCATCGGGTTGTTGGAATCGCCGCGCCAATAGGCGCCCGCCACCTTCATCAGCTTGAAGGCGTTGCCGATCTTGCCCGTCGAGGTCATGTGCGGGCCGCGGCAGAGGTCGAACCAGTCGCCCTGGTAGTAGATCTTGATCGGCTCCTCGCCCGGAATGGCGTCGACCAGCTCGACCTTGAAGGCCTCGCCCTTGTCGCGGAACACCTGCTTGGTCTTCTCGCGGTCCCACACCTCCTTGGTGAAGGGCTTGTCGCGGCCGATGATCTCGCGCATCTTCTTCTCGATCGCCGCGAAATCCTCCGGGGTGAACGGCTCGTTGCGGAAGAAGTCGTAATAGAAGCCGTTTTCGATCACCGGTCCGATCGTGACCTGGGTGCCCGGCCACAGCGCCTGCACGGCTTCGGCCAGCACATGCGCGCAGTCGTGCCGGATCAATTCCAGCGCCCGCGGATCGTCGCGGTCGACGAGCTCGAGCTTGGCATCCTCGTCGATCGGGTCGTTGAGGTCGGCGAGGTCGCCGTTCAGCGCCATCGCGACCGTGCGCTTGGCGAGCGAGGGCGAGATGCCCTTGGCGATGTCGAAGCCGGTGGTGCCCCTGGGATATTCGCGCTTGGCGCCGTCGGGGAAGCTGATCGTGACCTTATCGACCGGTGCGGCGGGCTTCAGGTTGCTGAGGCTGTACTGGAAGCCGGCCTTGGCGTGTTCGGATTTGGAATCGGGGGATTTGGAATCAGGCAGTTTTGAATCAGGCATGGATCTCTCCTTGAGCTCACTCCTGCGAACGAGCGCAGGTAAGCGGGAGCAAGGGGTATAGCAGGGGAATTGGAGGCTGCAACCGGGTCGGGCACGGGAAAACCGGCCGTTTGGGATCGACTGTTGCGGTGCGGACATTGCCGCAGCAGGCCGGTATGATACAACTTCAAGTGTTTTGGGCGTGGGGACGCGTGACGATGGTGTCTTTTGGGGAGACGCCGCTTGCCTTTGGGATTCGGCGTGGCGGCAGACAGCTCGCGGCCGTGCTGCTTGCGGCGGCGCTGATGGGCTCGTCGTCGTTTGCCGCGGCGCCGGCGACCACCAAGCCGCCGATGAGCAAGCCGCTGACGAGCAAACCGGCGGCCTCGCCGAAACCGGCGATGCTGCCGGCATTGCTCCAGAGATCCGCAACCCAGGCGAAGCCGGCTGCGGAAAAGCCGGCTTTCGTCAAGCCGGGGGCAGAAACCAAGCCGGCTGCGAAGCCCGCGGCCTCGCCGCGGATCCCCGACAACTCCGCGCCGATCGCCTTTGCACTGGTCAAGGGTGCACCCGATTCCTGCGGTCCGGGCTGCGACAGCTGGATCGCGGCCGAGGGCAAGATCGATGGCGGCGCGGCGGCGCGCCTGCGCAAATTCATGAAGCAGATCGGCGACCGCAAGCTGCCGATCTATTTCAACTCGCCGGGCGGCAATCTCGAGCAGGCGCTGGCGATGGGCAACTGGCTGCGCGAAAAGAAGGCCGCGGTGCGGGTCGGGCGCACCACGGTGCGCGAATGCGGCTTCGAGTCCCAGGAGGGCGACGTCTGCACCAGGCTCAAGCTGTCCGGCCGCGAGTTGCATGGCGAGATCTGGACGCGCGGAGCGATGTGCAACTCGGCCTGCCCGTACATCATCATCGGCGCGCCCAACCGCGAACTCGCTCCGGACGTGACGCTCGCGGTGCATTCGCCGCGCGTCATCCTGAACTTCACCGGCGGGGTGCCGACGCGCGAGATGCGGGTGCAGGCGCTGCAGCGGGCGATGGAGCGGGCCGACAAGATGGTGCTCGACTACATCAACAAGCTCGGCGCTGACGCCGGCCTGCTGACGGCGGCGCGGTCGGTGCCGTTCGAGAGCATGCGCATCCTGACACGCGAGGAGATCGTGCGCTTCGCGCTCGATCGGCGCGACCGCGTCGAGAGCCCCTGGATGTTCGAGGCTGCCAATCGCGGCATCGCCTACAAGACCATCCTGACGCGCAAGGACGGCGAAACCGCATTCCGGACCACGCGGTTTCAGCTCGTCTGCTTCGACCAGGACCGATTCGAGCTCGACGTCGAGCGCAACGCGGTGCCTGCTATCGGGATCAATGCGCTTTCGATCGCGAGCGGAGATCTCAAGCTCAGCTTCCTGTCGCCGCCGCGCCGTACGGGCGAGCGCGAGACCTGGGGCGTGTTTCTCAACGGCGTCCAGATGCGGACGCTGGCGGCGGCGCCATCGGCCGATCTCAGCGATGCGCCGCTGAATGCCGTGCGGCCGGCCGTCGCGACCTTTCCGGTTGGCAGCGATGGTCTGCAGAATGTTCTGAAGAAGCTGACGGAGAGCTGTCCGCCCTCGAAGGCCGTGGTCTATCCGTCCGGAACTCCGGTGCCGTGGACCAACAATCCGTCGCCACAGGCGTCGGCGCAGCCGGTGCGCTGACGGGCAGGGGGATGGGATGTCATGCGCGGCATGAGAGATTTTCATGCAAGTGCATGAAAATCTCTGCTAATGAACGGCGATGACATCCGCTCAGACGCCTCCCATCCACACCGCACCTCGCTTCGCCGCGACCGCGCTGATGCTCGGCAACATCGTCACCGGCTGCACGGTGCTGGCGCCCGCGGGCATGCTGCCCGAGCTCGCCGCAGGCCTGTCCATCGAAGTCCATACCGCCGGGCTGCTGATCACCTTCGGCGCCGTCGTCCTGTGCATCTGCTCGCCCCTGACCGCCTGGCTGACCAGCCGCTTCGACCGCCGCCATCTGCTTGCGGCAACGTTGCTGGTGCTCGCATGCGGCAATCTTGCGTCTGCCGTAGCGCCTGACTATGCGAGCCTGCTCGCGATCCGGCTGGTGATGCTCGCCGTCGGCGCGCTCTATACGCCGCAGGCCGCGGGAACGGCCGCGCTGATCAGTCCGGTCGAGAAACGCGGCAGCACCATCGCCTATGTGTTCCTCGGCTGGTCGCTGGCCGCCGCCGTCGGGCTGCCGCTGATCACCTTCATCGGCAGCCATGCCGGCTGGCGGACCGCCTATGTCGCCGTCGGCGCCGCCGGCGCGGTCAGCCTGCTGTTGCTGGCGTGGCGCCTGCCGTCGGGCTTGAAGGGCGCGCCGGTCGCGCTGAAGACCTGGAGCGAGCTCGGCCGCAACCGCACGGTGGTGCTCCTGCTGCTGATCACGGCGCTGCAGATGTCGGGGCAGTTCGTGATCTTCACCTTCATGGGGCCGTTGTTGGCCAAGCTGACCGGCGCGGACGCCAATGCGGTGGGGCTGGTGTTCGCGATCTATGGCGCCTGCGGCTTCGTCGGCGTCGTCATCGCCACCCGCATCGTCGACGGCTGGGGGCCCTATCGCACCTCCTTGCTGTTCACCTGCCTGCTGTTCGCGGGGATCGCACTCTGGACGATCGGCGCCGGTGTCTACGCCGCGATGGCGGCAGCGGTCGCGATCTGGGGACTCGGGTTCGCGTCGACCAATTCGATGCAGCAGGTCCGTCTGGTCGCGGCTGCGCCGCCGCTGGCCGCAGCCTCGGTGTCGCTCAACACCTCCGTGCTCTATATCGGCCAGGCGGTCGGTTCCGCGGTGGGCGGCAGCCTGTTCGCGCGGGGCTCTCTCGGCGCAACCGGCTACGTCGCAATGGGGTTCGTCATGCTGGCGCTGCTCGCGATCCTGGCGAGCCGGCCGCGGGCGCCGGTCGCGGCGCTCGCCTGAGGTCCACTGCAAACAGCGGCTTGGCGCTTGGCAAAACCGGTCGGACCGGATTAAAGCCGCTGTGGTGGGAGGCTGTAGGGCGGAGATAGCGCCAGTCGCAGGCGCGGTCACGACGGGGACGAACTCCCGGGCCCACGGTTGGATGAGAGAGACATGGCATGAAAAAGACGATGTTGAGCCTTGCCGCGGCGCTGGTTTGCACCTCTGCGCTGGCCCAGAGCGGCACGCCGATGGTCGGAGACCGCCCGCTGGTGCAGGTCAAGCCGAAGGGGATGAAGACGGCCGCCGCCGCGCCGGCCAAGCCGCAATCGATGGGCGCCAAGCTCCAGGCCTGCCTGGAGATCGAGGACGGCAGCAAGGAGCGGCTGGACTGCTACGATGCGGTCATTCCGCCGGCAGCCAAGCCCAAGGCGATGAAGGCGAAGGCCGTCGCCGACTGCAAGTTCACCAAGGAACAGGACGAGCGGCTCGCCTGCTTCAACGGCTTCGTCGAAAACATGCCGAAGCTGCCGAAGAGCTGATCACCTCAGCGGCTCGATGAACCGGAGACGCCGGCGGCAATTCGGACCGGCGGCTGGGCGGCCGCCATCTTGGTCAGCACGTCCTTGATCGGATGGCGGGTCCAGGCCTGGGTCACGTAATCACGGTGGCTGATGCCGTCCTCGGTCGCGACGAAGACGACGCTGCCCGGACGCAGCGGTTGCTGGATGTCGTCGGAGACCTCGATGCCGCGGCTGCGCAGCATCGCCATCAGCTCCTGATCATGGTGCGCGGTGTAGCGCGTATAGGAGCTCACGAAAAAGCCGGAGCGGTTGCGCTCGATCCAGTTGGCGAATTTGTCGAGCTGGCCGTAGACCGCATCGAGCAGCACGACGCCGCGCACGCGGTCGCTGATGCCGCCGACCTCGAGGCTCCACGCGGTCGGGAGGAACCCGCCGCTGTAGCCGACGATCACGATCGGCATGCCGGCAAAGGCCTTCGCGCTCGCGGGATCGCCGGTCAGGTGGGCGAGATTGACGGCGGCCTCATCCATGAAGCGCTTGAAGCCGCCGGGCTGCCAGAACTTGCCGGCGCTCGAATCGGCGGCGTCCACCGCCATCTGTGGCGCCAGCAGCACGGCGTTGACGCCAGATCCGGTGATCTGTTGCGGCACCAGCTGCCGGTCGCGCACATCGCGCTCCAAGGTGGCACCGTTGCCGTGGAAGAAGACCACGATCACGCCGGGCTTGCGTGCGTCGAACTGCTCGGGCACGTGCACCAGGACGCGGCTGTCATTGTAGGTCTGGTCCTGCCAATAGACGCGGCCCGAGAAGCTGCGATGGCCGCGGCGCTCGCCGCTTGAGACGTTGAGGAAGGGCGCGTCGGAGGCCGGATTGTTGCCGAAATAAGGGAATGCCGACGATGTCATGCTGACGAGTGTCGTGAGATTCTCGCGCTGCTGCCGGGCCGGAGCTTGCGGCTCCAGCGCTGCGACCTGAGAGGCCGGCGGCTTCGACGCGAAATTGGCCGGCGTGCGCAGCTCGAAGCTTTCGCGCGCAGAAGGAAAGCGGTCGCTGAACTCCGCGGCCGGGAAGCGCTCGTCGAATGTCAGCTCCTGCGTCGGCGTGGCGTTCGCAGCCAGCGCCGCCGGGTCCGGCGCCTGGCCGCATTGCGCCAAGGAGAGAGCAAGCGCGGCAGCAGCGATGCCACGGGCCGTGGCTCCAGCTCTATGCGCCGGCCGGAACGCCTGCAGCCGCAAACATGCCCGCAGGCCTGCGCGATCACACCTCGACGATCTCGGACCGGTCCCGATCATACGTCCCCAAGACGAGCAAGGGCCGTTGCGAGGGCCCACCACAACAATCGGCTTCCATCAATCTGCGCCGCCGCCGTTGAGGTCACGTTAAGGATGGTCCCCGGTGAAATCCGGCGCAGCAGGGGACACATCACGCGATCGTGGCGCGATTGTGGGACCCATCTCCGGTCGATGCAACGCTCAGGGCGGCGGAATGCATCAAATAGGTTTTATATTACCATCGAACACGGGCCTTATTTAGCACGCGTTAACTATGATTGAATGCTCTGGCCGGAACATGGGCCTGAAGCGCAGGGAACGGGCGTCACGCGCCCCTCAACGAGATGGCTGCATCCGAGGCAGACGACAGGACTCGCGCGGGCCGGACGAGCGGCGCCGCGATCCCGTCCGTGTCCCTGCCGGTCGCCATTGCGATCGTGATCGCCGACATGATCGGGGTCGGCGTGTTCACCAGCCTAGGCTTTCAGGTCAAGGACCTGCCCTCGGGGTTTGCGATCCTCGCGCTGTGGGCGGTCGGCGGTCTCGTCTCGATCTGCGGTGCGCTGTCCTATGCCGAGCTCGGCGCCATGTTTCCGCGCTCGAGCGGCGAATACAATTTCCTGACGCGAGCGTTCCATCCGGCGATCGGCTTCATGGCCGGCTGGGTATCATCCACCGTCGGCTTCGCGGCCCCGGTGGCGCTGGCGGCGATGGCGTTCGGTGAGTATGGCCGTGCTGTGCTGCCCGGTGCACCGCCGATGCTGCTCGCCATCGGAGCCGTCTGGCTGGTGACGGCCGTGCAACTCGGCGGCATCAGGCAATCGAGCCGCTTCCAGCTGATCTCCACGCTGCTGAAGCTCGGCCTGATCGTCGCCTTCCTGGTCGCCGGCTGCACCCTCTCAGTCCCGCAAGCGGTGAGGTTCATGCCTGCCGCAGCCGATGTCGGCTACATCGGCAGCGCAGCGTTCGCGACCGGCCTCGTGTTCGTGATGTACGCGTTCTCCGGCTGGAATGCGGCGACCTACATCATCGGCGAGCTGCATACGCCGGAGCGAAATCTGCCACGCGCGCTGCTCGCGGGCACGCTGATCGTGCTCGTGCTGTACATGGCACTCAACGCGGTGTTCCTGAGGGCCGCGCCGATGGGCGAACTGGCGGGCCAACTACAGGTGGCCAGCATCGCCGGCGCGCACATCTTCGGCGAGACCGGTGGACGCTTCGTGGCGGCGATGATCTGCATCGGACTGGTTCCCTCGATCGCCGCGATGATGTGGATCGGTCCGCGCGTGCTGATGACGATGGGCGAGGACATTCCAGCACTCTCGGTGTTTGCCCGCCGGTCGCGCAACGGTGCCCCAGCCTACGCCGTGCTGTTCCAGCTCACGGTGGCGACCTTGATGCTGTTCACAGGGAGCTTCGAGGCGGTGCTCGATCTGGTCCAGTTCGCGTTGCTGTCATGCTCGTTTCTGACCGTGGTCGGTCTGTTCCGGCTGCGCATCGCCATGCCCGATCTCAAGCGACCCTACCGTGCCTGGGGCTATCCGCTCACACCATTGATCTTCCTCAGCGTGACCGGCTTCATGATGTTCTATCTTGTCACGGCGCGGCCCTGGCAGGCCGGGCTCGGCGCAGTGGCGATGGTGTCGGGATTGCTCATCTATTGGCTCGCTCACGGGCGGTCGCGCCGGACCGCCGCAACGGCCATATCGGGTTCAGATTGAAATGCCGCTGGTGTCGAGATTGTGGTTTGTGGTTGCGTGCCTCGTCGCCCTGATGAGTTGTGACGTCAGGGCCCAGACCGTGACGCCGGACGACACGGCGCACGTGCTGGCGGGCCTGGCACCGGCGGCAGGCTCGCCGCTGTCTGCGCTGACAGAGGATCCCGCGTGGCGGCGGCACGCGGCCTTCTTCGATTCCGCGTTCAACCAGCTCGAACAGCGACAGCTGTCGAAGATCAGGACCTGGGCGGACGCCAACGTCGCGGCGCCGCGGCCCACGATGTTCTATTTCTTCTCCGGACCGGACTTCCTCTACGCCGACGCCTTTTACCCGAAGGCCACGACCTATGTGATGGCTGCGCTCGAGCCGACCGGGCCTATCCCCGACCTCAGCAGATTGCCGCGCGGCAGCATCGGTCCGGCGCTGTCCTATGTCGAGCGTTCGCTGCAGTCGATCCTGAGCTTCTCGTTCTTCATCACCAAGAACATGAAGGCCGATCTGCGCGACGGCGAGATCGAGGGAACGCTGCCGATCCTCTACGTGTTTCTCGCGCGGACCGGCAAGACCATCCGTGGAGCGAGCCTGATCTGGCTGGACGAGACCGGGGCCGTGCATGAGGCGAACGAGCCGCCGGCCCGCAACGCCACCAAGGGCGCGCGCATCGTGTTCGCCGGCAGCGACGGGGTCGAAAAGACACTCTACTACTTTTCAACCGATCTGTCCGACACCGGCGCGAAGGCCAGCGGCTTCCTCAAATTCTGCGAGCCGCTGGCCCCGGGCAACAGCCTGCTGAAAAGCGCGTCCTACCTGCTGCACGAAAGCTTCTTCTCCCGGGTGCGCAGCTGGCTGCTCCGGAACAGTGCGACGATGATCCAGGACGATTCCGGCATTCCGCTGGCGAGCTACGATGCGAGGGCGTGGCGCTTCTTCCCGTTCGGGCGCTATGCCGGGCCGATCGACAAGTTCCCGGACATGTACCAGGCCAGCTACGCGAGACTGTTCGAGCGCGCCCAGCCGCTGGAGTTCGGCATCGGCTATCGCTGGCGGACGCGAGAATCCAACGTTTTGCTGGCGGTGAGGTCACCCTCGGCCGACGCGACGATTTCGGCCGAAGCCACGGGGCCGGCGGAAACGAGCGATCAGCCGCCGCGCGTGCGGCGTGCTCCGCGGCCGCCCGAGCCGATTCCGAACTATCCGCCGCCCCCGCGCCGCGACGACTTCTTTTTCTTTCCGCGATGGTGAGCTTTTCCCGTGGGCAAGGCGGCCGCTAGCCATGGGGATGCAGCGTGCCTCAGCGAACGCATCAGCATGATATTGGGCGTGCGCTACAGTGATTGATCATGGAGATCGCGCGGCTGCGTCTTTGCCCACCAAGGTGTTCGCTTAGCCTGTGCCTGTCACCAATGCACGGTCTGGCTCGGCACGATGTAGGATGTCGTCGTCGGGGGCATGGTGGTGGTGTCGGCCAGGTAGCGCCACGCGCCGACGATGACGATCAGCAGTGCGATGATGCAGAGCAGGTCGACTTGCCGTGCGTCATGGGCAACGTGAGTGCCATCATCGTGATCGTGGGTGACGCCGGTGCGTGATCGGCGCGATCTCGGATTGATCGTCCAGCGCATCGCTGCTTCTCCCTTCCCAGGAAGCTTCAACATCAATGCAAGACTGCAGGGCGACGTTCCCTCGGCAAGAGACCGACGCCACCTTGAAACGTAATCCTACTGTGAGATTTTGCTAGTTGGATTTGTTTCAAATCAAGCGATGCGCGGTCCGCTCTGTTGCGTTGCAATCAGCCGGGACCGTTGACGCCGCGCCAGCGCGCATAGCGCCACGGCAGATACCAGCGCGCGCGCGGCGGAAGATCGATAGGGACATTGTCGATGCCCGAGGTGCCGAATGGCTGGCAGCGCAGCAGCCGGGCGAGCGTCATCCATCCGCCCGCCCAGAGTCCGTAACGGGCAATGGCCTCGTCGGCATAGACGGAGCAGGTCGGCAGATGCCGGCAATTATAGCCGACCAGCGGCGAGAGGGTGTGACGGTAGAGCCAGATGAGCGAGCGGGCTGCGTGTCGCGGCATCTGCGACAGCAGCACTGACCGGTTGTGCGCAGATTGGCAGTTCGGATCAGAGCATGAGTGCTTCATGGGCGCTTTGCCGGACTGATGTGCGCAGTGTGAGCGGTTCCTCGGCAGGAAACCCGGGCTCGCGTGCTCGTGTGATGATGTGATGCAACAATGGCCGGTTTTCAGCAACGCTGCGATGCGGCGCACCTGGACGGTCGGGGATTGCCCGGATACGATTCCAGACAATGATGTGACAGACTCATAACGGATTTGAGGCTGATTTGTCAGGCCTGACGGCGAGGACGACGAGGGACGGCATACCGAGCTTGACGGGGGGGAACGGAGTGCGCGTGAGATTGCTGCGGTCGCGTGGATTGCGCTGGATGCTTCTCGGTGTTGCGGCGCTGGGTGCGGTGCTCGGGGGCACGGTTTCCCTGATGTCTAACTCCGCGCGCGCCGGCAGCGCGCTCGAGGAGCGCAAGCTCCCGATGCGATTCAGCTGGGTGGCCTGCGAGCCGAATTGTGGCTGGGTCAGCGCAGTCGGCATCGTCACCGGCGACAGCCCGAAGGATTTCGAGGAGTTCGCCCGGGATCGTGACCTGACCGGCACGACGGTCGTGCTCGACTCCAGCGGCGGCTCCGTCAACGATGCCATCACGCTCGGCCGCCGCCTCCGCGCCCTGAAGATGCGCACCACCGTCGGCCAGACGCAGCGTCCGAGCCGGGCGAACGAGCGGCCGCGCATCGTGCCTGAGGCTTACTGCGAGTCGATGTGCGTGTTCCTGCTGCTGGCCGGCACCACGCGCTATGTTCCCGACACCGCGCATGTCCGCGTCCACCAGATCTGGATGGGCGACCGTGCCGACGACGCCAAGGCGGCGAGCTACTCGGCGCAGGACCTGATGATCGTCGAGCGCGACATCGGGCGTCTGGCCAAATACACCTTCGACATGGGCGGCGCCGGCGACCTGCTGCTTCTCGCCCTCAACGTGCCGCCGTGGGAAGATCTGCACGAACTGTCGCGGACGGAGCTGCGCCTGACCAACGTCATGACCACCGAGCTGCTGGCCGACGTGCTGCCGCCGAAGGGCACGACGCCGGCCGTGGCCGAACTGGCGCCCAAGCGGACGGAGCCGGGCCAGACCAAGCAGCAGGACCGCTTCTCGGTGTCGTTCGAAAAGCCGCTCTCGCGCACCGCCGAAGCCTTGCCCCCGGCCACCGTGGCGGCGACCCCGCCGCAGCAATAGGCCGCGGCCACAAAGCCGCCGCCGTCTCGCGGATGACCGACAGCCAACGCACGGCACGCGCGCAGGCGATAGCGACATCTGGCGTCTCACGTGCTGTCTCGGAGAAACCCGGATATGGCTTTCGGCCTTCGCCCTTGCGGGCGCAGGCCTCTCGCTCATTCAGGCTACGGGTCTGTGTCCATCAATCCGAGGCCCGCTCTCTCCACATCGTCATTCCGGGGCAGCCCGCAGGGCTGAGCCCGGAATCCATAACCCCGAACGGTCGTGAGACGAAGACGAGGGCCACGGCGATCTCGCACCACATATCGGCCTGTGACTATGGATTCCGGGCTCGCTCTGCGCGCGCCCCGGAATGACGGGTGGAGAGAGTCGTCAGGCCCTGCTGGCGTCTCGGGCTCAGCCCGGCGCGGCCTCGGCCTTGACGCCGGCTTTGGCCTCTATCTGGCCGATGGCATCGACGACGGCGTCGAAGGTCAGCATCGTCGAGGCGTGGCGGGCCTTGTAGTCCCGGACCGGCTCGAGCAGGGCGATATCGGCCCATTTGCCTTCCGGAGGAGAACCATTTTCCTTCAGCATGCGGCGGACGGTGTCCCTGATCTCGCGCAGCTCGGCGGCACTGGAGCCGATCACATGGCGGGCCATGATCGAGGAGGAGGCCTGGCCGAGGGCGCAGGCCTTCACGTCATGGGCGAAATCGGTCACCACGGGACCGTCCATCTTGAGATCGACCTTCACGGTGGAGCCGCACAGCTTGGAATGGGCGGTGGCGGTCGCGTCCGGATGCTCCAGCCGTCCGAGGCGCGGAATGTTGCCGGCGAGCTCGATGATGCGCTTGTTGTAGATGTCGTTCAGCATGTGCCTGACGTCCAGGAACTGCCGCCGGAATTACCGGCGGGTCGGCCTTGGCGGCCGGGTTTCATCGCCCTATATTGCGACTATATGGAAACGATTGGCAGGAATTCCAGCCACATCCACAGCCGTCCGGCCCGAGACCGCAAGTCGGCTCGCGTCTCGGCTGTCGGAAATGCTTCTATGCGGGTGACGCTCTGCCGGTGACACTCCGGTCGGACCACCGACCGGTCGAACGGAGTTGAGATGGACGCTTTGATCAAGACGCTGCGCGGGACCACGCCCGATGGCAAGTCATCCGAGGCCAAGCTGGCGGGTGAGCGCCCGGCGGAGCTCGATCCGGCGGAGTTTCTGGCTGCTGCCGTGCGCGCCGACCGTCCTAGGCCGTCGCGCGCCGAGGCTGAGGCCGCGGTCTATACGCTGCTGAATTACATCGGCGAGGATCCCACCCGCGAGGGCCTGGTCGATACCCCGCGCCGGGTCGTCGAGGCCTATGACGAGTTGTTCCAAGGCTATCATCAGTGCCCGGCTGAGGTGCTGGACCGGACCTTCGGCGAAACCGCCGGCTATGACGACTTCGTGCTGATTCGCGATATCGAGTTCACGTCGCAATGCGAGCATCACATGATGCCCTTCTACGGCCGCGCGCATATCGCCTATACGCCGGTCGAGCGCGTCGTGGGCCTGTCCAAGCTCGCGCGCCTGACCGACATCTTCGCGCGCCGGCTGCAGACCCAGGAGCATCTCACCGCCCAGATCGCAGCCGCGATCGACGAGGTGCTGAAGCCGCGCGGCGTCGCCGTGATGATCGAGGCCGAGCACACCTGCATGTCGGTGCGCGGCGTCGCCAAGCATGGCGCGGTCACCTTCACCAGCCGTTTCACCGGCATGTTCCGGGACAATCCGGCCGAGCAGGGGCGTTTCCTCTCGATGGTGCGCTCGCCGCAGCGTTAGGCGCGCCAAACGCCGGCTTGCCAAGGTCTTAGCGAGAATTTCGTGTCTGCATCCTCAGTTGAGCGCGAGGAGGGCTTGGCCTTCCTGCCCAAGTTCGACGCCGCCGGCCTCGTCACCTGCGTCACCACCGATGCGGTCAGCGGCGACGTGCTGATGGTCGCCCACATGAACGACGAGGCGCTGCGCCGGACCATCGCGACCGGGGAGGCCTGGTATTTCAGCCGCTCGCGCAACGCGCTGTGGCGGAAAGGTGAGAGCTCGGGCCAGACCCAGCGCGTGGTCGAGATGCGCACGGATTGCGATCAGGACGCGGTCTGGCTGCGCGTCGAGCAGCGCGGGGCGGCCTGTCACACCGGCCGTCACTCCTGCTTCTATCGCAAGGTTGAAAGCGCCGACGGGGACGGGGCACGGCTCGTGTTCGTCGATGCCGACAGGCTGTTCGACCCGGCTGCGGTCTATCGCAAATAGGCGGCAAATCGAGCGGCAGTTCGCGGGAGCCGGGTCGCGCCGTGAATATGAAGCTCGGCGCGGGCAGGTCGGCCAGCGACCTGCATCCGCAAATGTCCGGGTCGTTCATTGGCCTTGTCGGGCCGGCGAATTAACCAGCCATTAACCATGCCCGCCGCAATTTGCCTGATGTTTCCGGCGCGTTCGTCTGCCAGCGAATCTGCAAACAGCGGGTCTTCCCATGTCGGTCGACGCATCCAATTCCTCACCAGCGGGACTGCTCGACGGCGTCCGGGCGAAGGTGGCCGGCGCCATCAAGCAGGCGGCCGATAGCGTCGGCGCCAGCTTCGAATATCTGCTGTCGACCGCGAAGATGGAGTCGGACTTCAACCCGACCGCGGGCGCCTCGACGTCGTCGGCGCGCGGGCTCTATCAGTTCATCGACCAGACCTGGCTCGGCACGGTGAAGGAAGCCGGCGCCGATCTCGGCTACGGCCAATACGCCGACGCCATCACGCGGACGTCGTCCGGCGACTACACGGTCAGCGATCCCGGCATGCGGCAGGCGATCATGAAGCTGCGCGACGACCCCAAGGCGTCGTCGGCCATGGCCGCTGCGCTGACCCAATCCAACAGCTTCCAGCTGACCGCCAAGATCGGCCGGCGGCCGAGCGATTCCGAACTCTACATGGCGCACTTCATGGGCGTCGGCGGAGCCGCGAAGCTGATCACCAGCGCCCAGGACACCCCGAGTGCGTCCGCGGCGCAGATGTTTCCCAACGCAGCCGTAGCCAACCGCTCGATCTTCTATGATCGGGACGGCCAGGCCCGCAGCGTCTCCCAGGTCTATTCGGTGCTGAACACCCGCTACGCCGGCGCTGCCAACTCCTCGACGACCCGCGGGGCACTCGCGCTCTATGGTGGCTCCTCGCCGAACGTCGCGGTGGCCAACTCGGCCGGCGGCGGCGCGCTGCCGACAACCGACACCGCCACCTTTCTCTCGATGTTCCCGGATGCGCGCGGCGCCCAAGCCGCGTCCGCGACGACGGCGGACGCATCGGCGGGCCGGCCGGCCGATCCGATGTTCCGCTCGCTTTTCCAGGTCGACGGTCAGTCGAGCCAGGCGGTGTCGCCGACGGTCCGCGAATTGTGGGGCCGCTCGCCGGTCGCCAGCGCCGACTCTGCCGACGCCGGCAGCAACAATACTGGCAGCGGCAGTGGCCAGCGCCGCCTCGACCTGTTCAGCGACCCCAACGGCACGTTCTCCGGCTGACTGCCGACGCGTAGCCTCTCGTAACCCAGATGAGTGATCGCGCCCGCCCGGAGAGCGCAGGCCTCCGCTCATCCGGGTTACGCAGCGCGGCGTGTCGCTGGCGATCGGGCCGGTTACGATCATCATTTTTTTTGCGGGGGTGGGCGGTCGTTTTGGCCCGTCGGATTACGGCAAACGTCGCCAAAAACGGTATCCTAATATTGTATTAACTCCCGGCCTTAACAAAACATCAACAAAACCAGCCACTTATGGTGAACGCTTTGTTAAGCGTCGTGGTTTATTTTCGGTGTTGTTGAGGCCCCCCGTGGCCTTGTTTGCAAGTTGCGTAAGCCGGAAAGACCATGATCGTTCGGCAGTTTCTCAGTTGGGTCAGAACCGCACCCGCCGGTGAGCGGGCCGAGGCCACCAGGGCGCTCGCGCGGGCGTGGTTGCTGTCGGATCTCAGCGATGAGGACCGCGGTGCCGCCGAAGGCGCGCTCCTTATGCTCCTCGACGATCCCTCGCCGCTGGTGCGGCAGGCCATGGCGGAGGTGTTCGCGCGCTCGGACGAGGCGCCTGCCGCCATCGTCCAGGCGCTGGCCACCGACCAGCCCTCGGTCGCCGTCGTCATCCTCGAACATTCGCCGCTCCTGATCGATGCCGACCTCGTCGACATCGTCGCGACCGGCAATTCCGAAACCCAATGTGCGATCGCGCGCCGTGTCGGCTTGCCGGCGCCGGTCTGTGCCGCGATCGCCGAGGTCGGCAGCGCGGCCGCAGCGCTCGAACTGATCGAGAACGCCTATGCCGAGCTCGCGCCCTTCTCCTGGGATCGCATCGTCGAGCGGCATGGCCATCTCGCCGCCATCCGCGAAGCGATGCTGGTGCTGGACGATCTGCCGGCGGCCACCCGCGCCGCACTGGTCGACAAGCTGTCGGAGACGCTGGCGCAGTTCGTCGTGGCCCGCAACTGGCTCAGCCTCGACCGGGCCGGGCGCATCACCAGCGAGGCGCGCGACCGCTCGACCATCACGATCGCGGCGCGCACGCGCGGCGAGGAGCTGCGCGGCCTCGTCGAGCACCTGCGTGTCACCTCGCAGCTCACCGCGGGCCTGATCCTGCGCGCGCTGCTCTCAGGCAATGTCGAATTGTTCGAGATCGCGCTCTCGGAGCTCGCGGAGATGCCGCGGGCGAGGGTGTCCGCGCTGCTCAACGACCGCGGCCGCGCCAGCCTGCAGGGGCTGCTGCGCAAGGCGGGCATTCCCGACACCACCTTCGATGCGTTCGCCATCGCGCTGGAGGTCTGCCGCGAGAACGGCTTTGCGGACACTTTGAGTGGAGCGGCGATCCTGCGCCGCAAGATGGTCGAGCGCGTGCTGACGCATTGCGCCACCGATCGCGACGCCGCCGAGCCGCTGTTGATCCTGCTGCGACGGTTCGCCACCGAGTCGGCCCGCGACGAGGCCCGCGAATTCTGCGACGAGGTGATGGCGGAGGACTTTGTAGCGGGGGTGGAGTTCGGGCTGATCGCGGCGTGAGCCGCGGCTCGCGGTCGATCCGCGACACCGTTGTGAGAGAGCGTCCTATCTCTCTCCACGTCATTCCGGGGCATCGCGCAGCGATGAGCCCGGAATCCATAACCCCGAGCCGTCGTTTGGCGAAGGCAAGCGCCATTGCCATCTCGTACCACACATCGTTCTGTGGCTATGGATTCCGGGCTCGCGCTGCGCGCGCCCCGGAATGACGAGCGGAGAGAATGTGCCCATAGTGCCGTAGCTCGGACGAGCGAAGCGATATCCGGATTGCCCGCGCAACCGCACAAATAGTGCTGTCGCCAGCAAGCCTACGGCTGATCGCTCGGCACCAAGCTTGGCGCCAAAATCGCCTCCAGATGCTCCGGCCGGTTGCGGTTGACCTGGACCAGATAGTCGTCGGCGACGCGGCGCAGGCGACGGCTCAGCTCGGCGGCGACGGTCGGGCTGTGGTACTTCGTATGATCGTGCACGATCGCCTGGATGGCGTTGACGTGATGCTCGAACAGCTCGGCGGGGACCTTCTCGAGATCCGGCGCGTGCTCGATGATCCGGCACAGGCTGTCGGCGACCTCGGCGGCGGCCGGATAGCCGAAGGTCGCGGCATCGCCCTTGATGTCGTGGGCGGCACGGAACATCTCCTCGCACGCGTCGTCATCGAAGCCGCTCTTGAGCACGCTCGCGTAACCCTTCGACAGCCGCTCGGCCTCGGTGTCCATCCATGACTTGAACTCGCCGGACAGTCCGGCCAGCGCGGCTTCGGCGCGCGCGATCGGATCGTCGAGATCCTTCTCGTCGGTTCTGTGCAGCACCTTCTTCAGCGGGTTCGGCTGGGTGATCACATGATGCGAGGCATAGCTCTTGACCTGGATCGCCGGAGCCTTGTCTTTCGCCATCTCGATCTCCTCAGGTGATGCCGACCAACGCAATCTGACCGAAGTTAGGATTCATAGCCGAGGACCGGGACCTGCTGTGCGGCGAATCCCGGACGGCGTTAACAGAGGCTCACTGCTGCGCCCTCAAACCGCGGAGCGCGCTTTATCCAGAAGTGACGGCTGCTGGAAGATCTCCGCCTCGCCACCGATCCGGCGCTCGGGGCCGATATAGGCGCTGTTGGTGTTGCGGCGCCGGTCCGGTCCGAAATAGGTCTTGGTCTTGATGAAGGGGCGGGGATTGGCGACCACGTTGAGGATGCGCTGGTAGAGGCCCTTGGCCGAGATCGGCTTGGCGAGAAACTCGGTCACGCCGGCATCGCGCGCGACGGTGACGCGGCGCTTCTCCGAATGGCCTGTGAGCATGATGATCGGCGCGTAGGGATTGCCCTTGGCTTCCGGCTGCCGAATCATCTGCGCCAGCTCGAGGCCGTCGAAGATCGGCATCGCCCAATCGGTGATGACGATGTCAGGCGAGAAATGGGTGTACATTTCGAGCGCGGTGGCGCCGTCCTCGGCCTCGTTGACCTCGCGGGCGCCGAACGAATGCAGCAGCGTGCGCAGGATGCGGCGCATGTGCGGGTTGTCGTCGCAGACGAGGAAGCGCAGCTTGTTGAAGTCGATGCGATACATTTGGCCGGCCTGAAGGCATCACCCATGAAGGTGGTCAACGCGCATTAACCATAAGGAGCGCCGGGTTAACAAAGCGTTGCGGCAAGGGTGTTTTGGGCAGGCGCGCCCCACGCTCTCCGCCGTCATTCCGGGGCGCGCGGAACGCGCGAGCCCGGAATCCATAACCCCGAGCGGTGATGTGGCGAAGACAGGAGCCACTGCCATCTCGCACCTCACACCATCCCGTGGTTATGGATTCCGGGCTCGCCCTTCGGGCGCCCCGGAATGACGCGTGGAGAGCGTGGGGCGGGCGTCTTGCGACTCTCTTTCCGCCGTCATTGGGAGCGCAGCGAATCCATCCAGAGTCGTGGGCGGGATTCTGGATTGCTTCGCTGCGCTCGCAATGACGGGTGGAGGGAGCGGGGGCCGCCATCCAGCGACCGACGCCCGTGCTAATAGCCGAACTGCTCGCTCAGGATGCGCTCTTCCAGGCTGTGGCCGGCGTCGAACAGCATCCGCATCGAGATCGTCTTGTCCGAGAGCACCTCGACGCGGCGGACGTTGCGGACCTCGTCGTGGTCGGCGACGGCTGCCACCGGCCGCTTGTCGCCCTCGAGCACCTCGACGATGACATAGGCGGTGTTGGGGAGCAGGGCGCCGCGCCAGCGCCGCGGCCGGAACGCGCTGATCGGCGTCAGCGCCAGCAGCGCGGCATTGATCGGCAGGATCGGGCCCTGCACCGAGAGATTATAGGCGGTCGAGCCCGCCGGCGTCGCCACCAGCACGCCGTCGGCGATCAGCTCCGGCATGCGCTCGCGCTCGTCGATCATGATCCGCAGCCGTGCGGTCTGCGCGGTCTGGCGGAACAGGTAGACCTCGTTGATGGCGTGATGAATGTGAACCTCGCCGCCCGCGTCGGTCGCCCGCATCAGAAGCGGATGGATCACCGATTCCTGCGCCGCCTCGAGCCGCCCGTGCAGATCGATGGTCGAGAACTCGTTCATCAGGAAGCCGACCGTGCCGCGATGCATGCCGTAGATCGGCTTGCCCGAGCGCATTTGGTCGTGCAGCGTCTGCAGCATCAGGCCGTCGCCGCCGAGGGCGACGACGACATCGGCCAGATCGGGATCGGAATTCCCATACAGCGCGCTCAGCTGGGTCAGCGCAGCCTGCGCCTCGGCACTCGGGCTCGCGACGAAGGCGATCCGCTCATATCGCTTGGGCGTGGTCATCAGTCGCAGGGCTCGCTGGGTCGATCGACCGGAATGAAGGCGCCGTGTCGTCTAGCCGACCTTGGCCGTGCTTGTCCATCGCGGCCGGTATGCGGGGCCAATGCGGCCGGGATGAGGGCTGATATCGCCCGGAAATGGGCGCCCAACGCGGCTGTTGCGACGGATTATGACTCCCGTCTGCGCTGATGCGGGCGACGGGACCGTCATCGCCGTGTCATTTCTCTTGCAATGTGCGCACGGGATCCCAGGCGGCGGCTTCGTCCCGCATCGTTGCAGTCACGCGTTCGGCGAACAGGGCGCTCGGCGGGTCGCTCGTGGCCGCCGGCGCAAAGCATTCGGCCGCCTGCGGCAGTTCGCCAGCCCGCCAATGCGCCAGACCCGCCGCGTAGCCGGCGAGCACAGCCTGGTCGTGCGGCGTGAGCTCGGCAGCGCGGCCGTGCAGCTCATGGATCTTCAGCGACTGCTCGCGGCCCTTGACCCGGATCGTGTCGAGCTCGCGCCAGGCGAACTCGGCGCCGGCGAGCGCCACGGTGCTGTCCGAGGCGATGATCGTGGTGCCGTAGAACTTGTTGGCGCCTTCGAGCCGCGAGGCGACGTTCACCGCGTCGCTCATCACGGAATAGTTGAAGCGGCGCTGCGAGCCGAAATTGCCGACCAGCGCGGCGCCGCTGTTGATGCCGATGCGTTGCGCCACCGTGATGCCCTGGAACGCCGTCGACGACAGATTGAGCTCGGCGAGCCTCGCCTTGCAGCCGAGCGCCGCGCGCGCGGCGCTCTTCGCATGGTCCGGATCGTCGAGCGGGGCGCCGAACACCGCGACCACGGAGTCGCCGATATATTTGTCGACATAGCCGTCATGGCTTTCGATGACGTCGGTCATCGCCGACAGATATTCGTTGGTCAGCGCCATCAGCTGCTCCGGCGTCATCTGCTCGGCGATGCGCGAGAAGCCTACGATGTCGGAGAAGAACACCGTGACCTCGCGCGTTTCGCCGCCGAGCTGCGGCAGCCGGCGCGAGGCCAGCATGCGGTCGATCTCGCGCGGCGCGAGGTAATAGGCAAAGCTCTTCTGCAGCAGCCGGCGGTCCTTGTCGGTGACCATGAAGCGATAGCCGGTGGTCGCGGCCAGTGCGAGTACGCCAGCGGCGAGCGGCTCGGCCAATGGCAGCACGATGGCCTGGTTGAAGAGCGCGGTGGCCAGCGCAGCGTAGACAACGGCCAGCAGGCCCAGGAGTCCGGCCGCGAAGGTCGGCCGCAGCAGGCGGGCGAGCAGGGCGGCCAGCAGCGCCATCGTCATCGCGATGCCGAAGATGGCGAGCCGGCTCATTTCGATGGCGGCGTCCTGCCTGACCAGATTGTTCACCGCGGTCGCGTGGATGTAGACGCCGGCGATGGTGCTGCGGGCGAACGTCTCGGTGACCTTGCGCTCCTCCAGCGCGCAGCGCGGCCGCCGCGCGCCCTCGGCGCGGGTCGCGAAGCGCTTCGACGTCAGCCGCCGGTCCTCGATCCCGACCGTGCCGATCAGGACGACCTTGCCGGCGAACTCGCGGCGGAAATAATCCTTGTCGCCCTTGACCGCGCAGGCGCGCAGGTCGGCGAAGGAGTAGGTCGGGATGTCCTGCGCGCCGCCCGCGAAGTTCAACGTCATGATGCCGGGCACGCTGCTGGGCACGCGGTCATCGCCAAGCGTCACGCCGTCGGACGTGAACACGGGCGCGGTGCCGCGGGCGCGTGCCGCCAGCTCGAGCGCCATGCTCGGAATCGCCTTGCCGTTCGCGCTCAGCGTCAGCGGATGTCGGCGGACGACATCGTCGCTGTCGGTGTAGGTGTTGAGCGGCCGCAGGTTCTGCTGCTGGCGCACCGCGATGCGCTGTCCGGGCGCGGGCAGGATCGGAGGCTCGCCGAAGATCTCGCCGAGCACCACCTTGCCGCCGGCTGCGGCGGTCGCCAGCGCGCGCAGGAAATCGCGATCGAAGCCGCGCGTCTTGTCGCCGAGCGTCGAATCGCCCAGCGGAATCTCCGACTGCTCGATCGAGGTCTGGAACACCATGTCGAAGCCGACCACCTTGGCGCCGCCATCGAGCACGGACGTCAGCACGCGGCCGATCTCGCCGGTCCAGGCCAGCAGCGGCGCGCCCTTGAAGGGTGGGGCCTGATAGCTCTCCTCGTCGATCGCGATCACGACGGCGGGACTGGTCGCGGCGTCATGCCGGTTGCCGAACGCCTCGAAGCGCAGCCAGGTCAGCGCATCCAGGGACAGGCCGCGGCCGCGCTCGAACGCCGGCGAGATGAACAGGCCGACGCAGGCGAGCGCGATCGCGATGAGGGCGAGCGCGTCGCGCGTCCGGCGTCCGATCGCCACCGACAGCTGCTTTCGATTTCAGTTGAGCCGGATCAACCGCCCGATGGCCGGTCCGGGACCGGCCTTGGCCTGCGCGTCGACCTTGAACACGAGCCGCGACGGACCGAAGCTCGCGACATAGGTGCCGCCCGGCGTCAGTGGATGGCTGGTGCCGGCGAAATCGTAGAAGCGGCCCTTGTATTGCCGGCCGGTCAACTCGATCTGCTGGCGCTCGCCCGGCTGGTCGAGCCGTTCGACGATCAGCGTGCCGCGGCCCTTGGCCTCGACGATCGGCGAGGCGCCGTAGATGACGGCCTGCGCCAGCGGCGCGCTGTCCGGCCCCAGGCCGCGCACGATGGTCGCCGCCACCTCGCTGGTTTCACGCGAGCTTGCCTGCGCATGGCTGGCGTCGCAATTGACGATGTCGCTCTTGAGCATGACGCCGTCAGCCGTGCTCTCGGCGGGACCGATGGTCACGCTGCCGGCGCCGCTGACGGTTTCGCGGCGGCATGATTTGAGGTAGCTCATGACCACGCTGCCGTCGCGGCCGAGCTTGATCACCTGACCTGGCGCGACATAATCCATCAATTCAGCGCCGGCGACCTCGCCCTGGACGTCCTCGACCAGGGCCGCGGGCGGCCCGGCCAAGGCGGGGGCCACGAGCCCCGTCAGGGCCACGACGATGAACGTCGGCAACTTCATGATGAACTCCGTGATCGCAACCGGCGGTGCGCCTCTTGTCCCATTGATGGGACGTTGGACGGGATCGAGAGGTTCGAGCCCATAGCACAACTGCCGGTCACAGGCACTTGCCCTGATGTGACCTGGATCACGGAAGCGTTGGTTGAGGTTGGTTCTCCGCCGCGTTTCATGCGTTACGGGCCGCGATGGTCTATTCGGTTGGCGTCCAGGGAGTTTGAGCCGATGGCAGGTTTGAAGTCGTCCATCTTGCGATCGGGTCTCACGGCCTTGGCCCTCGCGATTCTGGTCGCCGGTCCCACCTTGCGGGCGCAGGATACCCCTCCAGCCGGGCAGGAGCAGGCGGCGCCCGGCGGATCCCGCACCGGTTCGGCCGGCAATCGGTCGGCCGGTCCGTCCAGTTCGTCGTCGGCAGCCGAGCAGCACAAGCTGCCGGCGGATTCCACGACGACGCAAAAGCTCGAGCTGCCCGGCCGCACCTTGTCGTTTACGGCGACGGCAGGCGCGATCCGCGTGTTCGACGACAAGGGCGAGCCTCAGGCCGACATTGCCTACACCTCCTATCAGCTCGACGGCACCCAGCGTGCGAGCCGTCCGGTCACCTTCTTCTTCAATGGCGGGCCGGGCGCGTCCTCGGCCTATCTGCAGCTCGGCAACGCCGGCCCGTGGCGCATCTCGATCGACGCGCCCAGCGTGACGCCGTCGTCGAAGCCGGACCTGCTTCCCAATGCCGAAACCTGGCTCGACTTCACCGATCTCGTCTTCATCGATCCCGTCGGCACCGGCTACAGCCGCTTCGTCGCGACCGGCGACGAGGTCCGCAAGCGCTTCTTCTCGGTCGATGGCGACGTGCGCTCGCTGTCGCTGGTGGTGCGCCGTTGGCTCGAGAAGCACGACCGGCTGGCGTCCCCCAAATTCATCACCGCCGAAAGCTATGGCGGGATCCGCGGGCCGAAGATCGTGGGCAACCTGCAGCAGGACCAGGGCATCGGCGTCAGCGGCCTGGTCCTGCTCTCTCCGCTGCTGGATTTCCGCGATTATTCCGGCTCCAGCCTGATGCAATATGTTGCCAGCCTGCCGAGCTATGCCGCTGTCGCCAGGCAGATGAAGGGGCCGGTGACACGGGCCGATCTCGCCGATGTCGAGCGTTACGCCAGCGGCGATTTCCTGCTCGACCTCGTGAAAGGCGAGGCCGATGCGGAGGCGACCAACCGGCTCGCCGACGCGGTGGCGAGCCTGACAGGGATCGACCAGACGGTCAGCCGCAGACTTGCCGGCCGCTTCGATGTCTCCGAGTTTCGCCGCGAGTTCGACCGCAAGAACGGCCGCATCACCGGCCGCTATGATGGCTCGGTGCTGGGCATCGATCCCTATCCGGATTCCAGCCATTCGCGCAGCGCCGATCCCTCAGGCGACGTGCTCACCGCGCCGCTGACCAGCGCCGCGGTCGAGCTGACGACCCGCAAGCTGAACTGGCGTCCCGACGGCTCCTATGAGCTGTTGAGCGGCGCGGTAAACCGGTCCTGGGATTTCGGCCGCGGCATCAGCCCGCCGGAATCGATGAGCGACATCCGGCAGATCCTGGCGCTCGACCCGAAGCTGAAGCTGCTGGTCGGCCACGGCCTGTTCGACCTCGCCACGCCGTATTACGGCTCGAAGATCGTGCTCGACCAGCTGCCGTCCTTCGCCCGGCCGCCGCGGGTCAAGCTGGTGGTCTATCCGGGCGGGCACATGTTCTATTCCCGCGACGATGCGCGGAAGGCTTTCCGCGGCGAGGTCGAGGCGCTGATGAAGTAGTTCGTCGTCTGGATGTCGCTTCTGCCTTGCCCTGGCGAGCTTCGGCGGACAAGTCGATCATCTGGGCTACAGGAGCGTTGCCGCTGACGTCCTCCGCCCTTCCAACTTGCTCCGTCATTGCGAGCGCAGCGAAGCAATCCAGAGTCCCGCACACCACCCTGGATTGCTTCGCTGCGCTCGCAATGACGATGAAGAGAGCGTCGTTCGGAGCCCGGATGTCGCCATCGCTCATCCGGGCTGCGCGTCGACGCTGCCGCTACGCGTCCTTCTTCCGCCGTCCCTTCGGGTATTTCCGCTCCATCTCCGTGCGGACCACGCGCTCGGGGCGCACGCGGGTGCCGGCGAGCCAGATCTCGCTGACGCCGGTTTTGGTGCGCACCCGCCGAACCGGTTCGCCATGGCTCGCATAGCCGGCGGCCTGGACGATGCGGCCGGCGTCGCGGCCGGTGACCTCGATGCGGGCGGCATCGATGAAGGGATTGATGAAGGACGGGTTGGCGACCAGAACCTGGGCGCCGAACGGGACCAGATCGACCGCGCCCCACAGCGTCCACCAGCGCCCGGTCCAGTCGTGCGTCCTGCGCGATGGTGCGCCGTGGGTGGCGAAGGCCTGCAGGATGAACTTGATGCCGTTGGCCCAGCCGGGCGCCCAGCCGTCGACCGCGTTGGTGAGCACGGTGATCGCGATGTCGTGGGCGGGAATCACCGAGGTGCGCGAGATGTAGCCCTGGAAGCCGCCGCCATGGCCGAACCAGTCGAAGCCGGCGGTGGTGCCGCTCATCAGGCAAGGCCGTAATAGACTTCCTCGATGTCCTGCGGGACCCGCCATTGCCGGCGGGTCATCTCGCGGCGGCTCGCGACCGACAGCAGGCTCTTCTTCGCGTTCGGCGCGAGCTGGGCGAAGAAGCGCGCGGTGTCGGCGGCCGTGGCGACCACGCCCGCCGCGGCCATGATGGCGTTGGTCGGATTGTCGCCGGGAATCACGACACGGCGGCCGACCGGCACGGTTCGCGAATGGCCGCGCGCGAACGGCACGTTCTTGCCGAGCAGCGTCATGTCCGGCGCGCTTTCGCGCAAACCGAGCGGCGTCATGATCTCGCGCTGGAGAAACGCCGGGTAGGGCTCGCCGCTGATCGCCTCGATGACGAGGCCTAGCAGGCCATAGCCGTGGTTGGAATATTTGAAGCGGGTGTTCGGATCGATCACCGGCGGAAGCTTCAGCTCGGCGAGCAGCTCGTCCCGGTCGAGATAGGAGCGGCCGTCGGTGAACTGACCCGAATCTTTGCCGTCGCGGATCAGGCCGGCGGTGTGCGACAGCAGTTGGCTGATGGTCGCTGTCGCGATGTCCGGATGCAGGTCCTTGACGTATTGGCCGACCGCATCGTCGAGCTTCAATCGCTTCTGTTCGCGAAGGCGCATGATGCCGGCGGCGGTGAACGCCTTGGTATGCGAGGCGATGCGGAAGCGATGTCGCGGCGTTAGCCGCTCGCCGGTGTCGAGATTGCCGTGACCATAGGCGGCTTCCAGGACGATTTCGCCGCGATGAGCAATGGCGATGATGCAGCCGGGCTGCCCGGAGACCTCGACCTGAAAAGCCATCCAGTCGCGGACATAGTCGAGCGCTGCGCCAAGCCAGGACTCCACGCGGCAATCTCCCGTTCAAATCGAATGATGAAAATGGATGGCAGCGACGCTCATCCTTAGCCGACAATCCGCGGCCGACAAACAGAAATGGCGCAACCCTTTCGGGTTGCGCCACTGTCGAGATCGGAGCAGATCCGATCGCGTGTCGTCAGTAGACGAGGCCAGTGCCCGGCTGCTTCTCAAGCGCGTCGGCCAGCGAGCGATATTCGGCGCTGTTGGTGCCGGCGAGCTGCGCCACCTTGTCGAGGTGGTACTTGGCCTGCTCGCGGTTGCCCTGCTCGAGCTGCCACAGGCCGTAATACTGCCAGGTGCGCACGTGGTTCGGATCATCCGCCAGGGCCTGCTCGTAATACTGCTTGGAGGCCTGGTAGTTGCCGAGCTTGCGGTAGGAGTACCCGATCAGATTGGCGACGTCGGCGACATCCTCGCGGTTCAGCGCTTTGAGCTGCTGGATCGCGGTGGTGTAATCGCCGCGATCATAGATCGAGGTGTAGGCCGTGCGATAGGCCGCGAGGAACTTCGGATCTTCGATGCTCGAGCTCTTGTCCTTCTTCTTCTTGTCCGGCGGCGGCGAAGACGGAGTCTCGCTGCCCGCGGCATAAGCCTTCGACAGAAGCAGCGGCCCGGAGGCCACGGCCATCGCGCAAAGTGCCAGCGTGGCAATCCTGATCGCAGACTTTTTCATTCGTATCTCCCGAGTTGTCGATCCAACAGGTGACTGCATGCGGAGAAGAACTTCCGCAGCTGCGAAATATTCCCGGTCATTTGCGCGGATTTTGCGCCGCGATCGGTGCATTATACTGGCCACATGGTGACAGGCCAGTCATCTCGATGACTATCCCTTCATCTGCATGAACTGAAACATTCGCTTTACTTCAGGGTGGGTTCAGTGCCGGTTCCCTATGGTCGCATCCATGATCACGAGCCCATCCGCCACTGGATGGTGTCTCCAGATCTTCAACATCACGGAGACGACCATGCTGAAGACAATGTCCGTTGCGCTCCTCGCCGCGTCGATCCTGGCTGCGCCCGCATTCGCCGCAGGTCCTGCAAAAACCGATACGTCCGCGAAGTCGACGCAGATCACCGGCACGACCACCGGCACCGCCAAGACCGACGCGGCGAAGACGGAGGCCGGCAAGTCGGACGCCGCGAAGGCGGGCGGCACGCAGGTTGGCGACAAGGCCAATGAGATGAAGCCGACGGTCGGCAAGTCGAAGACCAAGCCGCACGCCTCGCTGCTCCGCCACACGCACCGGCATACCGCGCACCTTCGCCATCACGACAAGGTGAAGGTTCAGCATGCCTCGCTGACCGGCCACAAGACGATGAGCGTCAAGCGCCTGACGCCGGCGACCCGCCGCGGCTGATCGGCCCGGCCGACGGTCACGTCGTCCATCAGAAGGCCATCAGGTGTTGTGCCGCCGGCGCGCCTCACGTGTGCCGGCGGCCGCCGTTTGGCGGTGGCGTGAGCGGTACGATTTCCCTGACTGCCGGCTTTGGGTTAGAAGCGGGCGTCGGACATGTCTTTCAGAGTTGGGCGCTGTGCGGATGGGGAGATCGACTTGGTGGCCGGCGGTGACGCTGGCGCTGTTGCTGGCCGGCTGCGCCAGCGGCGGACCGGCTGCTTTCATGAACGAAGACAATCGCGGCATCTCCTACACCGGCGACCGCGGCGTCGCGAACCAGCCGTTTCCGACCAATTACCGCGGCGAGATCGTGTCCTATCTCAGGACCTACCTGAACAATCCCGTGGGGGTGCGTGAGGGCGTCCTGGCCGAGCCGGTGCAGCGGACGGTCGGCGGACGGCTGCGCTATGTCACCTGCGTGCGCTATGCGGCCCGAGAATCCGACGGCAGCTACCGTCCTGCCAGAGAGCGCGCGGCCGTCTATGTCGACGGCCGCTTCGATCGCCTGATCGAGGAGGGAGGCGAGCTTTGCGCCGGCTCAACCTACGGGCCATTTCCAGAGTTGGCCGCCATGACGCGTTGACGCGGCCGCCTCGGTGAGCGGACGCGCAGCGGGGTGCTTCAATGGAGCTCGTGTGATCGCCCCGAGGCCGCTGCGGCTCCGTGCTCTCGACGCAGACCTGCCAAGTCGTCGCAGCGGGTTGTCAGGACGCGGTCGTGATCACAAATCGGGGATGTATCGAACCGCTTTGCCGCCGTAGTGCGACCAAATGTCGGGCGCGGCGTGCAGCTTCACGAAATATTCGGGAAGCCTATGGAACATAAGGCCTTTGTTGCTCGCTGGTGACACGCTGACGCAATCACAGCTGCGTCACCGCCATCGGGCAACCCAAATGCGGCCACGATGTTCAATTGATGTCGCAAACGAATAACAGGGACATTCCATGAAACGCGTTGTTTTCAGTGCAGTGGCTTTGACCGCTCTGGCTGTCCCGGCCTTCGCCGCCGACATGCCGGCCCGCACCTATACAAAGGCGCCCCCGATGACGCCGCCGCAGGCCATCTACAACTGGACGGGCTTCTATATCGGCGGGCATCTGGGCGGTGCGTTCGCGGGCGGCAACGGCCTCGAGGGCAACAACGGCCGCTTCCTTGGCGGCGTGCAGGGCGGCTTCGACTATCAGTTCGCACCGAACTGGGTGGTCGGCATCGAGGCCCAGTACAGCTGGATGGATCGCAACACCACCAATTTTGGCTTTCCCGGCGCGACGGTCGTGACCTCGAGCGGCGCCAACCAGCTAGGCTCGGTGACCGGGCGGCTCGGCTACACCTGGGGACCGGCGCTGGTCTATGCCAAGGGCGGCTATGCCTGGCGTGACGGTAACGGCCTCGGCGTGAGCGTCGCCGGCGTGCCGGCCGGCTTCACCACGAACGGCAACACCAAGGATGGCTACACCGTCGGCGCCGGCCTCGAATACATGTTCGCACCGAGCTGGTCGGCCAAAGCCGAGTATCAGTACTATAATTTTGGTAACACCACTTTCACGGGTGGTCCGGCACCGGTTGTGGGCAGCCGGTTCAACAACGAGGACCATACTGTCAAGGTCGGCGTGAACTATCGTTTCGGCTGGGGTGGCCCGGTCGCGGGCAAATACTGAGTCCTCCGGCTGAGATGGCGCAGCTGGACGGCTTAGCTGACCGCCCCGGCAATGACATCATTGTCCTACGCCCGCGCCTCGGCGCGGGCGTTTTGCTGTGTCCGGCCTGAGGCCAACGATGGTTTCAGGGGTGCTCACGCAGTGCAAAAAAATTTTCAAACCTTCGTGAAACTTTCGCCACCAGTTGATATTATGAGTCCGCCGGTTTGATGGATCATCCCACATGCGTATCTTGTTGTCCGTGCTGTTGTTATCGGCGGCCGTTTTGCCGTGTTCTGCCCAGACCGTCCTGAAGTCCGAACCGTTGATGCTGGCTCCTTACGAGGTGGCGCTGGTGCAAGCCGCGTCCTGCCCCTCGGGCAAGGTGCTGAAGGTGACCGGCGCGATCCGCGGCGTCAGCCGCAAGCGCGCTTGTGTCGCCCTTCCGGCTGAAACCGCCTCGCTGGCGACGGCCACGCCGTAGGCCCGGACGTCATGGCAACACTGCAGCGGACAGCTTCGGCTGCCCGCTGATCGCGGTATCGTCTCTGCAAATCCTGTTGCGAAAGCTGCCGCCGAACGGGCCCGTCATCCGGGCGTCAGCGCATGATAACCGCTGCCAGGGCCCTTTGGGCCCGCTATCCCGCTGCATGTGTCGCGTGATGCCGGCCACAGCCGGCCTCGTTGCTTTCTGTTGCGCGTCTCCGGGAAGGCCCAGGAGAGTGGAGGCCGCGCAAGACGATCAGGACGCGTAGGGGAGGTTGAACTCCTGCTCGGCCTCGGCCCGGTTCTGCCACGGATCCTCTTCCGGCTCGGCAGCGCAGGGACGGATCTCGTAATCATTGTCGAGTTGCAGATGCCCGCCCGCGCGGCGCGCATTGATCATCACATCCACCACCAGCCCACTCTGCCGCGCCAGCCGCCAGACATCAGCCTCGGTCGGATAGGTCTTGCTCAGCTTGGCCTCATTGCAAAACAGCGCATAGGGCATTCCAAACGGCTCCAGAGAAGCGAAGGATGAACCGACGATGAACAGCGGTTGTAGCGAGACACGGGCGTGTTCGCGGCCGGAAAGCGGCCTTTTCGGCCGCGGCGAGTCGTAAACGAGTCCTAAATTTTTGGAAAAAGAATCCGTGGGACTCCGGGGCCAGAATCGCCGGATGGTTAAGTCATGGGAACCGATCTCCACATCTTTTGCGGGCGGATCCAGCTGACACTCGCCTGTGGATTGCTGCTCGCCTTCATCGCCAACCTGGCGCTTCTGTGCGCCTGGCTGTGAGCCGGCATGCCGCTTGCGGGCACCGATCACCGTGCGCAGGCGCGCTCAGTCCTCGGGGAGCTCCGTCCCCTCGGCCGACGCTTTCAGACGGGCCAAGGTCGCGCTGAAATATTCCTGGCGCTCGCGGTTGAAGCGTTCCTGATGAGCGCGGAAGCGGGCGACCCGAGCGCGGATTTCAGCCTGCATGTCGCGCTGCAGATCGAGCTGCGAGGCGATGCTGGTGAAACGTTCGGGGAGCCCCATGCTCGGGCGGGCAGGGGCCGCGTCCGGAGCTGCAAACTCCCGCGCTCTGGTGTCAGGCGACGGGATGGCAGCAGGATTCGGCCCCTGGTTGGCGTGCGAGTGGTCGGCGTGCGAGGCGTCGGCCTCGGTCAGGGTGACAGCAGCGGGCCGTGCAACAGCGGGCGCGCCACGCGTCGCGGCGGCTTGTTGGGGCGTGACCGGAGTCCCAACCGGGACGGCAGGCAGCTCGAACTGGGAGAAGTCGGCCGGCTTGCCGGTCACCGACTGCACGAAAGCCATCGTCTGCGCGATCAGCGCATCACGCTCTTCCTTCCACGACATGCGATTGTCCCCCAGAAGTCGCAATTGCAACAAATGCTCGCTGTGAAATCAAGCTGAAAGACCAGTGACTTCTGGGGATAAGTGAGAGTCCTGGTTGAGATGTGGCAATATTGTTGCCACAGTCTGAGCCCGTTTCGTCCCGCCCGCGGAAGCCGGTACCGTCAATCCGCCGGTGTGCAGATGGTTCCTGCGCCCCGATCCGAGAGGCGCGGCTTGACAGAAGAGGGTGGCTCTCGCCTAACACCTCTGGGCAGGAGCGCAGTCTCGCTCTCCTCTGCCCGAACCCCATGCACCTCCCGCGAGACTTGGCATTTTCCGATGGACAATCCCTCGCGCTCCGAACGGTCGCGCAAGGCCGCGCTGACCGCCGCCCTCACCATCATCGCCCGCGACGGTCCGGGGCGCCTGACGCTGGACGCGATCGCGCGCGAAAGCGGCCTCAGCAAGGGCGGGCTGATGCACCAGTTTCCCAACAAGGAAGCGGTGCTCAAGGCGCTGCTCGAGCAGCAGTTCGCCCATTTCGACGAATTTGCCGGCAAGTTCAGGGCTGAAGCGGGCAGGGCGGATCAGCCAGAGCTCGCCACCCAGATCGCGATCTCGCGTGAGCTGATCGCCCAGCAATATTCGGTGGCGCAGGCCATGCTCGGCGCGCTTGCGCAGGAGCCCGGATTGCTGGCGGACGCCCGAGCGAAGGATGCCGAGAGAGTGGCCGAGATCCGGGACGAAGCTGACGACGCCGACCTCGCCGTGCTGCGATGGGCGGCGGCCCGCGGGCTCGCCTTGATGACGATGCTCCGCGTCTCGCCGCTCGAGCAGCCGGAACTCGATCGCCTGTTCGCCCGCCTGCTCGACGATCGCCAATGGACGGGGTTCGAGCAGGACGTCGCGGCCAGGCGCTGAGTCGGCAAAGCGCCGTGGATGGACGCGCGTTGGCGCGTCGCCGTCCGTCCGGTCCTTGCCGCCGGATTAACGCAATCTTCATCGTGCCACTTTACAAACCGTCTAGTCGGTTTTATTGGATGGCAACACTGATTGTGCTCTGCAACAGGCCGCACGATAAGGAGAGAGGGAAATGGTGGTTCGAGTCCGGATATCCGGTTGGGTGGCAATGGCTGCCGCGGCTCTCTGCGCCGGCTGCAACACGGTGACGCCGGTAGCCTATTCCGAGATGGCATCGGCGCGCTATCTGGCGCCGAATTCCTCCGATCCGTCCGGGCGGGTGCCTTACCGCTACGCGGCCGCCGCCGACTGGCGCAGCTATGACAAGGTCATGCTCGACCCAGTCGTGATCTATCGCGGCCGTGATCACCAGTTCGGTGACATGCCCGAGCCCGACAAGGCGAAGCTCGCCGCCTACATGCGCGCGCGCTTCCAGGAAAGCCTGTCGGCGCGCTTCCAGCTCGTCAATCAGCGCGGTCCGAACACCTTGCGCGTGCGGCTCACCTTGACGGGCGCCGTCGCCAACACGCCGGTGCTGGGCACGGCGTCGCGCTTCGATCTCGCTGGAGCCGTCTACAACGGCGTGCAGCGCACGCGATGGCGAGGGGCTGCTGACCGGCTCGGTGTTCTACGCCGCCGAGATCTTCGATGCCGCGAACGGCCGGCTGCTGAACGCCTTCGTCAGCAAGCAGTATCCGACGCCCTACGACATCAAGGCCAGCGTCGGCGCGCTCGCGGCGGCCGAAGCCGGGATCGACAAGGGGGCCGATGCCCTGGTCGCACAGCTCCAGTGAGGGGGCGGGACGGACTGCGCCGGGCCCGCGGTTGGCGGCTCACGACGGCAGCCGCGCTGCCGCGCTTTGGAATCGAGGGCACCGGCCAACGCGGCGCGGCCGCCAGCGACGGCCGGCCTGTCGCACGAGCGCATGGCTTGAGACCCTGGAGACAACGAGGATCCTGAACATGACTGTGAGATTCGTTCTGCGCGTCGGCCTGCGCATCGTCGTCAGCCTGATCGTGTCGATGGCGGAGGGCCGCGGTCAGGCTGCAACGGTGAGTGATCCGGTTGGCACCTGGCTGACCGAGGACGGCCGCGCCCGCGTCCGCATCGAGCGCTGTGGCGCGATGGCCGATCGCATCTGCGGCTACATCGTCTGGATGAAGGAGTCCGCCGATGCCAAGGGGCAGCCATTTCGCGACCGCCTGAACCCCGATCCGGCCAGGCGCGGCCGCCTGCTGCTCGGCCACCAGATGCTGCTCGGCCTGAAGCTGAACGCCGACGGCCGCCATGCGGGAGAGGTCTACAATGCCGAGGACGGCAAGACCTACGGCGTCTCGATCTGGCGAGAGGGGGCGAAGATGCTGGCCGTCAAAGGCTGTCTGCTCGGGCTGTTCTGCGCCACCCAGGGATGGGTTCAGGTGACGGATCAAGTGCCGGGCCAGCTCCTGGCCCCGACCGGGGACGGCGGCGGCCCCGTCCCGGACGCGGAATGGGCGCCCCCGAAGCCGGCGTCAGGAGCCGCGCTCAAGCCGTCAGCAGCCGCTGTCAGGACGAAGCCGAACTGACCGCTCGTCCGACGAGATGCCGATCCCGAGAACTGCGACCTTCCGGCACGAGTGGTTCTGCGGGGGATGGTGCCGGCTGAGGGGATTGAACCCCCGACCTTCGGTTTACAAAACCGCTGCTCTACCGCTGAGCTAAGCCGGCGAAGGCACCTGATGGGTGGTGTCGGAGGTCTCGACCTTGCAGGTGCGGCGAGGGCCTCCGAAGCGCGGTGTTCCTACCAGAGTTGATGCACAGAGGCTACTGGCGTTGCACGCGCCCGCAGGATTGAGTCCAGATCGCAAAAAGGGCGGCCGTGAGGCCGCCCCTGTCGAACGCCGCCAAGCCGGCCTTACTGGCAGATGTGCATCAGGCCGTCGCTGCCTTTGAACACGGTGCCGGGACGGCACACCAGTCCATTGCGGGTGGCGTAGCTGTTCCAGTCGCCGTAATAGCCGTTCGGGCCGCGATCATAGCCGGGCTGGCTGAAGCGATACGGGCCCGGATCATAGGCATAGGCATCCGCGGTGCGGAATGGCGCAGTGGCAATGGCGCCGGCGGTGCCGATCGCGGCACCCGCGATGCCTGCCGCGGTGCCGACTGCGCCGACGGCGATGTCGGTCGGCCAGAAGCCAGTGCCGCGGCGGTTCCAGTCATTGTTCCAGCCGCCATCCGTGCGCTGCTGCATCATCGCAGCGTCGTGGCCAGCCATATGGTGGTCCATGTGGCGGTGGTGCATGTCGCGCGCCATCGCCGGGCCGGCGAGCGCGGTTGCGAGAACAGCAGCCCCGAGAATTGCAGATCTGATCATGGGTTGACTCCGTCGTTGCGCCCCGAAGCTTAAGCGCATCCGGCCGCTGCTGTTCCGCCGCTGCGTCGATGTTTTTCGCCGGCGGCTCGCGGCAGAGGAAAATGCGAACGGCAACCCGCTGTGGCGGGCGAGGCGGTCAGGCTTGCGGGCAGGGCAGGCGCGTTTGATGACATGGCGATCGGAGGGCACATGATCGCGGCGGCCACAGGCGGATGATGATCCCCCATTAACCGTCGCGTGCGAACCGGCCTGGCGCCTTAACCCGAAGGAATGGCTCGTGCGTTAGCCTTACCGGCAGATTGAGCCGCGCGTTTAACCCATCCGGGCGCGCGTTGCGCTATTGATAGGACAGCAACCGGGGCGTGAATTCATGCGTTGTGCAACAGCTCTCGCGATTCTGATCGGGACGGCGTCCGCCGCGCTCGCCAGCGAAGGCTTCGAAATCGTGATCCCGCAGCGGCCCGGCGTGCCCGTCGTCATCAACGGCATCGATGCGTCCTATGCCGTCGTCGAGGGCCAGACCAGCCTCGGCAAGGGCAACTACATGCAGCCCTCCCTCTATGGCGGCCGTCCGGTCGAGCCCGAGCCCAACGTCGGCCACTATTATCCGACGCTCGGCGCGAAGCCCGGCTACGGCCGCATGGAAATCGAGCCGCCGGCCAACCGCAAGCTGCCGAAGCCGGCCGAAAGCTATTCCCGCTCGTGGGGCGCCCAGTCGCAGATGCAGCCGGTCCAGCCCGAGGTGCCGATGTCGCCGCCGAACGTCATCCTCGCGCCGCGAGAGGACGGAGTGCCGGGCGATTATGCCAATCCGCCGCCGGCCTATCGCCGGTAGCAGCTGTCCATCGACAATGAGTTCAAACAAAAAACAGATCATCAGGAGAGTGTTCATGCGTGGAGTGATTTCAGGACTTGTCGCCATCGTCGGTCTCGCTGTTGCGGGCAGTGCGCCAGCCGCCGCCTGCGGCGCCTCCGCCTGCGCACCGTGCGGCTATGCGAGCCCGTGTGCGCCGACCGTCGCCTATCAGCCGACCTACAGCTATCAGCCGGCCTACACCTATCATCCCGGCTACACCTATGGTCACACCGGCTGCGGCAGCTGCGGCGTCAGCTATGAACGGCTGCCCGAGCCGACCCGGCAGTACTATTATGTCAACCAGGGCCCGACCTATAGCGGCCCCGGCGCCTTCGCGCCGTATCCGGCCTATGAGGAGCGGGCGATCCCGGTCTATCGCTATCACCATCGTCACCACGCCTACGAGGAAACCCGCGTCGCGCCTGAAGTGGTCTATGCGCAGCCGCAGCACGCCTATCGCTGGGGCGCCTCGCCCTATTATCACGGCCGGCGCGTGCTGCGCCGCTACTACTGATCGGCCCGAACAAGCTCTCAGCAAACGCCCGTGCGCTTCATGCGCGCGGGCGTTTTGTCGTCCGGACTGCAGGCGGATGGCCGGGTCTCACGCGCGGCGATCAGCGCGCCCCTCGGGGATCATCCGCCCATCAACCCCAGCCGGCTGGCCCCGACATAGAGTGCAAGCACGGCGGCGTTGGAGACGTTGAGGCTCTTGATCGCGCCGGGCATGTCGAGACGCGCCACCACGCTGCAGGTGTCACGCGTCAACTGCCGCAGGCCCTTGCCCTCGGCGCCGAGCACGAGCGCGAGCGGCTGGCGCAGGGTGACGGCGGCGATGTCGGTGTCGCCGGCGCTGTCGAGCCCCACGGTCTGGAAGCCGCGCTCGTCGAGGCGGGCCAGCGCACGGGCGAGGTTCTGCACCGTGATCATCGGCACCAGCTCCAGCGCGCCCGAGGCCGATTTGGCCAGCACGCCGGTGGCCTCCGGGCTGTGGCGCGCGGTCGTGATGATCGCCTTGACGTCGAACGCCGCCGCCGAGCGCAGGATGGCGCCGACATTGTGCGGATCGGTGATCTGGTCGAGCACCAGGATGATGCCCTCGGGGCTCAGCGTGTCGATGTCGGGCGAGGGTAGCGGATCGGCCTCGGCGAGCAGCCCCTGATGCACGGCGTCCGGCCCGAGCCGCTGGTCGATCTGGCTCGGGCGCACGATCTCGGGCGTCACCCGCGTCTCGATGCGCTCGTCGGCGAGCCGGCGCGCGGCGTTCTCGGTGAGGTACAGCTTGCGAATCCGGCGCTGGGGATTGGCGAGCGCCAGGGTCACGGTATGCCAGCCATAGAGAATGACCGGGCCATCCGCGCCCGAGTCGCGCTCCCGCCGGGCTTGCGGCCGGTCGAAACCGCGCGGTTTGCCGGTGAATTTGCCGCCTTGGCGGCGAAAAGGGGGCTTTCGGTCACGTTCGCTCATGACCTGAGCTTCTGTCACGGCCTGCGGATTCTGGCAATTTGGCACCGCCGGCTGCGAAAATTCGTCGGGCCTTGGTTGACTTTACGGTCCCGGTTCGATCATAAGGGCCCCGGTCGCGCGCAGCCCTCATCGGGCCCCCGCGGCCTTACCGTCTCCATGGCGCTGATGGTCGCTCAACCGCTGTTTCCTGCGGCCGGCCTTCAACTGCCATCGGTACGGGGGAGTGTCCCGAGTGGCAAAGGGAGCTGACTGTAAATCAGCCGCCTCATGGCTTCGCAGGTTCGAGTCCTGCCTCCCCCACCATCCCTCAGGGGAATCGCATGTGAACTAGCCCTGTAAGGCATTGTGATCCGGTCAAAAATCGATTCTGAAGGTGGCTTCTGAGTTGGAAGGAGCTGCCGATGGATCGATTCTCGGAATGCTTCGAAGACCTGCCGGATCCGCGCGCGGACAATGCGCTGCACGATCTGACGGAGCTTTTGTTCATTGCGCTGATGGCGACGTTGTGCGGGGCCACGAGTTGTACCGACATGGCGCTGTTTGCGCGGTTGAAGGCTTATATTTGGAAAGATGTGCTGGACCTCAAGCATGGACTGCCGGGCCACGACACGTTCAGCCGTGTGTTCCGCATGCTCGACCCGAAGGCGTTCGAGACGGCATTCCGGCGCTTCATGGAGGCCTTCGCCGAAGGCGCGAAGATCGCACGGCCGCAGGGCGTGATCGCCCTGGATGGAAAGGCGCTCCGGCGTGGTTACGAGCGCGGCAAGAGCCACATGCCGCCGGTCATGGTCACGGCATGGGCGGCGCAGACGCAGATGGCTCTGGCCAACGTTCTGGCGCCGAACAACAACGAAGTGGACGGCGCTTTGCAGTTGCTGCAACTTCTGCAACTCAAGGGATGCGTGGTGACAGCCGACGCGCTGCACTGCCATCGCGAGATGGCCAAGCAGATCGTGGCGCGAGGTGGCGATTACGTCCTGGCGGTGAAGGAGAACCAGCCCGCTTTGCTGGCCGACGCACGGGCGGCGATCGCCGCAGCGGCGCGCAAGGGCAGCAAAGCGGTTGCCACGACCGATGCGGACCATGGCCGCAAGGAAAAGCGCAGTGCGCTCGTGGTGCCCGTGAAGGACATGGAGGCGAGGCACAACTTTCCAGGCCTCAAAGCCGTCGCGCGGATCACCAGCAAGCGCGGCACGGACAAAACCGTCGAGCGCTACTTTCTGATGAGCCAGAACTTCAGCCG
>NZ_BSCT01000008.1:182677-236065 GCF_030159255.1 Bradyrhizobium sp. SSBR45G | reverse complement strand
GCGCTCCCTCTCCCCGTTCTTCACGGGGAGAGGGTTGGGGTGAGGGGCAGCCGCATCGGGAGTGACTGCGGAGATACCTGTACCCCCTCACCTGGATTGCATCTTCGATGCAATCCGACCTCTCCCCGCAAGCGGGGCGAGGTGAGCACCGAGCGAGTTCGCCGAATTTGCATTCTCATCACCAACCATGGGAATTGCGATCTTCGCTGAGCGCCTGAAGATCGGGCGCGCCTCAGCGATCTCGCGGCCTGATTTACCCGAGCTTTGCGGATCGTTCACGCCCTTGAATAGCCGAGGGCGCAGGGAAGGCCGGGAGCTGGCTGCTCCCATGGCCCGCCTGCGGAAAAAAAATGCAGGCGGCAGGTACCACAGGTTCAGCCGAGACATCCCGGCCCTCCCTGCGCGATGGGTTTAACGGCTGCTCCGTGCTCTCCCCGGGAACCGGCTTTCTTGCCCCCGTCACCTGATGACACGTCATGTCACCGAGGCTTGGCGCCAGCATCGGGGCGCCAGGACCACACGGCTTGACCGTCCGCGAGCTGCCAATCGTCCAGCGCTTGAGCACCTGACAGGCCCGCGTCCACCGCTCCCCGCCTCAACGTATCGTGACGACGCGTACGCCCCTCTGCATGAGGACGGGATGCGCGAATAAGATCATGAATTCGGAAAATTAGCAAGCGCAAAATGCAGCGGCGCAGTTGCCCGACGCGCATACGTCGTAAGGTGCGCAAAGGAGCAGCCATGCTGGCGGCCTCGGCGCACACTCGTGGTGGCGCCGTGCCCACCATCTCGCTGATCAACGCGCTGATCGATGGTGGGCACGCCGCCGCCTGTCGGCGGCCGCTTGGCCCACCCTACAGCTACAGCTCGATGTGAAATGACTTGGCCGTCACCATCCATTGCCCATCGATCAGGTGGAAGCAGAGATAGTCGGTATAGAGGATCAGATCGATCCGGACTCTCACCTTTACGACCGCTTGCGACGGTGACGCGACGTCGATCAGCAGAATCTCCTGGCGGCGTGGCGCGCCTTTCGACTTCGGAGAGGGATTGTCCGCCAGAAGATGACGATACTCGGCTGCGGTCAGGACCCGCAATTTCTGATCGCGCAAGCCATGCAGTTGCGCGGTCGGCGCAAACACGCGGTCGAAACGGCCGATGTCGGAATCGAACATCGTATCGAAGTATAGTTCGACGGCGGCGACAAGTGCGGGGAGGGTGGCGATATCGGCCATGTTCGGGATCTCCGGGTTTTTTGACGGTCTCAATTCTGACCCGGCCCCCGCGCGCATGTCCTTGCAAACTGTGCTATCATCCTGGCCTCCTACGCAACAAACCCCTCTTCTGAAGCTGCCATTGTCAGAGATATGCCAAAAGTCAGGCTCGACGCGATCGACCAGCGCATCATCAGGGAGTTGCAGGCCGATGCGCGGCTCAGCAATGTCGAGCTTGCCGAGCGGGTCGGCTTGTCGCCATCCCCTTGCCTGCGTCGTGTGAAGCGTCTGGAGCAGGAAGGCATCATCCAAGGCTATCGCGCCGTCCTGAACCGTGACGGCGTCGGACTTGGGTTCTCGGCATTCCTCGCCATCAAGATCGAAGAACACGCAAATGAGCATGCTTTGGCCTTCGAAGAGGCCGTCTGTGCCATGCCCGAGGTCCTCGCCTGTCATCTGGTGTCAGGAGATTCGGACTACCTGCTCGAGGTCGTCACTGCTGATCTGGAGCATTATCGGCAATTCCTGGTCGAACGGCTGTTGAGCTTGTCGATCGTGCGCGAGGTCCGCAGCAACATCGCTATCCAGACCCGCAAGGCCGCGGCTCCGCTGCCGTTGGAGCAGCAGCGCTGACGCTGCCGGTGGAAGCATGGATCAAAACGATGGCGCGCACGCGCAGCAGGGTGGGCAAAGGCGCAGCTACGATGTCTCAGCGGACGAGATCGCGGTGGCGCCGTACTCACCATCTCCGTGGTCCGTGCGCGGCTACTTCGTCAACGGCGCCGAGTTGTTCGTCGCGGCCAGGCACAGGTCTGAGGCGACAGGTGTGAGGCCAGCAGCACAGCTGGCACGTCACACCGAGCGAGCCGTTGGATCTCCACAGTGACTACAGCCCTGCGCTCGACCATCGTTGCGCGCTGGGACAAAGGCAAACAAAGGGAACAAGCCATGTCGCACTTATCAGCCGATTACGACGATCTTCTTCGATCGAACCTCAACCGCGTTTTCAATGAGCGCGATCCGGCAAAGCGCGCAGATGCGATCGCCGAGTTGTTCGTGGAAGCCCCCGTCATGTTCGAGCCGACCAACGTCATCCAGGGCCGGGCCGAAATCTCGCGCGTCGCCGGCGAACTGCTTGAGCAGTTCGGGCCCGATTTCACCTTCGTGCCCTCAGGACCCGCGGTGGGTCACCATGGCCTGGCTCATCTTGCTTGGCAGGCGGGGCCGAACGGCGGCCCTGTCGCGGTGACCGGCGCCGATGTGGCAGAGATCGTCGACGGCCGGATCGCGCGGCTTTGGGTGCTGCTGAACGGCGCAGCTTGATTGCCGCGCCGCGGGCGCGCCATGATCGAGAGACGAAGCGACGACTAATCCTCGAAACCCACGAACACCGTCGCTTCCTTCACCGACTTGCGCTCCGACACCACAGCATTCGCCGGGAAATCATGATCCGGCCAGCCCAGCGCGATGCTCTTCATGATGACCTGGTCGTCGGCGATGCCGGCGTGCTCGCGCACGACCGGTGACTGCATGATGCCCTGGCTGTTGATCACGGCGCCGAGGCCGCGCGACCAGGCGGCGTTGACGAGCGCATTGGTGACGGCGCCGCAGTCGAACGGCGTATCGTCGCTGCCGGCGAGCACGCGGTCATAGGTGACGATGATGCAGACCGGGGCATCGAACTGGCGGAAGCCGCGCAGCACCCAGTCCTGACGCTTCTCCTTGTCGTCGCGCGCGATGCCCATGGCGGAGAACAACTGCTTGGCGACGCCGATCTGGCGCTCGCGGTGCGCACCATCGAACGGCTGGCCGATGCGGAATTCGCGCGACTGCGGCACGCCGGCGATCATGCGCTCGGTGTTGCCGGCACGGATGCGATCGAGCGGTTCGCCGGTGATGACGTAGAAATTCCACGGCTGGGTGTTCATCGACGACGGCGCGCGCATCGCCAGGGTGAGGATCTCCTCGATCAGCGCCCGCGGCACGGGATCCGGCTTGTAACCGCGGATGCTGCGGCGGCCGAGGATGACGTCGTCGAACTGCATGTGGCTGGTATTCCCGGATGATCACTGAGCTGGCCACGATCTTCGCGGCTTTCCGGTTCCGGTGCAAGATTGGCGACATGCCCCGACGTCGTCATGCGTCCGGCAATTGCTTCTAACCGGACTCACGCTGCAACATCGACAGCACCGCGCGCGCGAGATCGGCGGGATTTTCCACGAGACGGTCTGCGCCCGCGGTTTCGAGCTCGTCGCGGCTGCCATAGCCCCAGAGCACACCGAGACTCTTCATCCGGACGGCGTGGGCGCCGGCGACGTCGTGGCGGCGGTCGCCGACCATGAGGCTGTCCCGCGCGGCGATATTCCGCTGGGTGAGAATATGCGCCAGCAGCTCGGGCTTGTGGTCGAGCGCACCCGACGGCACCGAGCCGTGAATGGCTGCGAACAACGAGGCCAGATCCAAATGCTCCAGGATGCGCCGCGCGAACACCTCACGTTTCGACGTCGCGAGATAGATGCGCAGGCCGGCACCTTGCAGCTCCTGCAGCGCCTCGCGAATGCCGGGATAGAGCGCGCAGCCGAACAGGCCGATGTCGCCATAGTGCTGACGATAGGCCAAGACGGCGTCGTCGACACGGTCGTCGCCATAGGCCTGCAGCAGCACGCGCAGCATGTCCTGCAGCGGCGGGCCGATGACAGCGGTGACGTCGAGCGTGTCGTCAGGCGCATGTCCGAGCGAGCGCAAGGCGGCCAGCGTGCTCGCGGCAATGCCGGGGCGCGAGTCGATCAGGGTGCCGTCGAGGTCGAGCAGGACTGAATGGATCGGGGACATGTCCGAGCATAGGCGCGGCCGGTCGCGCCGTAAACGCCAGCGCCTCCGATCGTGGCAGCAGCGGCACGCAAGGCGCTTCAGCCTCGGCCTCAGGGCCCGCCGAACACCCATTCGAGCGCGGCATTCTGGGCATGCAGCAGGAATGCCTTGGCCTGCACCACCCGGCAGGCGCGATGCAGCATGGCATCGGCAGAGACCTCATGCCCGCGCGTCACCGGCGGACAGGGCAGGAAGTCCAGGTCCGGCCGCAGGCCATCCAGCAGCGCCGCGGTGATCTGATAGTCCTGCAGGTCGCCGGCATCGTCATCTCCCAGCCAGCAATCGGTGATGATCACGTCGGCGTCCTGCAATTCGCCGAGATCGGTCGCGACGCGAAAACGCGGCGAATCTCCCGGCGCATGCCATCGTGCCGGATAGACCTGGACGATTTCGATCGGAAGCACCTGCGCGGCCTCGATCCACGAGCCCAGGATGTTCGCGGCGGGCGCCACCACGGCGATCTTCAATCCCTCGATCGCGCCGCGGCGATGCCACAGGAAGGCGAGGTCGCCGAGCGTCTCGCAGGGATGGTTCTGCCGCGTGCGTGCGTTGATCACCGGCGCCTGCGCCCAATGCGACAAGGCATAGAGCATCTCGAGCTCCGGCGTGCGGCAGACCACCGCATCGAACCAGTTGTCGAGATAGGCGGCGAGATCCTCCACCGCCTCCGTCGCGTTGAGACGGATCGGCGCGTGCACGCACAGCCCGCCCATCGATCGCACGCCGAGATCGAAGGCGGTGGTATTGCGCCAGCCGCCGTCATCGACCACGAGCGCGATGCGCCGGCCTGCAAGCGTCTGCGGCATCTCGCGCGCCTGCCAGCAGGCGGCAAGCTGCTGCGCGCGCGCCAGCATGCCCATGACATCGGAGCCATCGAGGTCACCCAGAGCCAGGATGTCGCGATCGCTCGTCATGCACACTCACCACATCCATGGATCACGCTGATCGATATCGAGGCCCGGCCCGCGTCCGCCATGCGCCGTTCGCAATTGCCCTCGCCCCACCACGAGCATAACCTTCGCCAAAAATCCAGGGAAGGAACCGCGCCGATGGCCGTGATCGCATCGATCGAGACCGGGCTGTATCGCATTCCACTCAGTGTGACCTTGTCCGACAGCACCCATGGCGAGATGACGGCGTTCGAGCTGATCACCTGCCGGGTGCGCGATGCCGATGGCGCCGAGGGCATCGGCTACACCTATACGGTCGGCCGCAACGGATATGCGGTCGCCGACATCGTCGGGCGCGAGATCTCCGAGCTGGTTGGAGGCCAGGAGGCCGACGACACCGAGGCGATCTGGCACCTTGTGTGGTGGGGCCTGCACTATGGCGGACGCGGCGGCCCGGTCGTGCTGGCGCTGTCGGCGCTCGACATCGCGCTGTGGGATCTCAAAGCGCGGCGCGCTGGCCTGCCCCTGTTCCGCCTGCTCGGCGGTTTCGACGCGCATGTGCCCTGCTATGCCGGCGGCATCGACCTCGATCTCTCCGTCGACGCGCTGCTGAAGCAGACCGACGACAATCTCGCCAAGGGCTTTCGCGCCATCAAGATGAAGGTCGGGCGGCCCGATCTCGGCTCCGACGTCGCACGCGTGCGCGCGATGCGGCAACATCTCGGCGACGGCTTTCCGCTGATGGCCGATGCCAACATGAAGTGGACGGTCGAGGAGGCGATCCGCGCCGCCCGCGCGCTCCAGCCGTTCGACCTCACCTGGCTGGAGGAGCCGACCATTCCCGACGATATCGCGGGACACGCGCGCATTCTCAGCGCCGGCGGCGTGCCGATCGCGGCCGGCGAGAATCTGCGCTCGCTGTGGGACTTCAAGAACTACATCGCTGCGGGCGCGGTGTCCTATCCCGAGCCCGACGTGACCAATTGCGGCGGCGTCACCGCGTTCATGAAGATCGCGCGGTTGGCGGAGGCGTTCAACCTGCCCGTGACCAGCCACGGCGCGCATGACATCACGGTGCACCTGCTCGCCGCCTGCCCCAACCGCTCCTTCCTCGAAGCCCACGGCTTCGGCCTCGACCGCTATATCGCGCATCCGCTGGTGCTGGAGAACGGAATGGCGGTAGCCCCGATGCGGCCGGGCCATGGCATCAATTTCGACTGGGAGGGGCTGGCCAGGCTGGCGGGGTGAGAGCACCCCAATCGATCCCCGATCACATCAGGCCTTCGCGCTGGCACGGCTCGACACCTCGCCGTACCATCGTGCGATCTGGCGCAGATGAGCTGGCGGATCGAGCTTGGCCCGCGCCGAGAAATCGACCGTCACCAACGCACTGATGTCCGCGATCGTGAACTCGGGTCCGCAGACGAAGCGGTGATCGGCGAGACGCGTATCGAGCCACGTGTAGAAGTGCTGCACGCGCCGGCGTCCCCGCTCGGCAAGCGCCGGAATCTGGTCGAGAGACAGCGGTCCCGGCAGCGCCCGGCGCTCCAACCCCGGCGCGCTGTTCCGGAATGCCTCCGCGATGGCGTAGATGCCGTCCCACTCGATCCGACGTACCCAGCATTCGATGAGAGCGCGGTGCTCCGCGTCCGTCCCCATCAGGTTAGGATCAGGATACAGCTCTTCGATGTAGCGGCAGATCGCAACGACGTCGGTGATCGCAGCGCCGCTGTCGAGCGCAAGCACAGGAACCGTGCAATCGGGATTCATGGCGCGGAATGCCGGCGTGAACTGCTCGCCGCCGCGCAGATCGACCTGGACCGCGGGAAGGGTAAGACGCTTCTCGGCGAGAAAGATGCGCACGCGGCGTGGGCTCGGTGCGGTTGCATTGTCGTACAGCTTCATCGTCGTTTCTCCCTGGGAGGCTCGCGCCGGAGCGCGAGATCGCGATTCACAGCATCTCGCATGAATCACACGCTTGGCTATTGCTCCTGCCCTATCTTTGAATTCCCGCGCGGGTCCTCAAGTCAGCGCGCGATGCAAGGCAGTTGCCAACCCATCCGGATTTTCGATCGCGAGTGAGTGTCCGGCATCAGCAACGACGGTGAGTGAAATGCCGTGGCGCGATAGATCGCTGATATCGAGGTGAGGCAGGGAGCGCTCACCGACGATGACCGTTCTCGGCCTCTTCAAGCCATAAAGAACGCTGCGCCACGTCCGCGGGCTGCCCTTGATCAGCGAGACTGCCTCGCGGTGCACGGCAAAGGCAGCGCTTTCCGCGAGCGACGTCGCCCATACAGCATTGCCTTCGGCTTTCGATGCCTCAACCAACTCAAAATGGCCCCGCGCCACGTAGTCAGGCTCAGACATAGCGGCGACTCTTCTGCTGAAGAGTCCGCCGCCGGGATCGAGGTTGGGCTCACTGAGGATGAGGCGCTCCACCTTCGTACCTAGAATTTCGGCAAGCACGATGGCGATCGTACCGCCCATGCTATGACCAAAGAGAACGACCGAACCGGCGACAAGGTCGCAGAGCAGGTCGGCAACCGAGCGCGCGTGATCTTCGATGGAATAGCTGAAGCTTTCGGGCCGATCACTCAATCCTGAGCCCAGCAAATCGACCAGGATCGCTCGCCTTCCCGCAAGAACAGGCGAGGCTGCAATACCCGCATACTCGGCTGACGATGCACAACCGAGACCGTGAATGTAGACCACGGCCGGACCGCTACCCGGCCTATCGCGATAGGCGATATTCGCAGATGCCGTACTGAGCCAAAAAGCGTTCAACACTAATCCCCAATCGCTCTGAATGCGTCAACCCATAGAGGATGAACGATCTGGCCTCGATGATCACGCGAGCACCATGAACGACGAGCTCAGGCCCTTTCACTCCGCCCCGAACACCTCGTCCTGATCCATCCGCACCGCGCGCAAGGCGCGCGTGCGGCGCCAGTCGTCCTGCTGCGTCGACAGCGCGTAGGTGATCAGCAGCGAGCGGCGGCGGGCGCCGCTGCGGTTGCGGGTGGCGCCGTGCAGGAGATTGACGTCGAACAGCAGGATGTCGCCGGCCTCGCCTGCGGTGACGAAGGCGGATGACGCGGCCGCAGCATCATCGGTCTCGCGGTGATGCGTGCCCGGCGCGACCTGCGTGGCGCCGTTGTCGGGGCCGAACGGATCGAGGAAGGCCAGCGCCGAGACCGCATCGGTGCAGAGCCGGTCGACGCCGTCGCGATGCAGCGGCTGCTGGCCGCCATCGGCAAGCGGCTCGCGGCCTTCGACCTGGCCGAGGAAGAATGGCGCCCTGAGGATGTGATGCACGGCGGCGAGCATGACCGGAAGCCGGCAGACGCGCTGCACGGTCGGGTCAAGGTCGACCATGGCATGACGCCAGTCGCGACCGCGCGGCACCGGCCATTGCTCCGACGGCACGGTGCCCGCCTCGAACGCCTCCCGCAGCGGCGCGAGCCACGCCGCCGGGATCGCGCCGCGCAGCAGCAGATAGCCGTCCGCATCGAGGCGGCGCGCATCCGCTTCGGGAAGCCGGCCGACGGCGGTGCGGGTGAGTGCTGCAGTCATGGTCGAGCTCGCACATCGAGGGCGGGTGATTCCGGCGGCATGGTCGGCGATCACGCGCGGCTCGGCAAGCCGCGCGGCCCGTATCCCCCGGCGGTGTCTCGCCATCGCATCCGCCTGGACACGGCCACGGTGCGCCGCGGCGGTGCTGAGACGATCCGTCGCGCGGCGACCCGGGGCTCGGAGCAGCCGGGTTCACCTTTCGTTAACGCTGTCGACCTACGCCTCGTTAGCAACACTCTGAAACGATCAGACACACGGGGACAACGAGCGATCGAGCTCCTGGGAAGCACGCGCACATGGCGGTCGTCCGAAGCACCAACCAGATCTCACCCGCGATGGAGCGGGTCTATCACCAGAGCAATTTGCTCGGCGAATGGAAAGGCAGCTGGACGGCCAGTGGCCAGGCGGTGAGCTTCAAGGTCGTCAACATCCGAGGCGCCGCGGCGACGGTGGAATACACCCACAATGGACGCACCGAGCGCGGCATCGGCCAGGTCAACGGTTCGACCATCGACTTCGGCGCCGTCACGCTCGGCACCAAGAACGGCAAGAACGCCGTGCTGCTGTTCTCGGCCGGCGGCGGCAAGGCCACCGCGATGCTCGAGAAGCAGGCTCCTCCGGCCAATGAGAGCAATCTGACCGGGAGCTGGGCTGGCTATTCCGGCGAGAACGGCATGAGCGCGAGCTTCCGTGTCCTGTCCGTCAACGGCAAGGAGGCGCAGGTCAGCGTCATGACCAACGGCATCACGCGCACCGGCACCGGGATCGTCTACAAGAACGTCATCATGTTCGAGCAGACGCAGATCTCGACCGACGACGGCAAGACCGGAAAGGTCATCTACCAGGTCGGCAACAAGTCCTACACGGTGCCGGTCGACAAGCTGCCCAAGACGGCTTGAAGACGGCTTGAAGCCGGCCTGAGCTCCGGCGCCCGAAGCTCAGACGCCGGCCATCATCACGTATTTGATCTCGAGATATTCCTCGATGCCGTGATGCGATCCTTCGCGGCCGAGACCGCTCTCCTTGACGCCGCCGAACGGCGCGACCTCTGTCGTGATCAGGCCGGTGTTGACGCCAACCATGCCGGATTCCAGCGCTTCCGCCACACGCCAGACGCGTCCGAGATCGCGGGCGTAGAAGTAGGAGGCGAGACCGAACGGCGAGGCGTTGCACATCGCGATCACGTCGGCCTCGTCCTTGAAACGGATGACCGGCGCCAGCGGCCCGAACGTCTCCTCCTGCGCGACCAGCGCGTCGGCCTTGACGTCCCTGAGCACGGTCGGCTCGAAGAAGGTGCGGCCGAGCGCATGGCGCTTGCCGCCGGTGACGATCTTAGCGCCGCCCTTCACCGCATCGGCAATGTGGCGCTCGACCTTCTCGACGGCATCCTCGTTGATCAGCGGGCCCTGCACGACACCGGCCTCGGTGCCCTCGCCGACCGTCATGGCCGCAACCTTGGCGGCGAGCTTTTGCACGAAGGCATCATAGATGTCGTCCTGCGCATAGAGCCGGTTGGCGCAGACGCAGGTCTGACCCATGTTGCGGTACTTCGAGACGATGGCGCCTTCGACCGCCGCATCGACGTCGGCATCGTCGAACACCACGAACGGCGCGTTGCCGCCGAGCTCGAGACCGAGCTTCTTCACGGTGCCGGCCGACTGGCGATAGAGAATCTTGCCGACCTCGGTCGAGCCGGTGAAGCCGACGAAGCGAACGGAAGGATGCTCGCACAGCACCTTGCCGATCGGGGGCGCGTCGCCGGTGATGATGTTGAGCACGCCTTTGGGAATACCGGCGCGCTCTGCGAGCACCGCCAGCGCCAGCGCCGACAGCGGCGTCTCGTTAGCCGGCTTCAGCACCACGGTGCAGCCGGCGGCGAGTGCCGGCGAGACCTTGCGGGTGATCATCGAGTTCGGGAAATTCCACGGCGTGATCGCGCCGCACACGCCGATCGGCTGCTTCAGCGCCAGGAGGCGCGCATCGGGCTTCTGCGTCGGAATGGTCTCGCCATAGACGCGACGCGCCTCTTCGGCGAAGAACTCGATATAGGCGGCGCCGATATCGACCTCGCCGAGCGCTTCCGTCAGCGGCTTGCCCTGCTCGGAGGTCAGGATCAGCGCGAGGTCCTCGCGGTTCGCAATGATCAGCTCGAACCATTTGCGCAAGGTATTGGAGCGCTGCTTGGCAGTCAGCTTGGCCCAGACGGGGAAGGCGCGCGACGCCGCCTCGACGGCCTGCGTCGCCTCTTCAGCGCCGAGCTGCGCCACCTTGGCGAGCTCCGCGCCGGTGGCGGGATTGTTGACCGCGAATTCCGGCGTGCCGACCCAGGCGCCATCGATGTAGCACTGCTCGCGCAGCAGCGCGGCGTCCTTCAGGCGGTCGCGCAGGCTGGAAGTGGCTGATGTCGTCGAGCGGGCGGCGGCGGTCGGGGTCATCGGGCGTCTCCTCGGAGCGGTCTATCGCTCCGAATATAGCCATGGCCCGGCATCCGCGCACCGCATGTGCGCCGCGTGAACGGTACATTCGACCGGGCCAAGCGTGCCTCAACAGCACCAAATGCGGTGCCGGCGGGCCAGCGCCTGATCAGGCCGCGCCGCTCATATAGGTCTCGCGGCGGCCGATCATGCGCTCGGCTGCGGCCTTGGCGTCAGCCTTGGTCGAGGTCGCGCAGGTCCGGTATTCGAGATCCGGCAAAGCGGCGGGATCGCGGCGGCCGAACCAGGATTTCTGCCCGACGGGCAGCAGCGCCAGCGCCTGCGCCACATTGTCGACCGCGCCGAACGAATACAGCGCGCCTGTGGCGGCAATGCGCACCTCGTAGATTCCCGGGGTGATCGGTGCCTCGATATTGTCACCGCGACCCGGCCGCGGATACCGCTTCCACTCGCTCCACTTCGAAATCATATCGCCCCCATCAGCGGACGTTGCCGCCAAAGCCATACCTTCGGCTCGAAAAAGCCGGTTCTTGAACCCTTTAATGCAAAAATGGTTGCAACTCACAACAGTCGGAAGCCCGTGGTGGGAACATGGCGCCCATGTGACGGACTCACGGCTCGATGGAACTAATCATGATTCTCTAAAGAATTTGAAGCGCTGTGACTTCTCCGGCGCCGTTGTCCCCGCCGGTATCATTCGCGGCGCATCATCACGAGATCGCGATCAGCTTTGCTGCGCCGGTTCTTGCTGCCCGCACCGGACCGGGGAACAATCACGTACCGTCAACAAGAACGGAAACGGAGGAGACCCATGCAGAGCAAGGCAGAGATCGACAGCGTGCTGCGGCAGAAGGCGGATGCCGGCGAGATCCCCGGCGTCGTCGCGGTCGCGGCGGACAGCAACGGGGTGATCTACGAGGGCGCGTTCGGCAAGCGCGACCTCGGGCGCGCCGATCCGATGACATCAGACAGCGTGTTCTGGATCGCGTCGATGACCAAGGCAATCACCTGCGCCGCCGGCATGCAGCTGGTCGAACAGGGCCGGCTGTCGCTGGATGCGCCGATCGGCGCGGTGCTGCCGGATCTCGCCGCGCCCCAGGTGCTCGACGGCTTCGATGCCAAGGGCGAGCCGATCCTGCGGCCGGCGAAGACCGCGATCACGCTGCGCCACCTCATGACGCATACCGCCGGCTTCTGCTACGACATGTGGAACGGCGACATGGCGGCCTATGTGCAGAAGGCCGGCACGCCCGGCATCATCACCTGCAAGAACGACGCGCTGAAACTACCGCTCGCCTCCGATCCCGGCACGCGCTGGGAATATGGCATCAACATCGATTTCGTCGGCAAGGCGGTGGAGGCTGCGAGCGGCCAGACGCTCGACACCTACTTGCGTGACAATCTGTTCGCGCCACTCGGCATGGACGACACCGGCTTCAAGCTCGGCGCCGCGCAGCGCGCGCGCCTGGTCGGCATGCATGCGCGCGGCGAGGACGGCAGCCTGGCGCCGATCCCGTTCGAGATCGAGCAGGAGCCGGAATTCCATATGGGCGGCGGCGGGCTCTACGGCACGGCCGGCGACTACATCCGCTTCACGCGGATGATCCTCAACAACGGCCGCGGCAACGGCAACCAGGTGCTCAAGCCCGAGACCGTCGCGGCGATGCGCGACAATCACATCGGCGAGCTCGAAATGACCAAGATGGCCGCCGCCGTACCCGGCGTGACCAACGACGTCGACCTCTATCCCGACATCGTCAAGAAATGGGGCCTGAGCTTCATGATCACGACGGCGCAGACCGCCGAAGGCCGCAGCGCCGGCAGCCTCGCCTGGGCCGGCCTCGCCAACACCTACTACTGGATCGACCCCGCGCGCGACGTCACCGGCGTCATCCTGATGCAGCTGCTGCCGTTCGCCGACCGGCTGTGCCTGGAAACCTTCGCCGGATTCGAGCGCGGGGTTTATGCCGGGTTGGGCGCCGCGGGCGGGCAGAAGGCGGCGTGATGAGGTAAACGGGGCGACGCGGATGATCGCAACATCGCGCGCCCCCGAGGAGCTGTTACGCCTGAACTAATGAGTTACGCGCGCGGCGCGGCCAGTGCCCTCCCTCTCCCCGTTCTTACGGGGAGAGGGTCGGGGTGAGGGGCAGCCGCGCGCACCGACCGTGCGGAAAGCCCCCCTCACCCGGATTGCATCTTCGATGCAATCCGACCTCTCCCCGCAAGCGGGGCGAGGTCAGGAGGTCAGAGGGACCGAGTAAGCGGCGCCGGTCTCCGTCCCACACTGTCCTTTGAGTTAGACCTTCAGCCCGCTCTGCGCCGCCAGATCCTTCAGCGACACCTGCGGCCTTGCGCCGATGTGCTGGATCACCTCGGCGGCGGCGAGGCCGCCGAGGCGGCCGGCGATTTCGTAGCCGGTCTTGCGCACCAGCCCGAACAGGAAGCCGGCGGCGAACAGGTCACCGGCGCCGGTGGTATCGACAAGGGTCGTAATCGGATGCGCCGGCACGGCGATGACGCCGTCATTCGACACCACGACACAGCCCTTGTCGCTGCGGGTGACCACGCCGAGCGTGGCATCCTCGCGCAGCTGCTTCAGCGCGCTGTCGAAGTCTGATGTCTGGTACATCGAATGCAGTTCGGCCTCGTTGGCGAACACGATATCGACCGTGCCGCCGCGCATGAGGTCCAGAAACTCCTCGCGATAGCGATCGACGCAGAAGGAATCCGACAGCGTCAGCGCGACCTCGCGGCCGGCATCATGCGCGATCGTCGCGGCCTTCACGAACGCGTCCTTGGCATCCTTCGGGTCCCACAGATAGCCTTCGAGATAGACGATGCGCGCGGCTGCAATCTGGGCGGGATCGATATCGGCGACGGTGAGGTTCTGGGCCGCACCGAGATAGGTGTTCATGGTGCGCTCGCCGTCCGGCGTCACCAGAATGTAGCAACAGCCGGTGGCCGGACCGTCGGCGGCAGGCGCGGTGTCGAAGGCAACACCGGCCGCACGGATGTCGTGCGCGTACATCTTCCCGATCTGGTCGACCTTGACTTTGCCCACATAAGCGGCACGCGCGCCAAGGCTGGCGACGCCGACAATGGTGTTGGCCCCTGAACCGCCCGACATCTCGGTGGCCGGGCCCATGTCCGCATAGATCGCGGCCGCGCGAGCCTCGTCGATCAGCGCCATGCTGCCCTTGGTCATGCCGTGCCTGGCGAGAAAGGCTTCATCGGCCTGCACCAACACGTCGAAAATCGCGTTGCCGATGCCGAGAACATCGTATTTCGCGTCAGTCATCCACTGGCCCCGTTTACGGCGTTTGCAAACGCTGCGGCCTATCACAAGCGGCGCTGCTATAGAAGGCCTCATGATCCGATCCTTCGTGACCGTGCTCTCAGGAACACTGAGCTCGCGCCTGCTCGGCTTCGGCAGGGACGCGCTGATCGCCGCGCTGCTGGGCGCCGGACCGGTCACCGACGCGTTTCTCGCGGCGTTTCAGCTCGTCAACGTGGTCAGACGGCTGCTGACGGAAGGCGCGCTCAATGCGGCCCTCGTGCCGGCGTGGCTGCGAATATACCAGAAGGCAGGCCCGACGAAGGCGGCGGCTTTTGCCGGGCGCGTGCTCGGCACCGTCAGCGCCGGCCTTCTCACCGCCACGATCGCCCTGGCGCTGCTGATGCCGCTGGCGATGACGGTGCTGGCGCCCGGCTTCGCTGGTGAAGAGACGCTCACTCTCGCGGTGAACGATGCCAGGCTGATGCTGCCTTATCTGGCCTTCGCCGGTCCCTCGACCGTGCTGCTCGCAATATCGAGTGCACAAGGACGCTTCGCGCTGGCGGCGTTTGCCCCGCTGCTCTTCAACGCGGCGCTGATCATCATGACGATCGTGCTGCTGGCGCAACAGTCGGACCCGTCGCACGCCGCGCTGCTGCTCGCCGCCACGATCGGCATCGCCGGGCTGCTGCAGCTCGCGATGCTCGCGCAGCGCGGCGGCGGCATCGCGTCACCGGTGCGGGTCGTGCTCGACACTGAGATGCGCGGCTTCTTCGCCAAGGCGCTGCCCGGCATGGTCGCCAGCGCCGGCCCGCAGCTGCTCGCCGTCGGCGGCGCGATCATCGCCTCGACCACGCCATCGGCGGTATCATGGCTGTATTTCGCCAACCGCCTGATCGAGCTGCCGCTCGGCCTCGTCGGCGTTGCGATGGGCACGGTGCTGGTGCCCGAGCTGACCCGCGCGCTGCACGCCGGCAACAAGCAGGCGCTGGCGGAGGTGCAATCGCATGGCCTCGAGCTCGCCATCGGGCTTGCTCTGCCCGCGACACTCGGACTGATGATCCTGAGCGAACCGGTCATTCGTTTGCTGTTCGAACACGGCGCCTTCACCACCGATGATGCCGCAGCAACGGCGCGGGTGCTGACCTGGCTTGCCGCGGCGCTGCCCGCGCAAGTGCTGGCCAAAGCCCTGCAGCCGGCTTTCTTTGCGCGCGAGGACACGCAGACGCCGCTGCGCGCCACCCTGATCGGATGTGGCGTCGCGATCGCGCTGGCGTTCCTGCTCGGCCAGCCGTTTGGAGCGAGCGGCATCGCGGCGGGATTGGCGCTCGGCAGCTGGGCCAATGCTGCGGTCCTGATCCGACGCGGCACCGCCAGCTTCGGCTTTGCGATCTCCCCTGCATCGCGGCAACGGCTGCCGCGCATCGCACTCGCGGCCGCCGCCATGGGCGCGGTGCTCTGGACCGTGGCGACCCAGGCGGGCGTCTCATGGCGCGGCGGCCATGTCGGCGCGGCCGTTCTGCTCGCGGCCCTGATCGGTGGCGCCGTGATCCTGTACACGGCGCTTCTGCTGGCCTTCCGCGTCATCGACTGGCGCCAGGCGCTCCGAGCCATCCAGCAACGGCCCGCCGGCGACTTGCACCTTTGAGGCGCCCGTGCCAAACGACGCAGCAAATCCATCATCCGGAACAGTGACCATGGCCTTCGTGGAACGGGTTTTCTCGGGCGTCCAGCCGACCGGCAACCTGCATCTCGGCAACTATCTCGGCGCGATCGTCAACTTCGTGAAGATGCAGGAGACCCACAACTGCATCTATTGCGTCGTCGACATGCACGCGATCACGATGCCGATCGACGTCTGGGGCGGCCCGGCCGAGCTCGCGCGCAACACCCGTGAGGTCACCGCGGCCTTCATCGCCGCCGGCATCGATCCGAACAAGCACATCGTGTTCAACCAGAGCCAGGTCTCCGGCCATGCCGAGCTGGCCTGGATCTTCAACTGCGTCGCGCGCATCGGCTGGCTGAACCGCATGACGCAGTTCAAGGAAAAGGCCGGCAAAGACCGCGAGAACGCGTCGGTGGGGCTGTACGATTATCCGGTGCTGATGGCGGCCGACATCCTGCTCTACCGCGCCACCCATGTTCCGGTCGGCGAGGACCAGAAGCAGCATCTCGAGCTCTCGCGCGACATCGCGCAGAAGTTCAACAATGATTTCGGCGACGCGATCCGGGCCCAGGGCTTCGGCGATGGCCTGTTCTTCCCCTTGCCCGAGCCGTTCATCACCGGTCCCGCGACCCGGGTGATGTCGCTGCGCGACGGCACCAAGAAGATGTCGAAGTCGGATGCGTCGGACTATTCGCGCATCAACCTGACCGACGATGCCGACACCATCGCGCAGAAGGTCCGCAAGGCCAAGACCGATCCGGAGCCGCTGCCGACCGAGGAGAAGGGTCTGGACACCCGTCCCGAAGCCGACAATCTGGTCGGGATCTATGCGGCGCTGTCGGACCGCAGCAAGGCCGACGTGCTCAGGGATTTCGGCGGCGGCCAGTTCTCCAGCTTCAAGAATGCGCTGGTCGAGCTCTGCGTCACCAAGCTCGGTCCGATCGCCGCCGAGATGAAGCGCCTGACCGCCGACCCCGGCTATGTGGATTCCGTGCTGATCGACGGCGGCGAGCGCGCCCAGGCGATTGCCGCCGAGACCATGAAGACCGCCAAGGACATTGTCGGCTTCATCCGCAAGCGCTGACCGGGACCGGCCAAGCGAGCCGGAGCCCCGACCGCAAATGGAACCGGCGGCCCCTCTCCCCAACGGAGGTGGGCTGTGGCAGCATCCAGCCCGGATCGACTCGCAGCAGGCGGGAGCGAGGATGGCGGTGCAGCGGCAGAGCTACCAGACCGGCCATGCGCCGAAATGCCTGGTCGTGGTCGACGACAGCGCCGAATGGGACCGCGCCATCCGCTATGCCGGGCGCTGGGCGATGCGCGCCGGCGGCCGCATCGTGATGCTGCACATCATCGAGACCGAGGACCAGAACCAGCAATGGCTGGGGGTCGCCGACCTGATGCGCGCGGAGGCGCAGGACGAGGCGAACGCCGCGCTCGACCAGGGCGCCACGCTGCTGGCGGCGATCGGCGTCACCACGCCGGAACGGGTCATCCGCGAGGGTGAGCCGACGGTGCAGATCCTGGCGACGATCGAGCATGACAGCGACATCGCGCTGCTGGTGCTCGCCGCCCATTCCGGCGCCGAAGGGCCGGGGCCGCTGGTGACCCATGTCACCAAGACCATCGGCGCCTTCCCGATCCCGCTGGTGATCGTCCCCGGCGACCTCAAGGATGCCGATATCGACGCGCTTTCATAGGCTTAAGGACGAAATACGGCTTCAAAGCCTCTTGATCGTGCGCGTCCTCTCGCCATCTGCTATGACACCACCACAGGCCGGCCTTGAACCGGCACTGCCGGAGAAAACCATGTTCATCCAGACTGAAGCCACCCCCAATCCCGCCACGCTGAAGTTCATCCCGGGCCGCGTCGTGCTGCCGACCGGGACGATGGAATTTTCCAGCCGCGACGCCGCCGCCCGTTCCCCGCTCGCCGAGCGCCTGTTCGCAGTCGATGGCGTCGCAGGCGTGTTCTACGGCGCCGACTTCATCACCGTGACCAAGAGCGACGGCGAGTGGCAGCATTTGAAGCCCTCGATCCTCGGCGCGATCATGGAGCACTACATGTCGGGCGCGCCGCTGCTCACCGACGGCAGCGCCGCCAATGACGAATCCGCCGACGAGGACGACGAGTTCTTCGACGAGGCCGATACCGAGACGGTCGGCATGATCAAGGATTTGATCGAGAGCCGCGTCCGCCCGGCCGTCGCCAATGACGGCGGCGACATCACCTTCCGCGGTTTCAAGGACGGCATCGTCTATCTCAACATGAAGGGCGCCTGCTCCGGCTGCCCGTCATCGACCGCGACCCTGCAGCACGGCATCCAGAACCTGCTGAAGCACTTCGTGCCCGAGGTGGTCGAAGTCCGGCCGATGTGATGAAAACGGCGAGTAGCGAGTAGGGAGTAGCGAATAGGGATCCGCTTCCTTGCTATTCGCTCCTCCCCATTCGCTATTCGCTCTTTGTCACGCCGCCTTGCCGATGCTGGCGGCCTCGGCCGCCGCCTGACGCATGCTCGACGACATCTCGCTGGTGACGGCGCTCTGCTCGCCAACCGCTTGCGCCGTCGATGACACGTAGTCATGGACGCTCTGAATCGCGTTCTTGATGGCATCGAGCGCGCCGACCACGTCGGACGAGATGCCGTTGAGATTGCCGATCTCGCTGCCGATCCTGTCGGTGGCCTGCTTGGCCTGATTGGCCAGGTTCTTCACCTCGCTGGCGACGACCGCAAAACCACGCCCGGCCTCGCCCGCTCGCGCCGACTCGATCGTCGCATTGAGCGCGAGGAGGTTGATCTGGCCGGTGATGTTGCCGATCAGCTCGACGATGCTGCTCATGGCACCCGGCCGCCGAGGACAGCCGCTTGGCCTGCTGGTCGGCGTCCTCGACACGCGTGACCGCTGCCGTCGCGGTGTCCTTCGACTTGGCCATCGCATCCGCAATCTGCTGCACTGAGGCATTGAGCTGCTCGGCGCCGGCGACGACGTGCTCCATCATGCCGCGGACCTTGTCCCCCTTCATGCGGGTGATGACCTGCGAGGTGACGTCAGCGGCGAATTTCACGATCTTGTACGGCTTGCCGTTGAGGTCCTTGATCGGATTGTAGGTCGCCTGAATCCAGACCTGGCGTCCGCCTTAGCCGGCGCGCTCGAACTCGCCCATCTGGAATTCGCCGCGGGCCAGCGCCGCCCAGAATGCGCGATAGTCGGCGCTGTCACGCACATCGGGCGCCACGAACATCGAGGGGTGCCTGCCCTGGATATCAGCCAGCGCATAACCCATCGCGTCGAGGAAATTCTTGTTCGCGATGATGATCGTGCCGTCGGCGCCGAACTCGATCACCGCCTGCGAGCGATTGATCGCCTCAACCTGGGCCGTTGCATCGCGTGATGCGGAATGACCGCGCCAGAACGACAAGGAGAGTCCTCTTCTCGAGACGGGAGGTGGCGATCGCCGACGGCCGGCGCACATGTCCCCCGAAAGTATCGCGCGGATAACTCCCACAGGCGCGGAAAGATTTGCTTAAATGGCTTCCAATTCAGTAACTTAGCGTGTCAGTAGTTGCGCCTTGATGCGTTTTTCCCGATGAGGATGTAAGAAGGCGGTCACCGACTTTATCAAGGTACCATAATTGGTATTTGGCGCTCTCCTAAATGCGAACCTGACCGGATGTTGATACTCGCGATCGATACTGCCCTCGACCATTGCGCCGCTGCCGTTCTGGACACCGATTCGGCCACGATGCACGCTCACGAAACGCTGCCGATGATGCGCGGCCACGCCGAGGCACTGATGCCGTTGATCGCGCGCGTGATGCAGCAGTCAGGTGTCGGCTTCCGCGAGCTCGACCGGATCGCGGTGACGACCGGTCCCGGTAGTTTCACGGGCCTGCGCGTCGGGCTCTCTGCCGCGCGCGGCATCGCTTTGGCGGCGCACAAGCCGGTGGTCGGCGTCACGACGCTCTCCGCCTATGCGGCGCCGATCGTCAGCGAAGACCGCGCGAACCCGGTGATATCCGCGATCGATGCCCGGCATGATCATGTCTACTATCAAGTCGTGAGCGGCAGCGGCGAGGAGCTGGTGGCGCCTCGGGTGGCCGCGATCGACGAGGTGCTCGCCGCCGCACGCTTCGGTGCGCCTCATCTCGTCGGCAACGCGGCCGCCCTGCTGGCAGAACGCTGGCCTTCTGCCGAGGCGGCTCCGGTGGAGATCGATGCGCAGGCCGGCCCCGACATCGCGTGGGTCGCCTGGCTCGGGGCAGCGGCGGATCCCGCGCATGCACCGGCGCGGCCGTTCTACCTGCGCGCCCCCGACGTCAAGCCGCCCGCGAAGGCGGTGCCCGAGCCGGCACGCACGGTCGCTTCATAATGAACATGTTCTTCCGCTGGCTCGGCCGCCCCAAACCCTCGATCGGGGCCGCCTCGTTGCGCGATGCCAACAGGCTCGCGCAGATCCATGCCGCCTCGTTCCACCGCGGCTGGGGTGAGGGCGAGTTTGAAGCCATGCTGTCCGAGCGCAACACGCTGATCCATCGTTTGCAACTCGGTCGCAAACTCATTGGCTTCATCGTCTCGCGCATTGGCGCTGACGAGGCGGAAATTTTATCTGTCGCTCTTGACCCAAATCAGCGCGGTCGCGGCCTCTCTCGTGATCTCTTGCTGACGCATCTGGGGCATCTGGCAGGCCGCGGGGTCCGAACGGTTTTTCTCGAGGTCGAGGAAAACAACCAGCCGGCCCGGCGTCTCTATGAACGCGCCGGATTTGCGACCGTGGGCCGCCGGGAACGCTACTATCTCCAACCCGGCGGAGAACAGTTGAATGCGCTTCTGATGCGGCGGGACTTGTCGTAACCTGCACTTGGTGGCAGAAAGCGCATCCTTGAGGCGAGAGACGATGACCTCCTTGAAAACAACGCCAGCGCTCAGTTCCACCGGCATCGAAGCCCGTTGCGCCGCCACCGGCATGCGGATGACCGAGCAGCGCCGGGTCATTGCCCGCGTGCTCGCCGAGGCCTGCGACCATCCCGACGTCGAAGAGCTGTATCGGCGCTGTGTTGCGGTCGACGACAAGATCTCGATCTCCACGGTCTACCGGACCGTGAAGCTGTTCGAAGACGCCGGGATCATCGAGCGTCACGATTTCCGCGAGGGCCGCGCCCGCTACGAGCAGATGCGCGACAGCCATCACGATCACCTGATCAATCTGCGTGACGGCAAGGTGATTGAGTTCACCTCCGAGGAGATCGAGAAGCTTCAGGCGGAAATCGCCCGCAAGCTCGGCTACAAGCTCGTCGACCACCGGCTCGAGCTGTATTGCGTGCCGCTCGACGAAGAGACGAATGGCTGACGCAACGCCGGCTTCGAAGTTGGATCTCGTCATTTTCGATTGCGACGGCGTGCTGGTCGACAGCGAGGTGATCTCCTGTCAGGCCCATGCCGACGTCCTCAGCCTGTGCGGCTATCCGATCACCGCCGACCAGGTGTTCGACCGGTTTCTCGGCCGCTCCTCGAAACAGGCAACGCAGGAGATCGAGGCCGAGCTCGGCCGCAGCCTGCCCGAGGATTTCAACGCCAGGCTGCAGGAACGGCTGTTCCGGACCTTTGAACAAGAGCTGCAACCGATCGCGGGCATTGCGGAGGTGCTCGACACGCTCGACCTGCCGGTCTGCGTGGCGTCGTCAGGCTCGCATCAGCGCATGCGCGTGAGCCTCGGCGCCACCCGTCTCTATGACCGCCTTGCTCCCCACATCTTCTCGTCCTCCCAGGTCGAGAACGGCAAGCCGGCTCCGGATCTGTTCCTGTTCGCTGCGGCGCAGATGAACGCCCGTCCCGCGGCGTGCGTCGTGGTCGAAGACAGTCTTGCCGGTATCCAGGGCGGTGTCGCCGCCGGCATGACCGTGCTCGGGTTTCACGGCGGCAGTCACGGCCGGCCAGGCCATGCGGACCGGCTGAAGGCGGCCGGCGCGACCCTCGTTTTCGACGATATGCGGCAATTGCCACTCATTCTCAGCCGGCTTGGCGACAAAGCCGCCCCGCTCGCTGGATTTTCGGCCGTCTAGCCTATATCTGAGCCCCGCGCCGGGATTGGCGCGCCTCCGACTGCATGCAAGGGTTCATGACGCCGCCGCGCAAGCTGCACATCAAGTCCTATGGCTGCCAGATGAATGTCTACGATGCGCAGCGCATGGTGGACACGCTGGGCGCCGAGGGCTTCGTCGAGACCGCCGATGCCGGCGACGCCGACCTCGTCATCCTCAACACCTGCCACATCCGCGAGAAGGCCTCGGAAAAGGTCTATTCGGAGCTCGGGCGGCTGCGGGTGGCGAAGGAGGAGGCTGCGCGCGCGGGCCGCACCATGCAGATCGCGGTCGCGGGCTGCGTGGCCCAGGCCGAGGGCGCCGAGATCATCGCCCGCGCGCCGACCGTCGACGTCGTGGTCGGACCGCAGAGCTACCATCACCTGCCGGAGCTGCTGGCACAGGCCAGCCGCGGCGCGCGGGCGATCGACACCGAATTTCCGGCGGAGGACAAGTTCGGCTACCTCGCCAAGCCCAGCCGCGCGGCCATCCGCGCCCGCGGCATCTCGGCCTTCGTGACCGTGCAGGAGGGCTGCGACAAGTTCTGCACCTTCTGCGTGGTGCCGTATACCCGCGGCGCCGAGATGTCCCGCCCGGTGGCGCGGATCGTCGACGACGTGATGCAGCTGACCGACAGCGGCGTCCGCGAGATCACGCTGATCGGGCAGAACGTCAACGCCTATCACGGCGAGGGCCCCGATGGCGGCGCCTGGACGCTCGGCCGGCTGCTCTATCGGATCGCCGAAATACCTGGCGTGGCGCGGATCCGCTACTCGACCAGCCACCCCAACGACGTCGATGACAGCCTGATCGCGGCGCACCGCGATCTCGGCGCGGTGATGCCGTTCGTGCATCTTCCGGTCCAATCCGGCTCGGACCGTATCCTCGGCCTCATGAACCGCAAACATCGCGCGGCCGACTACCGCAAAGTTGTCGACCGTTTCCGCGGCGCCCGCCAGGATATCGCATTCTCTTCGGATTTCATCGTCGGGTTCCCCGGCGAGACCGAGGAAGATTTTCGCGCCACCCTCGCGCTGATCGATCAAATCGGCTACGCTGCAGCCTACTCATTCAAATATTCGCCGCGCCCGGGCACCCCGGCGGCGGACATGCGGGAGATGGTGTCAGCGACCGAGATGGACGAGCGATTGGAGCGCCTCCAGAGCTTGATCGACAGCCAGCAAGCGGCCTTCAACAGGGCTGCGATCGGCCAGGTTGTCGACGTGCTGTTCGAACGCCCCGCGCGCAAGCCCGGTCAGCTGGTCGGACGCACCGCCTATCTGCAGCCAGCCCACGTCATGGCGTCCGAGGACATCATCGGCCAGGTCCTGCCGGTGCGGATCGACAGCCTCGAACGTTACAGCCTGCTCGGCGAGCTGGTGACGACCGCGCAGCCGGCCGCCAAAGCCGGCACGCCTCGTCCCGCCACGCCCCACCCTACCACGTCCCCTGTGTCCATCGGAGGCTGAGCACTTGCCCAAGAGCGCATCGGATTCATCTTCGCTCGCTCCCAGCCGCAAGTTCGACCGCGACATGTCCATGCCCCCCGAGACCCAGGTCGTCATCGATTTCGACGACAACCGCGCCGCGTCCGCCCTGGTCGGTCCGTACGGCCAGAACCTGGCGCTGGTCGAGCGCCGGCTCGGCGTCGTCGTCGACTCGCGCGGCAACCACATCACCATCGGCGGCTCGCGCGAAGGTTGCGACGCGGCACGGCGCGTGCTGGAAACGCTCTATGCCCAGGCGCTGAAAGGGCTGGATCTGGCGCAGGGCGACGTCGAAGGCGCGATCCGCGCCGTGGTCGCGCAAGGCTCGCTGTTCGAGTTCGACGCCAAGAACGGCAAGAACGCCTTCGAAAGCATCAATTTGCGCAAGCGCCCGGTGCGCGCCCGCACGGCGGCGCAGGATTCCTACATCCGCGCGCTGAAGCGCCACGAGCTGGTGTTCGGCATCGGCCCCGCCGGTACCGGCAAGACTTGGCTTGCGGTTGCGCAGGCCGCGCAGCTGTTCGAGCGCAAGGAAGTCGATCGCATCATCCTGTCGCGCCCCGCGGTGGAAGCCGGCGAGCGGCTCGGCTTCCTGCCCGGCGATCTCCGCGAGAAGGTCGACCCCTATCTGCGCCCGATCTACGACGCGCTGTACGATCTGATGGACGCCCGCGTCGTCGAGCGCGCGCTGCAGGCCGGCGAGATCGAGATCGCGCCGCTCGCCTTCATGCGTGGCCGCACCTTGACCAACGCCGCGATCATCCTCGACGAGGCGCAGAACACGACATCGATGCAGATGAAGATGTTCCTGACGCGTCTCGGCGAGAACAGCCGCATGATCATCACCGGCGATCCGTCGCAGGTCGACCTGCCGAACGGCCAGACGTCGGGCCTCGCCGAGGCCGCGCGCCTGCTCGACGGCGTCGAAGGCATCGCACAGGTCCGGTTCACCGGCGAGGACGTCATTCGTCACGAATTGGTGGCGCGCATCGTCGCCGCCTATGAGGGCCCCAAGGCGCGCTGACCCCGAGATGATCCCAGGAGGCTCGCCGATCGGCGCGTGATGTGAGCGCGCTTATCCCGCACAGAACTCGACCAGGATGCCACAAAGTCCCATTCCAACCACCGAGGTCATCGTCGCAGCCGAGTGCTGGCAGGACCAGCCTGACGCCGAAGACGTCATACATCGCGCCATCAATGCGGCCGCCGACATGGTCGACGCCGATGTCGGCGATGCCGAGATCGCCGTCATGCTGACGGACGATTCCGGCATCCGCACCCTCAACAGCAATTGGCGCGGCATCGACAAGCCGACCAACGTGCTGTCGTTTCCGGCGCTGCAACCCACCGGCCCGCGCGGCGACGATGACGCGCCGCGCATGCTCGGCGACATCGCGATCGCCTACGAGACGATGCGGCGCGAGGCCGACGAGGAGCAGAAGCCGTTCGACCACCATCTCAGCCACCTCACCGTGCACGGCTTCCTGCACCTGATCGGCTACGATCATGAGACCGAGGACGAGGCCGAGGAGATGGAGGCGCTGGAGACCGAGATCCTGGCCCATCTCGGCATCCCCGATCCCTATGCCGACCGGGAACGGATCAATTGACCATGGCCGATTCCGAGCCCATCCACGACAATCCGCGCAACACGCGCAACCTGCCGGCCGTGGTGCCGCCATCCGAAGTCGGCCGGTCGCCGAGCGAGAGCTGGCTGCTGCGGGCGCTGCGCAATCTGTTCGGCTGGAAGGGCGGCGGATCGGTGCGCGACGATCTGCAGGTCGTGCTCGATGCATCGACGCCCGACGACATCGGCTTCTCGGCCGTCGAGCGCACCCTCCTGCGCAACATCCTCGACCTGCATGAGCGGCGGATCGCCGACGTCATGGTGCATCGCGCCGATATCGTCGCGGTCCGGCGCGACATCACGCTCGGCGAGCTGATGAGCCTGTTCGAGAGCGCGTCGCATTCACGGCTCGTCGTCTACAACGATACGCTCGACGATCCCGAGGGCATGGTCCACATCCGCGACCTGCTCGCCTTCACGACAGCGCAGGCGCGCGTGTCCGACGACGTGAAGGCCCGACGCAAGAAGCCGCTGCCCGCCGGGCTTGATCTCAAGGCCGTCGACCTGTCGATGCCGCTGTTTGAGGCCAACATCATCCGCAAGCTGCTCTACGTGCCGCCGTCGATGCGCGCGATCGACCTGCTGGCGCAGATGCAGGCCTCGCGTATCCATCTCGCGCTGGTCGTCGACGAATATGGCGGCACCGACGGACTGGTCTCGATCGAGGACATCGTCGAGCAGATCGTCGGCGAGATCGACGACGAGCATGACAGCGACGAGCCGCCGGCGATCATGCGCCAGGCCGACAACGCCTTCATCGCCGACGCCCGCGCCAGCCTCGACGATGTGCGCCGGGTGATCGGCGAGGATTTCGTGACCGGCGAGGCCGGCGAGGGCGTCGAGACCTTGGGCGGCTATCTCGTCAACCATGTCGGCCGGCTGCCGGTGCGCGGCGAGCTGATCTCAGGCCCCGGCAATTTCGAGGTCGAGGTGCTCGACGCCGACCCGCGCCGGGTCAAGCGGCTGCGCATCGCGCCGCGCAAGGAGCGCCCCACACCCCGCCCACCGCGCGAGAGCCGGCGCCGCGAGGCCGCACCGGAAATGGCCCCGCCGGACACGGGCAGCCCAGTCGAGCCGCCACCGTCTCCGGAAACCGGTCCCATCCCCGGCAGTGACGACAGCGGCCGGCCGCAAGGCGACGGAGCCAGTTCACAGTGATGCGCCCATCGACGATCCGCAGCCTCGCCCTTGGCGTCGTCCTGGCCTGGGGCTGGAAGCGGGCCGGGATCGCGCTCGCCGCAGGTGCCCTCTCCGCGCTGGCGATGGCCCCGTTCAATGCCTGGCCGGTGCTCGCCCTCACCTTTCCGGTCCTGGTCTGGCTGATCGACGGCGCGGCGGCCGGACGGCGGCGCGGCATCCCGGCCGCGGCCTTCACCGGCTTCTGCTTCGGCATGGGCTATTTCGTCCCCGGCCTGTACTGGATCGGCAACGCCTTCCTGGTCGACGCCCAGACCTTCGCCTGGCTGATGCCGTTTGCTGTGCTGGGCCTGCCGGCCTATCTGGCACTGTTCCCGGCGCTCGGCTTCGCCCTGGCGCGGCTGATCTGGACCCGCGATTCCAGCCGCATCCTGGCGCTGGCGGCCTGCCTGACCGCGAGCGAATGGCTGCGCGGCCATGCGCTGACCGGCTTTCCCTGGAACACGTTCGGCTACGCCCTGTCCCAGCCGCTCGCTTTGGCGCAGTCGGCCTCGCTGATCGGCATCTGGGGCATGACCTTGCTGACCATCGCGATCTTCGCCAGCCCCGCGGTGCTGATCGACGGCAAGACCTGGCGCGACGCCTGGCGGGTTCCGGCCTTGGGCGCGGCCCTTCTGGTCGTCATGGGCGTGTTCGGCGTGATCCGGCTCGGCCTGCATCCGACCGCCTTCGTCGCCGATCTCAAGCTGCGGATCATGCAGCCGAACCTGCAGCAGGACGTCAAATTCAACTATGGCGCCAAGGCCGAGGTGATGCGGCGCTATCTTGCGCTGTCCGACCGCGCCTCGGGGCCCAAGGCCACCGGCGTCCGCGACACCAACGTGCTGATCTGGCCGGAATCGGCATTTCCGTTCTTCCTGACCCGCGAGCCCAAGGTGATGGGCCAGATCGCAGATCTGCTGTCGCCGGGCACGGTCCTGATCACCGGTTCGGTGCGCGCCCCGGACGGGCCGCGGAACACGCCGATCACCCGGGCCTACAATTCGATCTATGTGATCGATCACGACGGCACGGTGCTGTCGGTCTACGACAAGCTCCATCTGGTGCCGTTCGGCGAGTTCCTGCCGTTTCAGGATTGGCTCGAGCGGATCGGGCTGGAACAGCTGACCCGGGTGCAGGGCGGCTTCATCCCAGGCACGGCGCGACGCAACCTGGACGTGCCACACGCACCGCGTGTTCTGCCTTTGATCTGCTACGAAGCGATCTTTCCAACCGATAGCGTGCCTGGCGAGGAACGACCGGGCTGGATCGTCAACCTGACCAATGATGGCTGGTTCGGCATCTCGACCGGTCCTCATCAGCATCTGCAACAGGCCCAGTGGCGTGCGATCGAGCAAGGCCTTCCATTAGTTCGATCTGCGAACACAGGCATCTCCGCCGTGATCGATCCGGTCGGCCGCATCGTCGCGCAACTATCTCTCGGCACGGAAGGCGTGCTGGATTCCACGCTGCCTGTTGCGCTGCAGCCCACGATCTATGCGAGATTTGGCGACATTCCGGCCGCAATCCTGTTAGTGATCGCCCTGAGCACGGTCGTTCGCAGACGTGTTGCTCAAAAGCTTCCCTGACGGCAGCAAGATCTGAATTCTTTCCGGGTCCGTAAGATTTTTTTTGACAAGCAAAACCCCAAGTGTTGACAGATAGCTGCTGCAATTCGCATTCTCGCGCGGCAGCATGATCCGCTCAGTTCGCTGCTCGACCGTCCATCGTTAGTACGACATGCGAGCAGAAATTGACGGTGTGAGCGCCTGAGGCATACTGCGACCGCCTCGTTCCGAGGCCCTGATTCTAAGGAGTTGAGAGATGTCGACGAAAGCGCCCAACCCTGTTGACAAGCATGTCGGCAGCCGGGTGCGGATGCGCCGTATCATGTTGGGCATGAGCCAGGAAAAACTTGGTGAGGCTCTCGGACTCACGTTCCAGCAGATACAGAAGTACGAAAAAGGCACCAATCGAGTCGGCGCCAGCCGGATCCAGCAGATCTCGGAAGTCCTGCAGGTCCCTGTTTCCTTCCTGTTCGAAGGGGTTCCCAGCGGCGGGATCAATGGTGAATCGTTCGGCGAGGGCGCCTCTCCGGCCTATGTGTCTGATTTTCTGGCAACCTCCGAAGGGCTGGCGTTGACCCGCGCGTTCACGCGGATCCACGACTCCAAGCTTCGTCGCAGCATCGTCGACCTGGTCGAGCAGATTGCTGATCGCGAAGCGCCGGAAGAGGGCTAGAGCTGAGCCACGCTGATGCGCTGGCGCTGACATTCCTATCGCGGCCGTCCTTCCTCATATGACGTCTCTCATATGAATGTCAGCGCCTACGGGGGGCCATCGGCGGAGCAAGCCTTGCGGGTGTCGCAGACGACGCGTCACATTCCGCAGTGCCAATGATCCGATAGACAAGTTCGATCACGACCAATAGAGCGCGATGGCTCCCCTTCGGGAAAGGCTGTCGCGCTCTAAATCTTTTTATGCGCATGTGGCGCGCGGATCTGGGCAGCGCATCGCCGCATCCCGGCCAAGACCGGCATCCAACGCGCCCTCCGCCGACCACCATTTGGTAACCATAGAGAACTGCTCGCAAAGCCCATGACCGCCAACAGCAATCCGTTCGATAGCCGCACAATCCTCGATGGCATCCGCCAGTGGGTCGAGATTGAAACGCCGACCGAGGCGCCTGACCAGGTCAACAGACTGGCCTCATTGGTTGCCGACGGCTATCGCGGACTCGACGCCGCGGTCGAACGGATCGCAGGCCGCGACGGCTGCGGTGACCATCTGGCGGTGCGCTCGTCCTGGGGCCAGGACGAGCCGGGCATTCTGGTTCTCAGCCATCTCGACACGGTGCATCCGATCGGTTTCATCCAGCGCCTGCCCTTCTCGATCGACGGCGACGTCGCCTACGGCCCCGGCATCTACGACATGAAGGGCGGCGCCTATCTCGCCTATCATGCGTTCCGTCAGCTGTGTGCAGCAGGCGAACGCTCGCCGCTCGGCATCACTCATTTGTTCGTCTCCGACGAGGAGATCGGCAGTCCCACGTCGCGCGCGCTGATCGAGGAGGAAGGCCGCAAAGCCAAATATGTTCTCGTGACCGAGCCGGCGCGTGACGGCGGCAAGATCGTCACCGGCCGCAAGGGCGTTGCGCGCTTCGACGTGTCGATCCGCGGCGTGCCTGCCCATGCCGGTGCGCGACCGCAGGACGGCCGCAGTGCGATCCGCGAACTCGCCAATGTCATCCACGCGCTCGAGGCGCTGAACGATCCTGCGCGCGGCATCACGGTGAATGTCGGCGTGGTGCGCGGCGGCACGCGTCCGAACGTGATCGCGGAGGAAGCCTACGCCGAGGTCGATGCCCGGCTGCCGACGCCAGCGGATGCCGACGAGATCGTGCCCAGGATTCTCGGCCTCAAATCGCGCAGTGACGGCGTCACGGTCGAGGTCAAGGGCGAGGTGAACCGGCCGCCTTACGTCAAGGGCAACGCCGGCGCAGCCTTGTTCGAGCACGCGAAATCACTTGCCGAGGAGCTTGGCTTCGAGCTGGCCGATACCTACACGGGCGGCGGCTCCGACGGCAATTTCACCGCGCCATTCACCGCAACGCTCGATGGCCTCGGGGTCGACGGCAAGGGCGCGCATACGCATTACGAGCAGATGTACATCTCCTCGATCGAGCCGCGCGCGCGGCTCCTCCACCGTCTCTATCAGACGCTGCGGTGAGCCCTGTGATGATGCCCATCGACGACGATCTCACGGATGGCGACGCGCCGCATCGTCACGGCTCGTTCTTCGGCCGGCGCAAGGGCCACAAGCTGCGGGCGCACCAGGCCGATCTGGTCGACAACCTGCTGCCGCATCTCGCGCTCGATCTCGCCTCGCCGGCCGATGCCGTGCTGCCGACGCTGTACGATCCGCCGTCCGAGGCGCTGCGGCTCGAGATCGGATTCGGCGGCGGCGAGCATCTCGCCGCGGAAGCGAAGGCCCATCCGACCACGGGCTTCATCGGCTGCGAGCCCTATGTCAACGGCATGGCCAAGATCCTGGCCGCCATCGAAGCCGACAACATCGGCAACATCAGGCTGCTGGCCGGCGATGCGGCCGAGCTGCTCGCCTGGCTGCCGCCGCAGTCGCTGCAGCGCATCGACCTGATCCATCCCGATCCCTGGCCGAAGCGGCGGCACTGGAAGCGGCGCTTCGTGCAGGAGGCGACCATCGCCGCGATGGCGCGGGCGCTGAAGCCGGGCGGCGAATTCCGCTTCGTCAGCGACATCGCCGATTATTGCGCCTGGACCCTGTGGCATCTGCTGCGCTCGCCCGACTTCGTGTGGACGGCGGAGCGAGCCGACGACTGGCGGCTGCCCTGGGCGGACTACACGATGACCCGCTATGGCCGGAAGGCAACGCGCGAAGGCCGCGTCGCCAACTACCTGATCTTCCGGCGGCGCTGATGGCGAAGCGTCAGTGCCGCGTCTTCCAGAACGCGACGACGCGCTCGGCCGTCGACGACAGCAGGCGCGCGTAGTTGACGCGGAGCGCCTCGATGTCGCGCTGCGCCGGGACGCGCTTCGGCCCCAGACGAAGCAGGATGAGCGCCTGCACGGTGCGCCAGTCGAGGCCGATCGTGCGCCCGAGGATCAGCAGCGGATCGTGACGATCGCCCGACACCAGCCGGTCCAGTGTCGCGATCTTCAGGCCGGTCATGGCGGCGAGCGCTGCAACGACCTCCTCATATTTGTGCTCGGACGCGAAGCCGAGCAGCGCCGCTTCGTCGAGCGCGCCTGCTTCGTAGAGCGAGAGAATGGCCCGCTGCGCCGGCACGAAGTTGCGCTTGCTGACGGTCGTGCCCGCGACGTCGGCCAGCTCGGCCATGGCCTGCCTGATCCTGGCCCGCTTCTCCGGCCGCACCACATCGAACAGCCGCCGCCTGACCACGTCGAGCGAACCGGCAAGCAGCTGCTTCAGATGCTCATCCGACAGATCATTGCGCTTGCCGACCGCAAGCGTCAGCACGCCGTCGAAGCCGGCGCGGTTGACGAGGTCGGAATAGCCGCGTTCGGAAAATGCCGCGCCCGCATTGGCCGCGGTCCGTCGAACCACATCTCGATCACCCCGCCGCACCAGCACGTCGGTCATGTCGACCGACAGCACCGGCCGCTCGGCCATCGCCAGCAGATGTCCCTGACCCTTGCTCAGCGCGACATCGATCAGGGCGGCATCATCGAGCGCGGATGAGCGCCGCAGCAGCGGGCCTGCCACTGCGACCTCGTCATCGCGGGCAAGCTGCCCGATGACGACGCGCGGCGCCTTCACGAGGTGCGACAGGCGCTCGGCCAGATCGACGCGCGTCGACACGTCGGCAAACGGAAGCAGATCGATCAGCAATCCATCGAACAGATTGATGTGCTCGGGGCGCAGCCTGTTGACGTCTTCGAAGAAGAGATCGGCAATGCGGCGCGTGGCCTCGAGGCAGCGCTCGGCATCGCGATGCCTGACAATCCCGTCGAGCCCGGGGATGAGCGCGGTAGCTGGGGTCATGTTGTCGACTCGGAACGCAACGCCACACCACGCGCCTGCTGCGGAGCGCCGACGGCGATCGAGCAGGGGCACGCAAACACATTCGAATTTTAGATGAACTTGGTGAACGAACGGTTGTCGATCTGCCGGGTCGGCTGGTCCGAGGCGAGGACGCAGCGACGATGGGGCGCCGGGGGCGTCGCAAATTCCAGGTTCCAGGCCCGGTTTGGACCCAGACGACCCTTGCCGTCGGTCGCCAAAGCGGCTATATGAGCGCCATCAAACATCATCTCATATACGATCGCGTAGTGAGGGTGGGCCCTTCCGGACCCGCTCTTTTTTGTTACCTGGATCGCTCTGCCACCGGCGCGATCGATCCGGTGAGCGCGATTGGCCCGGCCGAATGGCCGAAACAAGCTAGATACGCGATCGACGCCTCGATGACGGAACCGACCCTCGCAGCCGCTGACACCGACCTTCTGACCGAGCCCCGTCTCGTCGTCGAGCCGGGCGTGGCAGCGCGCGTCGCGGCGGTCGCCGACCCCGTGCTGCAGGGAATGGGTTACCGGCTGGTGCGAATTCGCATCTCCGGCGAGTCCGGCTGCACGGTCCAGGTGATGGCCGAACGTCCCGACGGCACGATGCAGATCGAGGATTGCGAGGCGGTGTCGCGGGCGCTGTCGCCGGTGCTCGACATCGCCGACCCGATCGAGCGCGCCTACCGGCTCGAAATCTCGTCGCCGGGCATCGACCGGCCGCTGGTTCGTCGCTCCGATTTCGAACGTCATGTCGGGCATCTCGTGAAGATCGAGATGGCGGTGGCGCATCAGAACCGCAAACGCTTCCGCGGCATCATCAAGGGCGTCGAGGGCGACGGCGTGCGCATCGCCCGCGACGACGTGGCCAAGGACCAGGAGCCGGATGTCGTGCTGCCGATGGCCGACATCGGCGACGCCAAGATGGTGCTGACGGACGAGCTGATCGCCGAATCCATGCGCCGCGGCAAGGCGGCCGAGCGCGAGAAGAAGCGCGAGCTCGGCATCGTCCCGCCGCTGGCGCCGCACGCCAAGCCGGCGGCCCAGGCGAAACCCAAGCCGAAGCCGCCGAAAGCAAAAGACGACAAGCTGGCCAAGAAGCCGCTGCCGACCAATACCAAGAAGCATCGCCTCGCCGCCGATCGCGCGCGCAGGGGCGAGATCGATCCTGATTAGAGGAGACTTGAGCCATGGCCGTCAGCGCCAATCGGTTGGAACTGCTGCAGATCGCCGACGCCGTCGCGCGCGAGAAGTCGATCGACCGCGGCATCGTGATCGCCGCCATGGAAGATGCGATCGCCAAGGCCGCCCGCGCCCGCTATGGCAGCGAGACCGACGTCCATGCCGAGATCGACCCGCGCAAGGGCGAGCTCAGGCTGTCGCGCCACATGCTGGTGGTCGAGAAGGTGGAAAACCCCTCCAACCAGATCTCGCTCGATGACGCGCGCCGCGCCAATCCCGGTGCGCAGATCGGCGACACCATCGCCGACACGCTGCCGCCGCTGGAATATGGCCGCATCGCCGCGCAGTCGGCCAAGCAGGTCATCGTGCAGAAGGTGCGCGAGGCCGAGCGCGACCGGCAGTACCAGGAATTCAAGGACCGCATCGGCGACATCGTCAACGGCGTCGTCAAGCGCGTCGAATATGGCAGCGTGATTCTCGACCTCGGCCGCGGCGAGGCGATCATCCGCCGTGACGAGATGCTGCCGCGCGAGGTGTTCCGCAACGGCGACCGCGTCCGCGCCTATGTGTTCGACGTCCGCCGCGAGACCCGCGGCCCGCAGATCTTCCTGTCGCGCACCCATCCGCAATTCATGGCCAAGCTGTTCGCGCAGGAAGTGCCGGAAATCTACGACGGCATCGTCGAGATCAAGGCGGTCGCCCGCGACCCCGGCTCGCGCGCCAAGATCGGCGTCGTCTCCCGCGACTCCTCGGTCGACCCGGTCGGCGCCTGCGTCGGCATGCGCGGCTCGCGCGTGCAGGCGGTGGTGAACGAGCTGCAGGGCGAGAAGATCGACATCATCCCGTGGTCGCCCGACATCGCGACCTTCGTGGTCAACGCGCTGGCGCCGGCCGAAGTCGCCAAGGTCGTCATCGACGAGGACCGCGAGCGCATCGAGGTCGTCGTGCCCGACACCAACAACCAGCTGTCGCTGGCGATCGGCCGCCGCGGCCAGAACGTCCGCCTCGCCTCGCAGCTGACCGGGTGGGACATCGACATCCTGACCGAGCAGGAGGAATCGGAGCGCCGCCAGGCCGACTTCGAGAACTCCACCCGCGTCTTCATGGAATCGCTCAACGTCGACGAGGTCGTCGGCCAGCTGCTGGCGTCGGAAGGGTTCACCTCGGTGGAGGAGCTTGCTTTGGTTGATCTCAAGGATCTCGCCGGCATCGAGGGCTTCGACGAGGAGACCGCGACCGAGCTGCAGACCCGCGCCCAGGAATTCCTGGAGCAGCAGGAGGCTGAGCTCGAGGCCAAGCGCAAGGAGCTCGGCGTCGAGGACGCGGTGAAGGACGTGCCCGGCGTCACCACCAAGATGCTGGTCAAGTTCGGCGAGAACGACATCAAGACCGTCGATGACCTCGCTGGCTGCGCCACCGACGACCTGGTCGGCTGGACCGAGCGCAAGGAGGGCGGGGAAGCCACCAAGTTCGCCGGCATTCTCGATGGCCTCGACGTCTCGCGCGACGACGCCGAAGCCATGGTCATGCAGGCCCGCGTCAAGGCCGGCTGGATCAGCGAAGAAGACCTGGCCAAGAGCGCCGCGGAGTCCGAGGCCGAGGACGAGTCTGAAGGACAGCCGGCTTGATCCGGAGCCTGACCATGGACGATTTAATGACCCCCACGATCACTCCGATCGCTTGAGATGAGGCACCGCACCACCGCATGCTCGCTTTGGCCGACCCCGAGCTCGACAATGGACCGCGGACTGAAAAGTCCGCGACCATGCGGATGTGCGCGGTCAGCCGCGAAGTGCGGCCGATCGGCGAGCTGATCCGGTTCGTGGTCGGCCCGTCGGGCGATGTTGTGCCCGACATCAAGCGCAAGCTGCCCGGACGGGGATTGTGGATCACCGCCTCGCGGCCGGCGGTTGCAGAAGCGGTGCGGCGTCACCATTTCAGCCGTGGTTTCAAGACCAACGTCCGCGTCCAACCGACATTTGCCGAGGATCTGGAGGCCTTGCTGGCCCGCAGCGCGATCGAAGCGCTGGGGATCGCCGCCAAGGCCGGCCAGGTCGTGTCAGGCTTTTCCAAGGTGGAAGCGGCGCTGTCGCAGCGGCAATCCCGGGCCGGCCTGGCCGCCCTCCTCCATGCCGCGGACGGCGCGGCCGACGGAATTCGCAAACTCGACGCCCTGCTGCGGCCGAATGACGGGGACCAAGGACAAGCCCCGCCATTTCCGATCATCTGCTGTCTCACTTCGGCAGAATTGGATTTGGCACTTGGGCGCTCAAATGTGATACATGCTGCCGTGCTCGCAGGCCCGGCGAGCAGGACATTCCTGTCGCGCAGCCAGACTCTGGTCCGATACCGGTCGGCCGACGCTGACAAGATTGCCGGAACCGCGGCCACGAAATCTGCTTCGACTTCGAAGACATAGCTACGAATACGCGACGATTGCACGAATGGGACGGTGCGGCAGACCCGCACGCTGGTAACGAGATTAGGACGACTGAATGGCCGACAACAATACTCCGGGCGACAAGAAACTGAGTGTCCCGACCAAGACCTTGACGCTGAAGCCGCGCGTCGAGACTGGCACGGTACGCCAGAGCTTCCCACATGGCCGGAGCAAGCAGGTGGTGGTCGAGAAGCGGGGCACCAAGCGCCGCGTCGGCGATGGGGCGCCCGATGCGCCGCACGCGCCGGAGCCGACCGTCGCCAAGGCGCCTCCTCCGCCGCCGCCGCCGAGCAATCGCCCGTCCGGGCAACGGTCCGGCTCGTCGCAGCGCGGCGGCTCCGGCGTCGTGCTCCGCACCCTGACCGAGGATGAGCGTTCGGCCCGCGCCAGCGCGCTCGCCGACGCACGCGTCCGCGACATCGAGGAGCGCCGCCAGGCCGAGGAAGAAGCCCGCCGCCGCGCCGAGCGCGAAGCCGCCGAACGCGCCGAGCGCGAGGCTGCCGAGGCGCGCCGCAAGGCCGAGGAAGAGCGTCACCGCCACGAAGAAGAGGCCAAGCGCAAGGCCGAGCTCGAGGCCAAGAAGCGCTTCGGCGAAGGCGAGGCGCCGCGTCCGGCAGCCGCCGCTCCGCAGCCCACGGTGAGCGCGCCGGCCCGGCCGTCTCAGGCGCCAGGCCGTCCGCAAGGCGCGCCGGGCAGCCGTCCGCAGCAGATCGGCACCAGCGCGCGTCCCGGCGGCGCGCCCTCAGGCGCGGCACGCCCTGCTGGCGCCCGCCCCGCCGGTGGTGGTCCGCTCGGCCGCGCACCTGGTGTCGCGGCAGGCCCCGACGAGGATGAGGGTCCGCGCCAGATCCGCCGTGGCCCCGGTGGCGCCGCGCGTCCGGCCCCGCCGCCGAAGACCACGGCCAAGCCAGGCCCGCAGAAGCAGCGCGGCCGCCTGACCGTCGTCACCGCGCTCACCGCCGACGACGTGCGCGAGCGCTCGATCGCCTCGTTCCGCCGCCGCACCCAGCGCCTGAAGGGCCATGCCGCCAATGAGCAGAAGGAAAAGCTCATCCGCGAGGTGACGATTCCGGAAGCCATCACCATCCAGGAACTGGCGAACCGCATGTCGGAGCGCGCGGTCGACGTCATCCGCCTGCTGATGCGGCAGGGCGCGATGCACAAGATCACCGACGTGATCGACGCCGACACCGCGCAACTGATCGCCGAGGAGCTCGGCCACACCGTCAAGCGCGTCGCCGCCTCGGACGTCGAGGAAGGCCTGTTCGACGTCGTCGACGATTCGACCGACACCGAGACCCGCTCGCCGGTCGTGACCGTGATGGGCCATGTCGACCACGGCAAGACCTCGCTGCTCGACGCGCTGCGCCACGCCAACGTGGTCTCCGGCGAAGCCGGCGGCATCACCCAGCATATCGGCGCCTATCAGGTGACCGCGCCGGACTCCGGCAAGAAGATCACCTTCATCGACACGCCCGGCCACGCCGCGTTCACCGCGATGCGCGCCCGCGGCGCCAAGGTCACCGACATCGTGGTGCTGGTGGTCGCGGCCGATGACGGCGTGATGCCGCAGACGATCGAGGCCATCAACCACGCCAAGGCGGCGAAGGTGCCGATGATCGTGGCGATCAACAAGATCGACAAGCCCGACGCCCGTCCCGAGCGCGTTCGCACCGAGCTGCTCCAGCACGAGGTGCAGGTGGAATCGCTCGGCGGTGAGGTCGTCGACGTCGAGGTCTCGGCCAAGAACAAGACCAATCTCGATCGTCTGCTCGAGATGATCGCGCTGCAGGCCGACATCCTCGACCTCAAGACCAATTCGGATCGTCCGGCCGAGGGCACCGTGATCGAAGCCAAGCTCGATCGCGGCCGCGGCCCGGTCGCCACCGTGCTGGTCCAGCGCGGCACATTGCGGGTCGGCGACATCATCGTCGCCGGTGCCGAGATGGGCCGTGTCCGCGCGCTGATCTCCGACCAGGGCGAGACCCTGCAGGAGGCCGGTCCGTCGGTGCCGGTCGAGGTGCTCGGCTTCAACGGTCCGCCGGAAGCCGGCGATCGTCTCGCCGTGGTCGAGAACGAAGCCCGTGCCCGCCAGGTCACCAGCTACCGCGCGCACCAGAAGCGCGAGAACGCGGCAGCCTCGATCTCCGGCATGCGCGGCTCGCTCGAGCAGATGATGTCGCAATTGAAGACCGCGGGTCGCAAGGAATTCCCGCTGGTCATCAAGGCCGACGTGCAGGGCTCGCTGGAAGCCATTCTCGGCTCGCTGGAGAAGCTCGGCACCGACGAGGTCGCCGCCCGCATCCTGCATGCCGGCGTCGGCGGCATCAGCGAGTCTGACGTCACGCTCGCGGAAGGCTTCAACGCCGCGATCATCGGCTTCTCGGTGCGAGCCAACAAGGAAGCGGCTGCGCTCGCCAAGCGCAACGGCATCGAGATCCGCTACTACAACATCATCTACGACCTCGTGGATGACGTGAAGAAGGCGATGAGCGGCCTCCTTGCTCCGACGCTGCGCGAAACCATGCTCGGCAATGCGCAGATCCTGGAAGTGTTCAACATCTCCAAGGTCGGCAAGGTCGCCGGCTGCCGCGTCACCGACGGCACCGTGGAACGCGGCGCCAATGTCCGCCTGATCCGCGACAACGTCGTGGTTCACGAGGGCAAGCTGTCGACCCTGAAGCGCTTCAAGGACGAAGTGAAGGAAGTGCAGGCCGGCCAGGAATGCGGCATGGCCTTCGAGAGCTACGGCGACATGCGTGTCGGCGACGTTATCGAGTGTTATCGCGTGGAGACCATCCAGCGCTCGCTGTAAGTCCGAATCCTACAGAGCGCTGCATTCGAGTGAGCAGCGGTTCCGTCCCGGCACGGAATCGCTGCATCGCTTGAACGAATCGAAGCGTCGTCGAACTCATTCAGAATGATCCCTCGCCCGTGCTCGCGCCGGGTGATGATCCATTGGATTTTGAAAAATGCCTCGCCATCACCAGAGGGGAAGCGCCGCTTCCGGCGGCTCGCAACGTCAGCTGCGCGTCGCCGAGACCGTGCGTCACGCTGTCGCCGACATTCTCAGCCAGGGTCACGCGCATGATCCGGACCTGGAGGGACACATCATTACGGTGCCCGAAGTCCGCATGTCCCCCGACCTGAAGCTCGCGACCATCTACATCATGCCGCTCGGCGGACGTGACACTGACGTCGTGCTTGCGGCGCTCGAGCGCAACAAGAAGTTCCTGCGCGGCGAGCTCGCGCGGCGCGTTAACCTGAAATTTGCACCTGACATCCGCTTCCGCGTCGACGAACGATTCGACGAAGCGGAACGGATCGAGAAATTACTGCGAACACCTGCGGTGCAGAGAGACCTCAATTCGGATTCGGAAGAGAGCTGATGACCATCCCCCCCGAAACCGGCACTGTCGAAGCGCCGAGCGCCGCAACGACCGTTGTCAAGACCACCCATGTTTCCGACGGGCGCGGGCCACGCGACAACAACGACCCCCGCAACAAGCAGAAGCAGGGCAACCAGCCGCGCCGCGACCGCCGCGACGTCCACGGCTGGGTGGTGCTCGACAAGCCGATCGGCATGACGTCGACGCAGGCGGTGGCGATCCTGAAGCGCCTGTTCCAGGCCAAGCGCGCCGGCCACGCCGGAACGCTGGATCCGCTTGCCTCCGGCGGCCTGCCGATCGCGCTCGGCGAAGCCACCAAGACCGTTCCATTCGTGATGGACGGCCGCAAGCGTTACCGGTTCACCGTGACGTGGGGCGAGGAGCGCGATACCGACGACACCGAAGGACGGGTCACCGAGACCAGCACGCAGCGTCCGGACGCGGAGGCGATCCGCGCGCTGCTGCCGCAATTTACCGGCCGGATCGAGCAGACGCCGCCGCGCTATTCCGCGATCAAGATCCAGGGCGAGCGCGCCTATGACCTCGCCCGCGACGGCGAGGTCGTGGAACTGCAGCCGCGCCCGGTCGAGATCCACGAACTGACCCTCGTCGACCAGCCCGACCCCGACCATTCGGTGTTCGAGGCCGAATGCGGCAAGGGAACCTATGTCCGGGCGCTGGCCCGCGACATGGGCCGCCTGCTCGGCTGTTACGGCCATATCAGCGCGCTTCGGCGGACCCTTGTGGGTCCGTTTACCGAGAACGACATGATTCCGCTGGAACAGTTGGAGGCTTTGTGCAATAGAGCCGCGTCCGGCGAGGGAAGCCTCGCCGACGCACTCCTGCCCGTTGAGACCGCGCTGGACGACATCCCGGCACTGGCCGTCACTCGGGCTGATGCGGCAAGGCTCCACAGGGGCCAGGCCGTCTTGTTGCGCGGACGGGATGCGCCCAATAGTAGCGGCACAGTCTATGTCACGGTCGCAGGCCGCCTTCTGGCGCTTGCCGAAATTGGCAATGGCGAACTCATCCCCAAGCGCGTGTTCAACCTGACCGGACTGACTGCCAGCTCCGGTCGCAACGAAAGAGACTGACGATGTCGGTGACCGCAGAGCGCAAGGCGGAAATCATCAAGGCGAATGCCACCAAGGCCGGTGACACCGGTTCTCCCGAGGTGCAGGTTGCGATCCTGTCGGAACGCATCACCAACCTGACCAGCCATTTCAAGACCCACGGCAAGGACAATCACTCCCGCCGCGGCCTCCTGAAGCTGGTGTCGACCCGCCGTTCGCTGCTGGACTATCTGAAGAAGAACGACGAGGCGCGCTACAAGGCGCTGCTCGAGAAGCACAACATTCGCCGTTGAGCTTCGACTTGGACTGAACGCGCGCGGATTTCGTGCGCGTCGTGGCATGATCCCGAGAACGCCGCCCTCCTGCGGCGTTCGCTAAGTCCGGGTTCATGCGGTCTGGCCGGATCTGGAAAGAAGCGGATACGCTCTTCGAACGATCCTGCCCAGACTGTGCAGTACGTCTCAGCAGCAATCCGGCCGCTGGGCGTGACGGGCAAGGTGCCCGTACGACGAGAAGGATGGACGCCATCCGAAATAAGAAAACCATGGCAGGATCGCAGGGCGCTGATCGCAATCCAGCGCCCTGCAATCTTGCGCATGGTTTTTTTGTTTCTGGGGGGTCTGCCTTCGCTCATCTCATGAAAGAAGATACCCATGTTTACCAAGCATTCCGTCGAGATCGACTGGGGTGGACGTCCCCTCAAGCTTGAAACCGGCAAGATCGCCCGCCAGGCCGATGGCGCCGTCGTCGCCACCTATGGCGAGACCGTCGTGCTCGCCACCGTGGTCGCCGCCAAGGCGCCGCGCGAAGGCGTCGACTTCCTGCCGCTGACCGTCGACTACCAGGAAAAGACCTATGCCGCAGGCCGCATCCCCGGCGGCTATTTCAAGCGCGAGGGCCGTCCGACCGAGAAGGAGACGCTGGTCTCCCGCCTGATCGACCGCCCGATCCGCCCGCTGTTCGTCGACGCCTGGCGCAACGAGACCCAGGTCATCGTGACCGTGCTGTCGCACGACATGGAGAACGATCCGGACATCGTGGCGCTGGTCGGCGCGTCGGCCGCACTGACGCTGTCGGGCGTGCCGTTCAAGGGCCCGATCGGCGCGGCCCGCGTCGGCTTCGCCAATGACGAATACATCCTCAATCCGACCCTCGACGAGATGGCCGACACCCAGCTCGACCTGGTCGTCGCCGGCACCTCCGACGCGGTGCTGATGGTGGAATCGGAGGCCAAGGAGCTCAACGAGGACATCATGCTCGGCGCGGTGATGTTCGGTCACCGTCACTTCCAGCCGGTGATCAACGCGATCATCGAGCTCGCCGAGAAGGCCGCCAAGGAGCCGCGCGACGTCGCCGTCATCGACAACAGCGCGATCGAGAAGGAAATGCTGGGCATCGCCGAGCAAGACCTGCGCAAGGCCTATGCGATACCCTTGAAGCAGGAGCGCTACGCCGCCGTCGGCGCCGTCAAGGAAAAGGTGATGGCGCACTTCTTCCCGGAAGGGCAGGAGCCGAAATACGACAAGCTGCGCGTCTCCGGCGTGTTCAAGGAGCTGGAAGCCAAGATCGTTCGCTGGAACATCCTGGACACCGGCAAGCGCATCGACGGCCGCGACGCCAAGACCGTGCGCAACATCGTCTGCGAAGTCGGCGTGCTACCGCGCGCCCACGGTTCGGCGCTGTTCACCCGCGGTGAGACCCAGGCGCTGGTCGTGACCACGCTCGGCACCGGCGAGGACGAGCAGTACATCGACGCGCTGTCGGGAACGTACAAAGAGACGTTCCTGCTGCACTACAACTTCCCTCCCTACTCGGTCGGTGAGACCGGCCGCCTCGGCGGCACGAAGCGCCGCGAGATCGGCCACGGCAAGCTCGCCTGGCGCGCCATCCACCCGGTCCTGCCGCCGCACCACGAGTTCCCCTACACCACCCGCGTGGTGTCGGAGGTGACGGAGTCGAACGGCTCGTCGTCGATGGCCACCGTGTGCGGCTCGTCGCTGGCGCTGATGGATGCCGGCGTGCCGCTGAAGCGGCCGACCGCGGGCATCGCGATGGGCCTGATCCTCGAGGACAAGCGCTTCGCCGTTCTCTCGGACATCCTCGGCGACGAGGACCATCTCGGCGACATGGACTTCAAGGTCGCGGGCACCGAGAGCGGCATCACCTCGCTGCAGATGGACATCAAGATCGAGGGCATCACCGAGGAGATCATGCGCGTGGCCCTCGGCCAGGCGCGCGATGGCCGCATCCACATCCTGGGTGAGATGTCCAAGGCGCTGACCAACGCGCGCGCCGAGCTCGGCGAATACGCGCCGCGCATCGAGACCTTCAAGATCCCGACCGACAAGATCCGCGAAGTGATCGGGACCGGCGGCAAGGTGATCCGCGAGATCGTCGAGAAGACCGGCGCCAAGGTCAACATCGAGGACGACGGCACCGTGAAGGTCGCCTCCAGCGACGGCGAAGCGATGAAGGCCGCGATCAAGTGGATCAAGTCGATCGCCTCCGATCCGGAGGTCGGCCAGATCTATGACGGCACCGTCGTCAAGGTGATGGAGTTCGGTGCCTTCGTGAACTTCTTCGGCACCCGCGACGGCCTCGTGCACATCTCGCAGCTCGCCGACAAGCGCGTGCAGAAGACCACCGACGTCGTCAAGGAAGGCGACAAGGTCAAGGTCAAGCTGCTCGGCTTCGACGACCGCGGCAAGACCCGGCTGTCGATGAAGGCCGTCGACCAGACCACCGGCGAGGACCTCGAAGCCAAGCAGAAGACTGACGGCGGCGACGCACCGCGCGAAGCTGCCGGCGAGTAGGCCGCGCTGAACGTCGAATGAGATACGGAGGGCGGCTTTCGGGCCGCCCTTTTTCGTTGGCAGTCGTCAGCGCATCCGCGTCATTGCGAGCGCCAGCGAAGCCATCCAGGGCTTCTCGGGAATTCTGGATTGGTTCGTCGCTTGCGCGCCTCGCAATGACGGATGAGAGGGCTTACGTCACTCTCACATTTCGCCGGAGGTCACTCGCCATGGACCAGCCGATCATCCGCCCCGCTCGCCCGGACGAATATGACGCCATCGCCAAGCTCTGGATGGAGAGCTGGTGCTCGACCGGGCTGGAGAGCCCGAGCGACCGGCTGCTCACGTTCTTGAAGGAGCGTGTGCCGCGCGAAGTCGAGAATGGCTGGAGCCTCTACGTCGCCGACGACGGCGGTCAGCTCGCCGCGATGCTCGCGATCAATCTCGACGAGCTCTATCTCGACCAGCTGATGATCGCGCCGTCCCATCAGGGCCGCTCGCTCGGCCGGCGCCTGCTCGCCTTCACCCGTGAGCTGCTGCCCGACGAGGTCTGGCTGCGCTGCGCCGAAGGCAACGGGAAGGCATGGCGCTGGTATGAGCGCGAAGGCTTTGTCGTGGAGAAGACACAAGCCGACCCACTCCATGGCCGGATGATGAAATATTATCGCTGGAAGCGCCAACGACAGCCCACAGCCAGCTGAACGCCTGACGTGCAGCGGCGACGCATCTCGCGTCCGCGCGAGAAATGATTGCGTGTGCATTGCTGTGCCAACTAATTTCGGGTTCCCGACGGCCCTCGCCGTTCTCGAACCGCACCGATGTCCGTATTGCCCATGCTGATCCGCCGCCTCGCCGTCGCCGCCCTGGTTCTCGCGCTCGTCCAACCGTCGCTCTTAAAACCGTCATGGGCGCAGGCGCCGTCAGCACCTGCGCCAGCTGCAAAGCCGCCGGCCGTCGCCAAGAAGGCCGCGGCGAAGCCCGCCGCCAAGAAGGCGGCAGCGAAGCCGGCCGCCGCTGTCGACAGCGGGCCCTGCGACATGGGCGTGATCACCGCGACGCACGATCTGTTCACCGTCCAGAAGATCGGCCTGACCGTCTTCAACAACGAGTTCGCCGAGATGCCAGTGAACTGGGGGCTCGACGATCTGATCTATGCGCGCGTCAAGGCCGCCGGCGGCGCGGGCGTTCGCCGCATCACCTACGACAAGCAGCTGTTCGACAATTTCGAGAAGCCGAAGCTGTTCTTCCTGCGCGAGGAGAGCGAGACGCTGACCGGGGTCGTCAAGCAGATCGTGGCGTCGGCCGGATGCCGCCGCTATCTGGTGATCCAGCGGCAGACCAGCCGCGTCGGCAACACCAATCAGAACGTCACCGGATTTGGCATCCTGCAGATGAGCGCCATCTTCACCCACACGTTCATTTTTGCCTATCTCGACATCAAGCTGCTCGACGGCGAGACCTTCGAAACGCTGCGCAACCCCAACTTCACCGTCCAACGCGTCGTCGAAAGCCTGGGCGAGGGCCTGGTCAAGATCCCGGGCATGCATGACGCCGACGACTCGCTGTATCCCACCGTCGCCGCGGATGCCGCCAACAATGCAAGGCTGCGCGACGCCATCCGGCGGCTCGTCACCGAGCAGCTCGACCGTGACATGCCGGCGTATTTCAAGGTGGAAGAGCGCTGACAGCGGCGCAGGGAACCGACATGAAAACTCCCATGACCTGCTCGAATTCTCGCGCGTTCGCGACGCCAGCCTGGCGCCGGCTCGCGCCGCTGCTGCTCGCACTGGCCTTCACACCGAGCCACGTGCTGGCGCAATCCGTACCGTCAACAGCAGCGCCAACCGTCAAAGCCGCGCCCAAGACGGCCGCTGCCAATGCCAAACCCGCAAGACCGACGGCGACGCGGGAAAGTGGCCCTTGCGGCACCGGTCTGATCGCCGCTGTCGGCGACGTCTTCACGGTGCAGGACAATGGGATCGTGCAACTTGGCGGCAGCTTCAAGCGAGTGCCCGTCTCCTGGGGCTTCGATGACCTGATCTACGCCCGGGCCAAAGCGTTGGGCGGCGACAAAGTTCGTCGCATCGCTGTCCCAGCGGGCGCGTTCGATCCGCTGTATCAGTCGACCTCGGCTGCGGAAGCGAATGCTGTTTTACCGGCCATCGTCAAGAAGGTCGCCGGCTCCGCGGGGTGCGCCCGCTATCTCGTGATCGTACGCGCATCCGGTCGCGAACCATCGACCTACGACACGGTCTCCGGCATCGGAGTCGTCAGCCGTATCGCAGGGCTGGTGCGCTACACCCATGTGTTTGTCATGCTCGGCGCTGGATTGTTCGATGGCACGACCTTCGAGAAGCTTCCGCCTCCGCCGAGCTCGAAGAGCTTCATGTCGCGGCTGACCTCGGGAATGGGCCCACCCTCACATGCTGGCGACGTCGACAACTCCGCCTTTCCGGCCAAGCCCGAGGATGCCGCCAACAACACCGTGCTGCGCGATATGGCACGATCCATGCTGCGATTCCGGCTCGATCAGACGCTGCCGGACTATTTTTCCAACGAGTAGGCCGGGGGCACTCACAGCCTGACCTTCAGCACCGCATGTCCGGAATGCTGGATGAGGCCGGACGATGTCGCGTTGACGCCATAGCGGATGCTGACATCGAACCGGTCGCTGCCGGCGGCGATCAACCCGAGACCGGCCGAATAGATCCAGGGCGAAAGGGCCAGGCCGTTGGTGGTGAAGCCATCTCCGCCGCCGGAGAAGGCCGCGCCGATCTGCAGCGGCTGGTTCAAAGCATTGTAGCCGACGGCGATATCGCTGCTCAGGCGAACCTGTCTGGAGAGCGCATAGACAGCTTTCAGCCCAGCCGTCGTCGTCAGCTCCTGATAGCTCTGCGGATCGACGTTGAGACTGAAGCCGCCGGCGCCGCTCTCGCGGTAGGAGTTGCTGCGCACGGTGCCGTAGTCCAGCCGCAGTGACGGGACCAGCGCGAAATCATCCGTCAGCGGAATGCGCGTCTTGAGACCTGCGCCGGCATGACCGGTGGTGGAGCGGTAGCTTCCACCGGCGGACATGTCGATGAAGCTCAACGATCGGCTCTCGCCGTTGTCGCTCCATCCGCCGTCGAGCTGATAGTCCAGCATCAGGTCGCGGCTGATCGCGTAGGCGCCGTACAGTCCGAGCTGATAGGACGACAGGCCAAGACGGTTCGGCACCGCGTCGTCGCTCCCGGTGATCGTCTGCCGTGAATAGGCGAACATGCCGCCAATGAGTGCGCGCGGCGAGAGCGCGGCATCGGCGCCGAAGGCGAGGCCGCCGCCGGAGGCGTTGTAGCCCGGGACACCGTCACGTCCCGCCTGCCGTGCGGCGCCGCCGAGCGGCTGCATCCAGACATTGCGGCCGGCCGCGCCGCCGAGGCCGCTGACGTCATCGAGCCGGCTGGTCATCGTCTGCCGGACGTCGCGCTGCGCGACATAGGTCGCCTGCGAGGCCGCGCCGGTCAGCACGGGCAACGTCTGCTTCACGGCACTGGCGAGCGATGGACCACTGAGATTGTCGAGCGCGGCAAACCCCGACGCCATCGATCCGCTCCAGCCCGCCGGCGTCGTCGACAGCCGGTACAGCACATCTGCGGCTTCCAGGCCGACCCGGCCGCCGGCCGACCGCAACGTCTCGCCGTAGGGCTTTACCAGCGACATCGTCGCCAGATCTCCGGTCATGGCTCCCGTGAGGTCGTATGTCGAGGTCACCATCTGCGCGCCCGACGCATTGCCGCTCACCGCGCCGTACAGGCTGGTCAGACTGCCGCGCGACAGCGTGTTGAACAAGACGCTGCCCTCCGGCGTGACCGAGCCCAGCAGCGTGAAGCCGCCGGCAGTGCTGCCACGCGGCGCGATGCCGGCGCCCCAGAAATAGCCGTTCTGGTAGCTGGTGATGACGAAGCGCCCGGGCGCCGCCGTGCCGAACAAGGCCGGGCTGACGATTCGCCACGGCGTGCCCTCTGTCCATGCCCATTGCGGCACCGAATTGGCAGGCACCGGCGCCGATGGCGGCGGCGTGAACGTCGCGGGGTCGTAGGGCAGCATGTAGGCCCAGTGCGTCACCAGCAGGCTGCCGCCGGTGATCATCTGCATTTCCATGCTGGTCACGCCGTTGAGCGTGCGCATGTAGCCCAGCCCGACGGTCGCCGTGCCGCCCCCCGTCGGCGTGAACAGCATCGTGATCTGGCCGCTGGTGGTGACGAAGCCCTGAATGGTCGAGCTGTCGGTCAGCACCGCCGCGCCGATCCTGAGCTGAGCGACGCTGGTCCCGGTGAAAGAGCCGTTGGTCGCCGTGCCCAAGGTCCACAGCGTCTGGTCACCGATGGGGATCGGATTGGCGAAGCCCGTCTTCGGCGCCATGTAGGCCAGCAGCTGAGCCGCTGGCACATACCAGTTCGTGTTGGAGATCGTGGAATCCCAGACGCTGGACTGCGCGCGCGCCGTGGCGGAGCACCCCGCCCCACATGCCATGCCGATCATCGCTCGGAGAACGATGACCCGGATCCCTGACCGCAGCATCGCCGATCGCCCCCACGATTGTCCTGCTGCCGACGCGACCGGCTGCCTCGACCATCGTGACCGACGCATGCCTTCGCGCCGTCACCGAAGAGCCCCCAGAGTTGCGCCAGCCTCTCTGACTACCGCGCCGGAAGATCGGCTTCAATTGGGACAAATTGGGTGGATCGCGAGGATCGTCCGCGCGAAGCCGGAATGTCCTCGTCTGGCGAGACCTTCGGCGCCCTATTCGGCCTTGAGATCCTCGGGCCGCGGCATCGAGATGACGTTGTAGCCGGAATCCACGTAGTGGATCTCGCCGGTGACGCCGCCCGACAGCTCCGACAGCAGATAGAGCGCGGAGCCGCCGAGCTCCTCCAGCGTCACGCCGCGGCCGAGCGGCGAATGCTTCTGCTGGAATGCGAACATGAAGCGGGCGTCGCCGATCCCGGAGCCGGCCAGCGTGCGCACCGGGCCGGCGGAGATCGCGTTGACGCGGATAGCGCGGCGGCCGTAGTCGGCGGCGAGATAGCGCACCGAGGCTTCGAGCGCGGCCTTGGCGACGCCCATCACGTTGTAGTTCGGCATCACGCGGTTGGAGCCGTCGAAGGTCAGCGTGATCATGCTGCCGCCGCTCTCGGGCATCAGCTCGGCGGCGCGCTTGGCGATCTCCGTGAAGGAGAAGCACGAGATCAGCATCGTGCGCGAAAAGTTCTCGCGCGAGGTGTCGGCGTAGCGGCCCTTGAGCTCGTTCTTGTCGGAGAAGGCCACGGCATGGACGATGAAGTCGAGGCCACCCCAGGCCTCGCGCAGCGCCGTGAACACGCTGTCGACGCTGGCGATGTCCTCGACGTCGCAGGACAGCACGTGCTTGACGCCGAGCTCGTCGGCGAGCGGGCGCACGCGCTTGCCGAGCGCATCACCCTGATAGGTGAAGGCCATCTCGGCCCCGTGCGCAGCCAGCGTCTTGGCGATGCCCCAGGCGATCGAATGGTCATTGGCGATGCCCATGACCAGGCCGCGCTTGCCTGCCATCAGACCCTGCATGCTTACTCTCCTTCGTCATGCCGGGACCGACCCAGCCAGGATGATCGTCAGGCTCCAAAAACGCCGATAGCCGGACATCGGTGCGAAAAGCCTTTCGCTGTTGTCCGGCCGCGTGCCGAGGAAACCCGTGCTGTTGGAAATCTTAGGCGTCGAGGTGCTTGAAGACCAGCGTCGCGTTGGTGCCGCCGAAGCCGAACGAGTTCGACAGCACGGTGCCGAGCTTCGCGTTGTCGACGCGCTTGCGCACGATCGGCATGTCCGCAAAGGCAGGATCGAGCTCGGTGATGTTGGCGCTCTCGCAGATGAAACCGTTCTTCATCATCAGCAGCGAATAGATCGCCTCCTGGACGCCGGTGGCGCCGAGCGAATGTCCCGTGAGCGCCTTGGTCGCCGCGATCGGCGGACACTTCTCGCCACGGCCGAACACTTTCCGGATCGCCTCGATCTCCGGCGGATCACCGGCCGGCGTCGAGGTCGCATGCGGATTGATGTAGTCGATCTTCGTCTTCACCGTCGACAGCGCCATCTGCATGCAGCGCTCGGCGCCCTCGCCCGACGGCGCGACCATGTCATAGCCGTCCGAGGTGGCGCCATAGCCGACGATCTCGCCGTAGATCTTGGCGCCGCGTGCCTTGGCGCGCTCGAGCTCCTCGAGAACCAGGACGCCGGCGCCGCCGGCGATCACGAAGCCGTCACGCGTCACATCGTAGGGCCGCGACGCGGTCGCGGGCGTGGCGTTGTGCTTGGACGACATCGCGCCCATCGCGTCGAACAGCACCGACAGCGTCCAGTCGAGCTCCTCGCAGCCGCCGGCGAACATCACGTCCTGCTTGCCGTACTGGATCATCTCATAGGAGTTGCCGATGCAATGATTGGAGGTCGCACAGGCCGAGGAGATCGAGTAGTTGACGCCCTTGATCTTGAACCAGGTCGCGAGCGTGGCGGAGGCCGTCGACGACATCGCCTTCGGCACCGCAAAAGGTCCGACCCGCTTGGGGCCCTTGGTGCGGGTGATGTCGGCAGCCTCGACCAGCGTCCGCGTCGACGGTCCACCGGAGCCCATGATGATGCCGGTGCGAACATTGGAGACGTCCGACGGCTCGAGCCCGGAATCGAGGATCGCCTGCTCCATCGCGACGTGATTCCACGCCGCGCCCTCGCCGAGGAAGCGCATCGCGCGGCGGTCGACCACGTCAGCGGGGTTCAGCGTCGGCGCACCCTGCACCTGGGACCGGAAACCGAGCTCGGCGTATTTCTCAGCACGGGAAATGCCGGATTTCGCCTCGTACAGGCTCGCCAGCACCTCCTGGGTGTTGTTGCCGATCGACGAGACGATGCCCATGCCCGTGATGACGACCCGCCTCATGATGTTCGCCTCGCCTTGCTCGTGTGTTCTGTTGCGATCACGCCTGCTGCACTGTCTCTGCTCGGGGCCAGCCGGTTCACGCCGGCGCGGAGTCCTGCTTGAACAGGCCGACCTTCAGGTCCTTGGCGCGATAGATAATCTCGCCATCCATCGAAAGCCACCCGTCGGCAATGCCGAGCACCAGCTTTGAGCGCATCACGCGTTTGATATCGACGTTGTACACAACCTTGCGCGCGGTCGGCAGAACCTGGCCGGAGAATTTCAGGTCGCCGAGGCCGAGCGCACGGCCGCGGCCGGCGCCGCCGGTCCAGCCGAGGAAGAAGCCGACCATCTGCCACATCGCATCGAGGCCGAGGCAGCCCGGCATGACCGGATCATTCTTGAAATGGCAGGCGAAGAACCAGAGGTCCGGCTTGACGTCGAGCTCGGCGCGCACGACGCCCTTGCCGAACTCGCCGCCGGTTTCCGAGATCTCGACGATGCGATCGAACATCAGCATCGGCGGCAGCGGCAGCTGCGCGTTGCCGGGACCGAACAGCTCCCCGCGGCCGCAGGCCAGCAGGTCTTCATATTCATAACTGCCGCGGCGGTCCGACATGCTTGATGAGCCTTTCTCAACGATCCCCGGTGGAAAATGTGGCGCGCGACGTGGCCCTTCGCGCGTCGACCCGTTCATGCGCCGTCTCGCCTTCGGGCCATGCCGTCGGTGGCCAGCGCCCTAGCCCAGGGCGATCGGAACGGCGGGACGACCATCATGGCCGGCCGCGCCCGCCATGGCAGGTCAAATCGGGTCCGCGCGTCTCTAACATAGGGGATTGCGGCGTCAATGCGCGTATCCAGCTAAATCGACGCCCTGGCCGGACCGGCAGCCGCAGCAGGCCGCGCTTGCAGTTTAGGAGCGTTCTAGATACGTTAGTTGCGATAAGCTTGCATCTGAGCGGGTTTCTTCCTATATCGAAACTGGTGGTGTGAATATTTTGGTGCATGAAGTGGAAGCCAGCAACAACGCTTCGATGAGTGGTCACGACCGCGCCGGTCCGGATGGGCTGGGAACGGGACGGCAGCCTGCGCTCAATGGCTGCCCGTGGCACGACGTCAACGAAATGCTGCAGACCGCCGGCCTCCGTCCGACGCGGCAGCGCATGGCCTTGGGCTGGCTGCTGTTCGGCAAGGGCGCGCGGCATCTGACCGCCGAAATGCTGTACGAGGAAGCGACGCTGGCCAAGGTCCCGGTGTCGCTGGCGACCGTCTACAATACCCTCAACCAGCTCACCGATGCGGGCCTGCTGCGTCAGGTCAGCGTGGACGGCACCAAGACCTATTTCGATACCAACGTCACCGCCCACCACCACTTCTATCTCGAGAACAACCACGAGCTGGTCGACATTCCGGATCAGCATCTGGCGCTGTCGAAGCTCCCGGAGGCCCCGGAAGGTTACGAGATCGCCCGGATCGACATGGTGGTCCGGCTGCGCAAGAAGCGCTGAGCAGGCCTTCGACATCGCACATCGGCATCATGCCCGCGTTGCTCGCGGGCATTTTCATGTCGACATGATGTCGGGCGAAGGGCGGCCCCGGCCGGCCCTTTCGAATCGTATCAATTGACCTGCTCGTCGGCGTAGACGCCCCACAGCCGCTGCTGCTGGATCCAGCCTTCGAACCCGGTGCCGAGAACCTTGCACCAGCCGTTCCCGCATCTCTTGACCTGCGCGACGACGCCGGCCTGCAGCCGCGCCGTGACCGCACTCGTGGAGTCCGCGCTCTCAAAGATCGGCGCGAGATCGTCCTTGTTCTTCATGGTGACGACAGCGGTGCGGCGTCCGGACAGCAGCGAGTGGTAGACCCAGCCTTCGGAGCCCTCGGAATCCCGCACCCGCCGCCAGTTCTCATATTCGGCGGTGATTTCGACCGGCAGACCCGAACGCGTATAGACCCAGGCCACGTCGTTGTCCTTGGTCGGACCGGCGCGGACGTTCACATGATCTGATTTGAGGCTGACATAGCGCGGCACCGGCAGGCCGCTGGTCGGAAGAGCCGAATCCTTTGCCAAAGCCCCGCAGCCGACCGCACCGTCGAACAGACCGGCCGCGAGCACCACGACCACACCCAAACGCCCCAACGCCATCGAACTCAACTCACTCTCCCTCGCAAGGACCGCCGTCGGCTTCGCCGTACGGTCCTTCGCCCGATCCCCATCGAACCGCCAGGCTGCCCCCCTTCGTGCACAGAGAGGGCTTGCAGCAGCACAGGTCCTGACCTGCCGTTGGCTTCTTGTCTTGGCCCGGCCTTCTGCTAGACAGGACCGAACACAAGCGGCCAGGAAGCGCCTGAGAATCGCTCGCGAAACCCTGTCAGGGACGGATCGGCCCACCTGCGAGATCCGACACGACCAGTGCAGGGAAACGCCCCTTCTCAGACGACGACGGTAGTTTCGGCGAACCCGGTTAATGAGGTCTGAAGGATCTCATGAGAGCAGCACATGTCAGCTAGGAAAAAGCCCCTCGTCGTGGTGACACGCAAGCTGCCGGACTCGGTCGAGACCCGCATGCGCGAGCTGTTCGACGCCAGGCTCAATCTCGACGACGAGCCGTTGAGCCAGGAGCAGCTCGCAGATGCGGTGCGCACCGCCGAGGTGCTGGTTCCGACGGTCACTGACCACATCACGGCCGACATCCTCAATCAGCCCGACTGCAAGCTGCGCATGATCGCGAACTTCGGCAACGGCGTCGACAATATCGACGTCGCCGCGGCGGTCGCGCGCGGCATCACCGTCACCAACACGCCGAAGGTCCTCACCGAGGACACCGCCGACATGACCATGGCGCTGATCCTCGCCGTGCCGCGGCGGCTGATCGAGGGCGCCTCTGTCCTCACCGAGGGCAAGAACTGGGCGGGCTGGTCGCCGACCTGGATGCTCGGCCACCGCATCGGCGGCAAGCGTCTCGGCATCATCGGCATGGGCCGCATCGGCCAGGCGGTGGCGCGCCGCGCCCGCGCCTTCGGCCTGCAGATCCACTATCACAATCGCCGCCCGGTCGCCCCTGTCATCGCCGACGAGCTCGGCGCCACCTATTGGGAGAGCCTCGACCAGATGCTGGCGCGGATGGACATCATCTCGGTGAATTGTCCGCACACGCCGGCGACGTTCCATCTGCTGTCGGCGCGCCGGCTGAAACTCATCCGCAAGGACGCCTACATCGTCAACACCGCGCGCGGCGAGGTGATCGACGAGGAGACGCTGACGCGGCAGATCGAGGCCGGCGACATCGCCGGCGCCGGTCTCGACGTGTTCGAGCACGAGCCCGCGGTCAATCCCCGGCTGGTCCGGCTCGCCAAGGCCGGCAAGGTGACCCTGCTGCCGCATATGGGCTCGGCCACGATCGAGGGCCGCGTCGAGATGGGCGAGAAGGTCATCATCAACATCAAGACCTTCCTCGACAACCACAAGCCGCCGGATCGCGTGCTGCCGAGCATGCTGTAGGCCGATCAGCCAGCCCCACACCCGGTGTCGTCCCGGCCTTGAGCCGGGACCCATACCGCGTGATGCCCGAAACAGGCGCGCGGCCCGTTCCGCGCACCTCATTGAATTCTCGGAGTATGGGTCCCTGCGTTCGCAGGGACGACAGCGGAGTGTGAGGCGCGCCCTTTACCTCATCACCGGTGTCGTGCCCCCCCCCCCCGGGGGCCCAAACCCCGGGGGTGTGTAATA
>NZ_BSCT01000008.1:0-182667 GCF_030159255.1 Bradyrhizobium sp. SSBR45G | reverse complement strand
GCGCGCCCTTTACCTCATCCCCGGTGTCGTCCCCGCGAACGCGGGGACCCATACCGCGTGATGTCTGAAATGGGCACGCGGCGCGTTCCGAGCACATCATTGAATGCACGGAGTATGGGTCCCGGATCGGCGCACGCCGACGCGTTGCGTCGTCGGGCTTGTCCGGGACGACAGCGGCGGGCGCTATTTCCGATGCGCGCTCAGATCCGCAATCACCAGCCCGTCGCCATTGAGCGGATTGGCCGGGTCGCGGCCATAGCGCAAGGTCTCGAAGCGCATAGTGCGCGCGTCCAGCATCAGGAGCCGGCCGACCAGGCCCTCGCCGAAGCCAACGATCTCGCGGATCGCCTCCAGCGCCATCATCGAGCCCAGCATGCCGGCCAGCGCGCCCATGACGCCGGCCTCGGCGCAGGCTGGCACGGTGCCGGGCGGCGGCGGCTCCGGGAACAGGCAGCGATAGGTCGGATTGAACTCGCCCTTCTCATTGCGCTCATGCGCACGGATCGTCGTCAGCGACGCATCGAAGGTGCCGAGTGCGCCCGTGATCAGCGGCCTCTCGGCCAGGAAGCAGGCATCGGAGGCGAGATAGCGGGTGTCGAAATTGTCGGAGCCGTCGAGCACGAGGTCATAGCCGCCGATCAGGTCGAGCGCGTTGTCGGCATTGAGCCAACCGCGATGCGCGACCACGGTGACATGCGGGTTCAGCGCGTTGATGCGTTCCGCCGCGCTGTCGACCTTGGGACGGCCGATGTCCGGCGTCGCGTGGATGATTTGGCGCTGCAGATTGGACAGCGACACCACGTCGTCATCGACCACGCCGATCGTGCCGACGCCGGCGGCGGCGAGATACATCAGCGCCGGCGCGCCGAGCCCGCCCGCGCCGATCACCAGCACCGAGGCGCGCTTGAGCGCCGCCTGACCGGGACCGCCGACGTCGCGCAGCACGATGTGGCGGGCATAGCGCTCCAATTCCTCGTCGCTCAGCATCGTCCCACAACGTCCTTCCACTGCCGCATTGCGTTCGGTTCGTCATGGAGACCCGGGATCTCCACACTGAACCCTCGCCGGATTGTGACCGACCAAGCAGATGTGCTTATTTATGTCAGCGGCAAGAGCATCGGGATTTGTCATGAGACGGCTGGTCACGGCAACCTTCATCTGCGCCACCGCGATCGCCGGGTGCTCCGCGGCTCAGGCGCAGACGGCGCCCGCACCATCAGCGCAAGGCCAGCTCCCCGGCGTCAAGCCCAAGCCCGTCGCCACCCAGGCCGTAAGGCCGGGCGTGCAGGCGCCGGCCGACACCGCCAATGCGATGGGACAGGCCGAGCGACTGGCACTGCAATCCGATCTCGCCTGGGTCGGCCAGTACAATGGCGCGATCACCGGCGACGTCAGCGAGCGCATGGTCAATGCGATCAAGGAGTACCAGACGCTCAAGGGCGGCAAGCCGACCGGCGTGCTCAATCCGCAGGAGCGCGCCGTGCTCGCCGACACCGCGCGCCGCAAGCAGGAGGGCGTCGGCTGGAAGCTCGTGACCGAGCCGACCAGCGGCGCACGCCTGGGCATTCCCACCAAGCTGGTGCCGCAGCAGACCACCGACGCCAATGGCTCGAAATGGACCTCGCCGACCGGCACAGTGCAGGTCGTGCTGTCACGGCGCAAGGAGGCCAGCCCGACCACCGCGGCGCTGGCCGACCGCGAGAAGAAGGAGCCCGGCCGCACCGTCGACTACAGCGTGGTGAAGCCCGACTTCTTCGTGCTGTCGGGCCTGCAGAACCTGAAGAAGTTCTACATCCGCGGCACCTTCAGGGGCGACGAGGTGCGCATCCTGACCATCCTCTACGACCAGGCCACCGAGAACACGGTCGAGCCGGTGGTGATCGCGATGTCGAGCGCCTTCACCGCCTTTCCGCCGGCGACCCTGGCAGCCCAGCCGGCGCCACGGCGTAATGTCGACTACGGCACCGGACTCGTCGCGACCCAGGACGGCGCCATCGTCGCCGACCGCGAGGTCACCGACGGCTGCGTGGCGATCACCATTCCCGGCCTCGGCCATGCCGAGCGCGTCGCCGAGGACAAGGAGCGCGGGCTGGCGCTGCTGCGCGTCTACGGCGCGCGCGGCCTGAAGCCGCTGGCGCTGTCCGGCGGCAATGCGAAATCATCCGTCGACATCGTCGGCATCGCCGATCCACAGAGCCAGGGCGGCGGCGCCGCGATCAGCACCGTCAAGGCGCAGCTCGCAGGCACCGGCCCAGGTGATGTATCGCTCGCGCCCGCACCGGGCCTCGGCTTCTCCGGCGCGGCCGCGCTGGATGCGGACGGCAAGTTCGCCGGCGTGACCCTGCTCAAGCCGGGCGTTCTCGCCGCCACCGCGCTCGTTCCATCGACGCAGGTCGTGATGGTCAGCGCCGATTCCGTGCGCGGCTTTCTCGGAGCGCAAGGCGTCAAGCCCGACGGCAGCTCGCTCGACGCCAAGGCCGCCACCGTGCGCGTGATCTGCGTGCGGAAATAGTCAGCACCGACCGCGCGCACCGCTCGGATGTCCGACCCCGACCATGACAGCCTCGTTCGTCGCTTGCGACAGACCGGCAGGCTCGCCAAGGCGGACCTCTCGGCGTTAAGCTTCGACGAGGACTGGCCGGACTCGCTTCATTTCGACGCCTGCAGCGCCGAGGCCAGCCGCTTCGTCGGCGGCGAGCTGCAGGCGTCCGCATGGACGACATGCCGCTTCGCGCGCTGCGAGTTCGCCAATGTCAGCTTCACGGGCGCCCGCTTCGAGGATTGCCGCTTCTTCGACGGCGACGGCACGCATGGCTGCACCTTCCGGTTCTGCGATCTGCGCGGCGCCAGCTTCCGCAATTGCGATCTCATGCTGTCGATGTTCAACGTCTGCGAGCTGTGGGACGTGACGTTCTCGAACTGCCGGATGTCCGGCGTGACCTTCGAGAAGCCTGCCTTCGCGTTCAATTCGGCGCGGCCGGCGAAGTCGAAGAAGCCGGTTCGGCTGGCGGGAACGTTCGAGCACTGCCGGATGGACAACGCGATCATCCGCGAGGCGAATCTGTCGTCGCTCCGATTGACCGACTGCGACCTGTCGGGTGCTGAGCTGCACGGCACGTCGCTGGTGAACGCCTCGCTGCGCGGGACGAACCTCAGCAACGCATCGCTGCGGCTCGCCGACCTCTCGGGAGCGGACCTGCGCGGCGCCGATCTCTCCGGGTTCGATCTGCAGGACGTTCAGAGCTTCGCCGGCATGCAGGTGTCCGCAAGCCAGCAGCACCATCTGCTGCGCAGTCTCGGTCTCGACGTCTTCCCCGACGAGACCTGAGGTTTGCGTGCGCGACATTGTGCGGCGCGCAACGCCTCTTTACTCAAAATTAAGCATGTCATTTTAGAAAAAATTAATGGCCCGACGGCGGCCGGCGGGGATCTCAAGTGCAGCATCGCGACTGCACGTGACGATGCCCGGCGATGCCGAGCGCCCTCGCGCGGCGCGGCCGCTTCACTTCCTAGCACCTTGCTATCAACTCGGAACGGCTCCCGCCGTAGTCAACCGGTCTGTCCAATCGCAGGCCGGGCGTGAGATAGTTCGAACAGTTTTTGTCGGCGTGCTGATTCGGACCACCGCGATCCTCTCATGTTGGATCGGGCCGGGACTGTCCTGAGCGAGAATAGCTCTGCATAGCGCAAGCGCGATGCACTCAGCTTTGGCGTTCTCATAAGTTCCGTCAACATCCGAAGGACTGTCTCCCGATGTACACGATCGTTTTGGCCACGCAGAAGGGCGGCAGCGGCAAGAGCACGCTGGCGATTGGTCTGGCCGTGGCTGCGCAGCAGGCCGGCCACAAGGTGCGCGTGATCGAAACCGACCGCCAGGGCACGCTCACCAAATGGCAGTCGCGCCGCGCAGCGGGCGAGCCGATTGTCGAAGCTGTTTACGATTCGAAGATGATCGAGCCGCGCCTCGACGCGCTGGCGCGTGACGGCGTGACCGTGTGCGTGATCGACACAGGGGCGGGCATCACCGCGTCCACCACGGCCGCGATCCGCTACTGCGACCTGTGCCTGATCCCGGCGCGTCCGAGCGTCGCCGACATCGAGGCGACCGCGCCGACGCTGAGCGTCGTGCGCGCCTGGCGCAAGCCTTTCGCCTTCGTGCTCAACCAGGCGCCGATTCGCGGTGGCCACCGCATCAACGATGCGACGACCGCGCTCGATGCCGATGCGCCGCGCGACATCGCCGAGGTGCTGGCGCAGCCTTTCATCATGATGCGCAACGACCACCAGGACGCGCTCGCCGCCGGCCTCGGCGTCAGCGAGTTCGACACGAGCGGCAAGTCGGCGCAGGAGATCCGCAGCCTGTGGCGCTGGACCGCCGGCAAGCTGGCCGGCGATCACGTCATGCACGAGGCGGGCGAGCTGAAGGAAGCAAGCGAGCACACCGAGGTCGAATTCCCGATCATCCTGACGCCGCAGCCCGAGGAGCCCAAGCTGCCGGTCGCTCGCGCCTACCCGACCTGGGCCGACAACGGCATCAACTGGAAGGCGGGATTGTAGTCGGATTTCGTTTTGAACCTGACGGCGCGGGCCGTGCGCTCGCTCTCCCCGTTCTTGAAGGGGAGAGGTGAAGAGCGGCCCAGCCACGAAACGCGAGCGCGCGTCGCGCCGCGCGCCTGATCGAGCCAGCCCCGGCCCAGAACGGACCGCTTCCTTTCGGTACACTGAGCACCAGAAGGTGGCACGTCCGTTCTGGGTTATTTTTTGCCGCTCACGGCAAGCAAGGCGGCGCCCGCACGCCTATTGCGCGTCCCTCGCCCGCATCTCCAGCGTCTTGATCCGCGCATCGGCGCGGCGCAACCGCCGGCACAGCTCGCGATTGATGTTCTGCATCACGATCACATAAGCGTGGATGTCCGCCTTGTAGAACGCATAGAGCTGCTGCGCCGTCAGCTCATACAGCAGGGTCGGACTCTCCGCGACGACCGTGGCCGACCTGTTCTGCATTTCGAGCAATGTCATCTCGCCGAAGAAATCGCCCGGCTGGAGAGTCGCCATGCGGATCGCAACGCCAGCCTCGAGGCGCTCGCTGACCTCGAGCGTGCCGCTGTGCACGACGAACATCGCGCGGCCCGCCTCGCCTTCGGCGACAACGATTCCGCCGCGGTCGAAGCTACGCTCGACGAGCATCGAGATCAGCAGATCGAGGCTCGCCTCCGACAGACCGCCAAAGAACGGCGTGGCAAGCAGGAATGCTTTCAGGTCAGGTGAGCTGACAGCCATGCGGCCAGTATACGCCTGCCCCCGGCAGCGACAAGCAGACCGGCGCAGCAGCCTGCCGTGTCAGCTCGACGATGGCTGGATCACCGCTGACACTTCGGGCACCAGAACGTCGACCGTCCATTCTGGACGAAGCGCTTCACCACGCCGCCGCAGCCGTCGGTCCGGCACGGCTCGCCTTCCCTGTCATAGACCTGGAACGAGTGCTGGAAATAGCCGAGCTCGCCCGTCGTCTGGCGGTGATCACGCAGTGATGAACCACCCGCCTTGATCGCCTCGTTGAGCACGGTGTGGATCGCCTCGACCAGGCGCCTCGCATGGTCCGTCGGCTCCGCCTTCTTGGTCGCCAGCGTCGCCGCCAGCCGCCGCGGCGACAGATGGGCGCGGAACAGCGCCTCGCAGACATAGATGTTGCCGAGTCCGGCGACGACGCGCTGGTCGAGCAGCGCCGCCTTCAGGCTGGTCTTCTTGCCCGCGCAGGCGCGCGCCAGCATCGCCGCATCGAATGCGTTGCCGAGCGGCTCCGGCCCGAGATCCTTCAGATGCGGCTCGGCGTCGATCTCGCCGCGGGCGATGATCTTCATGAAGCCGAAGCGGCGCGGATCGTTGAACACGATGTCGGCGCCGGACGACATGTGAAACACGACATGGTCGTGCACGCTGTCCTTGCCGCGCGGATAGTGAAACTCGCCCGGGGTCTCCTCGCCATGCTGCTTGATCACCCGGAACGAGCCGGACATGCCCAGATGCATCAGGAGCACGTCGCCGGAGCCGAGATCGGCCAGCAGATATTTGGCGCGGCGGCCGAGCCCGGTGACGGTCTGGCCCTGCAGGCGCTTCGCAAAATCGGGCTGAAACGGAAACCGCAAGTTCTCGCGCCGCGCCTCCGCGGTGACGATCCTGGCCCCTTCCATGACCGGCTGCAGCCCGCGCCGGACGGTCTCGACTTCGGGCAGCTCAGGCATGCCGGTTCATTTCACCTTTTGCGTCCACGACCATTCACCTTGTCCGGCTGACGTGATAGCGCCTTGGCCGCATCGGCGCTATGGTGCCGTATCGGAGTAAGGGTGATGGATCAGCCGGACCAAACCACTCATTTCGGCTTCAGGGATGTGCCTCTGGGCGAGAAGCAGACGCTGGTGAACGACGTGTTTCACAGCGTGGCACAGCGCTATGACGTGATGAACGACCTGATGTCAGCGGGACTGCACCGCGTCTGGAAGGACATCATGATCAACACGCTGAACCCGCCGAAGAGCGATGCCCCGTTCGCGCTGCTCGATGTCGCCGGCGGCACCGGCGACATTTCGTTCCGCGCCGCCAAGAAGGCCGGCGCGGGCTTCCACGCCACGGTCTGCGACATCAACAGCGACATGCTCGAGGTCGGCCGCCAGCGCGCCTACAAGCTCGGGCTCGACGACCGGGTCGATTTCGTCGAGGGCAATGCCGAGAAGCTGGCCTTCCCCGACCGCGCCTTCGACGCCTACACGATCGCGTTCGGCATCCGCAACGTGCCGCAGATCGATCTGGCGCTCGCCGAGGCCCACCGCGTGCTGAAGCATGGGGGCCGCTTCCTGTGCCTGGAATTCTCGACCGTCGAGGTGCCCGGGCTCGACAAACTGTACGACCTGTTCTCGTTCAACGTGATCCCGCAGCTCGGCCGCGCCGTCACCGGCGACGCCGAATCCTATCGCTATCTCGTCGAATCGATCCGCCAGTTTCCGCGGCCCAGCGTCTTCGCCGAGATGATCTCGGCGGCCGGCTTTGCCCGCACGTCCTGGCAGACGCTCTCGGGCGGCATCGTCGCGCTCCATTCCGGCTGGCGTTTGTGATCTCTGCACTGACCCATATTGCGCGGCTCGTCCGGGTCGCCTTCGTGTTCGCGCGCGAGGGCGTGTTCGGCGCCGTGGATCCGAGCCTGGCGCCGCCGCCCGGCCAGCTCGCGCTGAAGCTGGCGCGCCTGATCGAGCGGCCCGGAGCCAAATCCGGCCGGCGGCTGTCGCGCGCCCTGGAGCGCATGGGCCCGGCCTATCTCAAGCTCGGCCAGTTCCTGGCGACGCGACCCGACGTCGTCGGTCTCACCATGGCGCGCGACCTCGAATCGCTGCAGGACCGGCTGCCGCCGTTCCCGCAGGCCGAGGCCGAGGCTGTGATCGCGACCGCGCTGGAGCGGCCGATCAGCCAGGTGTTCGTCTCGCTCAGCGCCCCGGTCGCCGCCGCCTCGATCGCGCAGGTCCATCGCGGCGAGGTCGAGCGCGACGGCATCCGCCACGCCGTCGCGGTCAAGGTACTCCGGCCGAACGTCGCCGCGCGGTTTCGCCGCGACCTGTCAGACTTCTTCTTCGTGGCCGAGAACGCCGAGGCGCATTCGTCGGAGGCGCGCCGGCTGCGCCTCGTCGAGGTCATCAACACGATGTCGCGTTCGGTCGCGATGGAGATGGATCTCCGCCTGGAGGCCGCCGCGCTGTCGGAGATGGCGGAGAACACCCAGGACGATCCCGACTTCCGGGTGCCGACCGTCGACTGGGACCGCACCGCCAACACCGTGCTGACGATGGAGTGGATCGACGGCATCGCGCTCAACGACCATGCGCGGCTGGCGGCCGCCGATGTCGACCTGCCCGATCTCGGCCGCAAGGTGATCCAGAGCTTCCTGCGTCACGCGCTGCGCGACGGCTTCTTCCATGCCGACATGCATCCGGGCAACCTGTTCCTGGACAAGGAAGGGCGCCTGGTCGCGGTCGATTTCGGCATCATGGGCCGGCTCGGCATGAAGGAGCGGCGGTTCCTGGCGGAAATCCTGCTCGGCTTCATCACTCGCAACTATCGCCGCGTCGCGGAAGTGCATTTCGAGGCCGGCTACGTGCCGCCGCATCATTCGGTGGAAAATTTCGCGCAGGCCATCCGCGCCATCGGCGAGCCGATCCACAACCGCACGGCCGAAGAAATCTCGATGGCCAAGCTGCTGACCCTGCTGCTCGAGGTCACCGGCCTGTTCGACATGCGCACGCGGCCGGAGCTGATCCTGCTGCAGAAGACCATGGTGGTGGTCGAGGGCGTTGCCCGTGGCTTCGATCCCAAGCTCGACATCTGGAAGGTCGCCGATCCCGTGGTGCGCGAATGGATCGAGCGCAATCTCGGCCCGCTCGGCCGCATCGAAGGCGCCGTGTCCGGCGTCGGCGACCTGGTCCGGCTCAGCGCGACCCTGCCCGTGCTCGCCGCCCGCGCCGCTGCCGTGCTCGAGCACATGGAAACGATGACCCGCGACGGCCTGCGCCTGTCGCCCGAAACCATCGCCGCCATGGGCCGCACCGAAGGCAAAAAGAGCCGCTGGCGCGCCATCGCGCTGTGGGTCATCGCGCTGACCTTCATCGGCATTCTGTTCGCGGTGTTGAGGCTTTGACATTCGGATAGTCGCGGCCCCGTGGGAGCCGAGATCTCTCGCCACGTCATTCCGGGGCGCGCGAAAGCGCGAGCCCGGAATCCATAGCCACGACTGGTTATGGGTCGCGAGATGCCGATGGCGCTGATCTTCGCAAAACAACGGCCTGGGGTTATGGATTCCGGGCTCGCGCTACGCGCGCCCCGGAATGACGAGGGAGAGAGGCCGGACGTCGTCCAAATGACACCGCCATGATTGCACTGCCATCATTTTATGCTAGCATTGCACTCACACCAATGCTGGGAGGCGGTCATGGCGAGCCTGACCATCCGCAAGCTCGACGAGTCCCTCAAGACGTATCTGCGGCTGCGCTCGGCGCAGCATGGCCGCTCCGTCGAGGAGGAAGTCCGGGTCATCCTGCGGGCGCTGATCGAGCCGGTCGATCCGTCCGAGCCGCCCTCGCAGCCGGCTGAACCGATGCCTCTCCCGGAGATCACCCTGCCCCAGCCCGGTCAGGCGCGCGAAGCCCGGGTCACCCTGATCATCGGCGGCGGCATCGCGGCATACAAATCGCTCGACCTGATCCGCCGCCTGAAGGAACGCCACATCCGCGTCCGCTGCGTGCTGACCAAGGCGGCCACGCAGTTCGTGACCGAGCTCGCCGCATCGGCGCTGACCGGCGACCGTGTCTTCACCGACCTGTTCGATGCGCGCAGCGAGTTCGATGTCGGCCACATCCGGCTGGCGCGCGACTGCGACCTGATCGTGGTGGCGCCGGCCACCGCCGACCTGATGTCCAAGATGGCGCAGGGCGCCGCCGACGATCTCGCCAGCGCCGTGCTGCTTGCGGCGAGCAGGCCGATCCTGCTGGCGCCGGCGATGAACCCGATGATGTGGAGCAACCCCGCGACACGGCGCAACACGGCGACCCTGCAGCGCGACGGCATCCGGATGATCGGGCCGAATGCCGGCGAGATGGCCGAGAAGGGCGAGGCCGGGGTCGGCCGCATGGCCGAGCCGATCGAGATCGCCGAGGCCGTCGTCGCCATGCTGAAGCCGCCGACCCCGCGTCCCCTCGCCGGCCGCCGCGTGCTGATCACCGCCGGCCCGACGCACGAGCCGATCGACCCGGTGCGCTACATCGCCAACCGCTCCTCCGGCAAGCAAGGCTTTGCCATTGCCGCCGCCGCGCAGGCGGCCGGCGCCGACGTGCGGCTGATCGCGGGCCCCGTCGAGCTCACCGACCCCAAGGGCGTCGCCGTCACGCACGTCGAATCGGCGCGGCAGATGCTCGAGGCCGTCGAGGCCGAGCTGCCGGCCGACGTCGCGATCTTCGCCGCGGCGGTGGCCGACTGGCGCGTCGCCAATGAAGGCGGCCAGAAGCTGAAGAAGACCGACAAGTCGATCCCGCCGCTACAGCTGGTCGAGAACCCCGACATTCTCGCCACCATCTCCAAGCGGACGGAGAAACGCCCGGGCCTCGTGATCGGCTTCGCCGCCGAGACGGAACATCTGATCGACAACGCGAAAGCCAAGTTCGCCCGCAAGGGTTGCGACTGGATCGTCGCCAACGACGTCTCGCCCGCGACCGGCGTGATGGGCGGCGACCGCAACACCGTGCATCTCTTGACGAAGGACGCCCACGGCGTCCATGTCGCGTCGTGGCCGATCATGACCAAGGACGAGGTCGCGACCGCCTTGGTCGCCGAGATCGCCAGAACGATAGGACCGTCCGCGTGACACAGACGATTGCCATCGACGTTCAGATCCTGCCGCATGGCGAAAGCCTGCCGCTGCCGGCCTACCAGACCGCGCATGCGGCCGGCATGGATCTGCTCGCCGCGGTTCCTGCCGATGCGCCGCTGGTGCTGGCGGCCGGCAGCCACGCGATGGTGCCGACCGGACTCTCGATCGCCTTGCCCGACGGCTTCGAGGCCCAGGTGCGGCCACGCTCCGGCCTTGCCGCGCGTCACGGCGTCACCGTGCTGAACTCACCCGGCACCGTCGATGCGGACTACCGCGGCGAGGTCTGCGTGCTGCTGATCAATCACGGCACGGAGCCGTTCACCATCCGCCGCGGCGAGCGCATCGCGCAGATGGTGATCGCGTCCGTCGTCCGCGCCGAGCTCACATTCGCCACGACGTTGTCGACGACGGCGCGCGGCAGTGGCGGCTTCGGCTCGACGGGCCGTTGAAACACGGGGACTCGTCACAGTTCCGCCTCGCCTATGCCCATCGATGAACGCATTTTCCGTCCGTGCAACCACCGTTCACGGTCTGGACTCTTACAGCTGGAGTCCCGAAGCGGCTATTGTTGATTGATTCGTGAAACGGCGCGGTCGACGCGATATCGGCGCCGCGCGGAACTTCGTGCGGTTTGGGGCAAATATGTCGGGCGTGATCGTGGTGATGCGTCAGACGCTGCTGTCGTGCACGTCACTCGCGCGAAGGGGCCTGATGGGTCTCGCTGCGACTGCGCTTGCGCCGGCAACATCAGGCTTCGCAGGCGATGGCGCGCCGGCGGATGCGATCTCGACCTTGTTCGAGCTGAGCCGTCAGGACGTCGCCGAGGTCACGGCGATGCTGGCCCTGCTCGGCTTCTCCGTGGTCGCGGCGGTCGCGCTGGTGCGCACGCGTCTGGCCGCCGCGCGCAAGGAGGCGCGGCTGCGCGCCGATGTCGCCGAACTGCAATTGCAGGCCGACCGCTACCGCGCGCTGCTGTTCGCCGAGCCGCAGATCCTGATTGCCTGGCCAGCCGGCGGCCACCGCCCGCAGATCTCCGGCGACACGTCGCTGCTGGTGCCGCAGGAACAGCCGCAGCGCATCCTCGCCTTCGGCACCTGGCTGCCGCCGGAGCCGGCGCTGCAGCTCGACCACGCGGTCGAGGCGCTGCGCGAGGCCGGCGAAGGCTTCCTGCTGCATCTCACCACGTCGCACGGCCATGCGCTCGAAGCGATGGGCCGCGCCATCGGCGGCCAGGCCATCGTGCGCATCCGTGAACTGTCCGGGCTGCGCCGCGAGCTCGCCGAGACGCAGCACCGGCTCAAATCACTCGGCGAGGAAACGGACTCGCTGCGCGCGCTCGCTGCGGCCCTGCCCTGGCCGATCTGGGCCCGGCAGGCCAATGGCGCGCTGACCTACGTCAATGCCGCCTATGCCCGTGCCGCCGATGCCCGCGACGTGCCCGACGCGATCAGCCGCAATCTCGAGCTGCTCGACTCCGCCGACCGCACCGACCTGCAGCGCGCGCTCGGCGCCGGCGGCCGGTTCGAGGGCCGGCTGCCGATCGTGACCGGCGGCGAGCGCCGCATCCATGACGTGCGTGCCTTCACGCTCGGCAACGGCAGCGCCGGCGTCGCCGTCGATGCCAGCGAGGCCGTGGCGCTCAGCGACGCCCTGGTGCGCATGCACGAGGCGCATCGCCGCACGCTCGACCAGCTGTCGTCCGGCGTCGCCGTGTTCGACGGCCAGCGCCGGCTCACCTTCTACAACGATTCCTATCGCCGGCTCTGGGATCTGGACACCGCGTTCCTCGACAGCCAGCCGGACGATTCCTCCGTGCTCGACCGTCTGCGCGCCGCGCGCAAGCTGCCCGAGCAGTCCGACTTCCGCGCCTGGAAGGTCAAGCTGCACGAGGCCTATCGCGCGGTCGAGGCCGCCAAGGACACCTGGTTCCTGCCCGACGGCCGCGCCCTGTCGGTGGTCACCACGCCCAATCCCGAAGGCGGCGTCACCTATCTGTTCGACGACGTCACCGAGAGCTTCGCCCTCGCCCGCCGCTATGACGGCCTGATCCGGGTCCAGCGCGAGACGCTCGACAGCCTCGCCGAAGGCGTCGCCGTGTTCGGCAGCAATGGCCGCGTCGAGCTGTTCAATCCGGCCTTCGCACGGATGTGGCGGCTCACGCCGGAATCGCTGCGCGAGCATCCGCATATCGACACCGTCGAATCCTGGTGCCGTCCGCTGTACGACGACGCCGTGGCCTGGCGCACCGTCCGCGAGGCCATCACCTCGATCGAGAACCGGCTCGACATCGCGCTGAAGCTGGAGCGCAAGGACGGCAGCGTGCTCGACTGCATGAGCCGTCCGCTGCCCGACGGCGCGACGATGCTGACGTTCCAGGACATCACCGACACCGAGAATGTCGAGCGCGCCTTGCGCGAGAGCAACGAGGCGCTCGAAGCCGCCGGGCAGATGAAGATCGACTTCGTCCACCACGTCTCCTACGAGCTGCGCGCGCCGCTGACGACCATCATCGGCTTCGCGCATTTCCTGTCGGACCCGTCGACCGGGCCGCTGACGCCGAAACAGGCCGAATATCTCGACTACGTCACCAAATCGACCAACGCGCTGCTCGCCCTGACCAACAACATTCTCGACCTCGCCACCATCGATGCCGGCGCCATGAAGCTCGAGCTCGGGCCGGTCGACGCCGCCAAGGCGATCGAGGCCGCCGCCGAGGGCGTGCAGGACCGGCTCGCCACCGACCGCATCCGCCTCGAGGTCGCGGTCGACGCCAATGTCGGCAGCTTCGTCGGCGACGAGCGCCGCGTCGTGCAGGTGCTGTACAATCTGCTTGCCAATGCCGTCGGCTTCTCGCCGCCGGATTCCAGCGTCATGGTCAGCGCCCGCCGGACCGATCACAGCGTCGCCTTCGCGGTCACCGATTCCGGACCAGGCATTCCGCCCGAGGTGAAGGACAAGGTGTTCGAATGGTTCGAGAGCCATTCGCAGGGCTCGCGCCATCGCGGCGCCGGGCTCGGCCTGTCGCTGGTGCGCTCCTTCGTCGAGCTGCATGGCGGCAAGGTGCGGATGGACTCGGTGGTCGGCAAGGGCACCACGGTCACCTGTGACTTCCCGACCGACCACATCGCGCAACGCAACGCCGCGGAATGACGGACCAGCTGACATTCACCGTTGCGCTCGCGGACGAAGCCGCCACCGCCGCTCTCATGGCCGACCTCGCGCTGCTGATCGGCCCCGGCGCACTGATCACGCTCACCGGCGATCTCGGCGCCGGCAAGACGGCGGCGGCGCGGGCGATGATCCGCTATCTCGCCGATGATTCCGAGCTCGAAGTACCGAGCCCGACCTTCACCCTGGCGCAGAGCTACGACCTGCCGAGCTTCCCCCTCGTGCATGCCGATCTCTACCGCATCAGCGACGCCTCCGAGCTCGAGGAGATCGGCCTGTCGCCGCTCCCGGACGCCACCGTGGTGCTGATCGAATGGCCCGAGCGCGCCGGCGGCGCCCTGCCTTCCGACCGCATCGACATCGCGCTGCGCCACGATGCCTCGCAGGGCGACAGCGCGCGCAGCGCCGAGATCACCGGCACCGGCAAGGCCTCCACCATTGTCGCGCGGCTGAAAGCCTTGCGCGAATTCCTCGCCGAGGCCGGCCACGCCAGATCGCGCCGCGAGCGCATGGCCGGCGATGCCTCGACCCGCTCCTACGCGCGGCTTCACAAGGGCGAGCGCGTCTCCATCCTGATGAACTCGCCGAAGCGCCCCGATGGTCCGGCGATCTACGATGGCAAGTCCTATAGCGGCGCCGTGCATCTCGCCGAGGACGTCCGCCCCTTCGTCGCGATGGCCGGGGCCCTGCGCGCGCGCGGCATCTCCGCGCCGAAGATCAACGACGCCGATCTCGACAACGGCTTTCTCGTCACCGAGGATCTCGGGCGCGAAGGCGTGATCGAAGGCGACCCGCCGCGCCCGATCGTCGATCGTTACGAGGCCGCGACGGATCTCCTGGCCGCGCTGCACGCCCAGGACGTGCCGTCGGTGCTGCCGCTGGCGCCGCAGGTCACCTACAAGGTCCCCACGTTCGACGTCGATGCCATGCTGGTCGAGATCGGACTGATGCTCGAATGGTACCTGCCCGACCGCGACGCCGAACCATCGCAAGTCCTGCGCGCCGAATTCCTGGAGCTGTGGCGCGACCTGCTGGACGGGCCGCTGGCGGCGAAGCCCACCTGGGTGATCCGCGACTATCACTCGCCGAACCTGCTCTGGCTGCCGGCGCGCGCAGGCATCGCCCGTGTCGGCGTGATCGACTTCCAGGACGCCGTGATGGGCCCGCCCGCCTACGACGTCGTCTCGCTGGCGCAGGACGCGCGCATTGACGTGCCCGCCGACATCGAGCAGGCCCTGCTCGCCCGCTACATCGCCGCGCGCCAGGCAGCGTCCGCAAACTTCGACGCCGACGAATTCGGCGCGCACTACGCCATCATGTCGGCCCAGCGCAACACCCGCCTGCTCGGCACCTTCGCCCGCCTCAACCGCCGCGACGGCAAGCCGCACTACCTCAAACACCAGCCGCGCATCTGGGACTATCTGCACCGGTCGCTGGCGCACACGGCGCTCGACCCGATCCGCGACTGGTACGCCGCGAATGTGCCGCCGCCGGCGGGCATGGCGTAAAGACGCTCTCACCGCAACGGCGGTGCGCTCCCCTCCCCCTTGCGGGGAGGGGTCGGGGGTGGGGGTCCCCGGGCGATACTTTCAGTGATGAGCGAACGCCTTACTATCAGCCGCAATCCATGACAGCTGCCCGCTGGCAGACCGAGTAACCCAACGACAGTCCGCGTGCGCGGACCCCCACCCCCAACCCCTCCCCGCAAGAGGGGGAGGGGAGCCGACCGCCGCCGTGGAGAGAGTCTACACCATTGCTCTTCCCCCGTAGCTTTACCGGTTCTTAGCCATCCCCCTTTACCTTGCCCCTCGCGGCGCCCCTGCGCGTCCGCATGCGTGAGCGGAGGTTGTGATGGCAGAGCGGATGAAGGGCGAGCGCGTCGTCTTCGAGCGCGGCATCCCGGCTTTCATGATGGGCATCGACGGCACCTGGCGGCGCAACTGCACCATCGAGGACGTGTCGGAGACCGGTGCCAAGCTGACGATCGATGGCTCGGTCGAGGGACTGCATCTGAAGGAATTCTTCCTGCTGCTGTCGTCGACCGGTCTCGCCTATCGGCGTTGCGAGCTCGCCTGGGTCAATGGCGACCAGATCGGCGTGACCTTCCTGAAGACCGGTAAGAGAAAGAACAACAAGCGCGCCCCCGCCGAGGCCTGACCGGCGCAAGCGCACGCTGGCCCCCCTGCGGCATCTTGCGTCGCGACAGCGCCGCCGCCGTCGCATATTCGTCATCGGGCCGGGCTATCGCAGCCGATCGAGACGTTGCACTTTTTCACGTGCTATGATTCGCTCGCGCCACTTCTGATCGAGATTGTCCGAAAATGCCCGTCAAGCCGCACAAAGCCATGGTCCTCGCCGCCGGTCTCGGATTGCGCATGCGCCCTCTGACCGAGACGATGCCGAAGCCGCTGGTGCGCGTCGCCGGACGTCCCCTGCTCGACCACGTGCTCGACCGCCTGGCCGACGCCGGCGTCGCCGAGGCCGTCGTCAACGTGCACTATCTGCCGGACCAGATCATCGAACACACGGCCACACGCTCCACTCCCCGCGTGATCATCTCCGACGAGCGCGACGAGGTGCTCGGCACCGGCGGCGGCGTCGTCAAGGCGCTGCCGCTGCTCGGCCACGAGCCGTTCTTCCACGTCAATTCCGACACGATGTGGATCGAAGGCGTGCGCCAGAACCTGTCACGGCTCGCCGACGCGTTCGATCCGGAGCGCATGGACATCATGCTGCTGATGGCCCCGACCGCGACCTCGATCGGCTACTCCGGCCTCGGCGACTACGCCATGCTCGCCGACGGCACCTTGCGCAAGCGCAGGGAGCACCAGGTCGTCCCGTTCGTCTATGCCGGCGCTGCGATCATCTCGCCCGCGATCTTCGACGGCGCCCCGAAGGGCGAGTTCTCGCTGACGAAGATGTTCGACAAGGCAGGCGAGCAGGACCGCCTGTTCGGCCTCCGCCTCGAAGGCGTCTGGATGCATGTCGGCACGCCGGACGCCGTGAGCGAGGCGGAAGAGGCACTGATGGAGAGCGCGGCATAGAGGACTGCCCGTCGGGCGACTCACCTGCTGCCGCTGCGCGATTTGCGCTCGCATCTCTGAACCAACGTAGCGGAACCGCTCGAAATCCGCTGCGCCGAAAAACTGATTTTGTGCGGACGTTCAATCCGTTCGCTCACGTTGCATGCGTCGCGCGCAAATTCCTATTGCGCCTTTTCAGAAATTCATGTTCTCTCATGCCATCCCGCCTCGCTGCGAGGGGCGTTTCGCGATCGTCACGAACGTGGAGTGTGGGATGCGATGGCCTGTCAGGACCGCAGCGTGCTCATAGCGCGCCGACGAACGGTTCGGGCAGGACGGCGAAATCGTAAGGTCCCGGCATCCCGACGCTGATGCCAAGCCGTGCGGCGGATGAACCGCGCGGCGACGGTGGCTACAAGCCGGCACACCGAGGAGAGGACGTATAAGCCGTCAACCCATCGCGCAGGGAGGGCCGGGTCGTTCCGGCTGAACCTGTGGTTCCTGCCCCGTGCACTCTTTTCCGCACGGGGGCCACGGGCCTCAGCCGAGGCCCGGCCTTCCCTGCGCCCTTGCTTCCGACGAGGGCGAACGATTTGCATCACTCGGGCGCGACGGCGTCGCGGGAATGAGAACGCATGAGGCACTGAGGGTCGCCTGCCCACAGACGGCATATGGCGCGCAGCCGCCTCCTCACCCCTCGGTGTTGTCCCGGCCAAGCCATGGCATCGCGCAGCGAGGCCATGGCGCAGAGCCGGGACCCATGGCCACAGGCGGATGCGTGACGAAGACTGGTCATGACGATCGCGCAACACACGACGGCCGGTGGCTATGGATCCCGGGTCGGCGCTTCCGACAGCGCTGGCGCGCTGCCGAAGGCTGGCCCGGGACGACACTGATGATGCGGAAATCGCGTGATCACCTCATGTCGTCCGACGTGCAAGCGTCATCCGGAACTGCCCATCGACGCCACGAAGAGCTGGCTCCACCCGCGAGCACGCTCCGGGCAGCCGTACGCGCGGCTGCCCCTATCAACACCCATCCACACCCCGGATATGACCTGCGCCCGATCGCTCCCTATATAGACGCCCTGAGCAACCCGCGAATCGCAGGCCATGCGCGTCTTCACCGTTCCGATCCCGGCCCCGTTCCTGCGCAGCGTGATCGCGGCGCTGGTGGACGGCCGGCTGGTCGACGGCTTCGAGGCGCGCAGCGATCCGGCCAGGCTCGCGACTGCGACGCTATATCTGCCGACGCGGCGCTCGCTCCGTGTCGCGCGCGAAATGTTCCTGGACGAGCTGAAGACCGACGCGGCGGTGCTGCCGCGCCTCGTCGCGCTCGGCGACATCGACGAGGACGAACTGGCCTTCGCGGAAGACCGCGACGCGTTCCTCGGGCCCGCGCCGCTGGAGATTCCGGAGCGGCTCGACGATCTGCAACGGAGGCTCACCCTGGCGCGGCTGGTGGCGGCCTGGGCCAAGACGCCGGTATCGGCGCCGCTGGTGATCGGCGGTCCCGCCTCGACGCTCGCACTGGCCGGCGACCTCGCGCGGCTGATCGACGACATGGTGACCCGCGGCGTGTCGTGGGACGCGCTCGACGCGCTGGTGCCGGACCAGCTCGACAAATACTGGCAGTATTCGCTCGAGTTCCTGCGCATCGCGCGCACCGCGTGGCCGGCCTATCTGCAGGAGATCGAGCGCATCGAGCCGGCGGCGCGGCGCGATCTGCTGATTGCCGCCGAAGCCGCGCGGCTGTCGGCGCATCCCGAAGGTCCCGTGATCGCCGCGGGCTCGACCGGCTCGATGCCGGCGACCGCAAAATTCCTGCTGGCGGTGGCGAAGCTGCCGCACGGCGCCGTGGTGCTGCCGGGGCTCGACACCGATCTCGACGAGTCCGCCTGGAGCTCGATCGGCGGCGCCAAGGATCGCGGCGGACGGGTGCTCACGCCGCCTGCGGTCAACCATCCGCAATATGCGATGCATCTGCTGCTCAAGCGCTTCGGCCTCGAGCGGCGCGACGTGGTCCGGCTCGTGCCGCCCGGCCGCGGTGGCCGCGAGGTGCTGATCTCAGAGGCGATGCGGCCGTCGGAAGCCACCGCCGTCTGGCACGAGCGCCTGCGCCAGTTCGACATCGCCGCCAACATTGCCGAAGCGATGGACAATCTCGCCGTGCTCGCCGCGCCCAATCCGGAGATGGAGGCGCTGGCCATCGCGATTGCGATGCGCGAAGCGCGCCATCTCGGCAAATCGGCGGCGCTGGTGACGCCGGACCGCGCGCTCGCGCGGCGGGTGATGGCGGCGCTGACGCGCTGGCACCTGACCTTCGACGATTCCGGTGGCGACGCGCTGCTGGAGACGCAAGCCGGCATCTTCGCGCGCCTCGCCGCCGAAGCCGCGGCCCGCGGGCTGGAGCCGCCGACATTGCTGGCGCTGCTCAAGCACCCGCTGTGCCGCCTCGGCCGCGCTGCCGGCGGCTGGAAGAATGCGATCGAGACGCTGGAGCTCGCCATGCTCCGGGGCACGCGGCCGCAAGCCGGCACAAGCGGGCTGGCGCGCGACTTCGCGCGCTTCCGCGACGAGCACACCAAGCTGCATCAGGGCGAAGCCTCATCGCTGCACCGGGCCGAGCCGCGCGCGCGGCTGAGCAACGAGCAGCTCGATCGCGCCGGCGCGCTGATCGCGCAATTGCAGACCGCGCTGGCGCCGCTGGAAAACCTCGCCTCGCCGCGGCCGCAGGATTTCGCCGAGCTGGCCGCGCGGCACCGCGAGGTGCTGATCGCGCTATCGACCGACGATGTCGGTCTCAGCACGGGGTTCGCCGACCGCGACGGCACGGCGCTGTCGCGCTGCTTCGACGATCTGCTGGGCTCGGGCGAGCGCTGCGGCCTGATGGCGCCGCTGTCGGACTATCCCGACCTGTTCTACACCGCCTTCTCCGACCGCGCGGTGCGCCGCCCCGAGCGCCACGGCGCGCAATTACAGATCTACGGTCCGCTCGAAGCGCGCCTGATGCAGACCGACCGCATGATCATCGGCGGGTTGATCGAGGGCGTGTGGCCACCGGCGTCGCGCATCGATCCCTGGCTGAGCCGCCCGATGCGCCATCAGCTCGGACTCGACCTGCCGGAGCGCCGCATCGGCCTGTCGGCGCACGACTTCGCGCAGTTGCTCGGCGCGCCCGAAGTGATCCTCACCCACGCCGCCAAGTCCGGCGGTGCGCCGGCCGTGGCGTCGCGCTTCCTGCACCGGCTCGAAGCCGTGGCCGGCGCCGAGCGCTGGAAGGCTGCGACCGCGCGCGGCGACGCCTATGTCCGTTATGCCGAGGTGCTCGACCAGCCCGCATCCGTGAAGCCGATCGAGCAGCCGGCGCCGAAACCGCCGCTCTCGGCGCGACCGCTGCGGATGTCGGTCACCGCGATCGAAGACTGGCTGCGCGATCCCTACACCATCTTCGCGCGCTACATCCTGCGGCTCGATCCGCTCGATCCCGTCGACATGCCGCTGTCGGCGGCCGATCGCGGCTCGGCGATCCACGAGGCGATCGGCGAGTTCACACAAGTTTATGCCGATGCGCTGCCGCTGCATCCGGCGCATGCGCTGCGCGTGATCGGCGAGAAGCATTTCGGGCCGCTGATGGAGCGCCCCGAGGCGCGCGCGCTGTGGTGGCCGCGTTTCCAGCGCATCGCCGGCTGGTTCGCGGCGTGGGAGAGCGCGCGGCGCGAGCAGATCGGCGCCATCGCCGCGGAGATCCGCGGCGAGATCGGCATCCCGCTCGACAAGGACCGCACCTTCATGCTGTCCGCGCGCGCCGACCGCATCGAGCGCCGCGCCGAGGGCACCTACGCCATCCTCGACTACAAGACCGGTCAGCCGCCCACCGCCAAGCAGGTCCGCATGGGCCTGTCGCCGCAGCTCACGTTAGAGGCCGCGATCCTGCGCGAGGGCGGCTTCGAGGGCATCCCGGCCGGCAGCCTGATCAGCCAGCTCGTCTATGTCAGGCTGTCCGGCAACAATCCGCCGGGCGAGGAGCGCATCCTCGAACTGAAGATCAACAAGAGCGACCCGCCGCAACATCCGGACCAGGCCGCGCAGGAGGCGCGCGCCAAGCTGGAAGAGCTGATCCGCAGCTTCGAGGACCCCAACCAGGGCTACACCTCGCTGAACCTGTCGATGTGGTCGAACCGCTACGGCAGCTACGACGATCTCGCCCGCATCAAGGAATGGTCGGCGGCCGGCGGATTGGGAGTCGAGGAATGGTGAAGGCGCCCCGCCCCATTCCGCAGGCCGTCAGCGACGCGCAGACGCGCGCCTCCAATCCGGCGGCGTCCGCCTTCGTGTCGGCCAATGCCGGCTCGGGCAAGACGCATGTGCTGGTGCAGCGCGTGATCCGGCTGCTGCTCGACGGCGTGCCGCCGGAGAAGATCCTGTGCATCACCTTCACCAAGGCCGCCGCCGCCAACATGGCCGAGCGCGTGTTCTCGACGCTCGGCCATTGGGTGACGCTCGACGACGACGCGCTCGACAACGCGATCAAATCCACCGGCATTCCCACGCCGGACAAGAAGCTGCGCGCGTCGGCGCGAAAGCTGTTCGCCAGCGCGCTGGAGACGCCGGGCGGGCTGAAGGTGCAGACCATCCACGCGCTGTGCACGCGGTTGCTGCAGCAGTTTCCGTTCGAGGCCAACGTGCCGGCGCGGTTCGCGGTGCTCGACGAGCGCGACCAGACCGAGATGATGGAGCGTGCCAATCTCAAGGTGTTGCTCGACGCGGCGCGCGCGCCGGACAGCGCGGTCGGCCGCGCCCTGCAGGTGGCGATGGCCAATGCGGCGGATTCGACCTTCAAGGAGGTCGTGCGCGACGCCTGTCTCAGCCGCGATCACTTCATGGCCTGGACCGATGGCGCCGGGCGCGTCGAGGTCGCGGCGCAACAACTCGGGCAGGTGCTCGGCATCGGCGCCGATGAGACCTTGGAGGCGATCGAGCGCGAGATCGTCGATGGCCCCAATCTGCCGCATGCTGATTGGACCGATATCGCGGCCCGGCTCGACGGCGGCGCCAAGACCGACCAGAAGCAGGCGGAGCAGCTGCGCGCCGCGCTGGCGTTTTCGGGCGCCGATCAGGTCGACGAATATCTTCGCGTCTTCCTCACCGAGGACAAGGAGCCGCGCAAGACGCTGCTCACCAAGAAATTCGCCGACGCCAATCCTGGCCTCGCCGGCCTGTTCGAGTCGGAAGCACGCCGGCTCGACCGCCTGATCGAAAAGCGCCGCGCCGCTGTGGTGCGCGACCGCACCGAGGCGCTGCTGCAGATCGCGACCGCGGCCGCCGCCAACTATCGCCGAGAGAAGCAGGAGCGCGGCCTGCTCGACTATGACGACCTGATCGACAAGACGCTTGTCATGCTCAACCGCGTCTCCGCCGGCTGGGTGCACTACAAGCTCGACCGCGGCGTCGATCACGTGCTGATCGACGAGGCCCAGGACACCAGCCCCAGGCAGTGGGACATCGTCGCCCATATCATCGAGGAATTCACGGCCGGCGCCGGCGCGCGCGACGGGCTGACGCGTACGATCTTCGCGGTCGGCGACGAGAAGCAGTCGATCTTCTCGTTCCAGGGCGCCGACCCGCACGAGTTCGATGCGCGCAGGCGGCAGCTGCAGAAGCGCTTCACCGACGCCGGCCTGCTGTTCGATCCGGTGTCCTTCACCTACTCGTTCCGCTCCGGCGCCACCGTGCTGCATGCCGTCGACCACGTGTTCCGCGAGCGCGAGGTCTACAGCAGCATCCATTCGCCTGACATCGGCTACCCCATGCACAACTCGCTCACCGACGCCGGGCCGAGCCTGGTCGAGCTGTGGAGCCTGTGCGAGCGCGACGACCGCAAGGAGATCGAGGGCTGGCGCGCGCCGTTCGACGGCGTCTCGGTGACCAGCCCCGAGGTCAAGCTGTCCAGGCGCATCCAGGCCGAGATCAAGCGGCTCATCTCGACGGGCACGATGACCGGCCATGACGGCGCGCGGCGGCGGCTCAGCTATGGCGACATGCTGATCCTGGTGCGCCGGCGCGGCAACGCGTTCGACGCCGTGATCCAGGCGCTCAAGCATGCCGGCATTCCCGTCGCGGGCGCCGACCGGCTCAAGCTGACCGAGCACATCGCCATCATCGACCTGATGAACCTCGCCGATGCGCTGCTGCTGCCACAGGACGATCTGGCGCTGGCCACCGCGCTGAAGAGCCCGCTGTTCGGACTGAATGACGATGATCTGTTCAGGCTCGCCTGGCAGCGCCGCGGGTCATTGCGCGAGGCGCTCGCCGCGCATGCCGCCGATGACGAGCGGCTGCAGGCGGTGCTGCGCCGGCTGCAGCAATGCGAGCGTCGCGCCGCCGAGGATACGCCGTTCGCGTTCTATGCCTGGCTGCTCGGCGGCGACGGCGGCCGGCGCCGCATCCTGGCGCGTCTCGGCCACGAGGCCAATGACGCGCTCGACGAATTCCTGGAGCTCGCCTTGTCCTACGAGCGCAAGGCGCCAGCCTCCTTGCAGGGCTTCATCGCGTGGCTGCGCGCCGCCGACACCGAGGTCAAGCGCGACATGGAGATCTCGCGCGACGAGGTTCGGGTGATGACCGTCCATGGCGCCAAGGGTCTCGAGGCCTCCGTGGTGTTCCTGGTCGATACGACCTCGTCGCCGGCGGATTCGCAGCGGCTGCGGCTGATTCACGTGCCGCATGGCGAGCACGAGGTCGTGGTCTGGGCCGGCCGCAAGGCCGACGATCCGCACCCCGTCGCCGCGGCGCGCGTGGCGATGCTGAAGGAGACCGAGGACGAATATCGCCGGCTGCTCTATGTGGCGATGACAAGGGCCGCCGACCGGCTGGTGATCGGCGGCTGCATGCCGGGCAACATGACCAACGTCCGCGGCGGCAGCTGGTACGACCTGATGGCCCGCGGGCTCGATGCGGCGGGCTTGCAGGTCGAGGTGATCGAGACCGAGGACGGGCCGGTGAAGCGTTACGCGAGGCCCGAGGACATCGCGGAGACGGCCAGGGACGAGGCGCGACGGCCGGCCGGGACCGCCGTTGAACTGCCGGCCTGGCTGCGCACGGCGGCCGTGGAGGCGCCCGGCGAGGTCGCCGTGCTCCGGCCGTCCGATCCGTCCGGCGACGAACGGCCGGTGCGCACGGGCGAATCGTTGGCCGCGCGCAGCCTCGCGATGCAGCGCGGCACCTTGGTCCACCGCCTGCTGCAATCGCTGCCCGACGTGATGCCGGAGCGGCGGCGCGACGCGGCGCTGCGCTATCTGGTGCGCAATGCCGCCGACTGGCCGGAGGACGAGCGGGCGGAACTGGCCGAGCGCGTGTTGACCGTCATCGGGGACTCCCGCTTTGCCGCCGTGTTCGCGCCCGGCAGCCGCGCCGAGGTCTCGATCGTCGGCCGCCTGGCGCTGCCCGGACAGCCCCGCGCGCTGGTGTCCGGCCAGATCGACCGGCTCGTCGTGACCGAGGCCGAGGTGCTGATCGTCGACTTCAAGACCAACCAGCAGCCGCCCTCTGAAATCGCCGACGTGCCGCCGGCCTATGTCCGCCAGCTCGCGCTTTACCGCGCCGTGCTCGGCCAATTGTATCCCGGGAGAGCCGTGCGGGCCGCCCTGCTGTGGACCGAAGCACCTGAATTCATGGAGCTTTTACCCTCCGCGCTGGACGCCATGCTGCCATCCGGTCCCGACTGAGTGAGCGCGCTTGACCCGGCATCACGCCATTCCTACTTTGACACCCACGCAGAGGCGGCGCGACATCAGCGCCGCTCCCTCCAACCGAACGAGGTAATCCCATGGCCGTTGGCAAGGTTTCCGACGCCGATTTCGAAAGCGAAGTGCTCAAGGCAGACGGTCCGGTCGTGGTCGACTTCTGGGCCGAGTGGTGCGGCCCGTGCCGCATGATCGCGCCTGCCCTCGACGAGATCTCAAGCGCGCTGGGCGACAAGGTCAAGATCGTGAAGCTGAACGTCGACGAGAGCCCGAAGACGGCCTCCAAGTACGGCGTGATGTCGATCCCGACCCTGATGGTGTTCAAGGGCGGCGAGATGGCCTCCCGCCAGGTCGGCGCCGCGCCGAAGGCGAAGCTGCAGCAGTGGATTTCGTCCGCGGTCTGACGGCGCGAAAGACTAGCATTTTTGTCGAACGGCCGGCGCCATCGCCGGCCGTTCGCGTTGAGAGGGGGTGTTTGTCGCGTTTTCCGGATTTTGCCATGCCCTCCCGCATCAGCCGCGCCTCCTCCCGCAAGCCCGGTCTTTCGGCCATGGAGGCGCGCTCCGTGGATGCGATCCCGCGCGGCGGGAAATGGCAGTACGAGCCGAAATGGGACGGCTTCCGCTGCCTGCTGGCGCGCGATGGCGCTGCTGTGACGATGCAATCGAAGGCCGGGGAGGATCTGACGCGCTACTTCCCCGAGGTGGTCACCGCTGCGCGTGAGCTGAAGGCAAACAGCTTCACGCTCGACGGCGAGCTGGTAGTGCCGCAGGGCAAGAGCTTCTCGTTCGATGCACTGCTGCAGCGGATTCATCCCGCAGCGAGCCGGGTCAAGAAGCTCTCCGCCGGGACGCCCGCGCTGTTCCTCGCCTTCGACCTGCTGGCGACGGCAAAGGACAAGGCGCTGATGACGCAGCCGCTGCATCAGCGGCGCCCCATGCTGGAGGCCTTTGCCAAGGCGACCTTCACTGATCATCCGACCTTCCGGCTGTCGCCCGCAACAACGCGCTTTGCGACCGCGCAAAACTGGCTGGCGCAGTCCGGCGGCGGCTCGGACGGCGTGATCGCCAAGCGCACCGACCTGCCCTATCAGGCCGGCAACCGCGAGGGGATGCAGAAGATCAAGCGCCATCGCTCGGCCGACTGCGTGATCGGCGGCTTCCGCTACGCCACCAACAAGGGCGCGAACGGACGGAAGCTGGTCGGCTCACTGCTGCTCGGCCTCTATGACGACGCCGGCCTGCTGCATCACGTCGGTTTCACCTCGGCGCTCAAGAAGGATGAAAAGCCCGCCTTGACCGACAGGCTCGAACCGCTGATCTCGTCACCCGGCTTCACCGGCAATGCGCCGGGCGGGCCGAGCCGCTGGTCGACCGAGCGCTCGGCGGAATGGTGTCCGCTGAAGCCGAAGCTGGTGATCGAGGTCTGTTATGACCACTTCTCCGGCGAGCGCTTCCGGCACGGGACAGCGATCCTGCGCTGGCGTCCCGACAAATCGCCGAGGCAGTGCACCTTCGATCAGCTCAGGCAGAAGGTCGCCGATCCGATGAAGCTGCTCGCGTGATGTCAGCGGACCCAGCCGGTCGCCAGCGCCGATGCGAACTCCGCATCGCCGTTGGTGCGCGCGAGCGCAGCCATGGCTTGATGGTCGTAGGGCACATGGCGGAAGCTGACGCTCCAGCCGGCCGACGTCAGCTCGAGGATCGCATAGCGGGCGTCGGGCGTGCCGGCTTCGATCACATGCGGATGCGGCACGTTGTAGGAGAAACCGGGGCTGCCGACGCTGCCCGGGTTCACGATGAGGCGCGCGTCGCGCAGGCGCACCGCGCGGGCCGTGTGAGTATGGCCGCAAAGAATCAGCGATTGCGAAATGCCTGCGGCGATCCTCTCGATCTCATCAAGCGGCGCGCAGGTGACAGCCCCATCCGGCGCCACACTCTCCAGCCAGTAGACGTTGTCGTCATCAGGCGTCGCATGACAGAGAAAGACCTGGTCGCGATACACGGCCGTCGCGGGAATCGTGCGCAGCCAATCGAGATGACCGGATTCGAGCTGGGCGATGGCCGGACGCTCCCACGCGCCCATCTTCTCGCGCGGCCGGTCGATCAGCCAGCGGTCGTGGTTGCCGCGCACATGCACGGCGTCGAGCGCCATCAGCCTGTCCATGGTGCGCCGCGCGTCGAGCGGACCGCTCGCCATGTCGCCGAGATTGACGATCTCGGTCACGGCTTGCGCATGGATGTCAGCCAGCACGGCTTCGAGCGCGAGATGGTTGCCGTGAACGTCGGCGATGGCGGCGAAGCGCATGGGTCATTCCCCTCAGGTCGGCGGCGTGCCGTTGAGGTCGAGCACGTGCCCGGCGAGATAGAGCGACCCCGTAATCAGGATACGCGGCGGCACCTCATAGGCAAGCTGGGCGATGCCGGCCAGCGCCGAGGCCACGCCATCGGCGATCTCGACGCGCATGCCGAGCATGCGCGCGGCGGCGGCGAGGTCGGCCGGCGCCATCGCCTTGCTCTCGTTCGGAATCGGCACAACGATGATATGGCGCGTCAGCCCCGCAAAATTGGCGAGGAACGCGGCCGCATCCTTGTTGCCCATCATGCCGACGATCACGACGAGCTGCCGCGACACGCGTTCTTCGAGATCGCCGATCGCCGCCGCCACGACGCGGCCGCCTTCGGCATTGTGACCGCCGTCGAGCCAGATCTCCGCGCCCTGCGGAGCAATCGCGGTGAGCGCACCGCTCGACAGCCGCTGCATGCGCGCCGGCCATTCGGCGCCGACGATGCCGTCCTCGAACGCCTTGGTGGTCAGCCTGAACTGATCGATCGCGCGCAGTGTCGCGATCGCAAGTCCGGCATTGTCGAACTGATGCCGCCCGAACAGCTTTGGCGCCGGGAGGTCGAGCAGACCACGATCGTCCTGATACACCAGACGATTGCGCTCGACATTGACGTGCCAGCTCTCGCCGGCCGCGAACAGCGGCGCGCGTTGGCGCCTGGCCTCGCGCTCGATCACGGCAAGCGCATCAGGCTCTTGCGCCGCCGAGATCACGGGGCAGCCGCGCTTGATGATGGCGGCCTTCTCGGCCGCGATCAGCGCACGCGTGTCGCCGAGGAACTCCATGTGGTCCATGCTGATCGGCGTCAGCACGGAGGCGGCGACCTGGTCGAGCACGTTGGTGGAATCGAGCCGGCCGCCGAGGCCGACCTCGAGCAGAACCACATCGGCAGGACGCCTGGCGAACAAGACGAACGCCGCAACCGTCTTGACCTCGAAGAAGGTGATCGGCGCGCCGGCATTGACCCGCTCGCACTCCAGCAGCGCGTCGATCAATTCGTCATCGTCGACGAGCACGCCGCCGCCGACCTGGCCGAGGCGGTAGCTCTCGTTGATGCGCACCAGCCAGGGCGAGGTGAAGACGTGGACGCGCAAGCCCGCCGCTTCGAGCATCGCGCGCAGATAGGCGACAGTGGAGCCCTTGCCGTTGGTGCCGGCGACATGGATCACCGGCGGCAGCTTGCGCTCGGGATGATCGAGCTGCGCCAGCAGCCGGTGCATGCGCTCCAGCCCGAGCGAGATCTTGCTCGGATGCAGCGCAGACAGCCGCGCGATCAGCTCATCGAGCGAAGGCCGTATCTGGGCAGCGCTGTCGTTCACGCGGTCGGAGCGACCGCGGGCGCATCCGCCGCCTCGACGGACTTGGCTGGCGGCGGCAGCTGTGGCGCGGGCTTCGCATGTTCGACAGCCGGCGATTTGGTCAGCAGCCGGCAAAGCCGCGCCAAAGTCGGGCGCAGATCATGACGATGCACGACCATGTCGACCATGCCATGGTCGAGCAGATACTCAGCGCGCTGGAAGCCTTCCGGCAGCTTCTCGCGGATGGTCTGCTCGATGACGCGCGCGCCGGCGAAGCCGATCAGCGCGCCGGGCTCCGCAATGTGGACGTCGCCGAGCATCGCATAGGACGCGGTGACGCCGCCGGTGGTCGGGTTGGTCTGCACGACGATGTAGGGCAGCTTCGCTTCGCGCAGCATCTGCACCGCAACCGTGGTGCGCGGCATCTGCATCAGCGACAGGATGCCTTCCTGCATGCGGGCGCCGCCGGAGGCCGCGAACACGATGAAGGGAGACTTCTTCTCGAGGGCGAGCTCCAGACCCCGCACGATCGCTTCGCCCGCGGCCATGCCGAGCGAGCCGCCCATGAAATCGAAATCCTGCACGGCGATCACGACGCCCATGCCTTCGAGCTTGCCGAAGCCGACCTTGACGGCATCGTTCATCCCGGTCCGCGCCCGCGCATCCTTGATGCGGTCGGCGTAGCGGCGCTCGTCACGGAATTTCAGGGGGTCGGGCGTGACCTCGGGCAGCGCGACGTCAAACCAGGTCTCGTTGTCGAACATCGACTTCAGCCGCGCCACCGCGCCCATGCGCATGTGGTAGTTGGAGCCGGGGATGACGAACTGGTTGGCCTCGACGTCCTTGTAGAACACGAGCTGTCCGGAATCCGGGCACTTGATCCAGAGGTTCTCCGGCGTCTCGCGGCGCAGGATGTTGCGGATCTTCGGCCGGACCACATTGGTAAGCCAGTTCATGAGAAGCTCCGTGTTGCGGTCGCCGGGATATATGGCGGGACGGCAGCGTCACGGCAAGCCGGCCGCGACACTCCTCGGGGATTGGTTGACGATCTATTCCGCCGCCTGTTGCGCCCCGCGCACGCCCCGCGCCAGGGCCGCGGCCAGATCAGCCACCGCGCTGACGGTCTTGGAGGTCGCCCGCCCCTCGGAATCGAGGCTGGCGCGCAACGCATCAACCAGGGCGGTGCCGACCACGGCGCCATCGGCATGGGCGGCAATGGCGCGGGCGGTCTCCGGTGTCCGGATGCCGAAGCCGACGCAGACGGGCAATGCCGTGTGGCGCTTGATCCGCGCGACCGCGGCGCCCACTGCGGAGGAATCCGCGGCAGCCGCGCCGGTGATGCCGGTGATCGAGACGTAGTAGACGAAGCCCGAGGTGTTCGCGAGCACGGCCGGCAGCCGCTTGTCATCGGTCGTCGGGGTCGCCAGCCGGATGAAGTTCAGCCCGGCCTTCAGCGCCGGAAGGCACAGCTCGCTGTCTTCCTCCGGCGGCAGGTCGACGATGATCAGGCCGTCGACGCCAGCGCTCTTCGCGTCATCGAGAAACTTGTCGACGCCGTAGATGTAGATCGGGTTGTAGTAACCCATCAGCACGACCGGCGTCGCGGCATCGCTCTCGCGGAAGCTGCGCACCAGCTGCAGCGTCTTCTTCAGGGTCATGCCGGCCTTGAGGGCGCGCAGGCCCGCCGCCTGGATCGACGGACCGTCGGCCATCGGATCGGTGAACGGCATGCCGATCTCGATGATGTCGGCGCCCGCTTGCGGCAGCGCCTTGACGATCGCCAGCGAGGTCTCCGGGTCGGGATCGCCTGACATCACGAAGGTGACGAACGCCGAGTGGCCTTCGGTCTTCAACTGCGCGAAGCGCGCATCCATTCGGCTGGTCACGACGCTTTCGCCCTCTTACGCAGGATTTCGCCGACCTGCGGCACGTCCTTGTCGCCGCGGCCGCACAGATTGACGACCATCAGGTGGTCTTTCGGCTTCTTCGGCGCGAGCTCCATCACCTTGGCGATGGCATGCGCCGGCTCGAGCGCCGGGATGATGCCTTCCAGCCGCGACAGCAGCTGGAATGCCGCCAGCGCCTCGTCGTCGGTCGCCGAGAGATAGTTCACCCGCTTGGCCTCGAACAGCCAGGAATGCTCAGGCCCGATGCCGGGATAGTCGAGCCCGGCCGAGATCGAATGCGCCTCGGCGATCTGACCGTCCTCGTCCATCAGGAGATAGGTGCGATTGCCATGCAGCACGCCGGGACGGCCGCCCGCGATCGACGCGGCATGCAGCTGGGTCAGGCCGTGGCCCGCAGCCTCGACGCCGAAGATCTCCACCGAGGGATCGTCGAGGAACGGATGGAACAGGCCCATCGCATTGGAGCCGCCGCCGATGCAGGCGACCAGCGAGTCCGGCAGCCGGCCTTCGGCCTCCTGCATCTGCACCCGGGTCTCGTCGCCGATCACCGACTGGAAGTCGCGCACCATCATCGGATAGGGATGCGGGCCGGCGACCGTGCCGATGCAGTAGAACGTGTCATGGACATTGGTGACCCAGTCACGCAACGCCTCGTTCATGGCGTCCTTCAAGGTCTTGGCGCCGGACTGCACCGGCACCACCTTGGCGCCCAGCATCTCCATGCGGAGCACGTTCGGCTGCTGCCGCTCGACGTCGACCGCGCCCATGTAGACGACGCAATCCAGCCCGAAGCGGGCGCACAGCGTCGCGGTGGCCACGCCATGCTGGCCGGCGCCGGTCTCGGCGATGATGCGCTGCTTGCCCATGCGCCGCGCCAGCATGATCTGGCCGAGCACGTTGTTGACCTTGTGCGAGCCGGTGTGATTGAGCTCGTCACGCTTGAAATAGATCTTGGCGCCGCCGAGATGCTGGGTGAGGCGCTCGGCGAAGTACAGCGGCGACGGGCGGCCGACGTAATGCGTCCGATAGCTGTTCATCTCCGCATGGAATGCCGGATCGGCCTTGGCGTCGGCATAGGCCTTTTCCAGATCCAGGATCAGCGGCATCAGCGTTTCGGCCACGAAGCGACCACCGAAGATGCCGAAATGGCCGCGCTCGTCAGGACCGCTGCGGTAGGAATTTGGACGTGCTGTCGTCATTGAACGCTCAACTCTTCAGCGGCACGCGCCGCACGGATGAAATTCCGGATCATGTCGCAATCCTTCACGCCCGGCGCCCGCTCGACGCCAGAGGAGACGTCGACGCCGCCGGCGCGTGTGATCCGCACCGCCTCGGCGACGTTATCGGCACTCAAGCCTCCGGAGACCATGAACGGGCGATCCAGCTTGAGCGCATCGAGGACATGCCAGTCGAACGTCGCGCCGAGGCCACCGGGACGCGTCGCATCCTTCGGCGCCCGCGCATCGAACAGGATGCGGTCGCAGACATCGGCATAGCCGGCCAATGGCGCGAGATCGGCCGCGGTCGCGACCGGAATCGCCTTCATGACCGGCAGGCCGAAACGCTGCTTGAGATCGCGGATGCGCGCGACGATCTCGCGGCCATGCAGCTGCAGGAGATCCGGGCGCAGGGTCTCGACGATGTTCTCGAAGGTCGCGTCATCGGCATCGACGGTCAGCGCGACCTTGAGCGCGCGCCCTTTGGCCTGCTGCCCGAGCTCTCTGGCCGCCGTGAGCCCGACGTGGCGCGGTGACGGCGGAAAGAACACGAAGCCGACCATCTCGGCACCCGCGTCGAGCGCGGCACCGAGGGTCTCGGGCGTGGTCAGGCCGCAGATTTTGACGAGCAGAGGCATCAGCAAAGAACGCGCGTCCGGACGGAAAGGATGACCTGGGCCGACGGTTTCCGATCGCCGCTCAGCCTCGGCCGCCTTCTACAACGCGGCGCCCTGCTTGTCTCGCCCATAAGGGGCGAAAAGCCGGGCCGGCGCGACTGGAACCAGGGATTGTGACGAGCCCTGGTTGGCGCGCGCCGCGGCGGTCAGCTGGGCCACTTGCGCCCGTGCCGCGTCGGCATCGGCCAGATGGCGGCGCGCCGCGCGGCGCCAGTGGCGCTGGCCGATCCAGGTGGCGCAACCACCCGCGATCACGCCGAGGATCGCCACCGCGATGATCAAGGCGAACAGCGGCGTCGTCACCGCGACGGCCGGGTCGGTGGCATTGAACGGATCAAATGATACGGTAACGAAATGCCGGTTAGCGACCGCAAAGATCACGAACAGCACCAGCAGCGGTAGCACGATCACGATCGTCAGGAATTTTCGCATGCGTTCGCTCGTATCAGTCTGACCGGATTCGCCTTGAAATCAGCCGCCAGCCCGTCCGGCGCGCGACGCGTCACTCGTCCGTGTCATCAACGTCGTTGTCGGCGTCGGCGCCGCCGGGATGGTCCCGGTTCAGCCGCTCGCGCATTTCCTTGCCCGTCTTGAAGAACGGCACGCTTTTCTGGTCCACGGGGACATGAGCGCCGGTCCGAGGGTTGCGGCCGGCACGGGCAGGCCGATGCTTGACCGAAAACGCTCCGAAGCCACGTAGCTCGACGCGATCGCCACGCGCGAGCGCGGCCACGATCTCATCGAGGATCGCATTGACGATGTTCTCGACATCCCGCTGGTAGAGATGCGGGTTGTGCTCGGCGATACGCTGAACAAGCTCGGATTTGATCATCGAGAAAATGTACCCGGGGAGACAGTCCCATTTCCGTGAAAATATGCAGGACTGTCAAGACGCTAAATCATTCATCGCGCCCGTGAATCGCCTTGCGCGACCCGCGATCGGGCCGCGCCGGAGCACACGCTTTGCGGGAAGATCGTCAGGAGGATGGTCTGGACGAGCTTCAAGTCCCCGATGCGGGCTGCCACAGGGCCAGCATGCCATCCAGCCCGATCCGGTCGACCGCCTGGACGACGCCGGTGCGCTCGATCTGGCGGGCGATCCCGGACAGACCGACCGCGTCGAGCGCCACCGAGGTCGCCGTGCGCAGGAAGGTGAGGTCACCAAACTGCGGCACCAGCTTGTAGTCGCGCACCGGCAGGTCCTTCTTGACGTTCTTGTTGGCCACGAGCCAGGCGACCGCGGTCTTTTCGTCGCCGAGCTCGTCGATCAGCTTCAGCTCGACCGCCTGGCGGCCGGTGAACACCCGGCCGTCGGCGACCTTCTCCAACTGCGCGTCGTCCATGCTGCGGCGGTTCTTCACGAGACCGCGGAACCAGGCATAGGAGTCCTTCACGAGGTCATCGAGCGCCGCGCGCGCCTCCGGGCTGGTCGGCTCGAAGCCGTTGGGCGCGGCCTTCAGCGGCGAGGATTTCACCTCCTCGACCTTGACACCAATCGTCTTCAACAGCTCGCTGACATTGGGATACTGGAACAGCACGCCGATCGAGCCGACCAGCGAGCTCTGCTGGGCGACGATGTGATCGGCGGCGATCGCGCCGATATAGCCGCCGGACGCGGCCAGCCCTTCGACCACGACGACGAGCGGCTTCTTGGCTTTCAGACGCACCAGCGCGTCATAGAGCTGCTCGGAGCCGGCGGTGGTGCCGCCGGGCGAATTGATATGGACGATGACGGCCTCGGCAGAGGAGTTCTCCAGCCGCTCCAGCGCCTCGACGCGCTCCTGATCGCTGCGGATCAGGCCCTCGATGTTGACGCGGGCGATCGAGCCGGAGGTCGACAGCGCGGTGCGGCCGCGCGGCGACATCGCCACACCGATCGCGGATAACGCGCCGATCGCGATCAGCACCGCCACGACCCGCCAGAACGTCAGCTTGCGGCGCAGCCTGCGGCGATCGACGATCACATCGGAATCAAGCGACATGGACAGCTCCTGAAAACCTCGGCGCGTTTTGCCTGCGCAGCCTGAATATCTCGTTATCTGATTACATCAATCGCGGCGCAATTTGAAGAAAGCAAGGCTCGCCATGAAGCCGCGAATAGGATGGGCCCGACTCGGGCCGCAGGGTCATCGCATTTGACGATCGAAGTTTTACTCTCGTCTCTCTCCACGTCGTCATGGCCGGGCCTTGCCCCGGCCATCCACGTCGTTCGGCGCGCTGAGAACGACGTGGATGCCCGGGACGAGCCCGGGCATGACGGAGTAACTAAGCTCCAGATTCGTTCGCCGTGACAGCTCCGTATCCTCATAAGCCAGGGCGCAGGCCGGGTCGAAATGCCCCGGTGGAAAAAAAGCCCCGGCGCTGAGCGCCGGGGCTTTGATCTCGTCGCGCGATTGCGAAGGCTTACTTCGAGTCGCGGTTCTTGAGCGCGGTGCCAAGAATGTCGCCCAGCGTCGCGCCCGAATCGGACGAGCCGTACTGCGCGATGGCTTCCTTCTCTTCCGCGACTTCCAGCGCCTTGATCGACACCTGGACCTTGCGGGCCTTCTTGTCGAACTGGATCACGCGGGCATCGACCTTCTCACCGACGGCGAACCGCTCGGAGCGCTGATCGTTGCGATCGCGCGCCAGCTCGGAGCGCTTGATGAAGGTGGAGAAGTCGGTGCCGACGATCTTGACGTCGATGCCGCCGTCCTTGACGTCGAGCACTTCGCAGGTGACGACCGCGCCCTTCTTGACATCGCCCGGCTCGGCGAAGGGATCGCCTTCGAGCTGCTTGATGCCGAGCGAGATGCGCTCCTTCTCCACGTCGACGTCGAGCACCACGGCCTTGACCATGTCGCCCTTCTTGTAGTTGTCGATGACCTGCTCGCCCGGCTGCTTCCAGTCGAGATCCGACAGATGGACCATGCCGTCGACGTCGCCTTCGAGACCCAGGAACAGGCCGAACTCGGTCTTGTTCTTGACCTCGCCCTCGACCACCGAACCGGTCGGATGCTTCTCGACGAAGACCTCCCACGGATTGCGCATGGTCTGCTTGAGGCCGAGCGAGATGCGGCGCTTGACGCTGTCGACCTCGAGCACCTGCACTTCGACCTCCTGCGAGGTCGACACGATCTTGCCGGGGTGCATGTTCTTCTTGGTCCACGACATCTCGGAGACGTGGATCAGGCCTTCGATGCCCGGCTCGAGCTCGACGAACGCGCCGTAGTCGGTGATGTTGGTGACGCGACCGTGGAAGCGGGCCTGCAGCGGATACTTCGCCTCGATGCCCTGCCACGGATCGTCGAGCAGCTGCTTCATGCCCAGCGAGATGCGGTGCGTCTCGTGGTTGATCTTGATGATCTTGACCTTGACGGTCTGACCGATCGAGAGCACCTCGGTCGGATGGTTGACACGCCGCCAGGCAATGTCGGTGACGTGCAGCAGGCCGTCGATGCCGCCGAGGTCGACGAACGCACCGTAATCGGTGATGTTCTTGACGACACCGTCGATGACCTGACCCTCTTCGAGGTTCTGCACCAGCTCCTGGCGCTGCTCGGCGCGGGTCTCTTCCAGCACGGTGCGCCGCGACACGACGATGTTGCCGCGGCGACGGTCCATCTTGAGAATCTGGAACGGCTGCGAGTTGTTCATCAGCGGCGCGACGTCGCGGATCGGACGGATGTCAACCTGCGAGCGCGGCAGGAAGGCGACTGCGCCATCCAGGTCGACGGTGAAGCCGCCCTTGACCTGGTTGAAGATGACGCCGTTGACCTTTTCGTTGTTCTGGAACGCCTTCTCGAGCTTGCCCCAGCTCTCTTCGCGACGGGCCTTGTCGCGCGACAGCACGGCTTCGCCGAGCGCGTTCTCGATGCGGTCGAGGAACACTTCGACCTCGTCGCCGACCTTCAGCTCGCTGTCGCGGCCGGGACCGGAAAATTCACGCAGCGCCACGCGGCCTTCGGTCTTCAGGCCGACGTCGATGACGGCCATGTCCTTCTCGATCGCAACGACCTTGCCCTTAACGACGGAGCTTTCCTGAAGGTTGCCCTTCGTGAAGGACTCGTCCAGCATCGCGGCGAAATCATCGCGGCTGGGATTGTAGGAATTAGCAGAGATACTCGAAGCCATTGGTTCTCCAGATGCGGACATTCTCGCCAGCTTTGGGTTGATCGGCGCATCGAATGCACAGTGCCTGGAGGTCCACAAATCCCCAGACGTCCGCGCGATGCGCGAAAGCGCAAACGACGCGGGCCGGCAATGCCTGCACATGCGATACGTATGAAGTGCGTCCGGATGATCGGACTCGATTGAACCGCAATCGAGCTATCGACGGTCTTGGGCGGGAGCGGGCAGTTCCTCCAATGACGCCGGCGGAAATCAAACCCGCTGGCGGCCCGCTCGAACGGCCTCGACGATATCGATGGCGGCCCGGACGCCGCTTTCTATATCCAAATGGGAGTTATCAAGCAAGATAGCATCCGAGGCTTGTTTCAAAGGGGCGATCGCGCGGTTCTGGTCGCGCGCGTCGCGTGCCAGGATGTCGGCCAGAATGGCCGCCTCGTCGGCCGGCTCCCCCCGCGCCTGCGCCTCCAGGGTGCGGCGCTGCGCCCGGATCCTGGGGTCGGCGACGACATAGATCTTCACGTCGGCCTCCGGGCAGATCACGGTTCCAATGTCGCGGCCGTCGAGCACGGCGCCGGGCGGCTGGCTGGCGAACTGACGCTGGAATGCCACCAGCGCCTCGCGCACTCGGGGCAGCGCCGACACGACGGAGGCGGCGGAACCGACATCGTGCGACCTGAGCGCAGGATTGTCGAAGGTCGAGGGATCCAGCGTCATGGCGACGTCAGCCGCCCTCGCCTCGTCCGTGAGGTCGATGCCGGCAGTCAGCAGGGCATGAGCAACGGCGCGGTAGATCACGCCGGTATCTAAATGCCTAAGTCCATAATGCGCCGCGAGGCGCTTGGCCATGGTGCCTTTGCCGGAGGCGGCCGGGCCGTCGATGGCGATGATCATCCCAATCCTTGTCCTGAAATCCCGTGCGGCCGCCGCAGCGGCCGCTCATCGGTAAAGATGTTGCGGGAGGAGAACTCTCCCGGGCTGGCGAAGGTCAAGTACTCCCGCAGCGCGGGTGACGGCGAACTGGTCGTAAACCAGGGCTCCGGCAGGCGCCGCGCCGGTCCACCCGTCCAAGGGGGGACGCGCCCGAGCCGACGTTGCTTCGCAAGATACTCGGCGATGGCCCCAACGAGGGCATCTAGTTTGGCGTCACCGGTCAGAGCGGGTTCGCGCTCGATTGCGGCGAACCGCGCGGCATCCGACGGAGCGAGGTCGAACGCATCGACGAACTCGGCAAGCATGACGTCCTGGGGCTCGCCGCGTCCAATTCGGGCGACTGCCTCAGCCAGGGTATTTGGGCGCATCAACCGCTCCCTCGGGGCTCATGTGCTTCAGCAAAAAGCGTTGCTTCTCAGCGGAGGCCCCACTAGCCGGAAAGTATCTTCGCAGCAGCGCGATCGCGTCATCCGCGCCGGAAACGCCGACGACCTTCATCAGATTGAGGATGTCGAGCCGTTCTGACTCGCCACGCGCCGGATCGAGGATCCTTGCCGCTTTCAGTTTCAAGGCGAGCATATATTCGGCGGAGGGCACCGAGACCACCAGTCCGGGCGGAGATCCGTCACGGGGAAACGTCCCGAATTCGAGATGATCCGCGGCCTGATCGGCCAGCGGGCTCAAGTGGAAGACAACCCCATCATTGAACCAGTCGTCCGACCAGCCGTTCTCCCGGCCGATGTCGCCCAATGTCTTCGCCAGCCATTCGGGCAACGGCTTTGGAAGCTCCGAGACGTCGACGTCCTCGGTCGCAAGACGGAAGTTGCTCGCTAGCATCAGTGCCGACCCACCATAGACCGCAATGTGTAGCTTGGCCCCGGCTTGCGCCGCGGCCCGGCCGATCGTGTCAAACGCGGCAAGCAGCGCTTCACGGTCGAAGGCGGTGGCCATGGCGTACCTTAAGCGAAATCCGCGCCCGCGCCCCGCATCAACGGGATGAAGTCGGGGAAGCTGGTGGCGATGAAGGCGGTGTCGTCGACGGTGACCGGCTTGTCGGAGGCCAGCCCCATCACCAGCGCCGACATCGCGATGCGGTGGTCCATGTGGGTCGCGACCAGTCCGCCGCCCGGCACATGGCCGCGGCCTTCGACGATCAGATCGTCGCCGGAGATCTCGACCTTGACGCCATTGACGCGCAGCATCGCCGCGGTGGCCTCCAGCCGGTCGGATTCCTTGACCCTGAGCTCATGCAGGCCGCGCATGACCGTCGTTCCCTCCGCATAGGCGGCGGCCACGGCCAAGACGAGATACTCGTCGATCATCGACGGAGCCCGCTCGGGTGGCACCACCACGCCGCGCAGCTTCGAGGCGCGCACGCGCAGGCGGGCCATCGGCTCGCCGGCGTCGCCGCGGACGTCGTCCTCTTCGATCGAGGCGCCCATCTCGCGCAAGGTCGTGAACAGGCCGGTGCGCAGCGGATTGGTCATGACGTCGGACAGCACCAGATCCGAGCCGTCGACGATCAGGGCGGCGACCAGCGGGAAGGCGGCCGACGACGGATCTGCCGGCACGATCACCGGCGCGCCGGCCAGCTCCGGCTGGCCGGTCAGCGCGATACGGCGGCCATGGGTGCCCTCCGGCGTGGTCACGATCGCGGCGCCGAAATGCTTCAGCATCAGCTCGGTATGGTCGCGGCTGGCCTCCTGCTCGATCACGGTGGTGACGCCGGGCGCGGCAAGCCCCGCGAGCAGCACCGCCGACTTGATCTGGGCGGAGGCGACCGGCGTGCGGTACTCGATCGGCACCGGGTTGCTGGCGCCCTGCAGGGTCAAGGGCAGCTTGCCGCCCTCGGCGCTGGCGGTCACCTTGGCGCCCATCAGCGCCAGCGGATCGAGGATCCGGCGCATCGGACGGCTGCGCAGCGAGGCATCGCCCTCGAACACGGCGCTGATCGGACAGCCGGCCACGGCACCCATCACCAGCCGGCAGCCGGTGCCGGAGTTGCCGAAATCGAGGGTTTCACTCGGCTGGGCGAAGCCGCCGACGCCGACCCCTTTCACGATCCAGGCAAACGCCCCGGTCCGCTCCACTTTCGCGCCCAGCGCACGCATCGATTTGGCGGTGTTGAGGACGTCCTCGCCCTCGAGCAGGCCGGAAATCCGGGTTTCACCGACCGACAGCGCGCCAAGGATCAGGGCCCGGTGCGAGATCGACTTGTCGCCGGGCACGCGAATCGTGCCCGAAAGGGGCCCTGAGGCGCTCGATTCGAGTGGAGTCGGGGCTGTTGACGTGCTCACGGCGAGGTCCTCGTGTTCTGGAGGCGGCAGGTATCACAGCCCCTGCCTGCCGTCACGAGCGGTGATTTTCCCGTTGACAGCGCTATTGACAGCGGCGCGGCAACTAGCCAAGTGAGACACCGCTTTTCAGACATTGCCAGGACGCCTGCACGTGGCCAAATCCGAGCTCGGAACCAAACGCATTTGCCCGACCACGGGCAAAAAGTTCTACGACCTCAACAAGAACCCGGTGATTTCGCCCTACACCGGCGAGGTCGTGCCGATTGCGCCGGTCGCGCCCTCCCGCGCCATGCGCGGCGAGGCTGCGCGTGCTGCCGCGGCTGCCGACGTGGTCGAGCCCGCGGAGGCCGAGGAGCTGGTGCCGCTCGAGGAGGCCGATGCCGAGGAGAACTCCGGCAAGGTCAAGGCCGTCGTTCCCGAGACCGAGGATGACATCGAGATCGACGAGACCCTCGACGACGACGAGGACGACGACTCCACCTTCATCGCCGACGAGGAAGAAGGCGACGAGGATGTCACCGACATCATCGGCGATGTCGGCGGCGACGAAGAATAATCTCTGAAGGTACTTGAGATCATCCGCGAACTGTGGTTCACGGTGCTCCCCGGCGGTCACCCAGACCGCCGGTTCGGTTCGGGGCCATAGCTCAGCTGGGAGAGCGCTTGCATGGCATGCAAGAGGTCGGCGGTTCGATCCCGCCTGGCTCCACCACGCTTCGCCCTTCGGGCTATGCGTGGCGCAGCCACGACGGAGCCCAAAGGGCGAAGCGTGGTGCCCGGCGTAGCCACTTGGCGAAGCCGGGCTGAAAAGTCCTCACACATTCCGGTCGTCGGGCCCCACGCGCTGCTGAGCTATATCGCGATCGCGCGCCATAGCTTGAGTCGCAGCCCGGGCAATCGCTCCGTTGAGGACCGCTGACGAAGGCACGTTTCCGCGGCAGAATGCTCGGGAGTTTCTACTAGCCCGGCGAGCACCTTCGCATGTGGTACGTCTACATCCTCCGTAGCGTGACCTTTCCCGATCAGGAATACGTCGGCGCGACCGCCGACATCCGGCAGCGCCTCAAGGACCACAACGGCGGCCGCTCGGCCCACACCTCCAAATTCATGCCTTGGACATTGGTCTGGTATTGCGCCTTCCCCGACAAGCAGCGGGCGTTGGCGTTCGAGGCCTATTTGAAATCACATTCAGGACGCGCTTTCTCGAAGAAGCGACTGCTCGCTCCGCCCTGAAGCACCACTGCCTCACCCCTCCGCCGCCGCATTCAGCTGCTCCCGCAGCCGCACCAGCCTGCCGTGCAGATCGGCGAGCTCCGCGAGCGAGCAGCCCGTCGCATCGAGGATCGCGGGCGGCACGATCGCCCTGGCCTTGTCGCGCAGGCTGGCGCCCTGGGCGGTCAGGGTCACGAGCACCCGGCGCTCGTCCTCGGCCGATCGCGTCCGCCTGATCAGATGCGCTGTTTCCATCCGCTTCAGCAGCGGCGTCAGCGTGCCGGAATCCAGGAACAGACGCTCGCCGATCTCCTTCACCGGCAGGCCGTCGCGCTCCCACAGCACCAGCATGACCAGATATTGCGGATAGGTCAGTCCCAGGCGGTCGAGCAGCGGCTTGTAGACCCGGTTGAAGGCATGCGCGGTCGAATAGACCGCAAAGCACAGCTGGTTGCCGAGTTGGAGCGGCGCGTCCGCCGCGGACTTCTTTCGCATCAAGGTCACCACAGATCGATCCTGACCGGCATCTTTGTCCCGCGGTTCCGCCGTCGACAATGCGGGCGGCATGACGATCACGAATTTTCTACCGAACAATCATATTGTGCACAATCAAATTGTGTGCAATATCGCCTCGCTGAATTCGTCCATCCAAACGGGAGAAACCCCATGTCCGTGAACGTGCTCTACAAGACCAGCGCCAAGGCCACCGGCGGCCGCGACGGCGAAGCCGCGACCCTCGACGGGACGCTGAGCGTCAAGCTCTCGACCCCGAAGGAGCTCGGCGGCGGTGGCGGTGCGGGCAACAATCCGGAGCAGCTGTTCGCGGCCGGCTACGCCGCCTGCTTCATCGGCGCGATGAAGTTCGTCGGCTCGCAGGGCGGACCCAAGGTCCCCGCCGATGCCTCGGTGACGTCAACGGTCGGCATCGGCCCGCGTTCCGAAGGCGGCTTCGGCATCACCGTCGAGCTCGCGGTGTCGCTGCCGGGCCTCGCCAAGGCCGACGCCGAGGCGCTGGTCGCCAAGGCCCATGAGGTCTGCCCATATTCCAACGCCACCCGCGGCAATGTCGACGTCAAGCTGACGGTGGTCTGAGTCCGAATTCCGCCATGCGGCAGGATACCCTCCGTGGTCCCGCCGCATGGCAGCCCGCGTTTGCGCCGGCGCTGGCGCAGTGTTTAATGACCGCGAGTTGAACCAACCTCGCGGCATCCAATGACACCTCCCTTTGCTCCCGGCGCCATGGCCGGGCTGCGCGTGATCGATCTGACGCGCGTGCTCGGCGGCCCCTATTGCACGCAGATCCTCGCCGATCACGGCGCCGACGTGATCAAGGTCGAGCCGCCGGCCGGCGACGAGGTGCGCGACTGGGGCCCCCCGTTCCACGACGAGGACGCCGCCTATTTCGTCGGGATCAACCGCAACAAGCGCTCGATCGGCCTCGATCTCGCCTCCGAGGGCGGCCGCGTCGTGCTGCTGAAAATGCTCGAGACGGCCGACGTGCTGATCGAGAACTTCAAGCCCGGCACTTTGGAGAAGTGGGGCATCGGCGGCGACATCCTTCGCGAGAAATTCCCGAAGCTCGTGCACTGCCGCATTTGCGGCTTCGGCGCCGATGGGCCGCGCGGCGGCAACCCCGGCTATGATGCGATCATCCAGGCGATGACCGGCATGATCGCGGCGACCGGCTCGCCCGAGAGCGGCCCGATGCGGATCGGCGTGCCGCTGGTCGACATCACCACGGGATTGTATGCCGCGATCGGCATCCTGATGGCGCTGTCGGAGCGGCAGCGCTCCGGCATCGGCCAGTTCCTCGAGGTCACGCTGTACGAGACCGGCCTTGCGATCATGCATCCGCACACCGCCAACTACTTCATGCACGGCAAGCCGCCGTCGCTGACCGGCAACGAGCACCCGAACCTGGTTCCCTACGCGATCTTTCCGACCAGGACCGACGACATCTTCATTGGCGTCGGCAATGACGGCACCTTCCGCAAGCTCGCCAAGGAGATCGGCCGCCCGGAGCTCGGCACCGATCCGCGCTTCGCGCGCAACAAGGATCGCGTCGCCAATCGCGAAGCGCTGCGCGCGGAGCTCGCCGCCGTATTCAGCCAGTTCGAGGCCGAACCGCTGTGCGACCGGCTGCTCGCCGCCGGATTGCCTGCGGGACCGGTGCAGAAGATCGATCAGGCGCTGACCAATCCGCACACGATCCACCGCGGCGATGTCATCGAGAAGGACTGGTACAAGGGGGTGGCGTCACCGATCCGGCTCGACCGCACCAAGCCGAGCCTGCGCGCGACGCCGCCCAAGTTCAGCCAGCACGCGCGCGACGTTCTCGCGGAGTTCGGCTACTCGGACGGCGAGATCGATACGCTGTTCGCGCAAGGAACCGTCTGCGCCGAACGCAAGCGCTGATCACCTCACACCTTATGCGATCGCCGCGCTGCACCTTCGCAGCGCAGCGATCTCTCTTGCCTGATTCACCGCGTTTGATCGCCGCACGCGTCAATGCTTTCCCATGCTGGGTCAGCCGTCTATACATTCACATAACTGTCATCTGGCGCTGTTAACGGCCGCAACGACGATGACGTTCCTGGGAGGACTTTTTTGATGTCACTTCGACAATTCGCTGCCGCCGCTGCCATGACGGCGATCTTTGGTTTTGCTGTCTCGCCTGCACACGCTGTGACTGAGATTCAGTGGTGGCACGCCATGACCGGCGGCAACAACGACATCGTCAACAAGCTCGCCGAGGAATTCAACGCGTCGCAGAGCGACTACAAGGTCGTCCCGACCTTCAAGGGCGGCTATCCCGATACGCTGAACGCCGGCATCGCCGCGTTCCGCGCGGGCACCGCGCCGCACATCTTGCAGGTGTTCGAGGTCGGCACCGCGACCATGATGAGCGCCAAGGGCGCGATCAAGCCGGTCTATGAGCTGATGAAGGACGCCGGCGAGCCGTTCGATCCGAAGGCCTATCTCCCGGCGATCACCGGCTACTACTCGACGTCGAAGGGCGACATGCTGTCGTTCCCCTTCAACTCGTCGTCGATGGTGATGTGGATCAACAAGGACGAACTGAAGAAGGCCGGCGTCGCCGAGATTCCGAAGACCTGGCCCGAAGTGTTCGACGCGGCGAAGAAGCTGAAGGCGGCCGGGCACGAGACCTGCGGCTTCTCCAATGCGTGGGCGTCCTGGGCCAATATCGAGCAGTTCTCCGCCTGGCACAACGTGCCGATCGGCACCAAGGCCAATGGCCTCGACGGCTTCGACACCGTGCTGGAGTTCAACACCCCGCTGCACGTCAAGCACCTGCAGAACCTCGTCGAGCTGCAGAAGGACAAGACCTACGACTATTCCGGCCGCGACAATCGCAGCGAGAGCCGCTTCGGCTCGGGCGAATGCGCGATCTTCCTGACCTCGTCGGGCTACTACGCTACCGCCAAGAGCACCGCGAAGTTCGATTTCACCTCGGCGCCGATGCCCTATTACCCAGACGCGCAGGGCGCCCCGCAGAACTCGATCATCGGCGGCGCCTCGCTGTGGGTGATGGGCGGCAAGACGGCCGACGAATACAAGGGCGTCGCCAGGTTCTTCACGTTCCTGTCGGATACGAACCGCCAGGCCAAGCTGCACCAGGAATCCGGCTATCTGCCGATCACCAAGGCGGCCTATGAGAAGACCAAGGCGGATGGCTTCTACGACAAGAATCCGACCCTGCAGACGCCGCTGAAGGAGTTGACCAACAAGGAGCCGACCGAGAACTCGCGCGGCCTGCGCTTCGGCAACATGGTGCAGATGCGCGACGTCTGGTCCGAGGAGATCGAGGCGGCGCTGGCCGGGAAGAAGACGCCCAAGGAGGCGCTCGATTCGGCCGTCGCCCGCGGCAATGCGATGTTGCGCACCTTCGAGAAAACGGCCAAGTAAGGTCCAGCCTGAAGCTTCCCCTCCAGCCGGAGGGGAAGCCTCGCCTCAGTCCCTCCCGCGGCGCATCCATGGAAAAGTCGGTCGTCTTCAACGGCAAGCTGTTGCCTTACCTGCTGCTGGCGCCGCAGCTCGCGATCACGCTGATCTTCTTCTACTGGCCGGCCAGCCAGGCGATCTGGCAGTCCTTCCTTCGCGAGGACGCCTTCGGCCTCAATTCGGAATTCGTCGGCCTCGAGAACTATCAGGCCCTGTTCGCCCAGCCGGAATATTACACTGCCATCGGCATCACCGTGGTGTTCTCGTCGCTGGTGACGGTGCTGTCGCTCGGCGTGGCCCTGCTGTTCGCGACCCAGGCCGACAAGAACCTCAAGGGCGGCTCGGTCTACAAGACCCTCATGATCTGGCCCTATGCGGTCGCGCCCGCGATCGCCGGCGTGCTGTGGTTCTTCATCTTCCATCCGACCCTGGGCACGCTGGCGCGCCCGCTGCGCGCGATGGGCTTCGACTGGAATCCGATGTTGAACGGCACCCACGCGATGATCCTCGTGGTGATGGCCGCGGTCTGGAAGCAGGTCGCCTACAACTTCCTGTTCTTCCTCGCCGGACTGCAGGCGATCCCGAAGAGCGTCATCGAGGCCGGCGCGATCGACGGTGCCGGTCCGCTGCGGCGGTTCTGGACCATCATCTTCCCGCTGCTGTCGCCGACCACCTTCTTCCTGCTGGTCGTCAACATCGTCTACGTGTTCTTCGAGACCTTCGGCATCATCGACGCCGTGACGTCGGGCGGCCCGGCCGGCTCGACCACCACGATGGTCTACAAGGTGTTTGCCGACGGCCGGCTCGGCGGCGATCTCGGCGGCTCGGCCGCGCAGTCGGTGGTGCTGATGGTGATCGTGATCGCGCTGACCGCGATCCAGTTCCGCTATGTCGAGCGCAAGGTGCAGTACTGATGGTCGAGCATCGCCCGCTGCGGGATCTCGTCGCCTACGCCGTGCTGTCGCTCGGCATCCTGATCTTCGCCTTCCCGGTCTATGTCGCCTTCGTGGCCTCCACCTATGACGCCGCAACCGTGGTCAGCGGCAACCTGCCGCTCGTTCCCGGCGGACGAATGCTGGAGAACTACTACCGCGCGGTCTTCGTGGGCGGCTCGCGCTTCATGAACGAGCCGGTCGGCGTGCTGCTGCTCAACTCTTTCGTGACCGCGATCGGGATCGCGGTCGGCAAGATCTTCATCTCGATCCTGTCGGCCTTCGCGATCGTGTATTTCCGCTTTCCGTTCCGCAAGACCGCGTTCTGGATCATCTTCATCACCCTGATGCTGCCGGTCGAGGTTCGCATCTATCCGACCTACAAGATCGTCGCCGATCTGCGCATGCTGGATACCTATGCCGGCCTGATCCTGCCGCTGATCGCCTCCGCGACCGGCACGCTGCTGTTCCGCCAGTTCTTCATGACTGTCCCCGACGAGCTGCTGGAGGCCTCGCGCATCGACGGCGCCGGACCGCTGCGGTTCTTCTGGGACACGCTGCTGCCGCTGTCGATGACCACCGTGGCCGCGCTGTTCGTGATCCAGTTCATCTACGGCTGGAACCAGTATCTCTGGCCGCTGCTGATCACGACGAAGGATTCCATGCAGACCATCGTGATCGGCATCAAGAAGATGCTGACGACGACCGACGAGCTCGCCGAGTGGCAGCTTGCGATGGCCACCGCCGTGCTGGCGATGCTGCCGCCGGTCGCCGTCGTCGTCTTCATGCAGCGTCTGTTCGTGAAGGGCCTCGTGGAGACGGAAAAGTGAGGAGGGCGAATAGCGAATGGCGAGTAGCGAATAGGGTCGCGATGTCGCCTGCACGTCCACGCTCTCCTTCCCTATTCGCTACTCCCTATTCGCCATTCGCCAGCAACCACTCGCTCGTCACGCATCACCGGTAACCACGCATGGCCAACGTCACCCTCCGCAACGTCCGCAAGGTCTATCCCGGCGGCTTCGAGGCCATCAAAGGCATCGATATCGAGGTCGGAGACGGCCAGTTCTGCGTGCTCGTCGGTCCCTCCGGCTGCGGCAAGTCCACGCTGCTGCGCATGGTCGCGGGGCTTGAGACGATCTCCTCGGGGGAGATCGACATCGGCGGCCGTATCGTCAACGCGATCGAGCCGGCGGAGCGCGACATCGCGATGGTGTTCCAGAACTACGCGCTCTATCCGCATATGAGCGTCTACAACAACATGGCCTACGGTCTGCGCAACCGGCGCATCCCGGAGAGCGAGATCAAGACGCGCGTCGAGGACGCGGCACGCATCCTCGAGCTCGGCACCATGCTGGAGCGAAAGCCCCGCCAGCTCTCCGGCGGCCAGCGCCAGCGCGTCGCGATGGGCCGCGCCATCGTCCGCCAGCCGAAGGTGTTCCTGTTCGACGAGCCACTGTCCAACCTCGACGCCAAGCTGCGCATCGCGATGCGGGTCGAGATCCGCAAGCTGCAGCGCCGCCTCAACACCACGGCGATCTACGTCACGCACGATCAGCTCGAGGCGATGACGCTGGCCGACATTCTCGTGGTGATGAACGGCGGCAGGGTCGAGCAGATCGGCAATCCGCTCGAGATCTACCAGAAGCCGGCAACGACCTTCGTGGCATCCTTCATCGGCGCCCCGCCGATGAACCTGATGCCGATCGAAGGGGTTCGCGCGCAGCTGCTGGGCGCGGACGCGGTTCCCGCGGCGGCCGGCCAGCTCGGCATCCGGCCCGAGGATTTCGAGCTCGGAGACACAGTGCCGGCCGGCGGGATCGGTCTCGACCTCCGGGTCGATGCGATCGAGCACGTCGGTGCCGAGACCTACGTCTATGGCGCCCGCCAGGACGTGGGCCACACCGACAGCCTCAGCGCCACCGCCAACGACGTCATCGTACGGCTGCCGGGCGTCGCGTCCCCGCAGATCGGCACCCGGATCCGGGCGGTCGCCGCGCGCGCCAAGCTGCATCTGTTCTCGGCGGACGGCCGGCAAAGGCTGTCGGTTTAAGCCCTTCCACAGACGGGGTGTTCCGGCCGAACGGGGTGCTTGAACGCGTCTCGCATCGTGCCCATATTGCTGCTCAAGGGGTGCCGTCAGGGCCCTGAAACGTCAAAGTCGCTTCGAGAGGACTTTGTAAACCATGTCTCGTGTTCCTTCGCTCTCCAGCCCGTTCCTTTTGGGCTTCGACGAGATCGAGCGTGTGCTCGACCGCGTCGTCAAAGGTGCCGACGGATATCCGCCGTACAATATCGAGCGGTTCGAACGCACCAATGGCCAGCCCGAACGTCTCCGGATCACGCTGGCGGTGGCGGGTTTCACCCGTGACCAACTCGATGTCACCATTGAGGAAAACCAGCTCGTCATCCGCGGACGTCAGCAGGACGACAAGACCCGGCAATACATTCATCGCGGCATCGCCGCGCGCCACTTCCAGCGCACCTTCGTGCTGGCGGAGGGCATGCATGTGCTCGGTGCGGATCTGAAGAACGGGTTGTTGTCGGTCGATCTGGCCAGGCCGGAGCCTGAGCGGATCGTTAAGACAATAGCGATCAATGAACACGAATAATGGATTGAATGGAACGAGTAGCGGACTCGACCGCTTGAGTCTCAGAAGGAGTCGAGACCATGACTGAGGGTAATGTTGCGTTTGAATCCAGCGTCTCCCTGGAGTCGCTGGCGACCTTGGGCGAAGGTCACATCGCCTATGTGAAGCAGATCCGCTCCGAGGACGTGCCGGGCCTGTTTCCGCAGGCACCGCGCATCGCGCCGGGATTGAAGCTGTTCGCTCTGCATGCCGCCGACGGCACGCCGATCATGCTCACCGACAGCCGCGAGGCGGCGATCGCCAACGCATGGAGCCAGGAGCTCCAGGCCGTCAGCGTGCACTGAGGCAGCGGTCACGCACCACGGCGTCGTCGCCCGACATGCGTTTGCCGGGCTGAAAGATGCCAAGCTGATGAACATCGTGTAGTACGCGGGCCGGCCCTCGAAAGAGGGTCGGCTTTTTTCGAGGGGATGCGTGCATGTGATCGAGCTGACGCCTGCCGAGCTGACCGGCGACCGTTCTCTGTTGACGGCCCTGCTCGACCTCAACAACGCCCACGCCAGCGAGCTGTCTCTGCTGACCGCCGAGGGCTTCGCCAATCTCGTCGGTCTGGCCTGGAAGGCATGGCGGATCGGCCATGCCGACGCACTGATGATCACGCTGGACGAGCGCGCCGCGTACGACAATCCGAATCATCGCTGGTTCCGCGCCCGCTACGATCGCTTCGTCTATGTCGACCGCATCGTGGTGGCGCCGTCGGCGCGCGGCCGGGGCCTGGCGCGCCGGCTCTATGAGCAGCTGATTCGAGAGGCCACGGCGGCAGGCTACGAACGCGTCGTCTGCGAGGTCAATCTCGACCCGCCCAATCCGCAATCCGACGCGTTCCATGCGGCGCTCGGCTTCACGGCGCTCGAGGCCGCCAGCATCCATGGCGGCGCCAAGACCGTGCGCTACATGGTCAGGCCGGTGCGGTAGACGAAAGAGGACGGGCTTTGCCGGCTCAGGCCGCAGACGCCGGCGGCAGCGCCAGCACCGAATAGATCGCCTGGGCGTCGCGCGAGGCGCGCAGCTTCTTGGCGACGTCCTGGTCGCGCAGCAGGCGGGCGATTCGCGCCAGAGCCTTCAGATGGTCCGCACCAGCGCCTTCCGGAGCGAGCAGCAGGAACACCAGATCGACCGGCTGGCCGTCCATGGCCTCGAAATCGATCGGCCGCTCCAGCCGGGCGAACAGGCCGAACAGCTTCTCCAGCTTCGGCAGCTTGCCGTGGGGAATGGCCACACCGTAGCCGACGGCGGTCGTGCCGAGCTTCTCCCGCTGCAGCAGGACCTCGAACACGTTGCGCTCGTTCTGTCCGGTCAGCGCGGCGGCACGCGCCGCAAGCTCCTGCAGCGCCTGCTTCTTACTGATGACCTTCAAAGCGGGAAGGATCGCCTCGGGTGCGACCAGATCGGTAATCGGCATTGGGCGTTCCGAGGTGATTGAACCGTCAGGGTGCGAAATAGGTCGGGACAGACCGGCGTCAAGAAGCTGAGGCGGCAGGCGGGCTTAACCCGTGTCCGATGCGAGGGGCTTCTACCCCAACGCAACGGCCGTGCCAACTCCCGCAAGCATGTTCCCGCTGCCTATCCTTAAGATCGTCGGAGCATGGCAGCCTGAAGGCGCCAACGCCCCGGGTCCTTCATCGCATCGCTGTATTGCCGTGGCGTGACGTCGCAATGATCAGGCCAACCGCCTGATCAGGAACCCTTTTCCTGGACGCCGGCAGCCAGCCGGAACCTCTCCCCGGGCAACTACGGCTTCACCGCCGGCGGATCGACCCAGCCGATATTGCCGTCGGCGCGGCGATAGATGATGTTCACCCGGCCGCTGGAGCCGTGCTGGAAAACCATGCAGGGCGCCCCGGAAAGATCCAGCTCGAGCACCGCTTCGGACACCGACAGGCGCTTCAGCGCGGTCGTGTTCTCGGCGATGATGACGGGGTTGTAGCCGGTGAGTTCCTCGTCGCCTTCGGCCGGCGCCTCGATCACATAGCTCGGTGCATCCAGCACCGCCCCATCGAAGCCGGCGAGCGCGGCATTGGCCGCATGGGATTTGCGCGCCGAACGGTCCTTCAGCCGGCTCTTGTAGCGGCGGAGCCGCTTCTCGATCATCAGCAGCGCCTGGTCGGCGCTGGCATAGGCGTCCGGCGCGTTCGATTCGGCTTCCAGGGTGATGCCCGAATCAAGGTGCAGTGCGCAATCGGTCTTGAACCCGAAGCCGTCCTTGGAGAGCGTGACATGGCCGGAATAGTTGCCGTCGAAATATTTGCGTAAGACCTCGTCGGTGCGCTCGCTGACGCGCCCACGCAGCGCTTCGCTGACGCTGATGCTTTTTCCGGAAATCCGCAGGGTCATGTGTCGCCTCGATTCATGTGAACCGGAGATGACACTAAGCCTATTTGGTTAAGGCGCAATCTTGAGGTGCGGTCAAACTGACGCGGTATCCCGGGTGCGGTCGGCGCTGGTGGGCGACGACATCGCGTGCGCCAGCATGCTCTGCTTGTCGCGGCGGCGCTGCACCGAGGACGGTATCCGCATCGCTTCCCGGTATTTCGCGACCGTGCGGCGGGCGATGTCGATGCCGGCCGCGCGCAGCTTCTCCACGATCGTGTCGTCGGAGAGAATTGCGGAGGGATCTTCCGCATCGATCAGCTGCTTGATGTGGTGGCGCACCGCTTCGGCCGAATGCGCCTCGCCGCCATCGGCCGATGCGATCGAGGCGGTGAAGAAATATTTCAACTCGAAAGTGCCGCGATTGGTCGCCATGTATTTGTTGGCGGTGACACGCGACACTGTCGATTCGTGCATCTGGATCGCATCCGCAACGGCCTTGAGGTTCAGCGGACGCAGATGCGCGACACCATGGGTGAAGAAGCCGTCCTGCTGGCGCACGATCTCGGTCGCAACCTTCAGGATCGTCCGCGCGCGCTGGTCGAGCGCCCGCACCAGCCACGTCGCGTTCTGCAGACAGTCGGTGAAGTAGGACTTGTCGCCGTCCTTGCGGATCGTCTTCGACAGCTCGGAGTAATAGACCTGGTTCACCAGGACGCGCGGCAGCGTGTCGCTATTGAGCTCGACCAGCCAGCCGCCATCGGGACCCGGACGCACATAGACATCGGGCACCATGGTCTGCGTGCGCGTGGTGCCGAACTTCAGGCCAGGCTTGGGATCGAGCCGGCGGATCTCGCCGATCATGTCGACGAGATCCTCGTCGTCGACGCCGCACAGCTTGCGCAAGCTGCCGAAATCGCGCTTGGCAAGGACGTCGAGGTGCTCGATCAGCGCCTGCATCGCCGGATCGTAGCGGTCGAGCTCGCGCAGCTGGATCGCCAGGCATTCGCTTAAGTTGCGCGCACAGATGCCGGGCGGATCAAACGTCTGCAGCACGCCCAGCACCGCATCGACATCGGCCTGCTCGGCACCGAGACGCTCGGCGGCCTGGCCGAGATCGGCCGGCAGGTAGCCGGCCTCATCGACGAGATCGATCAGATACTGGCCGATCATGCGGTCGGCCGGCGCGGTGAAGGCCACCGCGGCCTGCTCCGCGAGATGATCCGATAGCGTCGTCTCGGCAGCGACGAAAGCCTCGAGATTGTAGTCCTCGTCGCCCGAGGCGCCGCCGCCCCATTCGGTGTAGGTCGTGGGGATGGCGTCCTGCGCAGTGCGCGCCGCGGCTTCCGCGGGCTCTTCGGAGAACACGTTGTCGAGCCCGGTGTCGAGCGTCTGTTCGATCTCCGTACGGGTGCCGAGATCGCGGCTCATCCAGTCTTCAGGCGCGCTCTCATAGCTGTCGCCCGAGGCGCCGCCGTCGCTGAAATCCTCGCCGCCGCCCTCGCCACCTTCCGGGAATTCGGCGCGCTCGGACATCTGCTGCTCACCCGCGACAGGCGCCTCCGGGCCATCGCTGGCGCGCTCCAGCAGCGGATTGCGCTCCAGCTCTTCTTCAACGAACGTGGAGAGGTCGAGATTGGACAGCTGCAGCAGCTTGATGGCTTGCATCAGCTGCGGCGTCATCACCAGCGACTGTGACTGGCGGAATTCTAATCTCTGCGTCAACGCCATGGGAGCAAGAACATTCCCTTACTGGTCCAATTCTTGCTTATCCTAATCTGCGGGCGATGTACACGGCTTGACGAATAAGAAAAACGGAGTATGGCGCGCCGAAGAAGACGAGATTACCGGCCTTCGCGAGGCCTTCGCAGATCGCGTCAAACGTAGCATCTCCGTCGCCTGTCACAGCCGCGACAAACCCGACAAACACTGCGTCCGCAATCCTACAGCCGGAATTCCTCGCCGAGATAGAGCCTGCGCACGTCAGGGTCGGCGACGATCTCCTCGGGGCTGCCTTCGGTCAAGATCTGTCCGGCATAGACGATGTAGGCACGGTCAGTGAGGCCGAGCGTCTCGCGGACGTTATGGTCGGTGATCAGCACGCCGATGCCGCGATTGGTGAGATGGCGCACCAGCTGCTGAATGTCGCCGACCGCGATCGGGTCGATGCCCGCGAACGGCTCGTCGAGCAGCATGTAGTTCGGCCGCGTCGCCAGCGCGCGCGCGATCTCGACGCGGCGCCGCTCGCCACCCGACAGCGCGATCGACGGCGACTTGCGCAGCCGGGTGATGGTGAACTCCTCGAGCAGCGCATCGAGCTCGCGCTCGCGCTTCTTGCGCGACGGCTCGACGACCTCGAGCACGGCGCGGATGTTCTGCTCCACGGTGAGGCCGCGGAAGATCGAAGCCTCCTGCGGCAGGTAGCCGATACCGAGCCGCGCGCGCTGATACATCGGCAGCCGCGTGACGTCGTGGCCGTCGAGCTCGATGGCGCCGCGGTCGGCCTTGATCAGGCCGGTGATCATGTAGAACACGGTGGTCTTGCCGGCGCCGTTCGGCCCGAGCAGGCCGACGGCCTCGCCGCGGCGGACATAGATGGACACGCCGCGCACCACCTGGCGGCTGCCAAAGCTCTTCTCGATCGAATGCACTGCGAGGAAGCCCGGCCGGCGCAGCAGCTGCGGTCCGCCGCTGCCGTTGCTGCGCGGCTTGGCGGGCATCGGCTGCGAGGCTGGCCGCTTGCGCTGGATCTGCTCGGTGTTCTGCGGCGAGCGCGGATTGATCCGCGGCGTCGTGTCGTCGCGCACGGAATCGGCGAGCGCGGCGAGCGGATCATCATTGAACGAATTGCCGAACGGGTCGTCCATGGACGTGATGTCGTCGCGCCGGCGCGCAGAGCCGCGCTGGCCGCGCTTGGCGGGACGCCCACGAAACATGCCGAGTAGATCCACCATCCCCGCTTCGCTTACGCCCTTCGAAGCTGCCCGTCACCGACCGCAGCGCTGGCTCGCCCGCTCACCGCGAGCGAACGCATCTCACCTGCCGCGCGGATCACGCTGGTCGCGAGGCTGACCAAAGCGCGGCGGACCCGCGCTCCGGAGTTTGTCGTCTGACGGCGAAGTCGCGGTCGCAAGGCCAGCGACCGAGTTCAAGATCGCAATCGTGTCCGGGATACGTCCTTCGCAGCCGTGCCGCCGGGTCGACGGCCCCTGCTGCGCCGGTCTGCGACAGAACCGCCCGTTCCGCTACATAGAGGCAGGTGCGACGCGGTTCAACGGGCGCCTGCAGCCTTTTGCTAAATAATTGAAGTCACTTCGATTTGTTGGCGCCCAGCGAGAGCGGTGCGCCGAGGCCGGGCGACGGCCCGGGCGCAGAGGTGGAGGTCGGTGACGCTCCGCAGCCGCCGCCTGCTCCCGCGCCCGCACCTGCCTGCGGCAGCAGCACCTGGACGCCGCGGCCGCCGTCGGATTCGACCCGCGACACGCCGGTGGTCATGTCGACCGTCAGGCGATCGCCGCGCATCACGTTCTTGCACTGGGTCAGCACCACGCCGCCCTGCATCGTGATCATGTTGGTCTTGGTGTCGTAGACCGCGGTCTCGCCGGTCACGACCTGGTCCTTCTGCGTCACCTTGACGTCGCCGCGCGCCTCCAGCCGGCGGATCGCCGAGCTGCCGTCCGGCCCCGGCGTCGCCGCCTGCGCGGGCTTGGCCGGCTTCGCGCCGCCTTGAGCACCGCTCTGGGGGCCGCCGTCATAGAACACGACCAGCGACTTCGAGGTCATGGTGGTATCGCCCTGCACGACCTTGACGTTGCCGGTGAAGGTCGCCTCCTTCTTCTTGTCGCGCATCTCCAGCGAGGCCGCCTCGATCTGGATCGGCTGGTCGCGGTTCTGCGAGAAGCCCTGCAGCGCATTCGGCACGCCCGTAGTCGCGCTCTGCGCGTGCAACGGACCGGCCAGCGCGAGCAGCGCCAACGCACCTGCGACGGCGCAGCACACCGCCGCGGGAATGAAACGACACGTCGTCATGAGATCACTTCACGTTGCGGGCCTGACGGCCCGGATCGACGGTCGCCGTCGTGGCCGGCGGGGGAGTCATGTTGTCGAGGTTCATCACGACGTTGCCTTCGAAGCGCACCACATCGCCATTGTCGATGATGCGCAGCCGGTCCGCCGACAACGTGCCATTGGTGAGCTTGACGTCGACGCGCTCATCCGAGCTGACGGTCCCCTTGGCCATGTCGACCGAGGCCCGGCTGAGCCGCGCCTCATAGCCGGTCGAGGTCGTCAGCAGGATGTCCTTCTTCAATTCCAGCTGCTGCTGCTTGGTGTCGAACACGCCGGTGTTGGCCTTCAGCGTCATCGTCGACTGATCCTCCATCAGCACCTTGGCGCGGAGGATGTTGAGCTCGACGTGATCGGGATCGGTGAGGTCCTGGACCGCGCTGTTGGCGACGAGATCATAGGGCCGCTGGTCCGGCGTGAAGCCGGTCAGATGCGGCGTCTCCATCGTGATCTTGCGTCCGGAGATGACGAGGTTCCCCGTGAGATTCCCGGTATCGACCTTCATGTGGAACGGGTTCAGCAGCGCGATCCCGATCACCCCGGCCATGGCTAGCCCGACCGCCGCCGGCACCGCGATCCGCAGCGCACGCACGAAGCGGCTGTGGCGCGCAGCGACCCTGAAGCGCGCCTCCATTCCGTGTTCGTAGGCGGGGTTATGGACCGAGTTCACGAGAGCTCCGGGACAGGGACGCGACGCGAGGCGGATCTCACGACAGCGACCACTCTACCATGGGCGGCCTCGCCATTGCAGCCTGGAACTGGCGCGAAATCGCGACGCAGGGCGCGCGCGATCATTAAGAGAGATTAATGATCGTGAACGGCCGGCCGCCGGTGCGCCTCACGAATGCGCAAAAATGTCCTCGGCCTCGAATCCGCCCAGATCGAGGGTCGCCCGGTGCGGCAGGAACGCGAAGCAGGCCTGCGCCAGCGCCAGCCGGCCCTCGCGCGCCAGCATCACGTCGAGCTTCTCGCGCAGCGCATGCAGATGCAGCACATCGGAGGCGGCGTAGGCGAGCTGCGGCTCGCTCAAGGCGTCGGCGCCCCAGTCGCTCGACTGCTGCTGCTTGGAGAGATCGACATTGAGCAGCTCGCGCACGAGATCCTTGAGGCCGTGGCGGTCAGTATAGGTGCGCGCCAGGCGCGAGGCGATCTTGGTGCAGTAGACCGGCTGCGGCATCACGCCGAAGGTATGAAACAGCGTCGCGACGTCGAAACGCGCGAAGTGGAAGATCTTGGTGACATCAGGATTGCCGAGCAGCGCCTTCAGGTTCGGCGCGTCGGTGTGCCCCTTCGGGATCTGCACCACGTCGGCCGAACCGTCGCCGGGCGACAGCTGCACCACGCACAGCCGGTCGCGGTGCGGATTGAGCCCCATGGTCTCGGTGTCGATCGCAACCGACGAGGTGTAGCGGGAGAGATCGGGCAGGTCGCCACGGTGCAGGCGGACGGTCATCGGGTTCAGAATCCTGGTCGACATTGAAATCGGCGGCGAAAGCAGCGCGGGATGCGAGCGCCGGGCGCATTACGCCCGAAGTGGTAACGATTCGGCAAATGGACAACCAGCGTCATGTCGAGAAGCGCCGGCCCCGAAGCACCAGAATGGCTCGGATTTTCGGCTGTCCGGTATGATGTTGTGTATCGGCCGGGTGTAGGCTTTTCAAGCAGGATGAATTCGAGGCCGTTTCGCAGCCCATGACACAGCAGCCGGCGCCAGAGACCACCATCGCGGAGCTGTCCGCCCTGCTGCGGGCCAGCTTTCCGGCCGAGCCGCTGCCCACGACGTTCTGGCGCGGCGCCGGCCGACCCGCCGGCGACATTCCCGATGAGCTCGGCCGGCGGCTGGCGCAGCGACGCTGGGTCGACGTCACGCTCCACGACTGGCAGATGATCGGCCCGCCGGTGTCCGTCTTGTCCTATCTGCATCCCGATGCGCTCCGCTACTCCTTGCCATCGCTGCTCGTCGGCGTGCTGCACGACACCGGCTACGTCGATTGGGCGCTCGAACTGCTGCTGCCGGCGGGGCGAAAGCGCCGCACCGACCGGCCGGACTGGGTGGCGTTCTGGGACGGCTTCTCGGGGACGCAGCGGGACACGATTCGCTGCTATCTGAAAGGCGTGCGCGTGATGCTCGGCGCGGCGGCAGGCCCGGTCGAGCAACAGCTGTTCGACGGACTCGACGCCGTCTGGGGGCTTCGATGATGATCATCCGCAAACCACGCTGCGCGACGGCCGCGCCACGACCCACGTGAACACGCATGGCCGCATTGTCCCACTTCCTCAATCTTGATCTTGTCCTGAGATCGCCTGCCGACTTCACTGCGCTGATCGCGCATCTCGATCAGAGCGTCTATGTGCTGCATCATCAGCAACACGAGCAGCAGTTTCTGCTGGTGCTGGAGACGAATGGCACGGAGGCGCCCGATCCGATCAGATGCACGCAGCAATTCCTGACCTTGGTCGAGTCATTGCCCTCGACCGCAACCGAGCTCTGGAACGGCTGCACGTCACGCACCTTCTCCTACGGCTTCGAGGGCGGCTGCAAATTCCGCGCGCTCGACACCACGATCCCCGCCGACCTGCTGCTCCGGATCGCCAGGCTCGGCGCGAACATCGGCATCACCGTTTATCCCTATCGCAGCGACGACTCAGACGGCTCACAAAGAAAGAACAAACCAGTTGCGCACCCCTGACGGACAGCTTGCAAGGCTCGGCGACGAGGTCGGCGTCGCTGGAAATGCGGGGCAGGGTCGCCTGCTCGATCGACACCAGCGAATACTGCGACGATGATCCGGAGCAGGCCTGGGGCTATCTGCAAAAGCGCAAGGGAGAAGCACCCCGATGACGGAGCTTTGTCTCCAGGTCCATCCACATCGATCGCCCGAGCTCGATATTCCCGCATTGATTTCGGAATGCGAGCGGCTATCGGTCGAAAGCCGGCTGATAAGTCGCTTCTGGCACAACGACGGATTCGACCAACATGCCTATCTCAATCTGGCGTTCGAGACCGGTTGTCCAAAGTTTCTCTGGCATCTCCTGAGTGAACGACTCTCAGGAGCGGGCGCGCTGGGGCAACTCTTGTCTGCTTCGTCGATCGTCACCTGTCAGGGTCAATCGGGCTGGGACGACTACCTGTTGCTTCATCACTATGATGCCAAGCAGCGATGCGACGCGTTTCCATGAACGCCCGCAAAGACGACACCTCGTGGCCAGTCCTCAGACCGACGCGCGGGGGGGGGCATCCGTCGGGATCTGTCCCGAACGTGCAATAGGTACGCAACCTCGCAACGCCTCCGCCGATAGCCGTCGCGAAGCCGATCGATGGCTATTGATCGGTGCCCCGACCTGAGAGCCACGCCGACGGCCGCGCGGCTTGCGCGCTTCATCCCGCGCGGGCGGCCATCGTGTCGCCGGTTAGTCCGAGGGCCCGTCGAGACGGGAAGTAGAACGAGCTGGCGGAACGGGAGATTGATCATTTACGTATTATACGTATAATCTGGACACCCTTAGGAGGTCCTGCTCATGGTCCAAACCTCGGCCCTCGAATTCCAGCGCAAGTTCGGCGAATTCCAGCATCAAGCACAACGGGAACCCGTCGAGATCACGCGACATGGGCGGCGCGAGTTCGTCCTGATGTCGGCAGAGCACTATGACTGGCTGGTTGCCGCGGCTCAACGCAGCCGTCGGACGATGGACGCCGCAGCCGTGGTCATCAATGCGGTCGAGCGGTCCGAGATGGACCCGGAACACGCGTCGCTTGACGACTTGCTCAAGTGACATCGTCGCATGGCATTCCCCGAGCCTAAGCCGGGCCTCGTCGTGCGCTACGATTATCTCTGGTCGCGCGAGGCAGCTCAAGGACGCCACCAGGGCAAGGACCGCCCCACCTGCCTTGTCGCCGCGACCGACAGCCTGACGACGCCCCGCTACGTGGTGCTGCTTCCGATCACACACACGCCCCCGGACGACACGACGGTCGGCATCGAAATTCCGTCCAAGGTCAAGCAGGCGATCGGGCTCGACAATGCCCCAAGCTGGGTCATCGTCTCCGAATACAACGTCGATGAATGGCCAAATGCCGGAGTGACGCCGATTCCGGGCAAGCCCGCAACATTCAGCTACGGCTTCATCCCGCCAGGGCTGTTCGCCCGCATCAAGGCCGAGTTTCTCGTGTTGGCGCGTCAGCGCAAGAGCGGCGCGGTGCGCCGTTAGCTGGCTACATCACATACGACCGCGCGACGATGCCGATCTGGCGGCGGTCACCAGCGAAAGCCTCATCGGCACGTCATTTCAAGCGAGCCGAGATATCGATCAACTTCCGCGGGAATGGCACTTCCCGACCTGTCCGATGTCTCGAACATCTTGCGAGGCCTATCATCGCCGCGTCATGGTGCCGGTGAGGGCGGCCGGCCTCTGTTTGCATCGCAGCAAATCGCGTCCCCTGGATCGATGCAACTCTAGCATTGATCGATACGGCAATTGGCTTTGACAGAGAATGCCGCCCGCCCTAGGCACGAGATTGGCGCTTGACTTCGCATCTGCAGTGGAGCGACCCAAGACGGCCCACGGCATCTGCCCAACGAAGACATAATCAACTCAGGAGGAAGCCCAGATGAAGACACTCACAGGTATCATCGCAGCCGCTGTGCTGGCGGTCTCGGCGCCCTTGGCGAGCGCGCGCGATTTCCGCTCCGCCGACGTGCACCCCGCCGATTATCCGACCGTCGAAGCCGTCAAGTTCATGGGCAAGGAGCTCGCCGCGGCGAGCGGCGGCAAGCTCGGCGTCAAGGTGTTTCCGAACGGCGCCCTCGGCTCCGAGAAGGACACCATCGAGCAGCTCAAGATCGGCGCGCTCGACATGATGCGCATCAACTCCTCGCCGCTCAACAATTTCGTGCCCGAGACCGTCGCGCTGTGCCTGCCCTTCGTGTTCCGCGACACGCAGCATATGCGCAACGTCCTGGACGGGCCGATCGGCGACGAGATCCTCGCCGCCATGGAGCCCGCCGGCCTGGTCGGCCTCGCTTATTATGACAGCGGCGCGCGCTCGATCTACACGGTCAAGGCGCCGATCAAGTCGTTCGCGGACGTCAAGGGCCTGAAGATCCGCGTCCAGCAGTCCGACCTCTGGGTCGGCATGATCCAGAGCCTCGGCGCCAACCCGACGCCGATGCCGTATGGCGAGGTCTACACCGCGCTCAAGACCGGCCTGGTCGACGCCGCCGAGAACAACTGGCCGTCCTACGAGTCCTCCCGCCATTTCGAGGCCGCCAAGTTCTACAACATCACCGAGCACTCGCTGGCGCCCGAAGTCCTCGTCATGTCCAAGAAGGTCTGGGATACGTTGAGCAAGGAGGACCAGGCGCTGGTCCGCAAGGCGGCTAAGGACTCCGTGCCGGTCATGCGCAAGCTCTGGGACGAGCGCGAGCAGACCGCCCGCAAGGCCGTCGAGGCCGCCGGCGCCCAGGTCGTGACGATCGCCAACAAGCAGGAGTTCGTCGACGCGATGAAGCCGGTGTACCAGAAGTTCGCCGGCGACGAGAAGCTTTCGAGCCTCGTCAAGCGCATCCAGGACACGAAGTAACAGACGCCAACTGACAACAGAGTGGCCGGATCCGGTGTCGCCGCACGGCGGCACCGGACATCGGCACGGGGAGGGGCAGGAATGACGGACCCACATGTCGCAGACCACGAGACGCCGGAGGGGCGCCCGTCGCGCGGCCCGCTGACGCGGATCAACGCCATCATCGCGCGGCTGGGCATGTATCTGTCCGTCACCGGCCTGCTCGTCATCGTCACCATCGTGTTCTACCAGGTGTTCGGACGCTACGTGCTCAACTCCAGCCCGACCTGGACCGAGAACCTGGCACTGGTCCTGATCCTCTACGTCACCCTGATCGGCGCCGCCGTCGGCGTTCGCGATGCCGGACATATCGGCATGGACAGTCTTCTGGTGATGCTGCCGGACTCGACGCGCGAGAAGATCGAGCTCGTCATTCATGTGCTGGTCGCCTTGTTCGGCCTGGCGATGGCCTACAACGGCTGGATCCTCGGCGCCTCCGTCGGCACCGTGAAGATCCCCAATCTCGGCCTGCCCGAAGTCGTCCGCTACATCCCGCTGGTCGCCTCCGGGGTGCTGATCGTCTCCTTTTCAATCGAGCACATCATCGCTCTCCTGCGCGGTGAAGAGGTCGTCCCCTCATGGAACTGATCATTCTCGGCGCCACCTTCTTCGGCTTCCTGGTCCTCGGCGTCCCCGTCGCCTTCGCGATCGGCCTCTCCGCCATCTGCACCATTCTCTATGAAGGCCTGCCGGTCGCGGTGATCTTCCAGCAGATGATGTCGGGGATGAACATCTTCTCGTTCCTCGCCATCCCGTTCTTCGTCTTCAGCGGCGAGCTGATGCTGCATGGCGGCGTCGCCGACAAGATCGTGCAGCTCGCCAAGAACCTGGTCGGCCACATCCGCGGCGGGCTCGGCATGTCGAACGTCGTCGCCTGCACGCTGTTCGGCGGCGTCTCCGGTTCTCCCGTCGCCGACGTCTCGGCGATGGGCGCGGTGATGATCCCGATGATGAAGAAGGAAGGGTTCGACACCGACTACGCCGTCAACGTCACCACCCACGCCTCGCTGGTCGGAGCCTTGATGCCGACCAGTCACAACATGATCATCTATGCGCTGGCCGCCGGCGGCAAGGTGTCGATCGGCGCGCTGATTGCCGCAGGCCTGCTGCCGGCGCTGGTGCTGATGATCTGCATGCTGGTCGCGGCCTACGCGGTCGCCGTGAAGCGCGGCTATCCCGCCGGCAAGTTTCCCGGCTGGGCGGAGGTGGCCCGCTCGTTCGCGGCGGCGCTGCCCGGCCTTCTGATCGTCGGCATCATCCTGGCGGGCATCCTGTCCGGCGTGTTCACGGCCACCGAATCGGCGGCGGTCGCGGTCACCTACACGATCATGCTGACGTTCTTCATCTACCGCACCATGACCTTGCCGAACTTCCTGCGGGCCGCGGCCAAGGCGGTCAAGACGACCGGCGTGGTGCTGCTGCTGATCGGCGTCTCCACCATGTTCCAGTACCTGATGGGGCTCTACGAGGTGGCCGATTTCGCCGGCGACCTGATGAGCAAGGTCTCGTCGCAGCCCTGGATGATCTTCCTGCTCATCAACATCATCCTGTTCCTGCTCGGCACCTTCATGGACATGGCGGCGACGATCCTGATCTGCACCCCGATCTTCCTGCCGATCGCCATGAAGGCCGGCATGGACCCGGTGCAGTTCGGCATGCTGATGCTGATCAACTGCGCGCTCGGCCTCAACACCCCGCCGGTCGGCACCACACAGTTCGTCGGCTGCGCCATCGGCGGCATCTCGGTCGGCGCGGTCATGCGCACCATCCTGCCGTTCTACGCCGCGCTGATCGCCGCACTGATGTTCGTGACCTACGTCCCCGCCTTCTCGCTGTGGCTGCCGCGCCTGCTGATGGGCTACAAGGGATAGCCGTCGTGGCGTCGCCGGCTTCGGCCGGCGAAGCCTGCCTGCTCACCGTGGCTGCAACCTCGAGCGGCATCCCGTTTGCCCAGGGGTCCGCACCGTCATTGCGAGGAGCGAAGCGACGAAGCAATCCAGGATCACACGCGGAGCCCTGGATTGCTTCGCTTCGCTCGCAATGACGGTGGAGTTGCCGGCTTGCTCCCATGCACAGACGGCTCGTCTGCCCCAGACTTCGTTGCCGCCCCTCACTTCACGCAGGAGCGCGCGACGATCCCGATCTTGCGGCGGTCGCCGGCGAGGTCGAATTGCAGCCCCATCACCATCTCGGAATCGACTTTGCCGAGCCCGTCGTAGGCGATCTCGATGCGCTTGGCCGTCTGCAGGTCCGCCATCGTCGCGCCGACGATCTGAACGGAGGTCTGGATGCCGAGCGGTGCAGACTCGATGGCAGCCAGCTTGAGCGGGAAGCTGCGCTTGCCGGAGTCACTGATCAGGTCGACCGACCGCTCCGCCATGATGCCGCGCATCGTCGCCTCGAACGTTCTGCTGTCGTATTTCGAGTTCGGGATCATCGCCAGGTAGACGTTGGAGGCGTCACCCCGGCAATACAGGCGATGGCGGAAGCTTGCGAACGTCGTGCGGCTGATGATCTCGACGTATGAGCCGCCCGCGCCGAACGGCTCGATCGTCATCGGGCTGGAATAGTCCTTGCTGGTGTCGATGCCGAGATCGACGATCTCCTGCAGCTTCAGCCATCTGACTTCGCGCCACGGCGTCTCCGCGGCGGCGAGGCCGATGAGCTTCGGGTTGGCGTCCATGCGCATGACGTAGGTGATCAGCGCGCCTATCATGGACTGATCGGCGGCGCGGTCGATCGCGCTGGCGGTCTTGGCCTTCGGCTCCTTGATCGCCTCGGGATCGTGAAACTGCTGCACGCCGAGCTCACCCTCCTTGGCGGCGCGCCTGACGCCGCCGAGGAACGCCCAGACGCAGGCCGAGGCGCAATGGCCCGGGTCCTGGCCGCCGTCGACGGTGTTGATGCGATCATCCTCGGGATCAAGCCGTCCGATGGTCTTGCCGACGGAGGTGTGGAGGTTCTGCTCGCGGATGATCTCACCAAGCCGCATCGCCGCCGCGGGATCGCCGCCGGGCGAATTGAACGCGATCTCATAGCCACTCCAGCCCTTCGCGAGGAATTGCCGAAACACCTCCGGCGTATCGCGCTGAATCGTGCCCTCGGCCGCGATCCACGAGCAGCCGTTGCAATTGCCGCCATCGCCAGCCCTGAAGAAATGCATCGGCTTGGACGCATCGTAGTTGAACATCTCCTCGGCCGCCGCGGGCGGCTCACACAGCAATGCAACAGCGACGGCGAGGAGAATGCTCAAAAGCCCGGCCATACGACGACCGGTCGCGGCGCGAGCTTCGATGCAGGCGCCTGGCATGAACGACATCAAAGACATGGGCTGTATTCGCAATGACGGACGAGGGAGAGGAAGGAAATGGCCGTGAGGCGCCAAGGCAGGGATCGGGGCTCAGACGGAAGGATGCTACCGCCGACAATCAAAGATCGCAAGCGACGCCCGGCACGCGCCGGGCCCCTGCCCTGCGCCGTCGACGAAACAGGCCAGCACAATCCGCGATCCGCCCGGCGGTCGTGCAACACGCCGGCTATTTCGGCGGCTGCAGCGTCACGCCGTAGCGGCCGTAGATGCGCGCGACGGTGCCGTCGGCGCGCAGGCGGGCCAGCGCCGCCTCGATGGCCTCGCGCAGGGCGTCGTCGGGGCGGACCATGCCGATGGCCACGTTCCAGTTGAGGTTCGCTTCGCCCTCGTCGAGGGCCATGATGCGGAGCCGCTTGTCGGGATGGGTCTGGTTGTAATAGGCGGCGTTGGCCGGCGTCACCGCCGCGGCAGCGATCTCGTGGTTGGCCAGCGCGTCAAGGCTGTCGATCTCGAAGCCGAAGGTCGATGTCGGTACGTGACGCTGGCTGATCAGCATCGCCGCGACCGAGCCGACCTGCACGCCGACCTTGGTCGTCGCATCGAGGCCGGCGGCCGAGGTGAGCTGGCTTGCCTGGGGCACCGCCAGCGCCACGCCCGTGTGATAATAGGGCCCGGTGGTCTTCAGCCGGGTTTCCTCCAGCGCCTGCGGATCGGCGATGACGTCCATCACGATGTCGCAGCCGGCGGCGCGGAGCTGGAACATGGTGATGATCCAGTCGAGCCGCAGCGCGACGCCGAGCTCGCGCGCCACCGCCTGGCCCATCTCGACCTGGAAACCCGGCGGGTCGCCGGCCTTGCTGGCGAAGGGCAGCGAATTGGGATGGGCGCACAGCCCGATCTGGCCGAGCGAGCGGATGGCGTCGAGCGAGCGCGCCTCGGCCGGGCCGATCAGGACAGCCATGGCGGCGAGCAGCGCGAGCAATCGTGTCATGTCGTGGTCCTCAAAGGATGACGCTCGGTCCGGTGGGCAGCTTCGCGCGCGGCACGCCGACCTCCTAATCGGGTTTCAGCGCGCGAATGTAGACGATGATCGCGTCGATCTGCGCGTCGGTGAAGACCTCGCCGAATGCCGGCATCGCGCCGGGCTTGCCGACCTTGATGCGATTGCGGATGAAGTCGTCGCTGCGCGGCGAATCCATCAGCTGCGGGCCCTTGCCGGCGACACGGCCGGCGTCGGAGTGGCACCAGCCGCAGGTCGATGCGAACAATTGCTGGACGTCGAGCGGCTCGGCTTGCTGCGCGGGCGCGGCCGACTGCGCGAAGGCCGGTGCAGCGCCGGTCAACGCGGCAGCCATGATCAATGGCCGCAACCGCCCGATCGTAGCAGCTCGCCGCAGTATTTCAATCATCGTCCAAGCTGATGTCGTCAACACCATTCCGATCAACTCGAACCTCATCGAGCCAAGTCTCATCAAGCAGATCCCGCTTCCTTTGCGCCCCGACGTGCAGGGCTAGTGGCACCACGGCTATCGCATGTGACGATCGCAGCGGTGCCCTCGCCCACCTCCGCATCGTCATGGCCGGGCTTGTCCCGGCCATCCACGTTGTTCAGCACGCTGAGAAGCACGTGGATGCCCGGGACGAGCCCGGGCATGACGGAGTAACTAATTGCCAGGGTTGTTCGTCGCGACAGCGCTTCACCATACCGCCAATAGCCGCTGAGAGGCACGGGAGCCGGCATCGCCGGCCCCCGTGATCTCAAGCCTATTTCAGGCTGTAGACGATGAGCGCGCCGTCATCCCTGGGCATGCTCTTGTAGACGCCGCCGAAGGTCGGCGCGTAGTCGTCGGCCGCCATGCCGCCGAAGCCGGCGGTGATGGCGATGTATTGCTTGCCGTTGACCGCGTAGCTGATGATGCCGCCCTGGTGGCCGGTGCCGTCGGAGTGGTTCCACAGCTCGGTGCCGTTCTCGGCATCATAGGCATGCACGGTGCCGCGCGAATCCGGCACGAACACGAGATTGCCGCCGGTCGAGAGCACGCTGGCGAGCGGCGGCTCGGGGAAGCGGACCTCCCATTTCTTGGCGCCGGTGACGGGGTCGCGGGCGTCGAGATGGCCGTAGATCTCACCGCTCGGCGGCTTCGCGATCGCGAAGTTGGCGCCGATGTTGAGCTGCGCCTGCGGTGCCACCACCGGCGTCGTCTTGACGATGTCGAGCGTCATGCACCATTCCTGGCCGAGCTTGTAGTACAGGCCGGTCTTCGGATTGTAGGAGCCGGCGTTCCAGCTGACGCCGCCGGAGATGTGCGGGCAGAGCGGCTCGCTGACCTTGCCGGCCGTGAAGTCGCGGCGCCCGATCAGCTCGCCGGTCTTGGGGTCGATATTCTTGACGAAGTTGCTGTTCTCGGTGATGCGCCAGACGTTCTGCACCTTGGCTTCGCGGTCATAGACGAAGATGTAGCCGCTCTTGTTGGGATGCACCGTCAGCTTCTTGCCGTCGCGATCGAGCATCAGGAATTCGCCGACCGCGCTGTCGAAGTCCCAGGCGTCGTGCGGCAGCTCCTGGTGATGGAATTTCAGCTTGCCGCTGTCGACGTCGAGGCCGATCACCGACGACGTATAGAGATTGTCGCCTGGGCGGGCGCCTTGCGTCTTCCAGTCGCCGCCCGACCAGTCGTAGAGCGGCGCCGGATTGGCGGTTCCCCACCAGATCGTGCTGGTCTCGGAATCATACGTGCCGGGCATCCAGCCGCCGCCACCGCCGGTGCGCCAGGAATCATTGCCCCATGTCTTCTGGGCCTCCTCGGTGCCCGCCACCGTCAGGAACTCCCATTTCTTGGCGCCGGTCGCGGCGTTGACGCCGAAGATCGGACCACGGCCGGGCCATTCGCCGCCCTGCGCGCCGATCACGACGTTGCCGTTGGCGTAAAGCGGAGCGCCGGTGAAGCCGACCGTCAGCTTCTGCGAGTCGATCAGCTTGGTTTCCCAGGCCAGCTTGCCGGTCTTCATGTCGAGCGCGATCAGCCGCCCGTCCATGGTGCCGACGAACACCTTGCCCTCGCCGATCGCGACGCCGCGATTGTAGGGCGAGTGGGTCTGGCGCGCGACCAGTGCTTCATCCAGCTCCGGGAAGTAGGACCAGATCACCTCGCCGGTGGCGCCGTTCAGCGCGAACACGCGGCTGTAGGAACCGGTGTAGTAGAGCACGCCGTCGGCGGCCAGCGGCATCGACTGCAGGCCGCGGGTGGAGCGTCCGGGAATGTGCATCCAGGCAACGCCGAGATTGGCGACGTTATTGGCGTTGATCTGGGCGAGCGGGCTGTAGTGATAGGACTTGTAGGAGCCGTGGTAGGTCAGCCAGTCGTTCTGACCGCCGGCCTCGATGCGCGCCGTATCCACCGCTTGCGCCGACGCCGCCGACGCGGCGAGCATCGTGGTGATGGCAAGCGCGACCGGCGCAGCCAGACGTTTCCGTTGCTTCATCATGGCACTTCCTCCGCTACGTTTTTGATTGATGGCCACCGCGTTGTCGCGGCTGCCTTGCCGGATCGTCTGCCGCTACCCCGAGCTCGTGTGATGCGCCGTGTGTCGACGGGACGAGGGACGGCTCAACCTAACGTCGAATCTTGACGGGGGGAATGCACCGGAAGGGAAGTTCTCCCGACGACCTAGGGCATGCGTCCTGCGTCGCATCGGCAATGCAGCAAGCCCGATCGCGCCAGCACAGGCCACCGCGTGCCACGCAACGCCGCGCAACGACAGCGGGATCGATGTAATTGCTCGCATTTGCGCCGCTGTCCCGCGGCGTTGCCGCGAAGCCTGCGGCTTCCCGTCGATTTGTCAGTCATGCTGACGGATCGCACGTGCAAAAAACAAAATGAGACTCCGCGTCAAGGACGCCGCGCCGGTCGGCTACCAGCCCGGGCTGGCGCACGATCACGGAGCGACGTCGGCTGACCGCAGATGTCCTCCATATCTCATCGCGATTGATGATCCGGCCTGTCATGACGTCCAACGCCGGATGCACAACCATTGCGAGCATAGCCACATTCAGAGGTAGAATTTGAGTTTCAGCCACTCTGAGAATCACGTAGTTTGAGTTTGCAGCGGGAGCAACTTGCTACAATGAATCGTCGAGAGCATCGGGCCTCGCATACGAAGGCGAAGCCCAAACCTGTTCAGCCTGATGGTGCTGCGATCCTCTATGAGTCAGCTTTGCGTGAAATCGCGAATGGCCGCCACGCAGACGCCGAAGGGTGTTGCCACCTGGCGCTTGCGATCGATGGAGGACACGCGCCGACGCTCAACTTGCTGGGCATCCTCGCGCTGCAGGCAGGGCAATACGATGCTGCACTCCAGTGGGTATCCCGTGCGATCCAGCAGGACATTCAGCCGCAATACTTCCTGAGTCTCGGCACGGTGCTCCAGGTCCAGGGGCGCCCAGACGAGGTGATCAAAGTCTGCGACAAGGCGAGGGCGCTCGGTCTTGAAAGCCCCGATCTGTGGATGCTGAGGGGCAACGCCCTGGTTCGTCTGCAGCAGCTGGCCGACGCCGTCTCGAGCTTCCAGCGCGTGCTGGAGCTGAATCCGCAGAACTGGGAGGCCGCAAACCAGTGCGGCATCACGCTTCAACGGTTGGGGCGGATCGACGAAGCGCTCGCCTGTCTCGACCTGAGCGACGCTTTGCGGCCCAATGACGTGCCGACTCTCTTGATGCGTGGTGCGCTTCTGAACGCGCTGAAGCGCTTCGACGAGGCCCTTGTGCTCTGCCGGCGAGCCCACGAGATCGAACCGGGCAACTCCGACATCTGCGTCAAGACCGGCATTGTCTTGCGCACGATGCGCAGAGACGAAGAGGCGCTGGAATGGTTCGAGCGAGCTCTGGCTCTGCAGCCTGGCTCCAGGGATGCGCTGCACGACAGGGCTGCCGTCCTGACGAAGCTTCGTCGCTTCGACGAGGCGTTCGAGATCTACAGGCGTTTGAAGGACAGCGATCCGAGTGACGCTCTGGCCGATCTGGGAGCGGCGCATTTGAACCTCCTGCTGGGGAATTTTGATGCGGGCTGGGCGGGGCGAGAGGCTCGCTGGCATTTGCCGAGTTCCTATCCCCGGTTCCAGCAGCCGATGTGGCAGGGGCACCCCGATATCGCGGGAAAAACCATCGTCATCGCCGCCGACGAAGGGCTGGGCGATACGATCCAGTTTGCCCGCTACGTGCCGATGGTCGCCGCGCTGGGCGCCCGCGTCATTCTTGCGGTTCAGAAGTCGTTGCTTCCTCTCCTGTCGAATACGCCCGGGATTTCGCAGTGTATTCCGGTGTCGGAGGCGGCCGACCTGGCAGCAGTCGATGTCCATTGCCCGATCATGAGCCTTCCTTTCGCGTTTCGAACGACGCTGGAAACTATTCCTGCACCCGTCTCTTATTTGCCGGCGCCTGATCCGGAGCGGATCCAACTCTGGGAGGAGCGTCTCGGCGCGCATGAAAAGCTGCGTGTCGGCCTGGTCTGGTCTGGCAATCCAAATCACCTGGACGACCACAATCGCTCCATCCAGTTGCGCACGGTTCTCCGTCTGCTTGACGAAGACGCGGTGTTCGTCAGTCTGCAGAAAGAGCCCAAGGCCGAGGACCAGACTGCGCTGCAGGACGCGAGCCGGATCTTGGACCTGACCAGCCAGCTCACCGATTTCGTGGACACCGCCGCGCTGATCTCCTGCCTCGATCTCGTGATCACGGTCGATACCAGTGTCGCCCATCTCGCCGGCGCGCTTGGTCGTCCGACCTGGACGCTGCTGTCGTACACGCCGGACTATCGCTGGCTGCTGGAGCGTGACGACAGCGTCTGGTACCCGACGATGCGCCTTTTCCGGCAGCGCGAAAGACGCGATTGGGCCGAAGTGATCGAGGAGGTCAGGACGAATCTTCACGAGATGATCGCCCGGAGGACGGTGGTCTCCGATGATCCGAACTGATGAAATCGGAGGCCCGAGAATCATCCTTCGCTACGAGAAGAACGGAGGCGAGACGTTCATGGCTTCCCGTCGTCTGGACCCGGCGCGTCGCCTCTATGGAAGACGCTTGCTCCGCGGCCAGCGAGGGCCATTCAGGCGCGTGCAATGGAGGAGATACTCCCCGGCGGGGTCCTCAAACGCTTTGGTCTCGGCAACCTCGCGCCAGCCGAGCTTAGTGGCGTCGAGCGCGAACTTGCGAGGGCTGATTTCCACATAGGGCGCGGTCTGGACCTCGATCTTGTCGATGCGCCACTCGTAGATCAAGGCCGGCACACCGGGCTGATGGCCCCAATGCTCGAAGTAGTCGTACGGATCGATATCGATCTGGATCTCGCCACGCAGCCATGCGCCGGGCTTGGCATCGACGGGCGGGCTAGAATCCTGGAATGCGAGAACGCCCGCGTCGATCACCCACCAGTCCTCGGCGACATGGACGACCTGCGCGATGATGCCGTAGACGCCACTGCCGCGGTGGATCCGCGACGGCGCCACGGCAGCATGCGGCGCGATGTCCTCTAACGGCTTCTTCGGCGAGAACACGAGCGCAAATGCGGCCTCGGAGCCGCTCTTGAAATCAGGGTAGTTCGTATCCAGAATGATCCAAGACGCCAGCCCGACCACGATTTGATCCGTCATCCGGAGTCCCTTCTTTGTCAGCCGTTTCGCAGCGCTTCGACCCGCGTGCGTCCTCGGAATAAGGATCGCAACTTCTTCAGCCAAAGCTACAGTCATCGTGCGCACGGTTGAAGCTGAACGATTGAGCCGATCGCTCATCACCGCCTTCGACATACCACCCATCTCCGAACTGCCCGTCGTGCCAGTCTGTCGCAGCATTTGCCCTTGCACCGTCGGGCAAATCAGCTGCACATTTCCGCGCGTCCCTGCTGCCGCATGAGGGGCGTGTCGCGACCGTCACGAGACGTTGGCAGTGGGATGCGATGGGCGTGTGTCGTTGCAGCGTGAGCTAATCGCGCGGACGAACAAGGATGCACGCACGGTCAAGTCGCGCGGTCCTGATATCCCGAAGCTGATATCAACTCGCGTCGAGGCTTTGGCCTCGCGTGGGGATGGTGGCCAGACAGCCCGGCGCACCAGGGAGAACGCGAAGCAGCCGTTAAAACCACTCGCGCAGGGAGGGCCGGATGATCCGGCGCGTACCTGTGGTTCCTGCCGCCAGCATTTTTTCTCGCTGGCGGGCCATGGGTGCAGTCGGCACCCGGCCTTCCCTGCGCCCTCATGATTGAAGGGCGAGACAATCTTCAGAGCTCGGGCGCGGACTGCGCCGCGAGGATGAAAATGCTGGTCCCAGATTTTTTCCAAGGACAGGTCGCTGTTCGCGATGATGAGAATGATCAGGGACCGCAGACGCGTTGCGCTCGGTCGTTACGCGATTGAACCAGGCACTCGCCGTGGTGACGGTGCGCTCCCCTCCCCCTTGCGGGGAGGGGTGGGGGGTGGGGGTCTCCGGGCGATGAAGCAAGTGACGGGCACCACCTCTCTGAAGCACGAGAAGCGAGGTGCGCATCATGTGCCGCGGAGCGTGTGGACCCCCACCCCCAACCCCTCCCCGCAAGGGGGAGGGGGCTGACTGTCAGCGCGGCGAGATCGAGAATACCACGAGGTGTCGTCATGCCCGAAACGGCGCGCACGGCGAAAGAGCCAATGTGCGACGAAGCGTCTGCGACCCACGGAATGCGTGGTACGGCACCTTCGGCAGCTACAACGATAGCGGGAGGAAAAATCACAAGCCGAGTCTCAGCTCGGCGGCGCCACGCGAAGCTCGAAGAGCGAAGCGTGGTGCCCAGGAAAGGACTCGAACCTTCACGGCCGTTAAGCCACTGGCACCTGAAGCCAGCGCGTCTACCAATTCCGCCACCTGGGCATGTGGAGGCGGTGTGTACGGATCGAACGGCGGCTTGTCAAACCACTCGGAGCCCAAGATGACAATTTTTCTCAAGCCACGCGCAAAAACACGGCTCCCTTTTCCGCGATGCGGACGATGGGCTATACAGCGCCGCAAGATGGCGGGCCGCGGGGTGCGAATCGCCGCTGACAGGCTTCTCGTCCGGGGCGGATCGACCGCCCGGCTATCCCAGGAATGATCCCAATGGCATCGAATCTGGACACCCTCGTTACCGTCTTCGGCGGCTCCGGCTTCGTCGGGCGCAACGTCGTCCGGGCGCTGGCCAAGCGCGACTACCGCATCCGGGTCGCGGTGCGCCGGCCGGAGCTGGCCGGCCATCTGCAGCCGCTCGGCCGGGTCGGCCAGATCCACACCGTGCAGGCCAATCTGCGCTATCCCGACTCGGTCGCGGCGGCGCTGCGCGACAGCCATGTGGCGATCAACCTGGTCGGCATCCTGACCGAGGGCGGCGCCCAGACCTTCAACGCCGTGCAGGCCGAAGGCGCAGCCGTCGTGGCCAAGGCGGCGGCCGCCGCCGGCGCCCGCCTGGTGCACGTCTCGGCGATCGGCGCGGATGCCGAATCGGCCTCGAGCTACGCCCGCGCCAAGGCGGCCGGCGAGGCCGCCGTGCTGGCCGCGGTGCCCGAGGCCGTGATCATGCGGCCGTCGGTGGTGTTCGGCCCCGAGGATCAGTTCACCAACCGCTTCGCCGGCCTCGCCCGCATCTCGCCGTTCCTGCCGCTGATCGGCGGCGGCGAGACGAAGATGCAGCCGGTCTATGTCGGCGACGTCGCATCAGCGGTGGCGGATGCCGTCGACGGCAAGGCGCAGCCGGGCGCCACCTACGAGCTCGGCGGGCCGGAGGTGCTGAGCTTCCGCGAGATCCTCAAGATCATCCTCGACATCACCGACCGCGACCGCGCGCTGCTGCCGCTGCCGTTCGGTCTCGCCAAGCTGCAGGCCGCGGTGCTGCAGTTCGCGCCGGGCCCGCTGAAGCTGACGCCGGACCAGGTCGAGCTGCTGCGCCACGACAATGTGGTGTCGGAGGCGGCGAAGGCCGCCGGGCTGACCCTGCAGGGCCTCGGCATCAATCCGGATTCGCTGGAGGCCGTCGCCCCGCAATATCTCTGGCGCTTCCGCTCCGCCGGGCAATTCCAGCGCAAGAACGCGTGAGGGGCACACCAGCCCGTAGGGTGGGCAAAGCGAAGCGTGCCCACCGTCTTGCGACGGCATTCTCGGTGAGAACGGTGGGCACGGCGCTACGCGCCTTTGCCCACCCTACGCGATAACTACTTCCCGAGCGCCAGCGCGATCAGGCCGAGGGTGCCGACGATGACGCGCCACCAGGCGAACAGCACGAAGCCGTGGCGGGTGACGTAGCCCAGGAAGGCCTTCACCACGATCATCGCGGTGATGAAGGAGACGACGAAGCCGATCGCGATCAGGCCGAGATGATCGGACGTCATCTCGGCGCGGCTCTTGTAGAAGTCGTAGACGAAGGCGCCGACCATGGTCGGGATCGCCAGGAAGAAGGAGAACTCCGCGGCCGAGCGCTTGTCGCCGCCGAGCAGCATCGCCGCCACGATGGTCGAGCCGGAGCGCGACACGCCGGGAATCATGGCCAGGCACTGCGCGACGCCGATCCACAGATACATCAGCAGCGGATAGCGCGTGGCGTCATGCTCCCGGGGCTTGAGATCGATCTGGTCGACCCACAGCAGGATGGCACCGCCGACGATCAGCGAGAAGCAGACGACCCAGGGGTCGAACAGGAGCGCCTTGATGTACTTGCCGGCGATGAGGCCGATGATGACCGCCGGCAGGAAGGCGATCAGCACGCCGATGATGAAGCGGCGGTCATCGGCATTGGTCAGCGCGCCGATGGCGACGCGGTACAGCTTGAAGAAGTACAGCGCGACGATCGCGAGGATGGCGCCGAGCTGGATCAGGATCGCAAAACTCTTCCAGAAGCCGTCCTCGCCGAGCCCGAAGAAGCGTTCCGCCAGCAGCAGGTGGCCGGTCGAGGATACTGGAAGAAACTCGGTCACGCCCTCGACAATGCCGAGCAGCACGGCCCGCAGCGTATCTGACATCATTGATCCGATCCAACATTGCCGGCAAAACGCCGCCCTTCTCGCCTATTCGGCCCGCGCCCGCAATTGCAAAAAGCGACGGTCGCGGCCACATCGGACGAATGAACCAGCGCGTGATCGGCACTGCGAATCAGACCGCGACGATGCCGGACGGCGTATCCGGCGCGTTGATGAGGCGTCCGTGGAACGTCATATCCCGCATGCCGGCCCGTCGCCCTCCTGCTTACACTTTCACCGACCATGCGCTAATGGTCCGATTCGCAACGCCGCCCGTGCGCCGGTATCGGGACCAGGCCCCGGTGCGAACCGATGGTTGATTGTTCGTTAAGCGCAGGCCGCCGCGGAATCGTCGAAAGGCTCCATGTACACGCTCTACCACCACCCCTTCTGCCCGCATTCGCGCTTCGTCCGGCTGGTGCTCGGCGAATACGGGCTCGATCTGCGCCTGGTGGAGGAACGCGCCTGGGAGCGCCGTGAGCCGTTTCTGGTGCTCAATCCGGCGGGAACCACGCCGGTGCTGTCGGTCGAGGGCATGCCGGCGGTGCCCGGGGTCGGCGTGATCGCCGAGTTTCTCGACGAGACCTGCGGGCTCGAGATGGGCGACCGGCGGCTGATGCCGGCCTCGCCGGCCGAGCGCATCGAGGTGCGCCGGCTGATGGCGTGGTTCAACGATAAGTTCTTCGAGGAGGCCTCGAACCTGCTGGTGACCGAGCGCATCTACAAGCGCTTCATGAACGAGGAGGATGGCGGCGGGCCGCCGGCGACCGACGTGATTCGCGCCGCCAAGACCAATGTGCGCTACCATCTCGCCTATATCGGCTGGCTGGCGCAGCGGCGCAATTTCCTGGCCGGCGACCGCCTGACCTATGCCGACCTCGCCGCCGCCGCGCATCTGTCGGCGATCGACTATCTGGGCGACGTGCCATGGATCGAGGACGACGCGGCGAAGGCGTGGTACGCGCGGGTGAAGTCGCGGCCGTCGTTCCGGCCGCTGCTCTCCGACTGGCTGGCGGGCGTGCCGGCGTCGCGGACCTATGTGGACCTCGACTTCTGAGCGGTGACGCGCCAGACGCCCTGAAAGCGGCGCTGGCTGCCGAAGCGTTGAGGCTCGGCTTCGACTGCGTCGGCATCACCGCGCCGGTGATCAGCCACGAGCGCGCCACAGCCTTCGAGCGCTTCATCGCATCCGGGCAGCACGGCGACATGGACTGGCTGGCGCGCGAGCCAGGGCGGCGCACCGATCCGGCGACGCTGTGGCGCGAGGTGCGCTCGGTGATCATGCTCGGCGTCAACTACGGCCCGAGCGAGGACCCGCGCGCGATCCTCGCTGAGCGCAGCCGCGCCGCGATCTCGGTCTATGCCCGCGGCGACGACTATCACGACGTCATCAAGAAGAACCTCAAGACGCTCGCCCGCTGGCTGGTCGCGCAGGCCGGCTGCGACGTGAAGGTGTTCGTCGACACCGCCGCCGTGATGGAGAAGCCGCTGGCGGAAGCGGCCGGGCTGGGCTGGCAGGGCAAGCACACCAACCTGGTGTCATCAGGCTTCGGCTCCTGGCTGTTCCTCGGCGCGATCTACACCACGCTCGATTGGCCGGCGGATGCGCCGGAGCGGGATCATTGCGGCTCGTGCCGGGCCTGTCTCGACAGCTGCCCGACGGCGGCGTTCCCGGCCCCGTACAGCCTCGATGCGCGGCGCTGCATCTCGTATCTCACGATCGAGAACAAGGGGCCGATCCCGCGCGAGTTCCGCAAGGCCATGGGCAACCGCATCTATGGCTGCGACGACTGCCTCGCCGCCTGCCCTTGGAACAAATTCGCGCAAGAGGGGCGCGAGGCCAAGCTGGCGGCCCGCGACGCGCTGCGTGCGCCGTCGCTGGCGGATTTGGCCGCGCTCGACAATGCCGCGTTCCGGGCGCTGTTCACGAAGTCGCCGATCAAGCGCATCGGCCGCGACCGCTTCCTGCGCAACGTGCTGATTGCGATCGGCAACTCCGGCGATGCGGCGCTGGTGCCGGCGGCCGAGCGACTCGCGGCCGACCCGAATCCGCTGGTCCGCGGTGCAGCCGCCTGGGCGCTGAGCCAGTTGCTCGACGAAGCCGCATTCGCGCAGCGGGCCGAGGCCGCGCTGGGCTCCGAGGCCGACGGTGATGTCCGCGCAGAGTGGCAGATGCGATGCTGAGGTCAGCCGATCTCGCCGACCGCCGCCAGCATGCGGGCGATGTCCTGCGGCCGCGACAGCCGGTGGTCGCCGTCCTGGATCATGGTCAGCACCACGTCGTCGGCGGGCAGCCGGTGCGCCAGGGCAAAGGCATGCTGCCAGGGCACGTCGGGGTCCTGTGCGCCCTGCAGGATGCGCACGGGGCAGCCGACATTGATGGCGCCGCCGAGCAGCAGATGGTTGCGGCCGTCCTCGATCAGCGCCCTCGTGATCGGATACGGCTCGCCGTACTCGGAGGGCCGCATCCACACGCCATTGGCCTCGATCTCCTGGCGGATCTCCGGAGCAAAACCCTTCCACATCAGTTCCTCGGTGAAATCGGGCGCCGGAGCGATCAGGACCAGGCCGGCCAGCGTCGCTTCCGCCGGCTCTTGGAGCAGCGCGCGCGCCAGCAGCAGCGCCATCCAGCCGCCCATCGAGGAGCCGATCACGACCTGCGGCCCGCGGCAGACCTGGCGGAACACCGCGACGCTCTCCTCGAGCCAGCGGCCGATGGTGCCGTCGACGAAGCGGCCGCCCGATTCGCCATGCCCGGAATAGTCGAAGCGGACACAGGCACGGCCGCGCTCGGCTGCCCAGGCGTCGAGCGCCAGTGCCTTGGTGCCCTTCATGTCGGAATTGAAGCCGCCCAGCCAGAACAGCCCGGGCGGGTTGCCAGGACGCGCCCGCACCGCGATCTGGCGCGACTGGTCGCCGGTGCCGACGGCGATGAAGGCGGGAGAATCGGCAGATTCGACAGCTTGGTTCATGGATCGTTACTCGGTGTCGGACGTTGTGTGGGCGAACCGGCCGCTGCCGTCAATTGGGGCAGCCAGACGCTGCCGCTTGCGAAAGCGCGCGGCGCACTCTATGTCCCCCGGCGGAACCAAAAAGGCCCAGAACGCGCGAGTTTGATCGTCATTTTCTGGCCAGATGGTCTGTTTGGGGGAATGCACGATCAAGCCGAAGTCCTGCGCGTGCGACGCAAGCGCAGCGATGGCCGGGCGGAAATTCGACGCACCGGACGCCAGCGACCTTGCCCGCAAGGGCATCTTCCTTCAAAGTAGCCGCCTTCTTCCACAACCTTGGAGAACTACCCATTCGCCGCCCTAATCGAGCCCCGCCCGCTGCCGTCAAAGACGGGCCGCGCACCAATGATGAGATTCGCAATGCGCAGATCCAGCTGATCGACGCCGAAGGCACCAACCGTGGCACGGTCGAGACCGTGGTTGCGATCAGGATGGCCATCGAAGCAGGCATGGACCTGGTCGAGATTTCGCCGAACAACAATCCTCCCGTCTGTAAGATCATGGACTACGGGAAGTATAAGTATTCGGCGCAGAAGAAGGCCGCCGAGGCCCGCAAGAAGCAGAAGGTCGTCGAGATCAAGGAGATCAAGCTCCGCCCGATGATCGATGATCACGACTACGACGTGAAGATGCGGGCGATGCAGCGCTTCTTCGAAGAGGGCGACAAGGTCAAGATCACGCTGCGCTATCGCGGCCGCGAAATGGCGCACCAGGAGATCGGCACCAAGCTGCTCGACAAGGTCAAGTCCGACGTGGCGGCGTTCGCCAAGGTCGAGCAGGACGCCAGGTTCGAGGGCCGTCAGGTCGTCATGGTGCTGGCCCCGCGCTAGCCGCCAGATACCGATGCGCCAACCGGGCCCGCCACGCGATTGGCGGGCTTTTCCTTATGGCCGGTCAGGACCGCGTCGCCTGCCACCGCCCGCTGCAGGTCCCGGATCCGCCTTTTCCGCTCCAGCGGCCAAAGCCGGACGTCGCCCCCAACCGCCCGGTACCGCTGGCGTAAGAACCGCCCTGGGACACCCGGACCGTGACGGCCCCGCCGCGGCCGACGGCGCCAGTGACGTTGGCGGATCCGGTCGAGGTCACCCGGCCGCCGCTGATCTGTAGCGGGAAGCTGTAGCCCTGGTCGCAACTGCCGGCCTCGGTGATGATCAGGACAGTCCAGGCGCCGTCGAAGCCGGCGGCACGCGCCGGGGCGGGATGCGACAACGCGGCGACCGTCAGGACGGCGGCGCAGGCGGCGAAGCGGATGATGCGGGCCATGGAGCAAAACCTCGGCTGGGGGTGGCTGAACATGGGTCGGAATAGCTGATTCCGTGGTTCGACGTTGCCAAGCGCCATCGTCTCTGGCATAAGCGCGGCCTTCGTCGCCCGGCTGATCAAGGGCTGCCGTGGCGATGACCCTGTGCGGGTGGGTCCTGGTTTGGATCCGAAACCTGAGCACAATCAACGCTCTAACGAGCAATTTCGCCGGATGGCGCCGCTCTCGCGGGCGGCTTGCCGTTGGCATGAAGGAGAGCCAAATGCCCAAGCTGAAGACCAAATCCGGCGCCAAAAAGCGCTTCAAGGTGACTGCCACCGGCAAAGTGATGCACGCCCAGCGCGGCAAGCGCCACGGCATGATCAAGCGGACGAAGAAGCAGATCCGGCAGCTGCGCGGTACCCGCGTGCTGTTCAAGACCGACGGCGACAACGTCAAGAAGTACTTCTTGCCGAACGCCTGACCGGCCTCTCGCTTCCGAAACCCTGGCCGCATCAAAGCCGCGGCTGATCGTCATCTCTGAACCCTAAGGATACCCGGCATGTCTCGCGTCAAACGCGGTGTGACCGCCCACGCCAAGCACAAGAAAGTCTTCAAGGCCGCCAAGGGCTATTACGGCCGCCGCAAGAACACGATCCGCACCGCCAAGCAGGCCGTCGAGAAGGCTGGCCAGTATGCGTTCCGCGATCGCAAGCGCAAGAAGCGCACCTTCCGCGCGCTCTGGATCCAGCGCCTGAACGCCGCCGTGCGCCCGTTCGAGCTCACCTACAGCCGATTTATCGACGGCCTGTCCAAGTCCGGCATCACCGTCGACCGCAAGGTGCTGTCGGATCTCGCGATCAACGAACCCGCCGCGTTCGAGGCGATCGTTGTGAAGGCCAAGGCGGCGCTCGCCGCCTGATCGCCTCACCATCGCGAGGATTTCAAAAGCGGCCGATGATCTCGGCCGCTTTTTGCTATCCGGCGCAATACACGGCTTTGCTTGCCGGCTTTGCCTGCCTGCTTTCGCTTGACCCTTGTCGCCCGCGCGGCGACAACCCAGCCGCCTTTTGTCCCGCGGAGATTTGCCCGTGTCCGACCTCGCTACGCTCGAAACCTCGATCCTCGACCAGATCGCCGCCGCCAGCGACGAAGCCGCGCTGGAGGCGGTCCGCGTTGCAGCCCTCGGCAAGAAGGGCTCGATCTCGGCGCTGCTGGCCACCCTCGGCAAGATGTCGCCGGACGAGCGCAAGACGCAAGGCGCGGCGATCAACCTCGCCAAGGACAAGGTCACGCAGGCGCTGACCGCGCGCCGCGAGGTGCTGAAATCAGCCGCGCTTGATGCGCGGCTGGCCGCGGAGACCATCGACGTCACCTTGCCGCTGCAGGACACGCCGGCCGAGACCGGGCGCATCCATCCGCTCAGCCAGGTGATGGACGAGCTGACGACGATCTTCGCCGACATGGGCTTCTCGATCGCCGAGGGTCCGGACGTCGAGACCGACGACTACAACTTCACCAAGCTGAACTTCCCGGAAGGCCATCCGGCGCGCGAGATGCACGACACGTTCTTCTTCAATCCGAAGCCGGACGGCTCGCGCATGCTGTTGCGCACCCACACCTCGCCGGTGCAGGTGCGCACGATGCTGAGCCAGAAGCCGCCGATCCGCGTGATCTGCCCGGGCCGCACCTACCGCATCGATTCGGACGCGACCCACACGCCGCAATTCCACCAGGTCGAGGGCCTGGTCATCGACAAGGGCTCGCATCTCGGCCACCTCAAATGGATCCTGCACGAGTTCTGCAAGGCGTTCTTCGAGGTCGACCACATCAACATGAAATTCCGGCCGTCGTTCTTCCCGTTCACCGAGCCATCGCTCGAGGTCGACATCCAGTGCCGCCGCGACAAGGGCGAGATCCGCTTCGGCGAGGGCGAGGACTGGCTGGAGATTCTCGGCTGCGGCATGGTGCATCCGAACGTGCTCCGCGCCTGCGGCATCGATCCCGACGAGTACCAGGGTTTTGCCTGGGGCATGGGCATCGACCGCATCGCGATGCTGAAATACGGCATGAGCGACTTGCGCCAGTTGTTCGAAGGCGACGTCCGCTGGCTGTCGCACTACGGCTTCAAGCCGCTGGAGGTGCCGACCTTGGCCGGAGGGTTGAGCTCGTGAACCTCGAGACAGTCCCCGAAGCCTATCGCGGCTTGAGGACGTTCGCGTTCGGCGATGGTCCGGAGCTTGCCGATGAATTGCTCGACCTTGTCATCAAGGGCGTCAAGACGGCGACCTGCAGCACCGAGGACGAGCCCAACACCTCCACGCCGCGCGAGCGCTGGATCGTTCTCGACGGTCGGGGCGAGCCGCGCTGCGTGATCGAAACCACCGAGGTCAGCTATCGCCGCTTCGACGAGGTTGACGCCGCCTTCGCCTTTGAAGAGGGCGAAGGCGACCGCAGCTTGAACCACTGGCGCCAAGCGCACCGCACCTACTTCACCCGACTGGGCAAGTTCAGCGACACCATGATGTTGATGTGTGAGCGCTTCCGCCTTGTCGAGGTCTTTGCCGATCGCAGGATTGCATCATGAAATTCACACTGTCGTGGCTGAAGGATCATCTCGACACCGACGAGCCCGTCGAGAAGCTTGCCGAGAAGCTCACCATGATCGGCCTCGAGGTCGAGCATCTCGAGGACAAGGCGAAGCTGCTCGCGCCCTACAGAATCGCGCGCGTCGTGTCCGCCGAGCAGCATCCGAATGCGGACCGCTTGCGCGTCTGCATGGTCGACACCGGCGACGGTGGCGCACCGGTGCAGGTGGTGTGCGGCGCGCCGAACGCGCGCACCGGCCTCGTCTCGGTGTTCTCGCCGCCCGGCACCTACATCCCCGGCAAGAACATCACGCTGTCGGTCGGCACTATCAGAGGCGTCGAGAGCCGCGGCATGCTGTGCTCGGCGGCCGAATTGCAGATTTCCGATGATCACGACGGCATCATGGAGCTGCCGGCCGATGCGCCGATCGGCAAGCCCTATGCGGAATGGGCCGGGCTCGGCGACCCCATGTTCGAGATCAACCTGACGCCGAACCGCCAGGACTGCACCGGCGTGCACGGCATCGCGCGCGATCTCGCCGCCGCCGACATGGGCAAGCTCAAGGACCCCGGCATCAAGCCGATCAAGGGCGAATTCCCCTGCCCCGTGAAGGTCGCGGTGGAAGACGAGAAACTGTGCCCCGGCTTTGCATTGCGGCTGGTGCGCGGCGTCAAGAACGGCCCGTCGCCGAAATGGCTGCAGCAGCGCCTGACCTCGATCGGGCTGCGCCCGATCAACGCGCTGGTCGACATCACCAACTACATGACGTTCGACCGCGCGCGGCCGCTGCACGTGTTCGACGCCAAGAAGGTGAAGGGCAATCTGGTCGTCCGCCGCGCCCGCGACGGCGAGACCCTGCTCGCGCTGGACGGCCGCACCTACACGCTCGACAACGCGATGTGCGTCATCGACGACGATGCCGGCGTCGAATCGCTCGCCGGCATCATGGGCGGCGAAGCCTCGGGCTGCGACGAAAACACCACCGACGTGCTGATCGAATCGGCGCTGTGGAATGAGATCAACATCGCCCAGACCGGCCGCAAGCTCGGCATCAACTCCGACGCGCGCTACCGCTTCGAGCGCGGCGTCGATCCGGCCTTCATGGTGCCGGGCCTGGAGATGGCGACCAGGCTCGTGCTCGAGCTGTGCGGCGGCTCGCCGTCGGAGAATGTCGTCGTCGGGAACCCGTTCGGCGACGACCGCATCATCGACTTCCCGCTCACCGAGGTGAAGCGTCTGGCCGGCATTGAGGTCCCGTTCACCGAGGTGCGGCGGATCCTGACGCATCTCGGCTTCGTCGTCGCTGGCAACGGCCCGGTGGTGAAGGTGGCAGTGCCCTCGTGGCGCAGCGACATCCACGGCAAGGCCGACCTCGTCGAGGAAGTCGTGCGCATCGTCGGCGTCGACAAGGTGCCGATGACGCCGTTCGAGCGCGGCGATGCCCCGCGCAAGCCGGTGCTGACCCCGCTGCAGCTGCGCACCCGGCGCGCCAAGCGCGCGCTGGCGGCGCGCGGCATGGTCGAGGCCGTGACCTGGTCGTTCATCTCCAAGCCGGCGGCTGAATTGTTCGGCGGCGGCAAGGCCGAGCTTGCGCTCGCCAATCCGATCGCCGCCGATCTCTCCGACATGCGGCCGAGCCTGCTGGCGGGTCTCATTGCCACCGTGCAGGCCAATGCCGATCGCGGCTTCGGCGATGCCGCGATCTTCGAGGTCGGGCAGATCTTCAAGGGCGATCGGCCGGAGGATCAGTTCATGGCCGCGAGCGGCATTCGCCGCGGGATCGCGTCGTCGAGGGGTCTCGGCCGGCATTGGACCGGATCGCAAGCGGCGAACGCGTATGACGCGAAGGCCGATGCACTGGCTGTGCTGGCCGCGGCCGGCGCGCCGATGGCATCGCTGCAGATCGTCTCCGGCGGGCCGGCCTGGATGCATCCGGGCCGCTCCGGCACGATCCAGATGGGACCGCAAAACGTGCTCGGCCATTTCGGCGAGTTGCACCCGCGCACGCTCGAGGCGCTGAAGGCCGATGGTCCGCTCGTCGCCTTCGAGGTCATCCTCGATCGGATTCCGGCGGCGAAGGCGAAGCCGACACGGGCCAAGCCGGTGCTCGACCTCTCCGCCTTCCAGCCGGTATCGCGCGACTTCGCCTTCATCGTCGATCGCAAGGTCAAGGCCGGCGACATCGTGAGGGCGGCGCAGGGTGTCGACAAGAAGCTGATCACCGATGTCACTGTGTTCGACGTCTACGAAGGCAAGGGCATCGACGACGGCAAGAAGTCGGTCGCGATCGCGGTGACCCTGCAGCCGCGGGACAAGACGATGACGGACGAGGAGATCGACGCGGTCGCAGCGAAGATCACAGCCGACATCGCCAAGAAGACCGGCGGCACGTTGCGCGGATGAGCCTCTCCGGCCTCATCCCTGCCGATCTCAGCCTGTTCACGACGATCGCATTGGCGATCGTTGCCTTGATCGCCGCGACCGCGCGGGGCTTCTCCGGCTTCGGCGCGGCGCTGATCTTCATGCCGCTGGCGAGCAGCTTCGCGACGCCGCGCCTCGTTGCGCCCTTGCTGCTAGTGATCGACTTCGTCTCGATGGCACCGACCGTGCCCAACGCCTGGCGCGAGGCCGACCGCAGGGCGACCGCCGTGATCGTTGCGGGCGCGCTGGTCGGCGTGCCCGTGGGCACGTACTTCCTCAGCCGGCTCGATCCGGTCACCGTGCGCTGGATCATTACCGGCTTCGTGATCGCGCTGCTCGCACTGCTGATCTCGGGCTGGCGCTATCGCGGCAAGGACCACACGGCGCTCTCGGTTGCGGTCGGTGCCGTCTCGGGCTTCTGCAGCGGCGTGGCCCAGACCGGAGGTCCACCGATCGTCGGCTATTGGCTGGGACGTCAGATCCCGTCGAAGATTGCGCGCGCCAACATCGTGCTGTTCTTCGGCGCCTCGGATTGCTTCGCGATGATCAGCTATGCGGCGAGCGGGCTGATCACCTGGGACTCGCTGAAGCTCTCGCTCCTGATCGGTCCCGTCTACGCGCTTGGAGTAGCCCTGGGCGCCTCGCTGTTCGGCCGCGCCAGCGAGCGGGTGTTCCGCAGCATCTGCTACGCGCTGATCGCCATCGCTGTGATCGTCGGTCTGCCGGCTCTCGACGGCCTGCTCGGACGCGGCTAGCTTCCCCGCAACGAGACCGATCGGGAGGACGTCGTGATCAATCGCCGAACCATGTTGACGCTTGCGTTGGGAACCGCTGGCGCCATCGCAGCGCCATCGGCGTTCGCCCAGGGTACGAACCAGGGCACGAAGACCGGCACGCGTATCGTCTTCCTCGGCACAAAAGGTGGCCCGCGGGTCGGCGTCGGTGCCTCCAATCCCGCCAATCTCGTGGTCGTGAATGGGACGCCCTTCGTGATCGATTGCGGCATGGGCGTCAGCCGCCAGCTCGTCAATGCCGGCGTGCCGATCCCGTCCGTGAAATACATTCTGATCAGTCACCATCATTCCGATCACAATCTCGAATACGGCAACCTGGTCTACAATGCCTGGGCCGCAGGCTTGTCGACACCCATCCAGTCGTTCGGACCGAAGGGGCTGGAGGCGATGACCAGGAGCTTCTGGACAACCAACAAGTTCGATGTCGACACCCGCATCGAGGACGAGGGCCGCCCCGATCCACGGCCGCTGCTGATTGCGAAAGACATCGACGACGATGGCGTCGTCCTGAAGACGGCGGACGTCACGGTGACCGCGTTCCGCACGCCGCATCCGCCGATCACCGACAATTTCGCCTACAAGTTCGAGACGCCGGACGGCACGATCGTGTTCTCCAGCGACACCGCCTACAACCCCAAGCTCGCTGACTTCGCCAGGGGCGCCGACGTGCTCGTGCACGAATGCCTGTACGTGCCGGCCGTCGACCGGCTCGTGCTGAAGACGAAGAACGGATCGACGCTGAAAAAGCATCTGCTCGAAAGCCATACCACCACCGAGGACGTCGGCCGCATCGCCGCTGCGGCCGGCGTGAAGGTGCTGGTGCTCAGCCACTTCGTTCCCGGCGACGATCCCGAGGTCACCGACGAGGATTGGACGCGCGACGTCAAGAAGAACTACACGGGCCGCATCATCGTCGCGAAGGACCTGATGGAGTTGAAGTTGCCGGTGTAGGGTGGACAAAGCAGCCGCCGCCAGGCGGCAGCATGTCCACCGTCGAGCCGCGAACTCATCAGCAGGATGGTGGGCACGACGCCACAGCGATCTCGAACGCGGACACAGCACGGCTGCGGCTTTGCCCACCCTACAGCCGTCAAAGTAAAGTCGTTCGGCTCAATCCTCCGGCGAGGCACGACCCTTGCGGCGACGGTTGCGCGGCCGCTCGCTCTGTTCGGACTCGGGATCCTTCAACGCGCCGATCCGGCGCAGCGCAGCTTCTGCGGCGCGCTCGCCGGAATCCCAGGCGCCGTCGACCGTGCCCCACAGCGTCTCATGCGTGGCTTCGCCGGCGAGAAACAGCGGCCCCAAGGGCTCGCTGAGGATCCTGCGGGCGCCTTGGCTGCCAGGCGCCGCCGCCGACATCGCACCGAGCACGCCCGGCACCTGGTTCCAGCGCGTGGCCGCGGAGGACTTCACCGCAGCGGCGGCTTCGCTGCCGAACAGCTTGCCGATCCACTCCTTGGCGAACGCGGTCATGGCCGCTTCGCCTTGGGCTGAGAGGTCGCGACCGAACGAACCGGCGACATCCACGGTGCACAGCGACGAGCCGCCGATATTGGCGAGCAACAGACCGGTGCGGTTCGAATTGCTCTGCTCGACGATGACCTCGTCACGCGACAGGCCGAGCGGATTGCCCGAGAGCATCAGCGCGATGTGATCGGTGCTGCCGAGGCTGAGCTTTGCTGCGGCGTCGAGCTGACGCTTCGGCAGCTCGGGCGCAAATTTGATCGCGCCTGAGGTCAGCACGTTGGTCGAGACCGTGAGAATCACCGCCCGGGTCGCGATGCGCCCCGACGGCGTTTCCACCGCGACGTCGCGGTTGCTCCACACGATGCGCGTCGCCGGGGTCGACAGTGCAACCGGCAGCTGCTCGCCGAGCTTGCTGACGAGCGTGCCAAGGCCCTGGCGGCAGGCGAGCGGCGCACTGCGATCCTGGGCGCGCGCCTTGTCCATGACCGAGAGATCAGCGACGTCCTTGCCGGTCGCGCTGGCGCCGAGCACGAAGGCGGTGGTGCCCGTCCAGTCGCCGAGATCCTTCGGCAGGGCCGCGGCACAGGACACATCGATCTTGCCGCGCGAGGCCTCGTCGATGGCGCGGTTGGCGCGCACCAGGCCCGCCAGGAACTGCTCGGTTTCGCCCGGCCGCGCATTGCGCCGGCCGACGCGGATCTTCTGGCCGACCGGCGCGGCCACGACGTCGAGGCCGACGCCGCGGGCGAGCTTGCCGATCGGGTTGCTGTCGGCATTGAGCAGCCAGCGCGCGCCACGATCGAACGGCACACCGAATGTCGCGGCATCGGTGCTGCAGCGGCCGCCGATCTGCGACGACGCTTCGAGCAGGACGACCTTGCGGTTGGCCGCCGCGATGCGGCGCGCCGCGGCGATGCCGGCCGCCCCCGCCCCGATCACGACAATGTCAGCCTCGTGCGGAACCGCAGCCCACGCTGGGCGGCCGACGAGGGGCATGGCGGCCAGCGCCGCGGAAGCGGAAAGGAAGCCGCGGCGCGTGAAGCTCATGACATGGTTTCCGAAAGCTTTGAAAAGCGCGTTTGCGCCGAATTTTGCCGCATCCGCCGCGCTGCGGCAACGGGGATGGTAAATCCCATACCGTCTAAATCAGTTCGACTATGAACCAAATTGCAACCGCAATCGACCATCATGGAAGAAGGGAAAGCAGGCGGCCGGACAAGGTCGACCGGGGAGCGTCATGGGTATCGTGCTCGATCAGATCGGCAAGCTGATTGCCGCCTATCTCCAGAAGGAGATACCGGGCTACGAGCCGTTCACCCCGAGCGATCCCGACTACCTTCGCAAGGACATGCAGCCCGGCGACGTGCTGCTGGTCGAAGGCAACAGCCGCATCTCCGGCATCATCAAATATCTCACGCAGTCGACCTGGTCGCATGCCGCGCTCTATGTCGGTCCGATCGACGGCGCCGTCGAGCCTGACGGCGAGCCGCATGTTCTGGTCGAGGCCTATGTCGGCGACGGCGTGATCTCGGCGCCGCTGTCGAAATATTTCGACTATCACACCCGCGTGTGCCGCCCGGTCGGGCTGACCTTCGAGGACCGGCACACGGTGTGCCGCTACGCCATCAACCGCATCGGCTTCGGCTACGACACCAAGAACATCATTGACCTGATGCGCTATTTGATCCCGATGCCGATCCCGCAGCGCTGGCGGCGGCGCATGATCGCGCTGGGCTCCGGCGATCCGACCAAGATGATCTGCTCGGCATTGATCGCGCAGGCGTTCGACGCGGTGCGCTATCCGATCCTGCCGAAGATCACGCGGGCACCGTCGCGGCGCGCCAAGCGCGAGATCCTGCACATCCGCGATTCCTCGCTGTACATGCCGCGCGATTTCGACATCTCGCCCTATTTCGAGATCGTCAAGCCGACCATCGTCAACGGCTTCGACTACACGACTCTCCATTGGGCCGACAAGCAGAAGCCGCTCGCGGAGGTAGCGGGCGAATTCGCCGTGTTTCCAGGAGCCATCACAGCGCCGCCGCTCGTTCCTCAGGCGGCTGACGAAGAGGCGCCGCAGCCGGCTGCGGCTGCGGAAGTGACGATCGAGAAGGTCAGCGAACGGCTCGTGGTCAACGAGCATTTTCTCGTCGCCGAACCCGTGCGAAAGCTAGCGCCGCGCGTGGCCGCACGTCGGCGGAGGGTTGCGGTCTAAGCGAGCGCGACCCGCTCAGCGATCCGACCGGCCGATCACGTCCATCAGCTCGGCAATCTTCTGCCGCTGGTCGGCCTTGTCGCCGGAGGCGATGGCGTGCTCGACGCAATGCGCGACGTGGTCGCGCAAAATCTCCTCCTCGACGCGGCGGAGCGCCGCCCTGACAGCCGAGATCTGCGTCACGATGTCGATGCAGTAGCGGTTGTCCTCGACCATCTTGGACAGGCCCCTGACCTGCCCCTCGATCCGGCTCAAACGTTTCTGACAGGATGTCTTGATGTCGTCGCGCATGCGCTCTATATACCCCTACAGGGTATAGGTTTCAAGAGGCTGGACGATGTCGGAAACCGAACACGGGCATGGTGTCGCAGCGGTTCAATCCGGGGCGTGCGGTTGCGGATCGCGCACGGGAACGGTCGAAACCCGACAAAGCGAGACACCTGCAGAGGCCTGTTGCAGCGATCATGCCGGTTCGGCCGCCGAGAGCGGCGCGGGCGCCTGCTGTGGCAGTCACGACGACGCGCCGGCCCCACCCGCAACGGTGAAGGATCCCGTCTGCGGCATGACGGTCGATCCGGTCACGTCGAAGCACCGCTTCGCGCATCAGGGACAGACCTTCCATTTCTGCTCGGCTGGCTGCCGCAGCAAATTTTCCGCTGATCCCGCCAAATATCTCGCGCCCGCTGCAGCCGAGTCGTGCTGCGGCGGCCACGATCATCACGCGCATCAGGACGACGCGACCAAGGTGATCGACCCCGTCTGCGGCATGAGCGTCGATCCCGCGACCTCGAAGCACCGCTTCGATCATGAGGGACACACCGTCCATTTCTGCTCGGCCGGCTGTCGCACCAAATTCGCGGCCGATCCCAACAAATATCTCGGCGAGCGCGAGCCGCCGCCGGAGATGCCGGCGGGCACGATCTACACTTGTCCGATGCATCCGGAGATCCGGCAGGAGGGCCCGGGCACCTGCCCGATCTGCGGCATGGCGCTGGAGCCTGACGTCATCAGCCTCGACGATGCGCCGAATCCCGAGCTCGCCGACATGACCAGACGGTTCTGGATCGGCGCGGTGCTCGCGGCGCCCGTCGTCGTGCTGGAGATGGGCGGCCACCTCGTCGGCGGCCATGGCCTGGTTGACCCGACCCTGTCGAACTGGATCCAGTTCGCGCTGGCGACGCCGGTCGTGCTGTGGGCGGGCTGGCCGTTCTTCGTGCGCGGCTGGCAATCGGTCCAGACCCGCAATCTCAACATGTTCACCCTGATCGCGATGGGCACCGGCGTCGCCTATGTCTACAGCGTGATTGCGACGCTGGCGCCGCAGGCGTTTCCGCCGGCGTTCCGCGGTCATGGTGGTGCGGTCGCGGTGTATTTCGAGGCGGCGGCCGTCATCACCATTCTCGTCCTGCTCGGCCAGGTGCTGGAGCTGCGCGCGCGCGAGGCGACGTCGGGGGCGATCAAGGCGCTGCTGCAGCTCGCGCCGAAGACGGCGCGGCGGCTCGATGCCGACGGCAACGACCACGAGGTCGAGATCGCAGAGCTTGCGGTCGGCGACCGCTTACGCGTGCGTCCCGGCGAGAAGGTGCCGGTCGACGGCATCATCCTCGAAGGCCGTTCGTCGCTGGATGAATCGCTCGTCACCGGCGAGTCGATGCCGGTCACCAAGGACGAGGGCGAGCGCGTCATCGCCGGCACCTTGAACCAGACCGGCAGCTTCGTGATGCGCGCCGACAAGGTCGGCCGCGAAACCTTGCTGTCGCAGATCGTGCAGATGGTGGCCGACGCGCAGCGCTCGCGCGCGCCGATCCAGCGCCTCGCCGACCAGGTCGCCGGCTGGTTCGTGCCGACGGTGATTGCGGCTGCGGTCACCGCGTTCGTCGCGTGGTACGCGTTCGGCCCCGAGCCGCGCTTCGCCTTCGGCCTCGTCGCCGCTGTCAGCGTGCTGATCATCGCCTGCCCCTGCGCGCTCGGGCTCGCGACGCCGATGTCGATCATGGTCGGCGTCGGCCGCGGGGCGCAGGCGGGCGTGCTGATCAAGAGCGCCGAGGCGCTGGAGCGGATGGAGAAGGTCGACACGCTGGTCGTCGACAAGACCGGCACCCTGACCGAGGGCAAGCCGAAGGTGACCGCGATCATCGCGGCTCACGGCTTCGACGAGGCCGAGGCTCTGCGGCTTGCCGCCAGCGTCGAGCGCGCCAGCGAGCATCCGCTCGCCGCGGCCATCGTCCACCATGCGAGCGAGCGGAAGATCAGGCTCGCCGAGGTCAAGGGTTTCGATGCGCCGACCGGCAAGGGGGCGCGCGGCGAGGTCGACGGCAGGACGATCGTGATCGGCACCGCCACCTATCTCGCCTCGCTCGGCATCATCACCGATACGCTCGGCGTCGAGAGCAAGAAGCTGCGCAGCGAGGGCGCGACCGTGATCACGATGGCCGTCGACGGCAAGCCGGCCGCGTTGTTTGCGATCGCCGATCCCGTCAAGGCCTCGACGCCGGCGGCGCTGAAGGCGCTCGCGGCCGACGGCATCAAGGTGATCATGCTGACCGGCGACAACCGGACTACAGCCACCGCTGTCGCGCGAAAAATCGGCATCACCGAGGTCGAGGCCGAGGTGCTGCCGGATCAGAAGAGCGCCGTGGTCGCGCGTCTGCGCGCCAGCGGCAAGGTCGTCGCGATGGCCGGCGACGGCGTCAACGATGCGCCGGCGCTGGCGGCGGCCGATGTCGGCATCGCCATGGGCACCGGCACCGATGTCGCGATGGAGAGCGCCGGCATCACGCTGCTGCAGGGCGATCTCGGCGGCATCGCGCGGGCGCGCAAGCTCTCCGCCGCTGTCATGCGCAACATCCGCCAGAACCTGTTCTTCGCCTTCATCTACAACGCCGCCGGCATCCCGATCGCAGCCGGCGTCCTCTATCCGGTGTTCGGCATCCTGCTGTCGCCGATCATCGCGGCAGCCGCGATGTCGCTGTCATCGGTGAGCGTGGTGGGCAACGCATTGCGGCTGCGGGCGACCGAGCTGTGAGGCGACGTACGGTCTCTCCGCCGTCATTGCGAGCGCAGCGAAGCAATCCAGAGTCCCGCCCACCACCCTGGATTGCTTCGCTGCGCTCGCAATGACGAAGGAAGCAGTCTTGGCGCATTTGCGTGCGGTGGGGAGGACGGACTTGCCGAAGCCTGCGGCCGTGTCTACCTCCTCACGCGAGGCTAACAGAGAGGTTCCACCGTCATGATCGACGCCGCCATCAAGGCGATTTCGCAGATTCTGTCGCCGCCGATGCGCACGATCCTGTGGCGCTCGATCGGGCTGGCGCTGGTGCTGGTCACGGTGCTCGCGATCGGGCTGCAGCGGCTATTGACCTGGATGGCGACGGCCGGCGAGGGCTGGGCGGAGGCGATGCTCGGGCCGAACTCGCACGGCACCCTCGAGGTGCTGACCTGGATCATCTCGATCGCAGCGGGCTTCGGCGTCGTGTTCGGCGGCATCATGCTGATGCCGGCGATCACTTCGCTGATCGCGAGCCTGTTCGTCGACGACGTCGCCGATCTGGTCGAGCGCGAGCACTATCCGGCCGAGCGTCCCGGGCAGGCCCTGCCCGTCGGCGTCGCCCTGATCGAGGGCGTGAAGGCAGCCGCCCTCACCATCCTGATCTATCTGGTCGCCCTGCCCTTCGTGCTGCTGGCCGGCGCCGGCTTCGTGATCTTCTTCATCGCCACCGCCTGGCTGCTCGGCCGCGAATATTTCGAGATGGCCGCGATGCGTTTCCGGTCGCCGGCGGAAGCCAAGGCGATGCGGCGCGACAACGCCGTCACCGTGTTCATCGCGGGACTGTTCATCGCCGCCTTCGTCACCATCCCGATCGTGAACCTGGCGACGCCGCTGTTCGGCATGGCCTTCATGGTCCACCTGCACAAGCGCCTATCCGGACCGCGACCCGAGCTGATCGAGCCGTCGCCGGAGCGCCGGCTGCGCAGCCTCTAGCGGCATCAGCTGCGGCGACGCGCTAGCCGCCTTGTTGCGCGCGAAGGGAATCAGCACGAAGCCGAGCAGCGCCACCGCCGCAAGCAGCGCCCAGGCCTCATTGACGCACAGCGCCAGCGACGCCTTCTCGACCAGCGGCCGGACATAGGCGATGGCCTGCTCCTCCGAGATGTTGCGCGGACGATTGCGCAGCAGCTCCGGCGCGAGCCCAATCGCCTTGGCCGTGGCCGTATCTCCCGCCATCAGCCGATCGCGGAACGCCTGGGCATGCAGCGCGACGCGGCCGTAGATGATGGTGTCGATCAGCGCGATGCCGATGGCGCCGCCGAGATTGCGCATCAGGTTGAACAGCCCGCTGGCATCGGCGACCTCGGCCTGCGGCAGGTCGCCGAGCGCGATCCGGGTCGGCGGCAGCAGGCAGAACATGATGCCGACGCCGCGCACCACCTGCGGCCAGAACATCTCCTGATAGTCCGCGCTGGCCGGCTGGAACGCGCTGGCGGCAAGGCCGGCGCCGAACAGGACGAAGCCGAACGCGGTCAGCAGCCGCGCATCGACCTTGCCGTCCAGCGCGGTGACGAACGGCGCGGCGATCAGTTGCGCGACGCCCGTCACCAGCATGATCTTGCCGATCTCGAACGCATCATGCCCGCGCACGAAGGCGAGGAACACCGGCATCAGATAGACCGAGCCGAACAGGCCAATGCCGAGACAGAAGCTCGACAAGCAGCCGAGCGTGAACGAGCGGCGCTGAAAGCTGCCGAGCCGCAGGATCGGGTGCGCTGCCGCCAGCAGCCGCTGGATCAGCAGCGTAAGGCATGACGCGCTCAGCACCAGCAGCGCGATGCAGTTCGACGACAGCCAGCCGCCCTTCGGCGCTTCCTTCAAGCCGAGCTCGAGGCTCGCCAGGGACACCGCGAGCAGCAGCAGCGCCAGCAGATCGAGCTTGTCGAGCTCACCCAGCTCCACGTCCTGTCGCGGCAGCAGAGCCGGCGTCACCGTTGCGGCGAGGATGCCCGGCGCGATGTTGATCAGGAACAGCCACGGCCACGACCAGGTGTTGGTGATGAAGCCGCCGACCACCGGACCGACCGTCGGCGCGAGCACCGCGACCACGCCGCCGATGGTGGTGGCGAGCGCATGCAGCCGCGCCGGAAACAGCAGGAACACCGCCGAGAACACCACCGGGATCAGCAGGCCGCCGAAGAAGCCCTGCAGCACGCGGAACGCCAGCAGCATATGAAAACTGCCGCTCAGCGCGCAGCCGAGCGAGGCGGCGGTGAACACGCTGACGGCGCCGACGAACAGCCAGCGCAAGGTGAACACGCGCGTGAGCAGGCCGGTCAGCGGAATGGCGATGATCTCGGCGATCAGATACGCCGTCTGGATCCAGCTCATCGCGTCCGGCGTGATGCCGAGCGCCTCCTGGATGGTCGGCAGCGACGTTGCCACCACCTGGATGTCCAGGATCGCCATGAACATGCCGACGCACATCAGGACGAAGCCGAGCCAGGTGGTGACGCCCGGCGAGTCCTGCGGCGCGGCCGGCGCGCTCATGCGGTCTGGCCGCCGCTGACGCCTGAGGAGAGCGCCTCGGATTCGGCGCGGATGCGGATGAACAGCACCGCCGCATTCAGGCCGGAGAAGATCAGCGCGATCAGCGGCAGATGCAGCGCCAGCGGCAGCAGCGCGATCTCCGCCGTCACCACCAGATAGTTCGGATGCGAGATGTAGCGATACGGCCCGTCGGTGACGAGCGGCGCGCCGGGCAGGATGATGATTCGCGTCGTCCAGCGCGGGCCGAGCGTCGCCAGCACCCACCAGCGCAGCCCCTGCAGAGCCACGAAGCCCGACAGCAGCCACGGGTCGACCTCCTGGTCGGCGCCGAGCAGCCACAGCGACACCAGCCACGCCGCATGCATCGAGATCATCAGCGGGTAATGATCCGCCCCGACCTCGACCGCGCCCATCGCGCGCAGCCGCCTGGTGTTGTGGCGGGCGAGCACGAGCTCGCCGAGCCGCTGCATGGTGACGAGAGCGAGGACGAAGGCGGCGAAGGTCATGCGGCGTGCCTCAGTGAAACGCAGCTTGCGGTGAAACCGGGTCCGAGCGCCGTGAGCACCGAGCGCGGCGGCAGACCGCGGGCGCGGGCGCGCTCCAGCACGAACAGCACCGTCGGCGCCGACATGTTGCCGTAGTCCGCGATGACCTCGCGCTCATGGTCGAGCGTGCCCTGGCCGAGCGACAGCGCGCGCTCCAGCGCCGTGATCACCTTGGCGCCGCCGGGATGGCAGACGAAGCGATCGACCTCGCCAGGCGCGATCTTCATCCGGCCGAGGATCTCGTTGACCGCGGGGCCCATGTTCTCGGTGACGAAGTCCGGGATCGTGCGCTGGAAGATGACGCCAAAACCCTCAGGATCGACGCTCCAGCCCATGATGTCCAGCGTATCCGGCCACAGCTTTTCGCCGGTGGCCTCGACGCGGACAGCGCCGCCGTCGCCGGCGCGCAGGATGGCGGCCGCGGCACCGTCGCCGAACAGGCTGAGCGCGACGATGTTGGCCTTGGTCAGCTCGTCATGGCGCACCGCCAGCGTGCACAGCTCGAAGGTGACCATCAGCACGTTGGTGCCGGGCCGCGCCTGCGCCAGCCTTGCTGCGATCGAGAGGCCGGAGACGCCGCCGGCGCAGCCGAGCCCGAACACCGGCACGCGCGAGACGTCGGAGCGAAAGCCCATGCGGCCGGCGACGCGCGCCTCCAAGGTCGGCGTCGCGATGCCCGTCGAGCTCACGGTGACGATGGTGTCGATGTCAGCGGCGACGAGATCGGCCTGCGCCAGCGCCTTGGTGGTGGCCTCGATGAACAGCGCCTCGGCGCCTTCGAGATAGGCTTCCGTGCGCTCCGGCCAGCCGCGCCGCTCCATGTACCATTCGATCGGCTTGACGCCGTAGCGCTGGCGGATGCCGGTGTTGGCGAACAGGCTCGCCATCGTGTCGAACTGTGGAAAGCGCGGCGACAGCACGACGCGCGCGGCTTCCATCACCTCGTTCTGGCGGAACTGATGAGGTGGCACAGCGGTCGCGAGCGACACGAGTGCGGCGGCATGGTCCATTCGGATGATCCTTCCAGTTCCCGGCGTCGAAAAAACGTCCGAGAACGCGGGATAAGTCACGCGCCACTCACGTCGGCCGGAATTTCGCTGTCATCTTATGTCGAAGCCGGGCGGCGATGTGGCCCGGCCATGGTCAGACCACGGCGCGGCGTGACACAAAAGTGACTGTCAAAGGCAGTGTCAGGCGCAACCATTCGCCGTGCATCACGTACGCTCAGGCCGTCTTTTCCGGCCAGCGGCAGAGATCCTTGATCAGGCACAGCTCGCAGCGCGGCTTGCGCGCGAGACACGTGTAGCGGCCATGCAGGATCAACCAGTGATGGGCATGCAGCATGAACTCGGCCGGGATCACCTTCTCCAGCCCAAGCTCGACCTCCAGTGGCGTCTTGCCGGGTGCCAGGCCAGTGCGGTTGCCGACGCGGAAGACGTGGGTGTCGACCGCCATCGTGTGCTCGCCGAATGCCATGTTGAGCACGACATTCGCGGTCTTGCGGCCGGCGCCGGGCAGCGACTCCAGCTCGGCCCGCGTGCGCGGCACCTCGCCGCCGAACTCATTGATCAGCTTCTCCGAGAGCGCGATCACGTTCTTGGCCTTGGTGCGGTAGAGGCCGATGGTCTTGATGTACTCGCGCACGGTGTCCTCGCCGAGCGCGAGCATCTTCTGCGGCGTGTCGGCGATCGCAAACAGCGGCCGCGTCGCCTTGTTGACGCCGGCGTCGGTCGCCTGCGCCGACAACACCACGGCCACCAGCAGGGTGTAAGGGTTGAGGTGCTCGAGCTCGCCCTTCGGCTCCGGGTTGGCCGCTGCGAACCGGCTGAAGACCTCGCGGATCTCCGCCGGCGTCCAGGGTTTCGTCGCCTTCAACGCTGTCTTCACCGCGCGGGCAGGAGTCGTCGGCTTCGTCCCCACGCCGGTTTTTTTGGCGCCTGTCTTGCCGATGGTGTTGCCGGCTTGCTTGACGGCTTTCTTGGCGACCTTCCCGGCCGTCGTCTTGGCAGGCGTCTTCGCAGACGTCTTGGATCCCGCCTTGGCGGACTTTGCGTTGGGGGCGCGAACCGGCGCCGGCTTGGCGCGTTGGGGGCGGGTGATTTTGGCCATGATCCGGGTATACTGAGGCCCCATGATCCCAGGCAACGCTTTTGCGTCTCAGGAGACCGGCTGTGATACCGCCGACGCCGAGCTGTTCTCGGCGCGGCTGAGGCCCCACCGGTCGCTGAGCCGCACCGGCTTCGTGGTGCTGATGATCGTGGTCTGCGCCATCAGCTTCATCGGTGGGCTCGCCTCGCTGCTGATGGGCGCCTGGCCCGTGCTCGGCTTCTTCGGCCTCGATGCGCTGGCGATCTACTGGGCCTTCAAGATCAATTTCCGCCGCGCCAACGCCTATGAGGACGTCTCGATCACCCTGACCGAGCTGCGCCTGCGCCGCGTCAGCCACAACGGCGACGTCATGGAATGGCGCTTCAACCCGCTGTGGGTGCGCCTCGACCAGGTCACCCACGAGGAGTTCGGCATCGAAAACCTCTACCTCGTCGCCCGCGGCCACCGCGTCGCCATCGCGAGCTTCCTGGGCCCGGAGGAGAAGGCGAGCTTTGCGAAGGCACTGACGGCAGGGTTGCAGGCTGCGAAGCGCGGGCCGGTCTACAATCCGCTGTAGCGGGCCTGCTCCCCAACGACGTTCCGTGCGCGCAGCCCCCCACCCCCGACCCCTCCCCGCATGCCGCCCTCGCTGGCGCGAGGACGGCACGGGGGAGGGGAGCGGACCGGCTTTGCGGTGACAGGTCGAGCTTCATTGGCTGCGCTGGCGTCCCGAGTTGCCGCCACACCCACGGTCCACTCCCCTCCCCCGGCGACCATCGCGCAGCGATGGTTCGCTGCGGGGAGGGGTCGGGGGTGGGGGCGCCGCGAATTCCGCTGAACGTGAAGCGCATCCGCCACTGGCCCTCGCATCGGAAATCGGGTGGAGTCCCCATCCCGTCCGCCCTACATCCGGACCCATGATGACCCTCGCCATTCACGATTCCGCCCTGGCCAAGCCGGGCCCGCAACAATCGGCCGATCTGCGCGACTACGACGCCGTGCGTCGCGCGATCGCCTTCATCTCCGAGCATTGGCGCCGGCAGCCGGCCATCGAGGACATGGCCGACGCCGCCAGCCTGACGCCCGACGAGCTGCACCATCTGTTCCGGCGCTGGGCCGGGCTGACGCCGAAGGCGTTCATGCAGGCGCTGACGCTCGACCACGCCAAGGGCCTGCTGAAAGGCTCGGCCAGCGTGCTCGACGCCGCGCTCGACTCCGGCCTGTCAGGCCCCGGCCGGCTGCACGATTTGTTCGTCACCCACGAGGCGATGTCGCCCGGCGAATGGAAGACCGGCGGCGCCGGCACCACCCTGCGCTACGGCTTCCACCCCTGCCCGTTCGGCTTGGCGCTCGTCATGGCCACCCCGCGCGGCCTCGCCGGCCTCGCCTTCGCCGACCCCGGCGAGGAGGCGTCCGCGCTCGCCGACATGAAGAGCCGCTGGCCCCGCGCCTCGTACATCGAGGACGTCCCCGGCACCGCCGGCCTCGCCCAGCGCATCTTCGACAAGACCCTGTGGCGCCCCGACCAGCCGCTCCGCGTCGTCCTGATCGGCACCGACTTCGAAGTCCGCGTCTGGGAGACCCTGCTCAAGATCCCCATGGGCCGCGCCGTCTGCTACTCGGACATCGCGACGAGGCTGGAGTCGCCGAAAGCGTCGCGCGCGGTGGGGGCGGCGGTGGGGAAGAACCCGATCTCGTTCGTGGTCCCGTGTCATCGTGCGCTGGGCAAGACCGGCGCGCTGACCGGCTATCACTGGGGCCTGACCCGCAAGCAGGCGATGATCGGGTGGGAGGCTGGGCAGGTGGGGATGGGGTAAATGGTCAGGGGCAATTATCCAAAAAGGTCGGGTTGCGTTACCTCGTCCAACCGGATCACACCTAGCAGTTGCCAAGTCTGGGGCCTCTTGGCTTGGTTTCCAAGTGCGAATGCCATGCCCTTGCGGGGATAGTCGTCGTCGTAGACGGCCCTCATGCGGTCCAAGGCACCCGCCTCACCGTATTGGGCCCGCCAGCGCCAGAACATGGCATGGGTTTCCCAGTCTCCGTTCTGGTAGTTGTGGTGGCCGTCATCGTCGTCGAACTCAAATCGGAACTCGAATGGCGAAGGGTCGAGTTCCGCCAGCTCTTTGTCGAAGATCGATGTTTGCCGCGCGGCAAGTTCGAATGCTTCGCGCTCCTCAGCGAGGTCAGCCGCGGATTTTCGTTTTGCGATGAACTTGGTGTTTCGGGGCCGAATGAGGGTTAGCGATTTGCCAAGGGACATCGCCTGCTTGGCTGAACAAGTGATGAGCGGCGCAAGCAATCGTGTCCGCTCGTCTTGCGGCAGCTCGCCGTCGATGGTGATGCTGTCTTCGTAGACGTGACAGCTCTCGCTTCGCTTATCGCGTGTCGGCGGTCGATAAGAGAACTTCACCCAGTTCCACCGGGAGAAGCTGCTATCTCCCCGTAGATGCCGGAAGCGCACAGGAAAGAGCCGCTTCCACTGCCCGTCCACTGTCACGCCAGCACAGCAGACCGTTTCCCCGTAGGTTCTACTGGGCTGCGGAAGTGCTTTGACCAGAACGACTGCTCTGGAGCTTTGCGGCGTTACGGACATAGCGACCAGGCTCATCACCGAAAAGGTGGAACATAGTGACCTGAGTCGGTAGTGCCGCTGCAACAATCAACCTGTGGCATCCACGAGGATCACGCTCAAAGCACATCAGACAGGTAGTCTGCTCGTCGGCCAGCTTGGCCAGCTCTCGGAGGCTTTGCTGCGGCCCACTCTGGGCGAGGTGCTTGCCGTAAATCTCCCGGAATAGAGCGATTTGACCGGCCCTTGCAGCGTCGCGCCCTGGTTTCGGGTCGCCGAGCGATGCGAGGTGGATGTAACGAATACCCTCCTGCTCAACGCGGTCGCGGAGCTTGTTCTTCGAAAACCCCTTCTTCCGGGAGATCGGCACAGCACGGACATCGGCGAGGAGTTGCACCTTGACGCTTTTCAAAGTGGCTACGAAGCGGTCGATATCGGTACCCTCATAGCCAATGGTGTACAGCGTCGTCGTCATCCAAATCACCTGTGTCCCGGCGTCGATCTTGGTTTAGTAGAAGTGAACACCCCATTACGCCTGTCAATTCGCAGATGCAAAAACACGACAGGGGCGCGCCGATCTACTTCCGTCTGGCGACCTAAGCGGCCCAGCTTGCCAAAGCCGCCTCTACCGCGCCCCTCACAACTTTGATGAGGTAAACTGTCTACCGAGCCAAACCGGTGGCGTTGGCGATCTCGCTAATCCCTCTGTCCAAATCGGGCATGTTGCAGACCTTCTCCAACTGCTGACGTGTGAAGCTGAGCTTGTGCCCGAGGTACTTACGTTCCGGTGCATCAGGACGCTCCGCAAAGTCAATGCCGTGGCGTCGGGCTTCCTTCGTGGGTTCTGCCTGGGTCTTCCGCCGTCGCTATGAAGGCGATCAGCGTATCACTGACGCCATCGCCACCGGGTCGGTGGCCGCTCCGTCGAATGTCATATTGTTCATGACCGTGCGGACGATGACACCACTCACGTCCCTATCCTAATCCTTATTTCCCTATCTCAATACCTTAAGACACCCTGCCGGGAGAGTTGACACGCGATAACGTTATCGCGTATGTATGAAATATCAGCCGGGACGCCGCCCTCGGCTGAAGGGGAGATTCCCTCAGGCGGCTGAACGAGAGAATGGAGAACGAATGCATGACACTCAATCAAATCGGGACGGGGTAATAGAGCGACTTGAGCGTGTTCGACCTCTTCAGCATTTCGAGCACGCAGTTTTAGTTGCTGTCTCCAACTTGGGAACTCAGGCCTTCCCGGCCGAGATCGCTCGACGGCTCACGAAAGCCCTCGAACGTCATGTCTCCTTGGCACAGGTTTTCGTCTGCCTAGAGCGAATGGAAAACCGTGGTCTGGTGACTTCCCAAGAATCTGAACCTGAGCACGTGCGTGGTGGTCGAAGACGACGAATCTTCCGCTTGGAGGCGTCCGGAGTTCGCCTGCTCAGTCATACTGCGGCCACCCAACGACGGATGTCTTCTCAGCTGATTGGAGAGACAGCCCATGAAGGTGACGAAGCACTCGTCCCCTCCCCCGCCACATAATAAGTGGCTCACGACCGCACTCCGCGTTCTCGCGGCGGGCAAATATGCAGCACTTTGGGTGCCGGAATTTCTCGAAATTTACGACCAGATTTGTCGTGAAGACGGTGAACAGAAGGCGTCCGAGTGGGCTGTTGAAGAGCTTGCTCATTCGATTCTGCCGAGCATGACTCTCAGGGTCTACCGGGTACTCCGTCTTGTGTACCTCGGGTGGAAGGCCTACCGGAAGGTTGCCCGCAAGTGACGGGCAAGACGTCTGGGAGCAAAGGGCTGGTGGAGAAATCCGCCGGCCCCTTTTTTTGGAAGCCTCGCTGGCTACTCACGGTGACGGCTGACTGTGATAGTTAGACGCGGGGCGATCTCGTTCAGAAGACATTGAGATCAACGCGCCCCTTGACTTCATTAGAGGCGACATCGCGGGCAACCTGATCTTTTGAGCGAAAGTCACCCGGCAACCATGTGCTGATCTGCAGCACGGGCAGCTTGAGAAACAAGGTTTCGCGATGATAAAAAGCTGAATGGCCAAAATGCGTGATATTCAACAAACTAAAATCGATTGGATCAGTATCGCCGGTAAGCACAAATCCTAAGGGGGCGAAGGCGATTTCGGCAAACACGTGCTGCTTCCCCTTGATCAATACTCCCGACATCGGAGCTTGACGATTACCGACCGACTTACTCGGATCAATCAGATAGGCAAACACCTTCAAGTCGTGCGGAATGTATCGCTGATCCCTGTCCAGCACGAACCGCGGAATGTCCGGAAATCGTTCTTGAAGTGACGGACCACAAGCGCTGCAGAACATCGCGATCACCTGCTTCAATACTCGGAGCGGAAAGATTTGATAGGGATATGCGAGCGAAACAGTGCCGCCCGACCACGTAACAAGTTCTAGAGCTCGTCGCGCCATCGCAACATACGCAGAGCCGTACCAAGCGCCAGTGTCGTTGTTGCACTTCTCGCAGAGAGTATACTTGCCTGCGCCAGCCTGCAGCCACTTGCCTTGTGGGGGCTGAGGCTTTCCGTCCCACTCCCCGGTCAGCATCTTCTGGATGTTCGTCTCGAAGACGCGCTGATCGTTGAACGCAGCGCGGGGTGGAACGTGCTCGAACGAGAGCCGCACGTTCTTCGCGCCACATATACAGCATTGGCCGATTTTTTTCACCAAGTCGTCTCCAGCTCACGCTACAAATTGGTTACGGCGCGACGGAATTCAATCTTCGGATGTAGTCGGGCAGGGCCTATCGCTCAGACGCGCCCCCCGAGGAGAGGAGCCTCCGCAAGATGCGGTCGACCCTTCCAACCCGACACTCATGCGACTTTCATCGCAATAACTTCTAAAAAAAATAATCCTATTGCGTTTTTTCGGAACGCATGTTTCTATCTCGTATCCCGCCTCGACGAGAGGGGCGTTGCGCGCGATCGTCACGACACGCGAGGTGGGGAGCGATGGCCGTGGTCTGCCGCAGCGTGTCTTCGGGCGCGCCGACGAACGGTGGGACTGCGGACGTGAAGTCGCAGGGTCCTGATACCCCGACGCTGGTATCAACTCACGACGAGGCTTCGCTTCACGTGGGGATGGTGGCCAACAAGCCCGGCGCACCAGGGAGACTGCGTATAAGCGTGAAAACCGTCGCGCGGGGAATGCCGGTTGTTCCGGCTGAACCTGTGGTGACTGCCGCCTGCTTTCTTTTCTGCAGGCGGGCCATGGGTGCGGCCAGCATCCGGCATTCCCCGCGCCCTCTCAGGTTTCGGAGGGACATGTGAGATGCACGACTCGGGCGGGATGCGCCGCGAGATCGTGGAGCCGTGCGCGGGGCTGTTTGAGATGTGAATCGGGGAGATGATCATTCGCGCGCCGAAGCAGCGGCGATCGGCGCTCGTCTGCCGAGTCCGCGCCATCGGGGCCTCATGGTTCGAGACGCGTCGCAAGGGCGACGCTCCTCACCATGAGGGTTGAGTCCCGAAGCCGGCGCTGCACGTTGAGCATCGGCAACGAGCTCATGGAGAGGGATGGGCTTTAGCTCCGATCTAACTCCTGCCGCCCGGCGACGACCTTCGCCCCTCACCCTGAGGAGCCCGCCGCCAGGCGGGCGTCTCGAAGGGCGAGGCCCGGACCTTGGCCTCATCGTTCTCAACGCGATGTGAGGACATCGCATGGACGCTTTGCCGGGGCGATAGTCGTCACGAGGAGATTTGAGAGCTTTCGCTTCGTCATGGCCGGGCTTGACCCGGCCATCCATCGTCTTGGAAACAGTCTCGCGAAGGGGATGGATGCCCGGATCGAGCCCGGGCATGACGAGCTGATGAGTTGGCTGATCGTGGTGTGCTCGATCAGCCCGCGAGATCCAGCTTCGACTCCACCGTCGAATCCGCCTTCAGCCGGTAGATGATCGGCACGCCCGTCGCCAGCTCGCGCTTCAAAATGCCTTCGGGCGTCAGCTTCTCCAGCACCATGATCAAGGCGCGGAGCGAGTTGCCGTGGGCGGCGACGAGGGTGCGCTGGCCGCGGAGGACGCCGGGGAGAATTTCCTGGACGTAATAGGGCAGCGCGCGGGCCAGCGTGTCCTTGAGGCTTTCGCCGCCGGGCGGGGGCACGTCGTAGGAGCGGCGCCAGACGTGGACCTGCTCCTCGCCCCACTTCGCGCGGGCGTCGTCTTTGTTGAGGCCGGAGAGGTCGCCATAGTCGCGCTCGTTGAGCGCGAGATTTCTGCTGGTCGGCAGGCCGGTCTGGCCGAGCTCGGTCAGGATCAGGTCCAGCGTGTGCTGAGCGCGGGTCAGCACCGAGGTGAAGGCGACATCGAACACCAGCCCCTGCGCCTTCAGCTTGCGGCCGGCGTCCTTGGCCTCGCTGACGCCCTGCTCGGTCAGGTCCGGATCCTTCCAGCCCGTGAACAGGTTCTTCAGGTTCCACTCGCTCTGGCCGTGGCGCACCAGCACCAGGAGACGTTCGCTCATTGCTTACTGATCCACTTGGTTGGTTTAGAACAGGTCCTTCAGGCCCAGCACGTCGTCCAGCGTGTAGTAGCCCGGCGGCTTGCCATGCGCCCACAGCGCCGCCTTCAGCGCGCCCTGGGCGAAGATCATGCGGTCCTCGGCCTGATGCGACAGCACCAGCCGCTCCGAGGGCCCGGCGAAGATGACGCTGTGATCGCCCGCGGCCGTGCCGCCGCGCAGCGAGGCGAAGCCGATGTCGCCCGGGCGCCGTGCGCCGGTGATGCCGTCGCGGCCGCGCGCCGAATGCTGCTCCAGCACGATGCCGCGGCCTTCGGCCGCCGCGCGTCCCAGCATCAGGGCGGTGCCGGAGGGGGCGTCGACCTTGTGCTTGTGATGCATTTCGAGGATCTCGATGTCGAAATTCGCATCGAGCGACTTCGCCACCTGCCGGACCAGCGCCGCCAGCAGATTGACGCCGAGGCTCATATTGCCGGACTGCACGACGATGGCGCGCTTGGTGACGCTCTTGATCACGGCGTCGTCGGACGACGACAGGCCGGTGGTGCCGACGACATGGACGAGGCCGCGCTCGGCGGCGATCGCGACATTGGCGATGGTCGCGGCCGGGACGGTGAAGTCGAGGATGCCGTCGGCTTCGGCCGACATGGTCCAGAGGTCGCCAGACAGCTTGATCCCGTTGGCGGGCAGGCCGGCGAGGACGCCGGAATCCTTGCCGATCAGCTCCGAGCCCGGCGCTTCGAGCGCGCCCACCAGCACGGCGCGGTCGGTCTCGGCGATCGCACGCACCAGGGCGCGGCCCATGCGGCCGCCGGCTCCGGCAACGATCAAGCGCATCTTGGACATCTCAGCTCCTCCGCCCCGTCAAGGGCTATAGCCGGGGCGCGCGTCGGCGGCAACCGAGCGAGGCCGCGTGGCAGGTGGCTGGGGCGGCGATCAGGGCTGCGGGCCGTCATAGCCCTCGATGATCACCAGGTCGCCTTGCGAATGCGGCGCGCGCATCGCCACCAGCCGCTGGTATTCGGGAGAATTGTAGCACGCCAGCGCGGTCGCGTAGTCCTTGAACTCGATCACGACGTTGCGCGAGCGTGAGGTGCCTTCTCTGGTCTCGTACTGACCGCCGCGGACCAGGAACCTGGCGCCGTACTGATGGAACACGGCGCCGTTCTGCGCGACGTACTCCTTGTAGCCGTCCATGTTGTGCACGTCGATCCGCGCGATCCAATAGGCCTTGGGCATCCCTCGGGGTCTCCTTGTTCTGAGGACTTACGCTTACGTCCGATTGGTCTTGCCGACCAGCGCCAGCGCCGTGGCGATGTCGGCGACGATCGCCTCGGCGGCTTCAGCGGGATCATCAGCGGCGGTGACGGGGCGGCCGACCACGAGGCGATCGGCGCCGCCGGCGATGGCCAGCGCCGGCGTCATGATGCGCTTCTGGTCGCCGACATCGGCCCCGGCGGGACGGATGCCCGGCGTGACCAGCTGCATGTCGGGGCCGACCAGGGGACGGACGAGCCCGGTTTCCTCGGGCGAGAGAATGAGGCCGTGGATGCCGATCTCCCTGGCCTGGACGGCGCGGCGGGCGACGAGCTCCTTCACGCCCATGGCGTAGCCGGCGGTGGCGAGATCGGAATCGTCGTAGGAGGTCATCACGGTGACGGCGAGCAGCTCGAGGGGCGAGCCGGCGGCGCCGGCCAGCGCCGCGCGCATGCTCTGCGAGAAGCCGTGCACGGTGAGGAAGCGGGCGCCGAGTTTCGCGATCTGGCGGGTGGCGCGCTCGACCGTGGTCGGGATGTCGTGCAGCTTGAGGTCCATGAAGACGTGCTTGCCGGAGGCGGCGAGCCGCTCGGCGAGGCCGAGGCCGCCGGCATAGGTCAGCTCCATGCCGATCTTGTAGAACGTCACGTGATCGCCGAGCCTGGTGATCATGGCCTCGGCGTCCGCCACGCTGGGCAGATCGAGCGCCACGATCAGGCGGTCGCGCGGAGCAATCTCGGTCGGCATGTCACCTCACATCGTGGTTTGGGCGGTTTCGATCAGCTGCCGCACCAGCGCATCGAGCGCGGCGATGTCGGCCGGCAGCCTGAGCCGGTCCAGGTCGTTATAGGCCTTGTCGGCGAACGCCAGCGCGAGCTGGCTCGGAATGACGGTCGCGTTGCAGGCCGTCAGCATCTGCCGCAGGGCCGCGAGCGCGCGGACGCCGCCGAAGCGGTTCTCGGAGGCCGCGGCGATCGCGAACGGCCGCGTGCGGAACAGCGCGCCGCGCCCGTCCGGCGGCTCGTCGACCCGCGACAGCCAGGCGATGGCATTGCTGAGCAGCGGCGGCACCGCGCCGTTGTATTCGGGTGTCACCAGCAGCACGCCATCATGCGCGCCGATCATGCGTTTCAGATGGAGCGCCTCGCGCGGCACGCCGGATGCGGCCTCGAGGTCGGCGTCGTAGATCGGCAACGGGAAATCGGCCAGCGAGATGCGGGTGACGTCGACGCCGGCCAGCACGAACTGATAGGCCGCGGCCGCCGCGAGCCTCGCATTGTGCGAGCCGGCCCGGGTCGAGCCGGGGATGACGAGGATTTTCAGCGCGGACATCGTGCGGCCGGGAAGCGACCCGCCACGACGAGCCGCGGCTGCCGGTCAGGGCTTGCGATACACCCAGACGCGCGCCGGCGGAAGGTTCATCCAGATCCGCTCGGAGGCCTCGGTGGTGACGCCGGGCAGCGACTTCGGAATCGGCGGCACGACCGAATAGGTGAACTGCACGAACGGCGCGTTGGGCGACATCGCCGCGAACGCGTCGCGCACCAGCTTCATCCGGGTCAGCATCGGCTTGGTGACCAGCGGCAGGCCGGAGACGACGGCCGCGGCCGGCGCGCCCAGGACGTTCCAGAGCGTATCGCGAAGCCGGTAGGCGTCGCCCTGCACCACCTTCGCCTGCGGATAGCGGTCGCGCAGCAGCGCGCAGAAGCCGGGGTTGTATTCGACCAGGACGAGCCGCTTCTGATCGACGCCGTGCTCGACCAGCGCATTGGTGATCGCACCGGTGCCGGGTCCCAGCTCGATGACGGGGCCGGTCCCCTTGGGATCGACATAATGCGCCATGGTGCGGGCCAGCAGCCGACCCGACGGCATGACAGCACCCATGTGCAGCGGCTTTTCGATCCATGAGCGGAGGAATCGCACCTCGTCGTCGAGACGAAGAGGTTTTTTCGACGCACGCACGGACGTTTGCAGGGGCATCTCAGTACCGGACGGGACCGTTCTTCACGGCGATGTCAGAAAAGAGTCACAAAGACGTATAGGTCGCAGGCGGGGCGGTCAAGCCGAACCGTAACGTACGATTAAGGCTGGCGGGTCCGTCGTCCTACAGATGCATTCGCTAATTTTTTGCATGTGCAGAGCAGCAGAATCACGCGGCCCGCACGACCCGAAACTGCTCGGCGAAACGCCTCCGAATGCACGCAGCAAGACCACCGCTCAGCTCGCCGCCTTGCCGAAGAAGTCCTTGACCTTGGTGAAGAAACCGGCGGCCTCGGGCTGCGTCGCGCCGGACGACAGCTTCTCGAACTCGGCCAGCAGCTCCTGCTGCTTCTTGGTCAGGTTCTGCGGCGTCTCGACCACGACCTGGACATACATGTCGCCGGTCTGGCGCGAGCGCAGCACCGGCATGCCCTTGGCGGCGATCCGGAAGCGGCGGCCCGACTGGGTGCCCTCGGGGATTTTGACCTTGGTCTTGCCCTTCTCGATGGTCGGCACCTCGAACTCGCCGCCCAAAGCCGCGGTCACCATCGAGATCGGCACCCGGCAATGCAGGTCGGCGCCGTCGCGCTGGAAGAACTCGTGGCTCGACAGCGACAGGAAGATGTAGAGGTCGCCCGGCGGCCCGCCGCGCAGGCCCGCCTCGCCCTCGCCGGCGAGACGGATGCGGGTGCCGTCCTCGACGCCCTGCGGAATGTTGACCGACAGCGTGCGGTCGCGCGTCACCCGGCCGGAGCCGGAGCAGGACGGGCAGGGATCCTCGATCATCTGGCCACGGCCGTGACAGCCCGGGCAAGTTCGCTCCAGGGTGAAGAAGCCCTGGGCCTGGCGGACCCGGCCCGCGCCGCCGCACATCGAGCAGGTCTTCGGCTTGGTGCCGGCCTTGGCGCCGGTGCCGGAGCAGGACTCGCAGGTCACCGAGACCGGAATCTCGATCTGCGCGGTCTTGCCGAGGTAGGCCTCCTCGAGCGTGATTTCCATGTTGTAGCGCAGGTCGGCGCCGCGCTCGCGACCGGTGCCGCCGCTGCGCCGCTGTCCGGCCATGCCGAACAGGTCCTCGAAAATGTCGGAGAAGGAAGATGCGAAGCCGGCGCCGAAGCCGTGCGGACCACCACCCCCGCCCTGTTCGAATGCGGCATGGCCATAGCGGTCATAGGCGGCGCGCTTGTCGGCGTCGCGCAACACCTCATAGGCCTCGTTGATTTCCTTGAACTTCACCTCGCTGGAGGCATCGCCCGGATTCTTGTCCGGATGCCATTTCATGGCCAGCTTGCGGAAGGCGGCCTTGAGCTTGGTCTCGTCGGCGTCGCGTTCGACTTCCAGGGTCTCGTAATAGCAGCGCTTGGTGGACATCAATCAAACCCGCCCGAACTTCGCCCGACCGGCACGCTCCGCGCGGCAACCGCGCAGGGTCCGGATCAATGAAAATGACCCCCATCCAATGAGACGCCGATAGCGCTCTTTGGCATGGGGGTCATGGCTCTCGCCTCTACCGTCGTTTAAGCAGATTTCTTCTTGTCGTCGTCGACCTCGGTGAACTCCGCGTCGACCACGTCATCCTTGGCGGCATCGCGGGCCGCGTCGGCCTCGGCCTGCTGCGTGTACATGGCCTCGCCGAGCTTCATCGACGCCTGTGCCAGCGTGTTGGTCTTGGCCTTGATGGCCTCGGCATCGTCGCCCTTCAGCGCTTCCTTGAGGTCGCTCAAGGCATCCTCGATGGCCCGACGCTCGGGTTCGCCCACCTTGGAGCCATGCTCGGCCAGCGCCTTCTCGGTCGAATGGATCAGCGCGTCGCCATGGTTCTTGGCGTCGACCGCCTCGCGGCGCTTCTTGTCGGCCGCGGCGTTGGCCTCGGCGTCCTTGACCATCTTGTCGATGTCGGCCTCCGACAGGCCACCCGAGGCCTGGATGCGGATCTGCTGCTCCTTGCCGGTGGCCTTGTCCTTGGCCGAGACGTTGACGATGCCGTTGGCGTCGATGTCGAACGTCACCTCGATCTGCGGCATGCCGCGCGGCGACGGCGGAATGCCCATCAGGTCGAACTGGCCGAGCATCTTGTTGTCGGCCGCCATCTCGCGTTCACCCTGGAAGACCCGGATGGTCACCGCGTTCTGATTGTCCTCGGCGGTCGAGAACACCTGGCTCTTCTTGGTCGGGATCGTGGTGTTGCGGTCGATGATGCGGGTGAACACGCCGCCCAGCGTCTCGATGCCGAGGGACAGCGGGGTCACGTCGAGCAGCAGCACGTCCTTGACGTCGCCCTGCAGCACGCCGGCCTGAATGGCCGCACCGATCGCAACCACCTCGTCGGGGTTGACGCCCTTGTGCGGCTCCTTGCCGAAGAACTGCTTCACCATCTCCTGGATCTTCGGCATGCGGGTCATGCCGCCGACCAGCACCACTTCGCCGATCTCGCCAGCGGTCAGGCCGGCATCCTTCAGCGCCTTGCGGCACGGCTCGATGGTCTTCTCCACGAGGTCGGCCACCAACGCCTCGAACTTGGCGCGGGTCAGCTTCATCGTCAGATGCTTCGGACCGGACTGGTCCGCGGTGATGAAGGGCAGGTTGATCTCGGTCTGGGTGGTCGACGACAGCTCGATCTTGGCCTTCTCGGCAGCTTCCTTGAGGCGCTGCAGAGCGAGCTTGTCGTTGCGCAGGTTGATGCCCTGCTCCTTCTGGAATTCGTCGGCGAGATAGCTGACCAGACGCATGTCGAAGTCTTCGCCGCCGAGGAAGGTGTCGCCATTGGTCGACTTCACCTCGAACACGCCGTCGCCGATCTCAAGGATCGAGACGTCGAAGGTGCCGCCGCCGAGGTCGTACACGGCGATCGTGCCGGCCTTGGTCTTGTCGAGGCCGTAGGCGAGCGCGGCCGCGGTCGGCTCGTTGATGATGCGCAGCACCTCGAGGCCGGCGATCTTGCCGGCGTCCTTGGTGGCCTGACGCTGGGCGTCGTTGAAATAGGCGGGGACGGTGATGACGGCCTGGTCGACCTTCTGGCCGAGATGGGCTTCCGCGGTCTCCTTCATCTTCTGCAGGATGAAGGCGGAGACCTGCGAGGGCGAATAGGACTTGCCGTCGGCCTCGACCCAGGCGTCGCCATTGCCGCCCTTCACGATCTTGTACGGGACGAGCTTCTTGTCCTTCTCGACCATCGGGTCGTCGTAGCGGCGGCCGATCAGGCGCTTGACCGCAAAGAAGGTCCGCTCGGGGTTGGTCACGGCCTGGCGCTTGGCGGGCTGGCCGACCAGACGTTCGCCATCGTCACTGAACGCGACGATCGACGGCGTGGTCCGCATGCCCTCAGCGTTCTCGATGACCTTCGACGATTTGCCGTCCATGACGGCCACGCACGAATTGGTGGTGCCGAGATCGATCCCGATGACCTTTCCCATGGTCTCATATCCTTCTTTTTGCGGCAGGTTGGGTGGGGCCCTGACGGCGCCCCCATCCAAAACCCCCTCAGATCAAATGCTCGCGATATTGCGACGATGAGCGTCATATAGGAGGGGGGGAGTGACCCGCAAGGACCGGAGGAGACCGAGGGGCGCGGAAAAACCGCGGATTCTTCGAAGCTCCGTGAAAGCCCCGAGAACAGGCCATGCCCGCATGCCCGGAGCCGCTCGCGCCGCGGCGGCCGCCGGCTTCCGAACGGCCGCAAACGGGCCTGGACAACGCGCGATCGGGCCGCAAAGTCGCCCCGATTGCGGCCGGCCGGCAGACCCGATCATGCTTAGCAAAGCCATAACCCGTCGTCCGGATCGAGCCTCCTCATCCACTCCCGGCGGAACTTCAGGTCGCACCCATCGACCTGTTACGGACGCGGCAAACCCGCTAAAAGGCGTCTCGTCCGAGGACGGCCACCGCGGGGACGATGACGGCCGTCGAACTGGGCGTCGAATTGGGTCAATGAACGAGGCAGCTTCTTCATGATGTTTTCCCGACTTCTCGCCGCAGCGCTGGTGTCGATCTCCCTGCTCCGACCGGCGCTGGCAGCGGACGCGATCTTTCCGCCGGGCGTCCGCATCGGGCTCGCGCCCCTGGTCGGGCTCAGCAACGCCAAGACCTTCTCCGGCTTCGAGAGCGAGGATAAGAGCGTCAAGGTGCTGCTGACGGAATTGCCGGCCAAGGCCTATGGCGAGGTGAAGAACGCGTTTGCCGCCAATCCGTCCGGCGCCGGCGGCATCAAGCCCGAGAACATCGAGACCGCTGCCGGCACCGCCTACTACACGGTGGAGAACGGCCGTGATGGCGTCAACCCGGTGCGGCGCTACTCGATGATCCTGCCCGGCGTTGGCTTCTCCGGCTATGTGGCGGTGCAGATTCCCGAGACGGCGAGCAGGATCTACACCGACGACGCCGTGCGCCAGATGTTCGCCTCCGCCATCGTCCGCAAGGAGGTGCCGGTCGACGAGCAATTGTCGATCATGCCGTTCAATGTCAGCGAGCTCTCGGGGTTCAAGACGGTGCGCATCCTGGGAGCCGGTGCCCTGATCCTCGCCGATGGCGACGAGGAGAAGGGGTTCGAGGCGGCGCCCTTCGTGGTGATCGGGCTGGTGGCCGGCGTCGCGCCCGAGGCCGGCGACCGCGGCCGCGTCGCGCAGCAGGCGGCCACCAGCATTCCCGGGGTCCGCGAAGCCCGCATCACGATGTCCGAGCCGATCCGCATCGATGGCCTGCCGGCCTACGAGACCCGCATCGAGGCGACGAGCGGCAAGGACAATACCCCGGTCACGATCGTGCAATGGCTGCGCTTCGGCGGCCCGAACACGCTGCGAATCATCGGCAGCGCGCCGCGCGACCAATGGTCGGCCGCCTTCCCCCGCTTCCGCGCGGTCCGGGACGGCATTCAGCCGAAGGGCTAACGGCTGTACGGCTCAGTTGGCCCGCCTGACATAGATATCGACGTTCCCGACGGTCTCGAACAGACGGTAGCCGCCGAGCATCCGTACGAGCTCCGGGCTTGCGCGCAGCCATTGATCCCAGTTGCCGGTCGCCCTGTCGACCAGCACGATCGTCGGATTTGTGCGCTTGAAATCATCGATCATCCAGCTCCGCTCCCGCTGCAGATAAGATTCGAACAGGGCCAACCTGCGCGGGTCCGTTTCCGTTTCGCGCACATACTCGTCATAGCTGGCGACGAGCAGGCTCTGCTGCCGCGATGCCCAGACGCCGCCGACGGCCCGCGTCAACGGATGCGCCACTCCGCCATTTCCCGAAATCGCCAGGATGGTCGGATGGGCGAGGCCGAGGCGGGCGATCGCAGGCTGCAGGAATCGTGCGTCGATCACATGGTTGAACCAGACGATCGCCACCATGAACAACGCCGCCGCCGCAGCCGAGGTCCCGACGCCTCGCCAGGACGACTGCCAGGACGACTGCGATGTCCGACCCGACTCCCTCGCGCCGATGGCGTAGCCGAAGCCGAGCCAGGCAAAGGCCATCATCGGGTAGGAATGATACGGCCAGCCTTTGCGCTGAAGCAGGTAGACGAGCGCGAATGCGAACGATCCGGCAAACAATAGCAGCAAGGTCGGCCGCACGGTGCTGTCGCGCCTCAGCAGGATTGTCGTCGCCAAGGTCAGGGCCCAGAGCACGACGGCGGGTTTCATCACCATCCGATGAAACGGCAGACCGACCGAATAGATGTCGCGGATCAGCGGCCAGATCTCGCTGAAATACTCCGGGAAGAACAACACGGTACAGGTGCCATAGATGGCCAGCACGGCCGCGGCGACGACCGTTTCCAGTGCGCACAGTGTCCGCAGCGACCGCACACGAGCTGCGACGACGGCGAACACGCCCATCATGGCCAGCGCGAAATGCGGCTTGAAACAGAGAGCCAGCCCAAGGCCCAGACCGGCCATCAGCGCGCCCCAGCGTGGCGGCGTCTCGTGGTTGATCCGAAGCGCCAGCACGGCGAACACCGGCATCAACTCGATCACGGCGATATGTTCGCGCTGTCCGAAGGATTGAGCAGGCAGCACAGCCAGGACGAGCAACGCTGCTATCGCGAGCGGCCATCTCTGCTCGGCCGACAGTGCGGTCGAACGTCGCAGAATGAGCGCACTGGCAGCCAGCGATAGGGCCAAGGCCGCAAATACGAGCCCATCGATCACGACTTCTGCGGGCAGACCCACCGCGCGCGCCAGCAGCAGACCGGGGACATAGACCAGCACCGCCATCGGCGGGTTGGTTTCCAGAATGTCGGAGTAGAGGCGCTGGCCGTCCAGCCAGCGCTCGCCGGCGATCAGGAGCCAGCTCACATCGCTGTTCGCCGCGACCAGGAGGCGCATCCCGATGGCGGCCGCGAACAGGAGCGTCAGGATCACCCAACCATTGGCGCCGGTCCTTCGGCCCACCGTCCCGATCGGCTGCAGGGCGAAGCCGGCATCGGACTCGAAGTTCATGGTCATGGCCGTCACCGCCGATCCCCGTGGATTTCCGGACCATACCGAGGCACCTTTAAGGGATTGCTTCTTTCGCCGGCGGCAATCTTTGGTTTAAGGTTTGGATCGTCAGAGTGGTACCGTCGCGGCGAGGCCCTGCGTTGACCGCGCCACGGGTTGCGGTGCCGTCTCATTCCCTGGGAGGAAGCAAGATGAACCGACGGCAGATCCTGCGCGTGCTCGGCAGCTCGGCTTTTGCGGCGGCGATCGCCGACCGGGCGCGCGCGGCCGCATCGATCAAACCCGATGCTGCATCCGCACTGCTCGTCATCGACGTGCAGAACTGCTTTCTCCCGGGCGGCAGCCTGGCTGTGAAGGACGGCGAGCAGGTCGTGCCGGTGATCAACCGAATAGCCAAGGCGTTCAGCAACGTGGTGCTGACGCAGGACTGGCACACGCCGGCGCACGTCTCGTTCGCGTCCACCCATGCCGGCAAGAAGCCGTTCGAGCTGATCGATCTCGCCTACGGCAAGCAGGTGCTGTGGCCGGATCACTGCGTGCAGGGCACCGACGGTGCGGCGATCTCCAAGGACCTCGCGATCCCGCAGGCCGAGCTGATCCTGCGCAAGGGTTTTCACAACGACGTCGACAGCTACTCGGCCTTTACCGAGGCCGACGGCAAGACCTCGACCGGGCTCGCTGCCTATCTCAACGCGCGCGGCATCGCCAAGGTGTTCGTGGCGGGATTGGCGACCGATTTCTGCGTCGCCTGGACCGCGCTCGATGCCCGCAAGGCCGGGCTCGAGACTTATGTCATCGAGGACGCCTGCCGCGGCATCGACACCCAGGGCTCACTGGCCAAGGCATGGACGGACATGGCAGCCGCCGGCGTGAAGCGCATCACGTCCGAAGACATCGCAGCGTAGCGACCTTTGCGGCGCTAGGCCTTGCGTGCCAGGGCGACGTACTGGGCCCCGAGCGGCAGCCAGCGCAGCACGTCTTCGAGCGGCCGCAGCCGCGCCAGCGCGCGCGGGAAAAACAGGCTGTACTGGATGTGCGGCGAGCTCCAGCCGGAGGCCTGCAGGCGCCGCGTCAGGGTGCGCGGGAAGATCAGCTCCGCATTCTCGTCGAACGGGCAGGTGTTGACGGCGCGAACCGTGAGCGGATTGAGCGGATTATGCTCGAACACGGCGATCAGGCCGCCCGGGCGGGTGATCCGGTGCAGCTCGCGCAGCCAGCCGACATGCTCATCATGGGCGATGTGGTGGAACACGCAGGCGGAAAACACCACGTCGAAACGATTGGAGTCGCTGGGGATGCGATCAGTCTCGATCAGCAGGCTCTCGCCGCTGCCGGGGTGGCGCTGCCTCGCGAGCGCGAGGCTGCGTTCGGAGACATCGGACGAGGTCAGCGCGGCGTCAGGAAAATACCGGCGGAAGAAGGGAATCGAATTGCCGATCCCAGCGCCGAAATCGCAGATCTGCGAGACCTCCAGCTGGCTGCGATCCACGATCTTCCGGAGCAGCCGGATCTTGTATTCCGCGAAATATTCCGGACCTTCCCCGGTCACCGCCACGTTCGAGCGGTGCTGGGCGTCGTAGGCGTCGGCGAAGCGATCAAATTCGGCCTTGTCCATCATCGACGATTCCGTGTCTGAAACGCTGCTGGGCAAAACTGGCGTCAGCCGCATGCCATGGTGCCTCTCTTAGTCCGCAATACTTAACTTGAGGCTGCGTCGCTGCGGTCGCGCGTCACGCTGCCGTGCATCCGAAGAACTACGCAGATCCTGCGCTGCGGCCGCGAAATTCGTGAACAATTAACTTGCCATCCTCAACGATTACGACACTCCGGCAGAACGACGTGCGCCGGTAGTATGAGGCCTCCGAGTTTGACAGAGCAGCAAGACGAGACGCCGCGCCCCGGCAAGATGTACGTCTCGATCGTTGTGCCCTGCTACAACGAAGCGGAGGTGCTGCGCGAATTTCACCGGCAGATGACGGCGGCGGCCCGCGCGCTGTGCGGCACCAGGTTCGAGCTGATCCTGGTCGACGACGGCTCGACCGACAACACCTGGAAGGTCATCAACGAACTGCTCGCCGAGGACCGCAACGTCGTTGCCGTCCGCTTGGCGCGCAATCACGGCCATCAATTGGCGCTGACCGCCGGACTGTCCACCGTGCGCGGCGACCTGGTGCTGGTGATCGACGCCGACCTGCAGGACCCCCCGGACCTGCTGACGCCGATGTACGAGATGATGGCGCGCGAAAACGCCGACGTCGTCTACGGCCAGCGCCGCAGCCGCGCCGGCGAGACCCGCTTCAAGAAGTGGTCGGCCGAGGCGTTCTACCGCCTGCTCGCCAGGATCACCCGGGTGCACATCCCCGTCGATACCGGCGATTTCCGGCTGATGAGCCGCCGCATCTCGGACCAGCTGGTGCAGATGCCCGAGCACGACCGCTTCATCCGCGGCATGGTGGCCTGGCTCGGCTACAAGCAGGTGGCCTACGAATATGACCGCAAGCCGCGGTTCGCCGGCAGCACCAAATATCCGCTGCTGAAGATGATCAGCTTCGCTGCGGACGCGCTGATCAGCTTCTCGATGGTCCCGCTGCGGATCGCGACCTATGTCGGCGCGCTGCTGACGACCGGGCTCACCTTCGTCGGCATTGCCGCGGTCATGAGCTGGATCTTCTCAGGCACCGTGCCGGGCTGGACCAGCCTGACCTTGCTGGTGGTGATGATCTCCTCGGTGCAGCTGCTGGTGCTCGGCCTGATCGGCGAATATGTCGGCCGCATCTACATCCAATCCAAGAACCGGCCGCTGTTCATGATCTCGCAGATCCATCGCCGCGGCCGCGTGCCGCAGCTGTCGACCGATGCGCTGCACGAGACCGAGAGCCCGCCGCTCAACACGCTGCTCGCACATTCGGGACCGGAGCTGCGCCACTCGCTGCATGAGGAGGCCTCCTCGTGAAGGAGCTGTTGAAACATCCGGCGCTGTATCAGGCCTATCAGAACGCCGGCGGCTTCTTCGGCGCCCGCGTCAAGGCGATCCGCGACTATCTGGCCTTGCGCCCGGGCATGCGGATCATCGATATCGGCTGCGGGCCCGGCTATATCCTGCGCCATCTGCCCGAAGGTATCGTCTACACCGGCTTTGATGTCGACGAGACCTACATCGCCCACGCACAGCGCTCGTTCGGCCATCTCGGCACATTCCATTGCCGCCACTTCGATGCGGCCGCGGCACGGGAGCTCGCCGGCGCCGATGTCGTCATGATGAACGGCGTGCTGCACCACATCGGCGACGATGAGCTGAAGACCACGCTTGCCGACATCCGCGACGTGCTCGCTGATGACGGCGTGCTCTTCACCCTGGATGGCTGCTATTGCGACGGACAGTCACGCATCGCCAAATGGCTGCTCGACAACGACCGCGGCAACTTCGTCCGCGACCGCAATGGCTATTATCAGCTGCTGCGTAGCACGTTTCCGCGCGTCAACCTCGACATTCGCGAAAACTACTCGCGCGTGCCCTACACGTTCGCGATCGGCGTATCGCAGAAATAGTCACTCCGTCCGTTCGAGGATATCGATGCCCTCGACCGTCTCGATCAGCCGGTACGGCCGGAGCAGCTGTTGCAACTCGGCATCGGCGCGGGCCCAATCGCCCCAGCCGTTGCGCAGATTGTCGACCAGCACCAGGTCGGGCGGCAGCTTCCGGAAATCCTCGATCAGCCAGTCGCGCTCGAGGGCCAGATAGCCGTTCAGCCTGGCATCGGCCGCGGCGTCGACGGAGGTTCGTTCGCGCGTCAGCCGGACGAATTCACGAATCCACAGATTCTCCTGGCGTGACACCCAGGTGCCGCCGAGGTCGCGCACCAGCGGATGCCCGATCGCCGCCTCACCGCTCAGCACCAGCAGCCGCGGATGCGGCTTGAGCTTGGCAAGCACCTCCGGCAGCGGGCCGACATGAATCCGGGCGTTGAACCATTGCAGGCCGAGGGCAAACGCCGCCACCAGGATCAACGTGGAGGTAGCGCCGGTGCGGCGCAGACGCGACCCCGAATCGGCCGCCGTCAGCAGGGCATAGCCCATCGTGAGCATCGCGAGCGCAACCATCGGATAGGAATGATACGGCCAGCCGCGCCGCTGCAGATAGAACGAGATCGCAAAGCCGATCGACGCCAGGACCATGACGAGCAGCAGCCCGTCGAGCCGGCCACTCCGCCGGGTCAGCGCGACCGACGCCAGCGCAACGACGAAAAGCAGCGTCGCCGCATTGAGGAAGATGACCGAAGGCGACATCGACCACGACAGATAGGTGTCGCGCACCAGCGGATAGGTGACCGTGAAATATTCGGGATAGAGCAGGTAGGTCCCGAGGCTGACGACGGCCACGATCACGCCGGCGATGATGTTCTCGGGCGCGAGCAGCTGAAGCCAGGCACGCGACCGCAGGGCGCCGGCCAGAATGCAGAACGCCGCCGGGAAGGTGAAGAACGGCTTGAAGGCGAGGGTGATTCCGACGCCGATGCCCGCGACGATGACCGCCCATGCCGGAACGGGCACGCGCTGGCTGCGCAGCGCGTACACGGCGAGCCCCGGCAGAAAGGTCAGCGTCGCGATGTGCTCGCGCTGGCCGAACACATGCATCGGCAGAATGGTGACGACGGCCGCAGCCCAGATCGCGAACGGCCCCCAATCGACCTCGGCCGAGGCCGGCGAGAGCCGGATAATGCGCCACGTCGCGAGCAATGAGGCCAGGGCCAGCAACAGCAGCTGCGCATCGATGACATGCCGGGCATCGACGTGCAGCGCGCGCCCGAGCGCAACGCCGGGCAGATAGGCGAACGCCGCCATCGGCGGATTGATCTCGATGATGTCGCGATAGAGTTGCTGGCCATCCAGCATGCGCTCGCCGACGACGAGCAGCCAGCTCACGTCGGTATTCAGGGGCACGACCTGGCGCAGCAGGATGGCGACGATGAACACGGCGCCGATCAGCAGCCACGGCGCCCGGGCGAAGCGTGCAGGACTCGCCGGCGCCACCGCGTGGCGGACTGCGGCGTCGATTTGCGAGCTCATGGGACCGTCCTCGAAAGACATCGGCCCACGCTAGCGGAGGTTGGTTAAGGCGCGATGTGTTGCGGCTGCGGGGGCCTGAGGCACGGCACCGCCTCGTCACCCCCAGGCCTCGAGCAGGGGTTCATCCGTCCGACGAATCGTGCGCAACGGGATGGATCGCCGGGTCGAGCCCGGCGATGACGATCTGAGCTGGAGCAGCGCTCGTTCATCACGTCAAACAGCAGAGAGGCGCCGCATCGGAAACCGAATTGGCGCCTCTCGTGATTGCAGGAAATTGTTGACGATCGCAGCTTTCGGCGAAGGTCAGGCCGCGCTGTTCGACTGGTCGTTGTTCGCGGCAGGCGCCTGCTTTGCGCCGCCCTTGGAGACGCCGACCAGCGCCGGGCGCAGAATGCGCTCGCCGATCATAAAGCCGGCCTGCACGACCTGGACCACCGTGCCCGACGGCACTGAGGGATCAGGAACTTCGTACATCGCCTGCTGGAAGTTGGGGTCGAACTTCTGTCCCGTCGGATCGAACTTCTTGACGCCGTTCTTCTCCAGCGTGTTGAGCAGCGAGCGCTCGGTGAGCTCCACACCTTCGATCAGCGACTTGAGGCCGGCATCGGCATTGGCGCGCGTCTCCGCAGGAACCGCATCGAGGGCACGCTGCAGATTGTCGGCGATGTCGAGCACGTCGCGGGCAAAGCCGGTGATGCCGTACAGCCGCGCGTCGGCGACCTCACGCGCGGTCCGCTTGCGCAGGTTTTCCATTTCCGCCAGCGTGCGCAGCATCTTGTCACGCGCATCGGCCGCTTCCTTGGCGTAGGCCTCAGCTGAGCCGGTCTCGGGGTCGTCGGGCATGATATAGGGTTTGGAGACGACGGGTTCGCTGGCCTGCGCCGGGTTTTCCGGATCGTTCTGATGCAGGTCGGGATCGGTCATGGGACAGACTTCTCACAAGTTCGGCTGAACGGGATTTGGGGATGTCGGGCGGGATATCGTGCTTTGGGCGCTGAAAATCAAGCGCAGCCTGACGATGGCGCTGTCGATCGGTTAACCATGTCTGATATCAGCCACCCAGCAGGCGGCTGACCAGACGTGCCGCATAATCGACGGTCGGAATGACACGGGCATAGTTCAGCCGGGTTGGACCGATGACGCCGAGCACGCCGACGATCCGCCCGGTGGCGTCGGAATAGGGCGACACGATCGTCGATGAGCCGGACAACGAGAACAACTTGTTCTCCGAGCCGATGAAGATGCGGACACCCTCGGCGCTCTCGGCGCGCCCGAGCAGATCGACGACGCCACGCTTGGTCTCGAGATCGTCGAACAGCCGCCTGACACGTTCGAGATCTTCGAGGGCATGCAGGTCTTCGAGCAGATTGGCTTGACCGCGCACGATCAGCTGGCGATCCTCGCTGTTGCCGCCGGACCAGCTCGCGACGCCGGCTGCGATCACTTTCTGCGTCAGCTGATCGAGCTCGGTACGATCATGCGCGAGCGCGGTCTCGAGCTCGAGCCGCGCTTCGGCCAAAGTGCGTCCCCGGATCCGCGCATTCAGGAAGTTGGAGGCCTCGGTCAGCGCCGAGGAGGGCACCCCGGGCGGCAGCACCAGCACCCGGTTCTCGACCTGTCCGTCCTCCCCGACCAGCACGACCAGCGCGCGCTCCGGCTCCAGCCGCACGAACTCGATATGCTTGAGCCTTGTATTGGACTTTGCGGTGAGCACCACGGCAGCGGCCCGCGTGAGGCCGGACAGCCGCGTCAGCGCCTCGTCCAGCGCCGCTTCCACCGACTGGGCGCGCCCGACCGAGGCCAGCTGGCTCTGGATCGACTGCCGCTCGGCCTCGGTCATGTCGCCGACCTGCATCAGGGCGTCGACGAAGAAGCGCAGGCCGGCCTCGGTCGGCAGCCGGCCGGCCGAGGTGTGCGGCGCGTAGATCAGGCCGAGCTGCTCGAGATCGGCCATCACGTTGCGCACCGAGGCCGGCGACAACGGAACCGCGATCAGCCGCGAGATGTTGCGCGAGCCGACCGGCTCGCCGGTCGCCAGGTAGCTCTCGACGATCTGGCGAAAGATCTCGCGCGAGCGTTCGTTGAGCTGCGCCAGCCCTGCCGGCGGTGTCATCAGGTTGATCGGATCGTGGTGGGCCACCAGATATCCTCCTCACCCAGTTGCATATAATCTGGCCATGCGGCGGCTCGGTGGCAAGCCGGTCTTGAGGAGGCCCGGCCTGTTTCACCATTCATAAACCCTTGCCGGTGCCGGTCCCGCCTCCTACAAGGCCGGTCAAGACGTCATTTGGCTTTTTTCACGGAGAGAATCCATGCGGCCGAGCCGCCGTGCACCGGACGAAATGCGGGCCGTGAGCCTGGAACGCGGCGTCGTCAAATATGCCGAGGGCTCCTGCCTGGTGAAATTCGGCGACACCCACGTGCTGGTGACGGCGACGCTGGAAGACCGGCTGCCGCCCTGGCTCAAGGGGCAGGGACGCGGCTGGGTCACCGCCGAATATGGCATGCTGCCGCGCGCCACCCTGGAGCGGACCCGGCGCGAGGCTTCATCCGGCAAGCAGACCGGCCGCACCGTCGAGATCCAGCGCCTGATCGGCCGCTCGCTGCGTACGGCGATCGACCTGGAAGCGCTCGGCGAGCGCCAGATCACGGTCGACTGCGACGTGCTGCAGGCCGACGGCGGCACCCGGACCGCCTCGATCACCGGCGCCTGGGTGGCGCTGGCCGATTGCATCAGGTGGATGAAGACCCGCAACATGATCAAGACCGAGGTCTTGCGCACCAATGTCGCCGCGATCTCCTGCGGCATCTATAACGGCACGCCGGTGCTCGACCTCGATTACGCCGAGGATTCCGAGGCCGAAACCGATGCCAATTTCGTCATGACCGGCGACGGCCGCATCATCGAGGTGCAGGGCACGGCGGAGAAGACGCCGTTCACCGAGGCCGAGTTCCTCGCGCTGATGGCGCTGGCCCGCAAGGGCGTGGGGCGCCTTGTCGATCTGCAGAAGATGGCCGTCGCGTGAGCCGTCCGCACCGCAAGCTCTCAGGGCGCATCGTCATTGCGACCCACAATCCCGGCAAGCTCGCCGAGATGCGCGAGCTGCTGGCGCCCCATGGGATCGAGGCCGTCTCCGCCGGCGAGCTCGGGCTCGGCGAACCCGAGGAGACCGGCGACACGTTCGAGGCCAATGCCCGCATCAAGGCCGTCGCCGCGGCAGAGGCGGCGCAATTGCCGGCCTTTGCCGACGATTCGGGCATCGTTGTCCATGCGCTGGACGGCGCGCCGGGGATCTACTCGGCGCGCTGGGCCGGCCCGGGCAAGGATTTCAGTGCGGCGATGACGCGGATCGAGCGGCTGCTGCAGGAGCGCGGCGCGGTCCGTGCCGACAAGCGCACGGCGCATTTCGTCTCGGCGCTGTGCGTGGCCTGGCCGGACGGACACGTCGAGGAGGTCGAAGCGCGCGTCGACGGCACCCTGGTATGGCCGCCGCGTGGCACGGCCGGCTTCGGCTATGACCCGATGTTCCTGCCCGATGGACACGACCGCACCTTCGGCGAGATGACGAGCATCGAGAAGCACGGGCTGCCGCCGCTCGGCCTCGGACTGTCGCACCGCGCCCGCGCCTTCGTGAAGCTCGCGGAGATCTGCCTTGACCAGCGCTGACAGCGAAGCGTTCGGCGTCTATGTGCACTGGCCGTTCTGCCTGTCGAAATGTCCCTATTGCGACTTCAACAGCCATGTCCGCCACGCTGCCATCGACCAGGACCGCTTCGCCCGCGCCTTTGCGCAGGAGATCGCGACCACCGCCGCGCGCACCGGGCCGCGCACCGTCAGCTCGATCTTTCTCGGCGGCGGCACGCCGTCGCTGATGCAGCCACAGACCGTCGGCGCCATTCTCGACGCGATCGGCAAGCACTGGCACGTCGCCGGCGACGTCGAGGTGTCGCTCGAGGCCAATCCGACCAGCGTCGAAGCCACGCGCTTTGCCGGCTATCGCGCGGCCGGCGTCAACCGTGTCTCGCTCGGCGTCCAGGCCATGGACGACGCGTCGCTGAAGATGCTCGGACGGCTGCACACGGCGGAGGAGGCGATGCAGGCGGTCGCGATCGCGCGTGGCGCCTTCGACCGCTATTCGTTCGACCTGATCTACGCGCGGCCCGACCAGACGCCTGACATGTGGACCGCGGAGCTGACGCGCGCGATCGGCGAGGCGGCCGAGCATCTGTCGCTGTACCAGCTGACCATCGAGGAAGGCACGCCGTTCTTCGGGCTGCACGCCGCCGGCAAGCTGAAGACACCGGATGAAGGTCTGGCGCGCACGCTCTACGACGTCACGCAGGAGATCTGCGCGCGGCATGGTCTGCCGGCCTATGAGATCTCCAATCACGCCCGCCCCGGCGCGGAGTGCCGGCACAATCTGGTGTACTGGCGCGGCCAGGAATATGCCGGCATCGGTCCTGGCGCCCACGGCCGGCTGGACATCGACGGCATCCGTCACGCCACGGCGACCGACAAGCGTCCGGAAGCCTGGGTGATGCGCGTCGAATCCAATGGCCACGGCGTCCTGACCGACGATCAGCTCAACCGCGAGGAGCGCGCCGACGAATTCCTGCTGATGGGGCTCCGCCTCACCGAGGGCATCGATCCGCAGCGTTATCAGGCGATCTCGGGACGGGCGCTCGACCCGCGCCGCATCGCGCTGCTGCGCGAAGAGGGGGCGATCGCCGTCGATCCCGATGGCCGGCTGCGCGTCACCCAGGACGGCTTCCCGGTGCTCGACGCCGTCGTCGCCGATCTCGCCGCCTGACGCGTCGGCACGGGTCGGCTCCCTCCGTCGAACGGTGGGGGAACGGCACAACCTCAAATGTACTTGGCCTCAAAAAAAGCGTGGCAGGGTCTCCGGCTAGATAACGGGTAATGATTTTGCCCTATCAAGGCTCCCCATGCAGAGCACGAGCCAGGACATTGATTTCGATCGGCTGGTCAAGGACGCCGGCGGCAGCAAGACCGTCTACGCCCTCGTGACCCCCGAGACCGAGGCGGCAAAGCACCTCATTCTGGGAAACTGCAGCGCCGGACCCGATGCTGCGCGACGGGTCCATCTCGAGCAGTTTCGTGAGGCCTGGACCGGCAAGCAGTTCAAGAGCCACGAAATCCTCATCGAACGATGGACGGCATGGACGGCGCCGATGGTCGCGATGTCAGCGGCTGATTTCCCCTGGCGCTATCCGACCTCCGGCGCCAGCGAAGCGCTGTTTCATCTGATCGCACAATATGGCAATCGCGCTCACAAGGAGCGCTTTGCCCCTGAAGTTCATATTTTTGCCGGCGAGTACGAGGGATACCGCGCCTATGCGGAGGCGTGCGGGATCGCCGTCGTCGAACATGCGCGGGCCGATTGGGAGGCGGTGGCGGCTCAGCTGCCCGCTTCAGCGCTCTTCTGCCTCAGCCAGCCATCTGCCATCGACGGCAATGTCTGGAGCGATGCCAACGCATTTCTTGCGCTGGTCGACAATGGCCGAGAACCGCGCGTTCTGCTCGATCTGACCTATGTCGGCGCCACCGCCGAATTGCCGGCACAGCGAATCTCAGCCGACTGCGGGGCGGTCCTGGCGGTGACGTTCAGCCTGTCGAAGCCGTTTGGCGTCTACTATGACCGGATCGGCGGCGTCCTCTGTCGCCACCCGGTGCCCAGCCTGCTCGGGAATCAATGGTTCAAGAACCTGACCTCGCTGCAGCTCGGCACGGCTTTGATCGACCGCCATGCCGTCCTCGACCTGCCGCGAAAGTACCGGCCTGTGCAGCAGGAGGCTTTGCTGAGGATCGGCCGCAGCCTGGGCCTCACGCTGCGTCCCAGCGACGTTTACGTGCTGGCCACGGCCGTCGCGGATTCGTCGACGGATCCGCAACTCGCCGCCTTCCTGCGTCGCCCCGCCGGCCATCCAGCCGCAACGTTACGCATCTGTCTTACTCCGGCCATGGCCCAGATGATCGGAACGGCCGGACCGATCAAGATCGCCGAAGCCTCGCCATGAAGAATCTCATCGTTCTGACCACCCCTCGGGACATTCACGACCATCTTGCCGGCTTGTGGCGCAGCAAACCGTTCCGGCAATCCCATGCGGATGGCGGCTTCGTTCACGACATCGTCGAACAATTCGCCACGCTGCCGCGGCTGTTCTGCGACTGCACGGATGACCGGCTCGAACGCGCCCACTTCTGTTCATGGTGGGGCGTCATGATGAACCGCAGCTATGACAATGCCGCCATCGAAGACCTCTATCGGCTGCACGAAATGTTCCACGCAGCGTTCATGCCCTATTTCCCCGGGATCGGGTTCGACGCGTTTCACCGCAAGATGGAGGACAACGAGCTCAAGGCCAGTGTCTGCTCGGAGATCCGGATCTATTTCGAGCTGCCGGCCTTGCGCGAGCTGACCTTCGACCACTCCATCTATGCCGATCGTTTTCTTCATGACCCGGCGATGCACACGCTGTGGCGCAGCAACAAGCTCGTCGCCATCGAGACTTTGCAGGAAGCCCGGCGAGACGTGATGTTCTCGAAGCCCGAACATGAGATGGACCTGCCCGAGCGCTGGATACGGCGATTTGCGCTGCAAAACCGGCAATGGTCCACCTGCTGGTATGATCGCTATCTCGACATCGAGAGCCAGATGTTCGCGTTCCAGATCCGCGCTTTGAACGGCGACAGGTCCGGCGCAATCGCGCAGCACGCGGCGTGGATTGATGGACAGGCGAGTGAGGACGAGACGGATCACGTCCCGTTCCGCAACGAAGCCGCGCTGTTCGCCAACATCTATTGGAGCAACCGGCGCCGCTATGACGATGCCGTGGCCCAGGACAACGCCGGGTGGTCTTCAACCAGGACGGCTGGCGGCTGATTTTCAGGTCGCGCTGAAGCTCTTCGGCGCACCCGTGACCGCCTGGCCGCCGCCCGAGCTGACGCGCATCACGGCCAGCCCGCGCTCGTTGGTGCCGTCGCTGCGGAAGCGGAACAGGCCGTCGATGCCGGCAAAGCCCGACGCATTGGTGAGCACATCCGGCGCAAAGCGCTGCGCGCCCTGCGTCCGCGCCAATGCGGCCACCAGCGCCACCGCGTCATAAGCGAGCGTCGCCGTGCGCACGGGATCGCCGCCAAACCGCGTCCGGTAGCGCCCCGCGAAGGCACGGAAGCCCGATGGATCCGGCGCCGCATAGAGGCCGCCCTGCAGGCTGGCGCTGTTGTAGACGCGCGGATTGTCCCACAGCCCGGTGCCGAGCAGCTGGATGTTGCGCAGATTCGCGCCGGCCGCCGTCAGCGCATCCGCCGTCGCGACGACTGATTCGCCATCATCGGCCAGCAGCAGCGCATCGGCGCCGCCGAGCGCCTGCGCCACGTTGCGCGCGGCCATGGTGCGATCGCCGGCATATTTCTCGAACGCCACGATGCGTCCGCCGCGCCGGCTGACCGCGGTCTTGAACGCGCCTTCCACCACGGTGCCATACGGGTTGTCCGGCAGCAGCGCCGCGAAGGAGCGCTTCCCGACACTGGCCGAGTAGTCGACGATGCGGGTGGCGTCGGACTCCGGCAGGAAGCTGAGCAGATAGACGCCGCGGCCGGCGACGCTTGAATCGGTCGAGAACGCGATCACAGAGATGTTGCGCGTGCGTGCCGCCTGGGCGGTCGCCGGCACCGAGCCCGCGAACAGCGGCCCGAGCAGGATCTCCGCGCCTTCGTCGCAGGCCTGTTGTGCACCTTGTTGTGCACCTTGCGGGCTGCCGGCATCGTCCTTGATGAGCAGCTGAATATTGGGATTCTGAAACTCGGCGAGCGCCATCTCGGCCGCGTTCTTCATCGATTGCGCCGCAACACCGGCATTTCCCGACGCCGAGAGCGGCAGAATCAGCCCGACCTTGACCTGGCCGTTGCCGGCCACCGCCGGCTGCTGCGGCGGACCCGCCGGGGCGACCGACTGCTCGAACGGGTTCTGCACGCCGGAGCAGGCTGACAACAGCGGCGCGCCGACGATCAGGCCAAGCGCCGTTCGCCGGGCAACCGCATGGGCTCCCGGACCTTGAGACTTGGGATGACGCGGGCCCACCATGGCATCTCTTCGTTCGGCCGAGACCGGCCAGAAGTTCCCCAACCGCACGCCGCAAGGGCCGCGCGATTTGATTCATATTGTCGACGAATAGTTAAGCAAAACAAAAGGCTGTCAGCGCCACACCCGCGATCAAATCGACGTTTTGCACGCTCTATCCCCTGCTCAGGACCACTCGTAGTCGTGCGGCTTCGCACTTGAATCCCCGATGAACAGCGCCGCGGCGCGCCCTGGATCGGAACTTCAAATTGTCGGCACGATCGTTCCCTGGTGGCATTCCCCCGTCAGCCCCTTTAAATTACTGCGATGGGCGCCAACGCAATCCCGAACATTTCGCCGGATGACGGCAAATCTTCCACCACATCGGCATATCTGGTGGCGGGACAGCGCGTCGCCGTCGCCAAGACGCGGCCCGGGCTTCATCTGGTGGCGACGCCGATCGGCAATCTCGGCGATATCACGCTGCGCGCGCTCGAAACCCTCGCCGGTGCTGACATCATCTTCTGCGAGGACACGCGAATCACGCGGCGGCTGACTGAGCGCTACGGTCTCAGTGCGGAGCTCGCCGCCTATCATGAACACAACGCCGAATCGATCAGACCGAAAATCATGCAGCGTCTGACTGAAGGCGCCGCGATTGCACTCGTCTCCGACGCCGGCACGCCGCTGATCTCCGATCCCGGCTACAAGCTGGTGCGCGCGGCGTGTGAGGCCGGCCTTGCCGTGACCGCGCTGCCGGGACCGTCGGCGGTGCTGGCCGCGCTGAGTGTCGCGGCGTTGCCGACCGATCGTTTCTTCTTCGAAGGCTTCCTGCCGGCCAAGCAGCAGGCGCGGCGCACGCGGCTGGCAGAGCTGGCGCGCATCGAAGCCACGCTGGTTCTGTTCGAGTCCGGCAGCCGGGTGCAGGACACGCTCGCCGATCTCGCCGATGCCATGACAGGACGCCAGGCCGCGATCTGCCGCGAGCTGACCAAGCTGCACGAGGAGATCCTGCGCGGGCCGATCAGCGATCTGGCGGCCCGGGCCGACGCGCTCGAAACCCGCGGCGAGTTCGTGCTGGTGATCGGACCACCGCCGCGCGATGCCGAGCTCATGAGCGGCAGCGCTCTCGACGCCTTGCTCAAAGATCTGCTGCAGCGCTCGAGCGTCAAGGACGCCGTGATGCACGCCGTCGAACTATCAGGCCGGCCGCGGCGCGAGGTCTATGCGCGCGCGCTCGAGCTTGCAAAGGACATGACGTCGGGAGAGGCCGATGGCGAAGGCTGAGCGGACGCGCTCCGACAAGCCGGCAAAGGCCGCTGCGCCCGAGCGCGTCGCCGCCTTTCGCACCGGGTTGTCCGCGGAGGCGTGCGCGGCCGCGCTGCTGATCGCCAAGGGCTACCGCATCCTGGCCAAGCGCTTCCGCACCCCGCACGGGGAGATCGACATCATCGCGCGCAAGCGCGGCCTGGTCGCCTTCGTCGAGGTCAAGGCGCGCGCTTCGCTCGACGACGCCGCCTATGCGGTGACGCCGCGCCAGCAGCAGCGCATCATCGATGCCGCGCAGGCCTGGCTGATGGCGCATCCCGACCATGCCGAATTGGAGCTGCGCTTCGACGCGATTCTAGTTGCGCCGCGCAGCCTGCCGCGCCATCTGATCGCGGCGTTCGACGCCAGCCAATGACACCGAGCCACTGCAGACAGACCGGGACCTGACCATGACACTGAATGTCGCCGTCCAGATGGACCCCATCGCGCGCATCACCATCCGCGGCGACTCGACATTTGCGATGCTGCTCGAGGCGCAGCGGCGCGGCCACAGCCTGTCCTACTACACGCCGGACAAGCTGTCGCTGCGCGGCGAGGAGCTGTACGCGCCGGTGCAGGCGCTGACGGTGCGCGATGAGGTCGGCGACCATTTCACGCTCGGCGAGCCCAAGCCGACTGCGCTGACCTCGTTCGACGTGGTGCTGCTGCGCCAGGATCCGCCGTTCGATCTCGCCTACATCACCTCGACGCATTTCCTCGAGCGCATCCATCCGAAGACGCTGGTGGTCAACGATCCGGCGAGCGTGCGCAATGCGCCGGAGAAGCTGTTCGTGATGAACTTCCCGCAGCTGATGCCGCCGACCTTGATCTCGCGCGACATGGACGAGATCAACGCGTTTCGTGCCCAGCACGGCGCTGTCGTGATGAAGCCGCTGCACGGCCATGGCGGCGCAGCGGTGTTTCGCGTCATGCCGCAGGACATGAATTTCGGCTCGCTGTTCGACATGTTCTCGGTGACGTTCAAGGAGCCCTGGGTGATCCAGCGCTTCCTGCCCGAGGTGAAACATGGCGACAAGCGCATCATCCTGGTCGACGGCGAGTTCGCCGGTGCCGTGAACCGCGTGCCCGCCGCCGATGACCTCCGCTCCAACATGGTGCGCGGCGGGGCTGCGCAGGCGACCGATCTCAGCCCGCGCGAGCGCGAGATCTGCGACACGCTCGGCCCGGAGCTGCGCGCTCGCGGGCTGCTGCTGGTCGGCATCGACGTGATCGACGGCAATCTCACCGAGATCAACGTGACCTCGCCGACCGGCATCCGCGCCATCTCCCGGCTCGGCGGCCCGGACATCGCGGCGCGGGTGTGGGACGTGATCGAAGCCAAGCGGCGCTGAGCCGTAACTTCGTGAGCGCTGGTAAGCGCTGTGTTGGCCGCTCTCGCTTCTGATCCGAGCACGACTTTCACCCCTCACCCTGAGGGGCACGCCGAAGGCGGGCGTCTCGAAGGGCGAGGCCCAGGGGCGGGCCTCATGGTTCGAGACGGCGCTACGCGCCTCCTCACCATGAGGTTCTGGCACTGAAGGCGGCGTTGCACGTTATTGCTGGGGATAAGGACCGCAGAGATGCCGTTGGCAGCGCGATCGGGCCAGCCGTTGACGCAGCCGTCGTGCTGACGCCGCCGCATTCCATGCTATGACGCAGATCTCATGCGTCTCGTCCTGACCACCTGGAACATCAATTCGGTGCGCCTGCGCATCGACCTCGTCGCCAAGCTCATCAAGCAGGTCAGGCCCGATGTGCTGTGCCTGCAGGAAACCAAGTGCATCGACGATGCCTTCCCGCTGAAGCGCTTCAAGCGGCTCGGCTACGAGCACATCGCGCTGAACGGGCAGAAGGGCTATCACGGCGTGGCCGTGATCTCGAAATGGCCGTTCGAGACCACCCATGTCCGCACCTTCTGCGACAAGGTCGACTCGCGTCACATCACGGTGGCGTTCGGCGAGAAGGCGCAGCTGGCGCAGCCGCTGGTGCTGCATAATTTCTACGTGCCGGCCGGCGGCGACATTCCCGATCCCGCGCTCAATCCGAAATTCGAGCACAAGCTGCAATTCCTCGACGAGATGAAGGCGTGCGAGCCGCTGCATCCGCGCGGCGACGACCGCCACATCCTCGTGGGCGACCTCAACGTCGCGCCGCATGAGCACGACGTCTGGTCGCACAAGCAGCTCTTGAAGGTGGTCTCGCACACGCCGATCGAAACCGAGAAGCTGCTGGCGGCGCAGATGCACGGCGAATGGATCGATGTCGCGCGCGAGCGCATCCCGATGTCCGAGAAGGTCTATACGTGGTGGAGCTACCGGGCCGCCGACTGGACCGTCGGCGACCGCGGCCGCCGGCTCGACCACATCTGGGTGTCCCGCGCGCTGAAGGATCGGGTCAGCGATTTCAGGATCCTGCGCGATGCCCGCAGCTGGGAGCGGCCGTCGGACCATGTCCCGGTCACCGTGACGCTGGACGTGTAGCGGTCGCCGCCTCGGCTCAGATCACGACGTCAGCTTGGCGCCGGCCGTCAGGATGTCGGTGGCGATGCGGTTGGCGCGGTGGGCGAACTCGTCGCGCAGCCGGCGCGCCGCCACGGCATCGCTTTCCAGCACGCGCTGGAACAGGCTGCGCGAGATCCGAACCACCGTGGAATATTCCAGCGCCGTGGCGGTCGCCGGACGTCGCATTTCCACCAGCAGCGCCAGCTCGCCGATCAGCATGCTCGGCTTGGCAACGATCTCGGCGCCGCCTTCGTCGTTGACGCGCAACGCTCCGCGCTGGACGACATAGCCGCAATCGGCCGTGTCGCCCTCGCGGAACAGGGTCTCGCCGCTCTGGATGTTACGCTGCTCGGAGCCGATCGCGATCATGCGCAGCGAATCGCTTCCCAAGAGACGCAGCGTTGGGACGCGCTCCAATAGCGCAATATCGTCTTCGATCGACATCAAGGGCCCGGGGAAGGCGAAATGGAACCAATATCATGGACGGCAAGCCGCCAATCCCCGAACGTATCACGGCACCAACTTGTAGCCACCGGCCTCCGTGACGAGAATCTCTGGATTAGCGGCATCTTTCTCGATCTTCTGCCGCAGACGGTAAATATGCGTTTCCAGAGTGTGGGTGGTGACGCCCGAATTGTAGCCCCAGACCTCCTGGAGCAGGGTCTCGCGCGACACCGGCTGCTGGCCGGCGCGGTAGAGGAAGCGCAGGATGGCGGTTTCCTTCTCGGTCAGCCGGACCTTGCGGGCATTGGCGCCGGTCAGCATCTTGGAGCCGGGACGGAAGCTGTAGGGGCCGACCGAGAACACCGCGTCCTCGCTGGCCTCGTGCTGGCGCAGCTGGGCGCGGATGCGGGCCAGCAGCACGGCGAAGCGGAACGGCTTGGCGACGTAGTCATTGGCGCCGGATTCAAGCCCGAGAATCGTATCCGAATCAGTGTCGTGGCCGGTCAGCATGATGATCGGCGCCTTGAAGCCGCCCTTCCGCAGGGATCGCACCACCTCGCGGCCGTCGGTATCGGGCAGGCCGACATCCATCAGCACCAGGTCGGGTGCATTGGCCTTGGCCGCGCTGGCGCCCTTGGCGCCGGTATCGACGGCCTGGGCTTCGAACTCGTCATGCAGCGAGAGCTGCTCCATCAAGGTGTCGCGCAGATCGGTGTCGTCGTCCACGATCAGGATCTTGCGGGCATTGGCCATTGGTACAATCCTCTTGGTGGCGCCGGCGGGATCGGGTGATTTGGCGCCGCAGCGGTGGGCAAACAGGCTCTTCAGCCCTGTTCCGTCTTGAAGTAGGGGGCTGTTACCGATTCACAAGCGCCCGGTACTCTACTCCAGAATTGGGCAGGGAATGAGATGAATGTCCTGTTCGAGCGTCGCGGCGGACCATTCGCCGACATTAAGGCAATTGCCGGGCAATGCATGGCAATGACAAGGCACGTTGTTCGATCTCATGATGGAAGGGGCCGCGTGGCATGCCAGCGAGCCTGATCGCGATCCGCACCGCCGCCGGGTCACGGCAGCGTGGCTGGCTGCAGGTCTGGGGCCAGGTCATCCCGGTCGCGCTCGGCCGCGGCGGAATCCTGGCCAACAAGCGGGAGGGCGACGGCGGCACTCCGCGGGGAACGTTCCGCCCGCGCCGGCTGTGGTGGCGGGCCGACCGCCATTCCCGTCCGCGCACCCTCCTGCCAGTCCGGTTGATCGGCCCGGAGGACGCCTGGTGCGAGGACCCGGCCGACCGGCATTACAACCAGCCGATCCGACTGCGCGGCGACCGGCCCGGCGACCGGCTGGCGCGCCAGGATCACCTCTACGACTTCATCATCGAGATCGACCACAACAGCCGTCCCCGGATCGCAGGCCGCGGCAGCGCGGTCTTCCTGCATCTGGCGCGTCCGAACTTCGGCCCCACCGCCGGCTGCGTGGCGATGACCCGGCCAGCGATGCTACGGCTGTTGCAAAGGATCGGCCCGCGCACCAGGATCGTCATCCAAGGATAAAAAGAGACCCGAGGGAGGACATCATGCGCGCACCGGATCAGCTGGCCGGCGCCTCCGGCATCCTGCGTGAGCATTGGAACGGTGGCCGCAAGCTGGCGGCGCTGCCGCCGGAGCTGCGTCCGCGCGACCGTGCCGAGGGCTATGCGATCCAGGCCGAGATCGAGAAACAGTCGGCCAAGCCCTTGTTCGGATGGAAGATTGCGGCCACCAGCGAGGCCGGACAGCGCCATATCAATGTCGCCGGACCGATGGCCGGGCGCATCCTGGCCGAAACCGTGCTGCCAGTCGGCGGCACCGCATCCATGGCCGGCAATGCGATGAAGGTCGCCGAGCCAGAATTCGCGTTCCGCCTCGGCATCGACCTGCCGCCACGGGCGACACCTTATGATGTGGCGGAGGTGCTGGCCGCCGTCGATACGCTGCATCCGGCGATCGAGATCCCGGATTCGCGGTTCGCCGATTTCGTCGGCGCCGGCGAGGCGCAGCTGATCGCCGACAATGCCTGCGCGCATCTGTTCGTGCTGGGCACGCCGGCCGCCGCCGCCTGGCGGAGCCGGGACCTGATCGAGGAGCGTCCCCGCATCAGACTGCGCGGCGAAACCTTCATCGGGCATGGCCGCAACGTGCTCGGCGATCCCCGTGTGGCGCTGGCCTGGCTGGTCAATGAATTGAGCGGGCTCGGCATCACGGCGCGGGCAGGGCAGGTGGTCACGACCGGCACCTGTCATCCGCCGCTGCCGATCGGCAGTGGCGACCACATGGAGGCCGATTTCGGCGACCTCGGGCAGGTGTCCGTCAGGTTCGAATGAGCGACGCCGTCACCGCGAGCCATCCGGTCCGCAGGAAGCAGGACTGGCTTGCAACGACGCCGACAGCGGCCTCAGCGATGCCCGAAGATGGCCGATCCCACCCGCACATGGGTGGCGCCGAACTGGATCGCGGTCGCAAAGTCCGCGCTCATGCCCATCGAGAGGTTCGCCAGACCATTTCGAGCCGCGATCTTGGCGGTCAGCGCAAAATGCGGACCTGGCGCCTCGTCGACCGGCGGAATGCACATCAGGCCTGAAATCTCCAGCCCATAATCCTTGCGGCAGGCGGCGATGAAGGCGTCGGCCTCGCCGGGCGCAATGCCCGCCTTCTGCGGTTCCTCGCCGATATTGATCTGGACGAACAATTGCGGATGCCGGCCCTGGGCGGCGATCTCCTTGGCCAGCGCCGCGCACAGGCTGGGACGGTCGACCGAATGGATGGCGTCGAACAGCGCCACCGCCTCCTTGGCCTTGTTGGATTGCAGCGGCCCGATCAGGTGCAGCCGAAGGCCCGGATGCGCCTCCAGCAGCGGCGGCCACTTGCCCTTGGCTTCCTGGACGCGATTTTCGCCGAACTCGCGCTGCCCGGCCATGATCACCGGTGCGATGGCGTCGGCAGCGAAGGTTTTCGAGACTGCGATCAGCGTGACCGAGGCGCGGTCGCGCTTGGCATCGCTGCAGGCGCGCAGGATCTCCTGCTCGACGGCGGCGAGCGCCGATGACGGCGACGAGGATGAGGCATTCGAATCACTGGGCAAGATGGCGTCCGTGGGGCGGTAGATTTACGGGTTTGGCTGCAATTTTACGGAGTTCGAGAAAGGGTTCTTGAACCCTTCCCCTTACCCTGCCGAACCGGGGGTAGGGGAAAGAAATGCCAAGCATCCGCTTCAATCGCAATAGAGTGAAGCTGAACCGGCTCATGGGGATTCGCGCGCGCCTTGCGCTGCTCGCCCTGATCCTGGTGGCGCCGCTGATGCTGGAGCGCGCGCGCTCGCTGGAATCCACCAGGATCCGGCAGATCGCACTCGCCACCGAGGAATTCTTCGGCCTCGCACGCCAAAGCGCCGACATGCAGCGCGAGGTCATCATGTCGGTCGAGACGGTGCTGAAGTCGACCGCCTATGTGCGGGCCTCGGCCGCCGGGGTCAGCCGCAGCTGCGACATGATGCGGGCCAGCCTGCCGACGACCTTGCCCTGGATCCGCACCCTGATGATCGCCGGCCGTGACGGCCGCATTCAGTGCTCGACCAACAATCAATATGTCGGACTCGATTTCAGCGACCGGCCCTATTTCCGCGGTGCCCAGGAAGCCCGCGACTTCGTGTTCAGCGACTATCTGCTGGCGAAGCCGGCGCACACGCCGATCGTGATGGCCGCCTATCCGGTCGCCGCCATCACCGGCGAGCCGGACGCCGTGATGCTCGCCAGCGTGAACCTGGAATGGATGTCCAAGATCATGAGCAATCTTGGCGGCCGCCCGGGCATCACCGCGGTGCTGATCGACAGTGAGGGAACCGTGCTGGCCGCGCCGGCCGACCGCTCCGAGCTGATCGGCCGGCCACTCGACAGCGTGCCCTTGCTGTCGGCCGTCGCCGAAACGGCGATGAGCTCGAGCAAGCCGACCGACACGTTGTCGTTCACGGCGGCTGACGGCTCCAAGCGCGCGATCACCTTCACGCGCATCACCGATACCGGGTCGCGCCTCATCGTCAGCATCGACGAGACGCGCGTCACCGCCGCGATCGACCGCGAGATCCAGAACGCCTATCTGCAGGCTGGCCTGGTCTGCCTGATCGTGCTGCTGGGCGCGCTGATCGCCGCCGAGAAGCTGATCGTGAGACCCGTCAACATGCTCGCTGCGACGGCCAAGCGCTTCGGCCACGGCCATTGGTCGGCGCGGGTCGCCACCAAGCATCTGCCCTCGGAGTTCCTGCCGCTGGCGAAATCGTTCAACGCCATGGCCGCCAAGCTTGGCCAACGCGAGCGCGAGCTGATCGCCGCCAACGACCGGCTGACGGTGATGGCCTCGATCGACATGCTCTCGGGCCTCGCCAACCGGCGCGGCTTCCAGAACCGCATCGATGTCGAATGGGCGCGTGCGCAACAGACCTGCAGTGATCTGTCGCTGCTGATGATCGATGTCGATCATTTCAAGCTCTACAACGACACCTATGGCCATCCCGAGGGCGACGCCTGTTTGTCACGGCTCGGCGAGACGCTGTCGCAGATCGCCGGCGCGACCACGGCGTTTGCCGGCCGCTATGGCGGCGAGGAGTTCTGCCTGCTGCTGCCGGGCATGAATGCCAGGCAGGCACTCGATATCGGCGAGCAGGTGCGCGCGGCAGTGCTGGACCTGGAGCTGCCGCATGCGACGTCGGCGCATCAATGCGTCACCGTCAGCGTCGGCGTCGCCTCGACCCGGCCCAACGAGGCGCTGACGCCCGGCGACCTGATCGAGGCGGCCGATGCCGCGCTCTATGCCGCCAAGCATCGCGGGCGCAACACGGTGGTCGCACATGGTTTCGGTGAGTTCGCCGATGACGACGGCGCCGTAGCGCGCGCCAGCTGAGCCGGCGCGACAGTCAAGGGTCGATCAGCCGACGGCCAGCTTGCGGTCGAGCTCCAGCTCAGTGATGACGCGATTGCGGCCGAGCTTCTTGGCCAAATAGAGCGCGCGGTCACAGCGGTCGATCAGATCGGCCATCGATTCGCCGAACTGGAACTGGCCGACGCCGATCGACACCGTGATCTGCGGCAGCACCTCGCCGGTCGACCGCCGCGTGAACTGACAGTCGGCGATGGTACGGCGGATACGTTCGGCAATCGCGTTGCAGCCTTCGAGATCGGTCTGCGGCAGCACCGCGATCAGCTCCTCGCCGCCATAGCGCGCTGGAAGATCCTTGTCGCGCACGCGCTCACGCAGCGCCTTGGCGACGAGGCGCAGCACCTGGTCGCCGACGCCATGGCCGTAATTGTCGTTGAACTTCTTGAAGTGATCGACGTCGATCAGGAGAATGCTCAGCGGCTCGTCGCGCTCCATGGCGTCGATCTGCGCATGACGGAAGAACTCTTCCAGAGCACGGCGGTTCGGCAGTCCGGTGAGCGTATCGGTGCGCGCGCGCTGCTCGGACTTGTTGAGCGAGTCCCTGATGGTGTCGAGCTCGCGCGACTTCTCGGCGAAGCTCGCTTCCAGCTTGGCGGCACGCGCGGTGGCCTGGGCGAGTTCGCTGACCAGATTCTCGATCAGGATTTTCGGATCGACGCCCTGCTCGTTGCGTTCGGCAACGCCGTCGATCGCCGCCATATGCGTGCGGTTGTCGGCGATGGCGGCCGTCAGATAGCCCTTGGCAGAGTCCATCACGCCATGCAGCTGCTGCGAGACCTTATGGACGACGGCAGCTTCCGTGCCCTGCTGTCCGATATAGGTGTCGAACAGCGCCTGGTTCGTGGTCTTGTCGAACTTGCGCTTGTTGCTGACAAGGATGTCGACCGCGCGCTTGAGGTCCGACGCCGAGCCGAGCGAGTATTTGAACCACAGATGGAAGTTGTTAGGCGTCGGTGGCACGCGCTGTTGAGCCATGGATTTCATGGCCTTTTCCGCGACAGTCGTCGCGTACTCGAAGTCAAGCTCGTCGAACGTAGCGCCGGACACGATGTGGAGTGATCCCAGATGCGGGCTGATGCCTGAATGTATGCACTCAGTCTCCCATTCAAGTCTTAACCGCGCCTCAACCCGACCTTCGACACTCCTGCCGAGGCGCGCAAAAAACGCGCGATTACCGTCGTTTAGCAGCTGCGCGAAATGGTATCATCATCTGCCGCCCCATTGACCTTCATGCCGCTTTTGTGGCCTAGTCCGCCGTCGAAAAACGACGCGAATCCTCGAAAATTATAAGCGATTCCATGACATCCGAACGCTACAACGCCCGTGAAGCCGAGCCGCGCTGGCAGCGCCAGTGGGACGACAAGGCGATTTTCGCCACCAAGAACGACGATCCGCGTCCGAAATACTACGTACTCGAGATGTTTCCCTATCCGTCGGGACGCATCCATATCGGCCATGTCCGTAATTATACGCTCGGCGACGTCTTGGCGCGGTTCATGCGGGCCAAGGGCTTCAATGTGCTGCATCCGATGGGCTGGGACGCGTTCGGCCTGCCGGCGGAGAATGCGGCGATCGAGCGCAAGGTCGCGCCGAAGGCGTGGACCTACGACAACATCGCGGCGATGAAGAAGCAGCTGCGCTCGATCGGCCTGTCGCTCGATTGGGCCCGCGAGTTCGCCACCTGCGACCCGTCCTACTACAAGCACCAGCAGAAGATGTTCCTCGACTTCATGCAGGCTGGGCTGGTCGAGCGCGAGAAGCGCAAGGTCAACTGGGATCCGGTCGACATGACCGTACTCGCCAACGAGCAGGTCATCGACGGCCGCGGCTGGCGCTCTGGTGCGGTGGTCGAACAGCGTGAGATGAGCCAGTGGGTGTTCAAGATCACGAAGTACTCGCAGGAGCTGCTGGACGCGCTCGACGGGCTGGACCGCTGGCCCGACAAGGTGCGGCTGATGCAGCGCAACTGGATCGGCCGGTCGGAAGGCCTGCTGATCCGCTTCGCGCTGGATCCGGCGACGACGCCTGCAGGCGAGTCCGAGCTGAAGATCTTCACGACGCGACCCGACACGCTGTTCGGCGCCAAGTTCATGGCGATCTCGGCGGACCATCCGCTGGCGCAGGCGGCGGCCACAAAGAATCCCGAGCTCGCCGCGTTCATCGCCGAGATCAAGCGGGTCGGCACGGCGCAGGCGGCGATCGACACCGCGGAGAAGCAGGGCTTCGACACCGGCATCCGCGCCGTGCATCCGTTCGACCCGAGCTGGACCTTGCCGGTCTATGTCGCCAATTTCGTGCTGATGGAATACGGCACCGGCGCCATCTTCGGCTGCCCGGCGCATGATCAGCGCGACCTCGACTTCGTCAACAAATACGGTCTCGGCAACACGCCGGTAGTCTGTCCCGAGGGCCAGGACCCGGCGAGCTTCGTCATCACCGACACCGCCTTCGACGGCGACGGTCGCCTGATCAATTCGCGCTTCCTCGACGGCATGACGATCGCGCAGGCCAAGGACGAGGTCGCCAGGCGCCTCGAGACCGAGCAGCGCGGCGGTGCTGGTGTCGGCGAGCGCCAGGTCAATTTCCGCCTGCGCGATTGGGGCATCTCGCGGCAGCGCTATTGGGGCTGCCCGATCCCGGTGATTCACTGCCCGAAATGCGATGTCGTGCCGGTGCCGGCCAAGGACCTGCCCGTGGTGCTGCCGGACGACGTCACCTTCGACAAGCCCGGCAATGCGCTCGACCACCATCCAACGTGGAAGCACGTCACCTGCCCGACATGCGGCGGCAAGGCGCAGCGTGAAACCGACACCATGGACACCTTCGTCGACTCGTCCTGGTACTTCGCGCGCTTCACCGATCCGTGGAACGAGGGCTCGCCGACCACACCCGATGTCGCCAACCGGATGATGCCGGTCGACCAGTATATCGGCGGCGTCGAGCACGCGATCCTGCACCTGCTCTACAGCCGCTTCTTCACCCGCGCGATGAAGGCCACTGGCCACGTCGCGATGGACGAGCCGTTCGCGGGCATGTTCACGCAGGGCATGGTGGTGCACGAGACCTACCAGAAGGCCGACGGCACCTTCGTCAATCCGGCCGAGGTCAAGATCGAGATCGGCGGCAATGGCCGCCGTGCGGTGCTGACCGCGACCGGCGAGGACATCACGATCGGTCCGATCGAGAAGATGTCGAAGTCGAAGAAGAACACCGTCGACCCCGACGACATCATCGAGAGCTACGGCGCCGACGTCGCCCGCTGGTTCATGCTGTCGGACTCGCCGCCCGATCGCGACGTGATCTGGAGCGACGAGCGGGTCCAGGGCGCGGCGCGCTTCGTCCAGCGGCTGTGGCGGCTGGTGAACGAATCGGTCGCGGCAGGCCTACAAGCCCCCTCCTCCCGCCCGGCCACGTTCGGTGCGGAGGCGCTGGCGCTGCGCAAGGCCGCGCATGGCGCGCTCGACAAGGTGACCGGCGGCATCGAAAGGCTGCATTTCAACGTCTGCCTGGCGCATATCCGCGAATTCGCCAATGCGCTCGCCGACGCGCTGGCGCGGCCGGCCGCGCCGGCGCCCGACCTGGCCTGGGCGATTCGCGAGGCCGCAGGCATCCTGGTGCAGCTGTTCTCGCCGATGATGCCGCATCTGGCCGAGGAATGCTGGCAGGTGCTGGGCCGGACCGGGCTGATCTCGGAGGCGTCCTGGCCGCAAATCGAACGAGATTTGCTGGTTGAGGACAGCATGACCCTGGTGGTTCAGGTCAACGGCAAGAAGCGCGGAGAAGTCACAGTCGCCAGCAACGCGCAGAATCCGGAAATTGAGTCTGCCGTTTTGGCGCTCGATGCAGTAAAACTGGCGCTGGACGGCAAGCCCGTCCGCAAGGTGATCATTGTTCCCAAGAGGATCGTGAATGTCGTCGGCTAGGTTTCGGATCGCTGCCCGCCTGATTGCCGTGGCCGCATTGGCCGGGCTGACGGCCGGCTGCTTCCAGCCGATGTATGCCGAGCATGCCGACGGCACGCCGGGCCTGCGCGAAAAGCTGATGGGCGTCGACTTGCCGCCGGTCGACAAGCCGAATGCCTCGCCCGAGGCGCGGATCGGCGTCGACATCCGCAACGCGCTGGCGTTCAAGCTCTATGGCACCGCTACCGGGATGGCGCCGACTCACAAGCTGGTGCTGAAGTTCCAGACCAGCCGGTCGTCGCTGATCGTCTCGCAGACGACCGGCTTGCCGACCACGGAGAATGTCGGCATCGACGTGCAGTACAATCTGGTCGAGCTCGCGACCAACAAGTCGGTGATGACCGGAACCACCTTCGCGCGGACCTCCTACGACATCCCCGGCTCCTACCAGCGCTTCTCCCGGCAGCGCGCCTTCCGCGACGCCGAGGATCGCGCCTCCGAAGAGGTCGCCGAGAAGATCAAGACGCGGCTCGCGGCCTACTTCACCGCGGGCACCTGACGCACGGCGGAAACCGCCGTGGTCGCGCTGCGCGGAAAAGACATCGACGCCTTCCTCGCCAGACCGGATCCCGGGCGGCCGCTGATCCTGCTCTATGGGCCGGATACCGGGCTGGTGCGCGAGCGCGCCGACGCCCTGATGGCGTCGGCCGTCGACAATCCCGATGATCCGTTTTCGGTCGTGAGGCTGGACGGCGACGAGCTTGCCGCCGAGCCGTCGCGCCTCGTCGACGAGGCCATGACGGTGCCGCTGTTCGGCGGCCGCCGCGCGATCCGGGTCCGCGCCGGCTCGCGCAATTTCGCCAGTGGCGTCGAGACGCTGACCGGAATGAACGTGCGGGACTGCCGCATCGTCATCGAGGCCGGCGATGTCCGGCCGGATTCGCCGCTGCGCAAGATCTGTGAGAAGGCGGCCACCGCGGTGGCGATCGGTTGCTATCCCGACACCGAGCGCGATCTCGCCAAACTGATCGATGAGGAGCTCCGCACGGCGGCCCTGCGCATCGCGCCCGATGCCCGCGCCTCTCTGATGGCCCTGCTCGGCGGCGACCGCCAGGCCTCACGCAACGAGCTGCGCAAGCTGACCCTGTACGCCCATGGCGAAGGCGAGGTCACGCTCGACCATGTCATGGCGGTCGTCGCGGACGCTTCGGAAATGAAGCTCGACCCGATCGTCGATGGCGCCTTCGGCGGCAAGCCTGACGTGGTCGAGATCGAGTTCGGCAAGGCCTTGATCGCCGGCACCTACCCGGGCGTCATCATCTCTGCTGCGCAGCGACATGCAGCATGGCTGCACAAATCGGCGCTCGCCGTCGCCTCGGGCACGCCGGTCTCATCCATTCTGGAGGGCGGCTTTCCCCGGCTGCACTTCTCACGCAAGCCAAGCGCCGAGACGGCGCTGCGCAATTTCTCCCCTGCCCGGCTGCTGCCGATCATCGACCAACTCGCGACCGCCGCCCTCGACATGCGCAAGCAGCCGGGACTTGCCGCAGCGATCGCGCAGCGGACGTTGCTGTCGATCGCCGTGAACGCGCGTCGGAAAGGATGATCGGCTTCCGGGACCCCGGCTGACTCAGTGGCGACGCCCGAGACGGGATCTGCGGCGGCTCCCCAATTTCCGTCGTCATTCCGGGGCGACGCGCGCCAGCGCGGCGAGCCCGGAATCCATCAGGCCGCATCATCTGCCGTGAGATGGATTCCCGGCTCGTGCTGCGCACGCCCCGGAATGACGGAGGAAAGAGCAGCGATCAAACTTGGACAGTCGCGACCAGGAAGCACAGGCCGTACGTGCTCACGACATATCAGGTGCTCGTCATGTCCGGGCTTGACCCAGCGTGACCATATGGTGAGGACGCGCCAACAAACTAACTCAGGTTCACCAACTCATTCGTCGCAATCGGTCGGCGCCCCCCCGAACTGACGACTAACCCTGCTCCAGCCGGCGCATCACCTCGTCGAGCTGTTCGAGGCTGCGATAGGTGATCTGCACGGTGCCGCCGGGATCGCGGTGGCTGATCGACAGAGTGAGGCCGAGCGCGTCGCCGACGCGCTTTTCGAGCGCCAGGGTGTCGGCGTCCTTCTTCTCGGCCGGCGCATCGCCGCCGCTGCTCACGCGCGGCTTCTGCGGCTTGCGCTCCGGCACGCCCTCGTCATGGGCGAGCGCTTCGGTCTGCCGGACGTTCAGTCCCTCGGCGATGATCTTCTTCGCCGCCGACAGCGGATCGGGCAGGCTGATCAGCGCGCGGGCGTGGCCGGCGGAAATCTGCCCCGTCGCGATGAAGCCCTGCACCTCGGCCGGCAGCTTGGTCAGCCGCATCATGTTGGCGACGTGGCTGCGGCTCTTGCCGACGATCTTGGCGATGTCTTCCTGGTTGCGTTTGAACTCGTTGGCGAGGGCGTGATAGCCCTGCGCCTCCTCCATCGGATTGAGGTCCTCGCGCTGCACGTTCTCGATGATCGCGAGCTCCAGCGCATCGCTGTCGCTGACATCGACCGGAACGATCGGCACCTCATGCAGGCCGGCGGCCTGCGAGGCGCGCCAGCGCCGCTCGCCGGCGATGATCTCGAACCGGTCCTGCTGGCCCTTGATCGGGCGCACCACGATCGGCTGGATCACGCCATGCTGCTTGATCGAAGCCGAGAGCTCGGCGAGCTCGCTGTCCGAAAACGTCTTGCGTGGATTGCGCGGGTTCGGCTTGAGGAATTCGATCGGCACCTTGCGCTGGCTGCGCGGCCGCTCCGGCGGCGCGCCCGCCTCGCGGTTCACGTCACCGATCAGACTTGCAAGACCCCGGCCCAATCGCGATCGCGACTCGTCCGCCATCGCCTTCTCCTTTGGATTCACATCACGCTCCGCTTGCGTCCGGCTGCCGATGCGCTGCGTCGGCGCAAAGAGCAGGGTTCACGACATCCGTTGCCGGACTTCGCCGTCATCCTCGAATGGGGTCCGGGCGATGCAACGTCACCCGGCGGCATGGCACTGATCAGTCTGCCGTTGATCAGTTGGCGCGCAGGTCGCGCTCGCGTTGGATGACCTCGGTCGCGAGCTTGAGATACGCTTCGCTGCCCACGCATTTGAGATCATAGACCAGCACCGGCTTGCCGTAGGACGGCGCCTCCGAGATGCGGACGTTGCGCGGGATCATGGTGTTGTAGACCTTCGATCCCATGAACTGGCGGACGTCGGCGACGACCTGGTTGGACAGGTTGTTGCGCGAGTCGAACATCGTCAGCACGATGCCGTGGATCGACAGGTTCGGGTTCAAGGTCGAGCGCACCTGCTCCACGGTCTGCAGCAGTTGCGACAGACCTTCGAGCGCGAAGAACTCGCACTGCAGCGGCACCAGGATCGCATCCGACGCGGCCATCGCGTTGACGGTCAGCAGGTTCAGCGACGGCGGGCAGTCGACCAGCACGTAGGTGTAGTCGTTCTCCGGCGAGACGTTGTTGTTGAGGCCCGCGATGGCGTCGCGCAGGCGGAAGGCGCGGTTGGCGCTGGTGCCGAGTTCGAGCTCGAGGCCCGACAGATCCATCGTCGAGGACGCGATGTGGAGCCGAGGCACCGCAGTCGCGACCACCGCGTCGCGCAGCGAGGCCTCGCCGATCAACACGTCATAGGTCGAGCAGTTGCGGCTGCCGCGGTCGATGCCGAGCCCGGTCGACGCATTGCCCTGCGGATCGAGATCGACGATCAGCACGCGCTCGCCGATCGCAGCCAGCGCTGTACCCAAGTTGATCGCGGTCGTGGTCTTGCCGACCCCGCCCTTCTGATTGGCGAGCGCCAGGATGCGCGGATGCCCCTCCGGATGAGGGGCTCTATCTTCTTGATAAATCTGATCAATTACGGCCATGCGCGATCGCCATTGGTTGTATCAGCGGAATTCAGCTCTGTCGCTCGATGCAATCGATTGCGACGATCCAGCCCTGCCCGCCCGTCCGGCTGGAATGAAGTTTCGGCTCAATTTTCCAATACTTAGTAGATTCGGTCAATTCCGCATCTACATCTTGACCCTTTAGAAACAGCGCTTTCGCGCCTTTTTTCACCAGGGGCTCCGCAAAGCCGATGAGTTGGTGTAGCGGAGCCAGCGCGCGTGCGGTCACGCAATCGACTCCTCCGCTCCACTTCTCCACGATATCCCCGATCTCTGACAAATGCACGATCCCCGGTGTGCCGGTGATACGAATTGCTTCGCGCAGGAACGCCGCCTTCTTGGCGTTGCGCTCGACCAGATGCACCTGGGCTCCCGGCCGCTCGGCCAGCGCGCAGGCGAGCACCACCCCGGGAAAGCCGCCGCCGCTGCCGAGATCGACCCAGATCTTGGCCTCGGGTGCGAGATCGAGAAGCTGCAGCGAATCCGAAATGTGCCGGGTCCAGAGATGCGGCAAGGTCGAGGGTGCGACGAGGTTGGTCTTGGCCTGCCACTCCGCGAGCAACGCGACGTAGCGGTCGAGGCGCTGCTCTGTTTCACGTGAAACAGGAGTCAGGGTGAGCGCGGCCGCCCTGTCGGCATCGGCGACTTTGGGCATCGCGGCGGGGGCTGATCGTTTCACGTGAAATCCCTCAGCCCATCGCCTTGTTGCGCCGCGCCTCGCGCCGCAGATAGGCCGCGAGGATTCCGAGTGCCGCCGGCGTCATGCCGTCGATCCGACCCGCCTGCCCGATCGTCCACGGTTTCGCGACGGTCAGCTTCGCCCGAGCCTCGTTCGAGAGACCTGGGACAAGTGCGTAATCGACGTCGCCAAGCACCAAGCCCTCATCGCGTCGGAAGGCATCGACATCCTCACTCTGCCGGCGGAGATAGACATCGTATTTGGCATCGATCTCGAGATGGGTCGCAATCGCCGGATCAATCGTGCCGAGTTCGGGCCAGATCGATCTCACCTCCGAGAAGCCGATGTCGGGATAGGCCATCAGCTCGAACGCCGATCGGCGCTGGCCGTCCCGGTTGAGTGTGAGCCCGTGCTTGGCCGCCTCGTTCGGCGTGATCGTCAGCGACTTCGCGAGCGACCGCGCGGCTTCAAGCGCGTCCATCTTTGTCCGGTGGAAGCGCGCCCGATCCACACCGACGCAGCCGAGCCCGATGCCCTTGTCGGTCAGGCGCTGGTCGGCATTGTCGGCGCGCAGGGTGAGACGATACTCCGCCCGCGAGGTGAACATCCGATACGGCTCGGTGATGCCGCGGGTCACGAGGTCATCGATCATGACCCCGAGATAGCCATCGGCGCGATCGAACACGACAGGTTCGCCGCCGCCTGCGGCGAGCGCGGCGTTGAGCCCGGCGACCAGGCCTTGGGCCGCCGCCTCTTCATAGCCGGTGGTGCCGTTGATCTGGCCGGCCAGGAACAGGCCCGTCATCCGCTTGGTCTGCAGGGTCGGTTCGAGCTCGCGCGGATCGACATGGTCGTACTCGATGGCATAGCCGGGCCGGATCATCCGCACCCGTCCGAGGCCGGGAATGGTCGGCAGCAGCGCGAGCTGGACCTCCTCGGGCAACGAGGTCGAGATGCCGTTCGGATAGACCGTCGTATCGTCGAGACCCTCCGGCTCCAGGAAGATCTGGTGGCCGTCGCGATCCCCGAAGCGCACGATCTTGTCCTCGACCGAGGGGCAATAGCGCGGCCCGGTCGACTTGATCTGGCCGGAGTACATCGGCGAGCGATGCACGTTGGCACGGATCACGTCATGGGTCGCCGTCGTCGTCCGGGTGATCCCGCACTGGATCTGCGGCGTCGTGATTGCCTCTGTCAGGACGGAGAACGGCTCAGGCGGATCGTCCCCAGGCTGCATCTCGACTGCGCCCCAGTCGATCGTCGATCCGTCGAGACGGGGTGGCGTGCCGGTCTTGAGACGTCCGAGCTTGAAGCCGATGGCTTCGAGCGATCGGGACAGTCCGAGCGCGGGAGCTTCACCGACCCGACCCGCCGGCCAGGTCTTTTCACCGAGATGAATCAGACCACGCAGAAAGGTGCCGGTCGTGATCACGACAGCGCCGCAGCTGAACACCCGCCCGTCGCCGAGCTTCAGACCCCTCACCCGGCCATCGGCTGATATCAGCTCGTCGGCTTCGCCTTCGATCACCGTGAGGTTCGTCGTCGCCCGGATCGCCGCCTGCATCGCCGCGGCATAGAGCTTCCGATCGGCCTGGGCGCGCGGCCCCCGGACGGCCGGACCCTTGCGCCGGTTCAGGACACGAAACTGGATGCCGCCGGCATCGGCGACGCGGCCCATCAGGCCATCGAGTGCGTCGACTTCGCGAACTAGATGTCCCTTTCCCAATCCGCCGATCGCGGGATTGCAGGACATCGCGCCGATGGTCGCGAAGTGATGGGTCACCAAGGCTGTGCGGGCGCTCATCCGGGCGGCAGCCGCGGCGGCTTCGCAACCGGCATGGCCGCCACCGATGACGATGACGTCGAAGGATGTCTGATTGTCGCTCATGGCGAGATATCTAGCGCTTGAGAGCGGTCCTCAAAAGGCGTTTCACGTGAAAGACCGCTCGCGGAGAGATGCCATGTTTCACGTGAAACGCCTGGGGAGCCGGAACGCCTGTTTCACGTGAAACAATTGAGGATCGGTTAACCGGTCAACTCTTCATTAAACATCCTGAGACGACCGGACGATGGGTCATTAATCCCGATGAAGAACTCGCGGAAGTTGACCACCGCACAGATCGTCGACGTCGACCCGCCGAAAGCAGACCGCTGATCGTTACTCCCGCGATCGCGGCTCCTCGTTGGAGCGCTGTGAGTCCCGCCTAACGTTTCACGTGCCCGCGAAAGATGGGGGTTGTTTCACGTGAAACGCTTGGGAACGCGAGCGACTGTTCACGTAGCGATGGGTTAGTCCGTCAGAGCTCCATCGAGCATAATGCGACGACGCACAACGTTCGCTTACGTCTGGATGTAGAACGTACGGAAGACATCGAGCAGACCCTGACGTCGATCCGCATGATTAGACAGCCGAGGCGCGAAAGCCGCAATCCGCGGCTCCCGGTATCAACCGCGCGAAAGCCGTCCTCAAAAGACGTTTCGCGTGAAACACGGGTTAGGCGGAGACCCGGATTGTTTCACGTGAAACGCTTGAAACTGAGCACCGCCTTCGCGTGAACCAATTCAGGATCGGTTAACCGATCAACCCTTCATTAAGCATAATGGCGCCACTGCCTATGTCTGATCACTTCCCGATGCAGAACTCGCGGAAGATGACATCGAGCAGATCCTCGACATCGACCCGCCCAAGCAGACGGCCGAGCGAGAGTGCCGCGATCCGCAGCTCCTCAGCCGCCAGCTCCTCGCCGAGATCGACCGCTGCCTGACAACGCCGCAGCGCTTCGCTGGTCTCCATCAGAAGCTTCCGCTGGCGCTCTCGCGTGATCAATCCGTTCTCGGCGGTCCCGAAATAGTCGCGGGCGAAGCCGATCAGGCCGTCGAGCAATCCGGAAAGCCCCTCACCGCTCCGCGCCGAGATCAGAAACTGCCGGCCTCGCTCCGAGGCGGCCACCTCATCTCTGGCGCTCGGATTCAGATCGATCTTGTTCCGGACGATCCAGACCGGCGCCTGCGCTAAAGTCTCCGCCGGCACCGGTTCGCCCTCCGACAGCCACAGCACCAGATCCGCATCGGCCGCACGGGCGCGGGCCCGCCGGACACCCTCCTGCTCTACCGGATCATCGGTCTCCCGGATCCCCGCGGTATCGATCAGGGTCACCGGATAACCATCGAGATCGAGCTGGACCTCGATCACGTCGCGCGTCGTGCCGGCATGGGGTGAGACGATCGCGACATCACGCTTGGCCAGCTGATTGATCAGCGTCGACTTGCCGGCATTGGGCGGTCCGGCGATGACCACGGTCAGACCGTTCCGGAGCCGCTCGGCCCGGCCTTGACCGGCCAGTACCGCCTCGATCTCGCCAAGCAGCTGCGTGACACGCGCCATGGCCGGCGCCATCAATTCTGACGGCACGTCGCCCTCGTCGGCGAAATCGATTCCGGCCTCGATCAGCGCCGCGGCCGCAATGATCTGGTCGCGCCAGTTGCGCGCCCGGTCACCGAGCAGACCCTTGAGCTGGCGCAACGCCTGGCGTCGCTGCCGGTCGGTGTCTGCATGGATGAGATCATCCAGACCTTCGGCTTCGGTCAGGTCGAGCTTGCCATTCTCGAACGCCCGCCGCGTGAACTCACCCGGCTCGGCCGGCCTCAGGTTTGGCAGCGACGAGAGCACGGCAAACAGCGCCGCGACCACAGCCCGGCTGCCATGGACATGCAGCTCCGCGACATCCTCTCCGGTCGCACTGGCTGGTCCCGGAAACCACAGCACCACCGCGTCGTCGATCGGCTCCCCCTCGGCATCCCTGAGCAGGGCCCGCGTCGCCCTCCGTGCCGCCGGGATCTGTCCGGCCAGCAACTGCAGCGCCGCTCCGGCGTGGCGACCAGAGAGTCTGACGATCGCGATCGCACTCGGAAGCCGTCCCGAGGACAGCGCAAAGATGGTCTGATCATGAGGATGCATGCGACCAGAGTTGGCCCCGCTGCCGGCGAAACACAATCGGTTTGCGGGGGCATGCTTTACGCCCACAGGCACGACACCTCCGATCGGCGTCGCGAATGCACCAGCACAAAGAAACGAGCCCAAACAAAAAGGGCGCTCCGAGGAGCGCCCTTTGCAAACCGTTGGATCGAACCTCGATCAGGTGTTCATCGACTCGAAGAACTCCGAGTTGCTCTTGGTGCTGCGGAGCTTGTCGAGCAGGAAGTCGATCGCGTCCATCGTGCCCATCGGATTGAGAATACGACGGAGCACATACATCTTCTTGAGGTTCTGCGGCTCGGTGATGAGCTCTTCCTTGCGGGTGCCGGAGCGGGCGATGTCGATCGCCGGAAAGGTCCGCTTGTCCGCGACCTTGCGGTCGAGGATAAGCTCGGAGTTGCCCGTGCCCTTGAACTCTTCGAAGATCACCTCGTCCATGCGGCTGCCAGTGTCGACCAGCGCGGTCGCGATGATCGTCAGCGAGCCACCTTCCTCGATATTTCGGGCGGCGCCGAAGAAACGCTTCGGACGCTGCAGCGCATTGGCGTCGACACCGCCGGTCAGCACCTTGCCGGAGGACGGCACGACAGTGTTGTAGGCGCGACCGAGACGGGTAATCGAGTCGAGCAGGATGACGACGTCGCGGCCGTGTTCGACCAGGCGCTTGGCCTTCTCGATCACCATCTCCGCGACCTGCACGTGACGGACCGCCGGCTCGTCGAAGGTCGACGACACGACCTCGCCCTTCACCGAGCGCTGCATGTCCGTGACTTCCTCCGGACGCTCGTCGATCAGCAGCACGATCAGGTAGCACTCGGGATGATTGGCCGTGATCGAATGCGCGATGTTCTGCATCAGCACCGTCTTGCCGGTGCGCGGCGGCGCGACGATCAGCGCGCGCTGGCCCTTGCCGATCGGCGCGACGATATCGATGACGCGCGACGACAGATCCTTGCGGGTCGCGTCCTCGATCTCGAGCCGGAAGCGCTCGTCCGGAAACAGCGGCGTGAGGTTGTCGAAATTGACCTTGTGCTTGGACTTCTCGGGATCCTCGAAGTTCAGCGTGTTGACCTTCAGCAGCGCAAAGTAGCGCTCGCCCTCTTTCGGGCTGCGGATGTGGCCTTCGATGGTGTCACCGGTGCGCAGGCCGAAACGACGGATCTGCGACGGCGAGACGTAGATGTCGTCAGGACCTGGCAGGTAGTTCGCGTCCGGCGAACGCAGGAAGCCGAAGCCGTCCGAAAGAACCTCGACGACGCCCTCACCGATGATGTCGGTTTCCTGGATCGCGAGCTGCTTGAGGATGGCGAACATCAGCTCCTGCTTGCGCATCGTGCTGGCATTCTCGACCCCGTTTTCCTCCGCGAAGGAGACGAGCTCGGCCGGCGTCTTTGACTTGAGGTCCTGTAGTTTGATTTCCCGCATTGGGGTGGTCCTGTGGAGCGACTTGGGAGGGATGCGAGGTGGCTGAGGGAAGGCGGACGAAATGAGGTCCGCAGGTCTGAGCAAGGTTGGCGCCGGTGAGGCACCAGACCTGATGCGGCGGCCGGTCAAGCCGGAACGCAACCACATCCGCCTGCGTGGGGTGGGATATCGCCAATATAGAAAATTGCGCCGTCCTTCGCAAGGCGAATGCGCCGGGGCGGTATTGCCGGGATGGCTCAGAACGGCTTGACGATGACGAGAACCACGATACCGATCATCAGGGCTGTCGGCACCTCGTTGATATACCTATAGAATTTCTGGCTTTTCGTATTCCGGTCAGCGGCGAATTCCTTGACGTAGCGGGAAAACATGCCGTGAACGCCGGACAGGATCAGGACGAGCAGAAACTTGCCATGAAACCAGCCGCTGGCATACCAGTGACCGGCCCAAACCAGATAGAGGCCGGCAAGCCAGGTCACGATCATGGCCGGATTGATGATCGCCTTGAACAGGCGACGCTCCATGACCTTGAACGTCTCGGACTGCTTCGAGCCGATCTCGGCCTCGCAATGATAGACGAACAGGCGCGGCAGATAGAGCATGCCGGCCATCCAGGCGATGACGGCAATGACGTGCAGCGCCTTGATCCACTCGTACATCGGTCGGGCGATCCTCTCTCGGCGGTCGTCGCGTTGGGAGGCGAGACATATCCGCTCGCTCGATCGCTTCCAAACTAAATAATTTTAGAATCTTTAAGGTTTGAGTCTAAGTAGCGGTGGATTGGACTCATGCAATTCAGTCCGCCGATTTTCCGCAGCTTGTTCACATCCTTCAACAGGTCCACGACCGAGATCGGCTCTCGCCGGAGTCCGATGCGAGTCAAATGCTTGGCCCGCGTCATGGACAGCTTATCCAGAGACAAATGAACCGCCTCCCGATATCATCGGAACGACCACTCGATTTCTCCCGGCTTGCGACCATGTGAAGAACATTCGGGGTTATACAAAGGGGGCCGCCGAAGGCCGCTTTTTGGCCCCATCCTTCACAGGGATTCACAGATCGTTAAGGATTTGATGCCCACCACCGGAAACTACTTTCACCTGCATCTGGTGTCCGACTCAACGGGCGAAACCCTGATCACGGTCGCGCGCGCCGTGGCCGCGCAATACGCCAACGTGACACCCGTGGAGCACGTGTATCCGCTGGTCCGCAGCCAGAAGCAGCTGGATCGCGTGCTTGACGAGATCGAGGAAGCGCCGGGCATCGTGCTGTTCACGCTGCTGGAGAAGGACCTGGTCAGCCGTCTCGAGGGCAAGTGCCAGCAGATCAACATCCCGAGCCTGTCGATCATCGGTCCGGTGATGCAGCTGTTCGAGGCCTATCTCGGGGCGTCGACCGCCGGCCGCGTCGGCGCGCAGCACGTGCTGAACGCCGAATATTTCGCGCGCATCGATGCGCTGAACTACACGATGATCCACGACGACGGCCAGATGGTCGATGGCCTCGAGGACGCGGACGTGGTCCTGGTCGGCGTCAGCCGCACCTCGAAGACGCCGACTTCGATCTATCTGGCGAACCGTGGCGTGCGGACCGCGAATGTTCCCCTGGTGCCGGGTATCCCGATTCCGCATCAGTTGGAGACGTTGAAGAAGCCGCTGGTGGTCAGCCTGCACGCGACGCCCGAGCGGCTGATCCAGGTGCGACAAAATCGGCTGCTCAGCATGGGTGCGGAATCCGGCAACGAGACCTATGTCGACAAGCAGTCGGTGACCGATGAGGTCGCCTATGCGCGCAAGCTCAGTGCAAAATTCAACTGGGTCATGCTCGACGTGACGCGCCGCTCGATCGAAGAGACCGCGGCCGCCATCATCAAACTCTATACCGACCGGCAGCGGCAGCGCTTGCCGGAATGAGCTGACGACGATGACCTTATGGTATGGTGACGAGAAGCTCGTCCTGGCTTCGCAGAGCCGGCCGCGGCGCATGCTTCTGGAGAATGCCGGCCTGGCGTGCGAGGCGGTGCCGGCCGATATCGACGAGCGCGCCATTCAGGCCGAGGCCGGTCTGGTCGCGCCGTATGAGATCGCCCTGCACCTGGCCATCGCAAAGGCGCAGTCGGTCTCGGCGGTCAGCCCCAATTGCTATGTCCTCGGCGCCGACCAGACCCTGGCGCTCGGCGAGCGCATGTTCAACAAGCCCGCCGGCCGGCAGCAGGCGATGCATCAATTGCTCGCACTCGCCGGACGGACCCACGCGCTGCATTCGGCAATTGCCGTCGTGCGCAACGGCGAGGTGCTGTTCTCCCACGTCGCGGTCGCCTGGATGACGATGCGCATGCTGACCGAGAGCGACGTCGCCGCCTATCTCGATGCCGCCGGCCAGGCCGTCATGTCGAGCGTCGGGGCCTATCAGCTCGAAGGGCTTGGCGTGCATCTGTTCGACCGCATCGACGGCGACCACTTCACCATCCTCGGCCTGCCGCTGCTGCCGCTGCTCGCCTACTTCCGTGAAGCAAGGCTGCTCAGGTTCTGACGGCACGTGGCGATCACGGATGGAGCATAGGCGAATGAGGGTGCTCGGTCTGACCGGCTCGATGGGCATGGGCAAGTCGACAACGGCCAAGCTGTTCGCCGAAGCTGGCGTTCCCGTCTACGACGCCGATGCGACGGTGCATAAGGTCTATGAGAGTGAGGCTGCGCCGGCCGTCGAAGCCGCGTTTCCCGGAACGACCGTGAACGGCAAGGTCGACCGGGCAAAACTGTCGGCCAAGGTGGTCGGGGATCCCACAGCGATCCGCCGTCTCGAAGCCATCGTGCATCCGATGCTGCGATCCTATCATCAGGCCTTTCTGGACGACGCCGAGCAGTCCGGCGTGCCCGTGGCGGTCGTCGATGTCCCGCTCCTGTTCGAGACCGGCGGTGACAAGCGGGTCGATGCCGTCGTCGTCGTCTCGACCTCGCCCGAGATCCAGCGGGAGCGAATTCTCGCACGTGGCACTATGACGGAAGAGGCGCTCGATGCGCTGCTGGCCCGGCAGATGCCGGATGCCGAAAAGCGCGCGCGCGCCGATTTCGTCGTGGATACCTCCCATGGGCTGGATCCGGTGCGGGCGCGCATCCGCGACATCCTGGCCGAGGTTGTTAGAATGCCGCAGCGGCGCGGCTGATTCGCCAAAGCCGCGCGTTCTTCAACGGACCAAGTCAAATGCGTGAGATCGTCCTCGATACCGAAACCACCGGCCTCGACGCGCTGCGTGGCGACCGTCTGGTCGAAATCGGCTGTGTCGAGATGGTCAACCGGATGCCGACCGGCCAAGTCTATCACCGCTACATCAATCCGCAGCGCGACATGCCGGCCGAGGCTTTTGCGGTTCACGGCCTTTCGACGGAATTCCTGTCCGACAAGCCGCTGTTCCATGAGGTCGTGGAGGACTTCCTGGCCTTCATCGGCGACGACCCGCTGGTGATCCACAACGCCTCGTTCGACATCGGCTTCATCAATGCCGAGCTCGATCGCGTCAAGCGCGCGCCGATCCCGCGGGAGCGCCTGGTCGACACCCTGCTGCTGGCGCGGCGCAAGCATCCGGGCGTGTCGAACCGGCTCGACGATCTGTGCTCGCGCTATGCGATTGATAATTCCCGCCGCACCAAGCACGGCGCTCTGCTCGACGCAGAGCTCTTGGCCGAGGTCTATGTCGACCTGGTCGGGGCCCGTCAGTCGCAGCTGATCCTGACCCAGGATACGCAGGAGATCCGCGTTGGACACGCCGGCGATACGCCGCGCCGCCAGCGTGATGTCCCCCTGGCGCCACGGGTGACAGAGGCTGAGCGGGAGGCGCATCGCGCCTTCATCGCCACCCTCGGCGACAAGCCGATCTGGATGGACTTCCTGTCCGGAACGTGATCCGCGGCCGTTGCCGGCGGCGGATCACGCCCGTCGATCACGATAAATAATTGACTAACGGATCAGCTCGGACGGATCTGCGCGCCCTGGGCCGCGGCCTGACGTTCCATGTTCTGGCGGTACAGGCTGACGAAATCGACCGGGTCGAGCATCAAGGGCGGGAAGCCGCCGTCACGCACCGAATTGGCGACGATCTCGCGCGCAAACGGGAACAGCAGGCGCGGACACTCGATCAGCAACATCGGGGACAGGTGCTCCTGGGGCACGTTGACCAGCCGGAACACGCCGCCATACACCAGCTCGAAGCTGAACATGACCTGGGTGCCGCTCTCCGCCTTGCCCTCGATCGTCAGCGTCACTTCATATTCGGTCTCGGCGAGCGCGTTGGCGCCGACATTGATCTGGATATTGATCTGCGGCGCCTGGCCCTGCGGCGCCAGGGACTGCGGAGCGTTCGGATTCTCGAACGAGAGGTCCTTGATATATTGCGCCAGCACGTTGAGTTGAGGAGGAGGGGCCGCCTCGGGAGTGGCGCCGTTACCGTTGGTCATCGAAGTGTTCTCCAGGCACAAAGGGCGGTTCGTTGCGGCGCGTGGCTACCATAGCGCCGGCTTGTTCCACAAGGACGACCCGCCACCCGGCTGGCCGACCGCCGGATATGGTTGTCCGGGTTCGGTCTGCCTCCATTTGTCGCATGACACCGGCCTCGGCCCCCGAGCGCGTTGTTCCCCAGGCGGGGGTCAGGCGATCCGATTTCCCCTTGGCGGTGAAACGGGTTAGGATGTCCGTGCCACAATGCGCCATTGGCCCGGCCCAATTCGATGACTACATCCTCCGGAGATGAACCCTTTCATGGGTCTTTACCCGGTTCTTGGTAGACGGGCATCCGATGGCCAGACTCGCGTCCGGCCCGACAAGTCAGTCAGAAAGCGAACACGACGTGGATATTTATACCATCATCTTCCTGGCATTGGCGGTCTTCATCTTCTTTCGCCTGCGCGCCGTGCTCGGCCAGCGCACCGGCAGCGAGCGGGCCCCGTTCGACCGTGCGGCACGGAACATCGTGCCGGGGGCTCCGGACAACCATGTCATGCCGGTTCCCGGCGCGCCGATCGATCCAGCGGGTCCGGCCACGGGCGCCGACTTCGGCGCGCCCAGTGATCGCTGGCGCGGCGTGGCTGAGCCGGGCACGCCGCTCGCGCGCGGTCTCGACGCGATCGCCGTCAGCGATCCCGCATTCGACCCGCGGCATTTCCTCACCGGTGCACGCAGCGCCTATGAGATGATCGTGCTGGCCTTTGCCAATGGCGACCGCCGCGCGTTGCGCGACCTGCTGTCGTCAGAGGTCTATGACAGCTTCGATTCCGTCATCAAGGAGCGCGAGAAGCAGGAGCAGAAGACCGAGACGCGCTTCGTCTCCATCGATACGGCCGAGCTGGTCGGCGCCGACGTGCGCGACCGCACGGCTCAGCTTACGGTGCGCTTCGTGTCGCAGATGATCTCCGTGACCCGCGACAAGATGGGGGCCATCGTCGACGGCAATCCGGACAAGGTCGCCGATATCACCGACATCTGGACCTTCGCCCGCGAGACTGGTTCGCGTGATCCGAACTGGAAGCTGGTTGGCACCGGCAGCCACTGATCGAGCAGGTTGCCGCTGCCGGCGTTGGCGTCGGGAGCTGACCCGCTCTCGAGCTCAGCCGGCCGCGGAAGGGGGACGACGAGGCGTATCCTCGAATTTTTGACGGCACGGTTTTTGGCATTTCGGATTTCGGGTTGAGTGGTACTTTGATGGTGCAGGCATGGTTCGCGAAATCTGGAAGCGGGTTTTTACTGCCCGTTACCTCAAATATTGGACGCTGGCGCTTGTTCTGAGCGTCGCCGCCGTTGCGCTCGCGCCTTACGCGGCCGAGGCGGTACGCGCGCGTCACCGGACCGCCACGCCACCGATGCGCCACCTGCCCTACCCCCCGCTCGACTGGCCGATCGAGATCGCCAACAGCCAGTACCTGCCGCTGAGCTGGAGTGATGTCCCCGGCTGGAGCGATGATGATCAGCTCGCGGCCTATCGAACGTTCCGGGCCAGCTGCAAGCCGATTGCGGCCAAGCCGGACGGCGCGCCAGAGGACAAGGCGCTCGGCGACTCCCTGCGCGATCCCTGCCGGGAGGCGCGCGCCGCCGATCTCGCCGACAGCGCAGCCGCCAAGGCTTTCTTCGAACGCAATTTCGAGCCGCTGAAGATCTCCAAGCTCGGTGATGCCGATGGCTTCGTCACCGGCTACTACGAGCCGGTCATCGAAGGCTCGCGCACCCAGAACGAGGTCTACAACGTTCCAGTCTACCGCCGCCCGTCCAATCTGTTCGTCCGCGGCTTCAAGCAGGATGCGACCAGCCTGCCCAACAAGGGACCCGTCTATCGCAAGATCGGGCGGCGCAAGCTGGTCCCCTATTACGACCGCGCCGAGATCGAGGACGGCGCGATCGAGGGCCGTGGCCTGGAGATCGCCTGGCTCAGGAATCAAACCGATCTGCTGTTCGCGCAGATCCAGGGCTCGGCGCGCATCAGCCTCGATGACGGCTCGACCGTGCGCATCAATTATGACGCCTATAATGGCCACCCTTATACGCCGGTCGGCCGCATCCTGATCGAGCGCGGCATCATTCCGCGCGAGCAGATGTCGATGCAGCGCATCCGCGACTGGATGGAGCAGAATCCGGACGGCGCCAATGAGCTGCGCCGCATGAATCGCTCCTACATCTTCTTCCGCGAGGTGCAGCTGTCGGAGAAGGACGAGGCGGTCGGCGCGCAGGGCATCCCGCTGACGCCGGGCCGCTCGATCGCGGTCGACAAGTCGCTGCACGTCTATGGAACGCCGTTCTTCATCACCGGCGAGCTGCCGATCGAATCGGAAAAATCCAAGACGGCGTTTCATCGCCTGATGATCGCGCAGGACACCGGATCGGCAATCGTGGGTCCAGCCCGCGCCGATCTCTATTTCGGTGCGGGGCAGGAGGCCGGCAAGGTGTCCGGCCGGCTCAAGCACAGCATGCAGTTCGTGATGCTGGTGCCGCGGAGTCTCGATCCCGTCGTGCGCGGCCGCAGGATGCCGTTGCCCGATGCGCGTCCGTCGGAGAAGATCGCGAAACTGTTTCCGCAGGTGCTGCCCAAGGAGGCTGCGAAGGAGCCCGTCAAGGAGCAGGCAAAGGATCAGGATCCATCCGGCAAGGTCGCGGCTGCCGCCGCCGCGGTCAAGGATCAGAACCCCCCTGCCCCGACGGCCAGTCCGAGCCCGGCGACCACGGTCGCGCAGAACGTCGCGGCGCCGCAGCCGATCCCTCTGCCGGAGGCCAGGCCCCGCATTGAAAGTGATCGCAATATCCGCCGATTGCGTTATGGCAGACGCCACCGCAATCACCGATGACAAGCCATCTCCATGTCTGAAGATCCCGAGCCGCCGCGTGGCCGACGCAAGCGCGGCCTGTCCGAGGACGAGCGCGCGCTGTGGGAGACGGTGGCGCGCCAGGTCAAGCCGCTGCGCAAGAAGCCGCGGCCGGTGCGCCCGCATCCGCCGATGACGACGTCCGAGGCGCAGCCGGACAAGCCGACCATGACGCATCGGCAGGTCGTGCCGGTCGTCGCACCCAAACCGGCCAAGCCGGCGATCCCGCCGCTGGTCTCACTTGGGCGGAAAGAACGCTCGAAACTGTCGCGCGGCCGCAGTGAGATCGATGCCCGGCTCGATCTGCACGGCATGACCCAGAGCCGCGCGCATCAGGCGCTGCATCATTTCCTGCACCGCGCGCAGCATGACGGCCTCACCTTCGTGCTGGTCATCACCGGCAAGGGCACGATCGGCGCCGATCCAGAACGCGGCGTGCTTCGCCGGCAGGTCCCGCACTGGCTGAGCCTGCCGGAATTCCGCTCGCTGATCGTCGGCTTCGAGGAAGCCCATGCGGGCCATGGCGGCGTCGGCGCGCTCTACGTCCGTATCCGCCGCCCACGCGGCTGATGATCAGAACGGCCGGATGATGCCGACGCGCGGGATGACGGTGACGATCCAGCCCAGGATGTTGGTGTTGCGTTTGTCCGCATCGATGGCGGGCACAGGCATGGTGGCCGGCAGCGTCTTCACCGCATGCAGCATCAGCACCATGCAGACCACCCAGCTCGAGATCCAGCGCGAATAGTCGAACACCATCGCGAACATCACGAGATAGGCGAGGCTGATCATGACCAGGGCGGCGATGACGACCTGCCGATGACGCTGCTCTTCCAGTGCGCCGATGAGTTGTTTGAACGTGCTCCACAGCGGCGCATGCAGCCAGAGAAGCAGCGCATACACGGGCAGGCCCAGCAGGTTCGATGGCAGTCGCGCCCAGGTGTCCTGGACCTCCTTGGACAGCGGCTGATACCAGACATAGGCGAACTGCAGCAGCTCGGTGCGCGACGGATCGACCATGCGCGTTCGCAGGTAGGCCACGAAGTCCGCTTCGGGGAGCGGCATCGTGCCGAGGAACTGCGCGGCCAGGAACAGCACGCCGAGAGCTACCAGCGCGACGGCGCCGATGGAGAGATCGAGGCGCGTGACGCTGCGCGGCAAGTAATAGCGCAGCACGACGATCGCCGCGATGGTCGGCACATACATCAGCAGGTGGATGTGATGGATCAGCACCAGCACCGCCGAGATGAGCGTCGCGAGCAGCACGTAGGCGAGCGAGCCGGCAGGCACGAGCAGCAGGATGATCGCGCCGAGACAGCCATAGACGTCGAAATGGCCGAGCGTGAACAGGAAGTTCTTGAACACGAACGGCGAGCCGGCGGTGAAGACGAGCAATGGGAGTTGCTCACGGCTCGAGCCGAAGGTTCGGCGGAACAGCTGGATGAACAGCGCGAAGGTGATCAGCCACACGCTGCCGCCCACCGCGAATACCAGCCACACCGGCACCTTCGCCGTGAACAGCCCGACGATGGCACCGATCAGCGCGCGCTTGATGAAGCCGTGGTGATAGTCGACCAGCAGGTGGATGTAGGGGATGTAGGGCGGCAGCGTGATCTTGTGCAGAAACACGCCGAGCATGACAGCGGCGTTGACCACGAGCATCAGGCGCCAGTGCTTGCTGAACGCGCCGCTCATGCCGAGTCCGGGGGGTAGCGGGCGGAGATGCGGTCGTCGCCACGTCCACCATTGTCGTCCCGGCCTCGAGCCGGGATCCATAACCACCGCTGTCCATGCTGAGGCAGGGCTGGAGCCGCCATCTTGAACTACAATCAGCTTTGGTGGGTATGGGTCCCCGCGTTCGCGGGGACGACAGCGGAGTTTGACGTTGCGCCGGAGCGAACCAGCGAAGCCGCTACGAAGCGCAGCCGCTTACAAGATGAACCTACTCAGATCCGCGTTCTTGGCGAGGTCGCCGATGTGCTGCTGCACATAGGCGGCGTCGACGCGCATGGTCTCGCCTGATCGGTCGGAGGCGGTGAAGGAGATCTCGTCGAGCACGCGTTCCATCACGGTCTGCAACCGCCGCGCGCCGATGTTCTCGACCGTGGAGTTCACCGCGACGGCGATGTCGGCCAGCGCGTCGATCGCATCGTCGGTGATGTCGAGCGTCACGCCCTCGGTCTTCATCAGCGCCACATATTGCTTGATCAGCGACGCCTCCGGCTCGGTGAGAATGCGGCGCATGTCGTCGCGCGTCAGCGCCTGCAGCTCGACACGGATCGGCAAGCGCCCTTGCAACTCCGGCAGCAGGTCCGAGGGCTTGGCGATGTGGAACGCGCCTGACGCAATGAACAGGATGTGGTCGGTCTTGACGGCGCCATGCTTGGTCGAGACCGTCGTGCCCTCGATCAGCGGCAGCAGGTCGCGCTGAACGCCTTCGCGCGAGACGTCGCCGCCGTGCCGGTTCTCGCGCACGCAGATCTTGTCGATCTCGTCGAGGAACACGATGCCGTTGTTCTCGACCACGTTGATCGCCTCCTGCACCAGCTGGTCGTTGTCGAGCAGGTTGTCGGACTCCTCGGCGATCAGGAGGTCGTGCGAGGCTTCGACCGTGACGCGCCGCGTCTTGGTGCGGCCGCCGAGCTTGCCGAAGATGTCGCCGATCGAGATCGCGCCCATCTGCGCGCCCGGCATGCCAGGGATCTCGAACATCGGCATGCCGCCGCCGGAGGACTGCGTCTCGATCTCGATCTCCTTGTCATTCAGCTCGCCGGCGCGCAGCTTGCGGCGGAACGAGTCGCGGGTCGCGGCGCTGGAATTGGTACCGACCAGCGCATCGAGCACGCGCTCCTCGGCGGCGAGCTGGGCGCGGGCGGCGACGTCCTTGCGCTTGCGCTCGCGCACCTGGGAGATCGCGACCTCGATGAGGTCACGAATGATCTGCTCGACGTCGCGGCCGACATAGCCGACCTCGGTGAACTTGGTGGCCTCGACCTTGAGGAACGGCGCGCCGGCGAGCTTGGCCAGCCGCCGCGCGATCTCGGTCTTGCCGACGCCGGTCGGGCCGATCATCAGGATGTTCTTCGGCAGCACCTCCTCGCGCAGGCTGGCATCGAGCTGCAGCCGGCGCCAGCGGTTGCGAAGCGCGATGGAGACCGCCCGCTTGGCATCAGCCTGGCCGACGATGTAGCGGTCGAGTTCGGAGACGATTTCGCGGGGGGAAAAGTCGGTCATGAGGCTCTAGCTAGGGTCGGACGGGGGCGAGGGCAAGCCGGATTTCCGCCGTCACAGGATGGGTGGGCCCGCCTGCCATTGCCGGACCGCCTCGGTCGGATACAGCAGCATGAGGATATTCAGGGTCAGGTTGTCGCGAATGTGCAACCCCACCCCGATCTCGAACACGATCGCAATCACAACGGTCAGCCAGACCGGCAGCACCCGCGCCAGCAAAAAGCCGGTCATCATCGCCAGCGTGTCGCCGACGGAGTTCACGATGCTGTCGCCGAAATAATCCAGCGAGATCGTGGCGGCACGATAGCGCTCGATGATGAGGCTCGAATTCTCGACCAGCTCCCAGGCGCCCTCGATCAGCATGGCGGCGATCAGCCGGACCTGCCAGGGCAGGAACGGCAGCACCAGCGCGGTCAACGCATAGAACAGGAAGCCGTGAATGATGTGGGAGAACGTGTACCAGTCGGTGAGGTGCTGGGAGTTCTCCGAACTCTGCACCACGCCGTGCCAGAGCTTGACAGTCCCGCAGGCGCAGATCGGCAGCCGGCCCATCGCGAACAGCAGCGCAGCCTGCAGCGCCAGGAGCGCCAGCGCCGCCGCGAACCAGGGTGCGGACGATCGTCCGGGCGTGGTGCCGATCCCGTCCGCGGCCATTGCTCACTCGGCCGATAGAGCTTCGACGGTGACGTTGCGGTTGGTGTAGACGCAGATGTCGGCCGCAATGTCGAGCGAGCGCCGCACGATGCTCTCGGCATCCTTGTCGGTGTCGAGCAGCGCCCGCGCCGCGGCCAGTGCGTAATTGCCGCCGGAGCCGATCGCCATCACTCCGGACTCCGGCTCCAGCACGTCGCCGGTCCCGGTCAGCACCAGCGAGACGTCCTTGTCGGCCACGATCATCATGGCCTCCAGCCGGCGCAGATAGCGGTCGGTGCGCCAATCCTTGGCGAGCTCGACCGCGGCCCGGGTCAGCTGTCCCGGATATTGCTCGAGCTTGCTCTCCAGCCGCTCGAACAGCGTGAAGGCGTCGGCCGTGGCGCCGGCAAAGCCGCCGATGACGTCGCCCTTGCCGAGCTTGCGGACCTTCCTGGCATTGGACTTGATCACGGTCTGGCCGATCGAGACCTGGCCGTCGCCGCCCACGACCACCCTGCCCCCTTTGCGGACGGTCAGGATCGTGGTGCCGTGCCAGACGGTGGGCTCATGGGAAGATGCGTGCATGGGGAGTCCCTGGTTGATGCCCTCATTTAGGGCCTCGGGCCGGGGGATACAATTCGGAGATACTATTCCCGGGTCCCTGCCCTGCCCGGTCAGGCCTTGAAATCTGCTCACCATGGCCCGAGATCAGGCCCAGGAAGCGTCATCCCGCAGTAGCTAAGGTGTCATCCGCCTGATAAAAGGGCCGCGTTTTCAAGGGAAAGCTGACCCCATGCGTAGCGCGACCGTCAAGCGCAAGACCAAAGAGACCGACATCGAGGTGGCTGTGAACCTCGACGGCACCGGCGTCGTCAACATCGCGACCGGTATCGGCTTCTTCGATCATATGCTGGATCTGCTCGCCCGGCATTCCCGCATCGACATGACGGTCAAGGCGGTCGGCGACCTGCACATCGATTTCCACCACACCACCGAGGACGTCGGCATCGCGCTCGGCCAGGCCGTGCGCCAGGCGCTCGGCGACATGGCCGGCATCACCCGCTACGCCTCGATCCACATGCCGATGGACGAGACCCTGACGCGCGTCGTGATCGACGTGTCGGGCCGGCCGATGCTGGTGTTCCGCACGACTTTCGCGCGCGACAAGATCGGCGAGTTCGACACCGAGCTGGTGCGCGAATGGTTCAACGCCTTCGCCATGAACGCCGGCATCACCCTGCACGTCGAGACGCTGTACGGCGAGAACGCCCACCATATCGCCGAATCCTGCTTCAAGGGTCTGGCGCGGGCGTTGCGCGCTGCGCTGGCGATTGATCCGCGCAATCAGGGCGAAGTGCCATCCACCAAGGGTCAGCTCGGCGGCTGACCGCCCCGTCCAAGGGATTATCGACATGCCCGTCTATACGGTCCACGCTCCCCTCGCCGCCGGGGTCGATCTGCGTTCGACGGATCGCTTCGTGTTCATCCGCGACGGCTTCCATCTCTGGGCCGCCGTGCTCGGCGCCGTCTGGCTGGCCTGGCACCGGCTCTGGCTCGCCTTGCTTGGCTGGGTCGTGCTGATGATGGTGGTCGACGTCGTCCTGGCGCGGATCGGCATCGGCGCCGGCACCATCGCCGTCGTCGATCTGCTGCTGTCGATCCTGCTCGGGCTCGAAGCCTCCAGCCTGAAGCGCTGGAGCTACTCGCGCGGCAACTGGCGCGAGCTCGACGTCGTCGTCGCCGACGATCTCGATGCCGCCGAGCGGCGCTTCTTCGAGCGCTGGGCTGCACGGCGCAGCACCATCGGCTACGACCACAACACCGTCGATCGCGGCGCGGCGCCGCCGACGCGCGACAACGGCAATGGCAACGGACAGCGCCCGCCGCCCCTGCCCCATGCCAGCATCATTGGCTTGTTTCCCGAACCCGGAGGTGGACGATGAGTGTTGCGATCATCGATTACGGTTCCGGCAATCTGCATTCCGCCGCCAAGGCCTTCGAGCGCGCCGCGCGCAGCATGCAGGATCCGCAGAAGGTCGTGGTGACGCGCGATCCCGATACGGTCTATCGCGCCGACCGCATCGTGCTGCCCGGCGTCGGCGCCTTTGCTGATTGCCGCCGCGGCCTCGATGCCGTGGACGGCATGCTGGAAGCGATGACCGAGGCGGTGCGCCACAAGGCGCGGCCGTTCTTCGGCATCTGCGTCGGCATGCAGTTGATGGCGACGCGCGGCAAGGAGCATGTCACGACCGACGGCTTCAACTGGGTCGCCGGCGACGTCGAGAAGATCTCCCCGCGTGATGAGAGCCTGAAGATCCCGCACATGGGCTGGAACACGCTGGACATGGTGCAGGAGCATCCGGTGCTGGAGCGGCTGCCGCTCGGGCCGAAGGGCCTGCACGCTTATTTCGTGCACTCCTATCATCTCAACGCCGTCAACGAGGACGACGTGCTGGCGCGCGCTGATTATGGCGGAGCCGTCACCGCTATGGTCGGCAAGGACACCGCGATCGGCACGCAATTCCATCCCGAGAAGAGCCAGCGGTTCGGTCTCGCTTTGATTTCCAACTTCCTGAAATGGAAGCCATGAGCGATGTGGTCCTGGTCGCCGCAAGAGGCGGGCAGGGCGCGCGCTTGAAAGACAACTGACATGATCCTGTTTCCCGCCATCGATCTGAAGAACGGCCAGTGCGTGCGCCTGGAGCAGGGCGACATGGCCCGCGCGACCGTGTTCAATCTCGATCCCGCCGCGCAAGCGAAGAGCTTCGCCGACCAGGGTTTTGAATATCTCCACGTCGTCGATCTCGACGGCGCCTTCGCCGGCAAGCCGATGAACGCGCAGGCCGTCGAGGCCATGCTGAAAGTCGTGAAGATGCCGGTACAGCTCGGCGGCGGCATCCGCGATCTCAAGACGGTGGAGGCCTGGCTCAGCAAAGGCATCACCCGCGTCATCATCGGCACCGCGGCGGTGCGCGACCCCGAGCTGGTGAAGACCGCTGCCAAAACCTTCCCCGGCCGCGTCGCCGTCGGGCTCGATGCCCGTGACGGCAAGGTCGCGGTCGAGGGCTGGGCGGAGACCTCCGAGGTGACGGCGCTCGACATTGCCAAACGTTTCGAGGACGCCGGCGTCGCCGCGATCATCTTCACCGACATCGCCCGCGACGGCCTGCTCAAGGGCCTGAACCTCGACGCCACGATCGCGCTCGGCGACGCCATCTCGATCCCCGTGATCGCCTCCGGCGGCCTCGCCTCGATCGAGGACGTCAAGGCGATGCTGACGCCGCGTGCGAACAAGCTCGAAGGCGCCATCGCCGGCCGCGCGCTGTATGACGGGCGGCTCGATCCGGCGGAGGCGCTGGCGCTGATCCGCGCGGCGCGGACGTAGGAGAGAACAGGATGTTCAAGGTCCGTGTCATTCCCTGCCTCGACGTCAAGGACGGCCGGGTCGTCAAGGGCGTCAACTTCGTCAATCTGCGCGACGCCGGCGATCCGGTGGAAGCTGCGATCGCCTATGACGCCGCGGGCGCTGACGAGCTCTGCTTTCTCGACATCACCGCTACTCATGAGAACCGCGGCATCATGCTGGACGTCGTCAGGCGCACGGCGGAAGCCTGCTTCATGCCGGTCACGGTCGGCGGCGGCGTCCGCACCATCGACGACATCAAGACCCTGCTGCGCTCCGGCGCCGACAAGGTCTCGATCAATTCGGCGGCGGTAGCGCGGCGCGAGTTCGTCAAGGAGGCGGCCGAGAAGTTCGGCGAGCAGTGCATCGTGGTGGCGATCGATGCCAAGTCCGTGCCCCGTTCGGGCGGCGGGTCGCGCTGGGAGATCTTCACCCATGGCGGCCGCAAATCGACCGGCATCGACGCGCTGGAATTCGCCCAGGAAGTCGTCTCGCTCGGCGCCGGCGAGATCCTGCTGACCTCGATGGACCGCGACGGCACCCGCCAGGGTTTTGACATTCCGCTGACCCGGGCGGTCGCCGACAGCGTCCCGGTCCCGGTGATCGCGTCCGGCGGCGTCGGCAACCTCGATCACCTGGTGGACGGCATCCGCCAGGGCCGCGCCACTGCGGTGCTGGCCGCCTCGATCTTCCATTTCGGGGAATTTACCATCCGGCAGGCCAAGGAGCACATGGTGCGCCAGGGCCTGCCGATGCGGCTCGATCCCTGACGACATTGCGCCGCAAAAATGTTACATGAACGCTGACTTGACCCGCCGTCCATGGCGGGCAGCGTTCCGAGCACCGGCTGATGTCCCGCTTCACGCTTCACGATCTGGCTGCCATCATCGACGCGCGCGCCGCGGCGGGTGGCGAGGCGTCCTATACGCGCAAGCTGCTCGACAAGGGACCGTCGCAATGCGCCAAGAAAATGGGTGAGGAGGCGGTGGAGACGGTCATTGCCGCCGTCGGCACCGATCGCGACCACCTGATCTCCGAAAGCGCCGATCTGCTGTTTCATCTGTTGGTGCTGCTGAAGTCGCGCGACGTCCGGCTCGAAGAGGTCGAGGCGGCGCTCGGCAAGCGGACCGTTCAATCGGGGCTGGAAGAAAAGGCGTCGCGCAAGACGGAGTAGGGCGCGACGGCGGGGGAAACAAAGGGCAGCATCATGGATATGCGCACCACCGAACAAACATATAATCCGTACCGCGTCTTCACCCGCGAGCAGTGGTCCGAACTGCGCAACGACACGCCGATGACCTTGGAGCCCGGCGAGTTCTCCAAGCTCCGCTCGATGCACGATCGCCTCGATCTCAAGGAGGTCGAGGACATCTATCTGCCGCTGTCGCGGCTGCTGTCGATGTATGTCGATGCGGCGCAGCGGCTGTACTACGCGCAGCGCCAGTTCCTCGGCATCCGCGACCGCAAGATGCCCTACATCATCGGCGTCGCCGGCTCGGTGTCGGTCGGCAAGTCCACCACCGCGCGCGTGCTGCAGGCCCTGCTGGCGCGCTGGTCGCCGCGCCCGAAGGTCGACCTCATCACCACCGACGGCTTCCTGTATCCGAACGCGGTCCTGGAGCGGCAGGGCCTGATGCAGAAGAAGGGCTTTCCGGAAAGCTACGATCTGCCGCGGCTGCTCAGCTTTCTCTCCGACATCAAGGCCGGCCGGCATCAGGTGCGCGCGCCGGTCTACTCGCATCTCACCTACGACATCGTGCCCAATCAGTGGGTCGAGATCGACCAGCCCGACATCCTCATCGTCGAAGGCGTCAACGTGCTGCAGACCGGGCCGCTGCCGCGCGACGGCAAGGCGGTACCTGTGGTCTCCGACTTCTTCGACTTCTCGGTCTACATCGACGCCGACGAGGCGGTGCTGCGCAAATGGTACGTGAAGCGCTTCCTGTCGCTGCGTGACACCGCGTTCCATGATCCCCGGTCCTACTTCAACCGCTACGCGCTGCTGTCCGACGAAGAGGCCATTGCCACCGCGATCGCGATCTGGGAACGCACCAACCTCGCCAATCTCGAGGACAACATCCTGCCGACGAGGCCGCGCGCGACGCTCATCCTGAAGAAGGGCGCCGACCACGAGGTCGAGACGGTGGCGCTCAGGCGGTTGTGAGCACGGCCGTCGCGCTTTGCGCGATCGCCTGACGTGTAGGCGAACGGACAATCTCTCCGTCATTCCGGGGCGCGCGCAGCGCGAGCCCGGAATCCATAGCCATAGCCGTTCATGTGGATCGAGACGATCGTGGCTATTGCCTTCAACAAACAACGGCCTGTGGCTATGGATTCCGGGCTCATTCGCGCTGCTTCAAAATGGCTTCGCCATTTTGCGCGCGAATGCCCCGGAATGACGAGGGGAGAGATGTTGTCGCCTCGGGTTCGCGGCTCGTAGCCCAGCCACTCCAACTCATCACCAACTACGCCGCGACCTGCCGCGCAGCTGCCAGATTGGCGAGCGCCTCGTCCAGCTTGTCGCGATCGATCGGCTTGACCAGGAAACCGTCCATGCCGGCTTCGAAGCAGGCATAGCGGTCTTCGACCAGGGCGTTGGCCGTGAGCGCCAGGATCGGCGTGCGCCGGCCAGGCTCGGCGGCCTCGTGGGCGCGGATGCGCTTGGCGGCGGCGATGCCGTCGAGGCGGGGCATCTGCACGTCCATCAGGATCAGGTCGTAGGGCGTGCCGGCCGCGCGCGCCGCGAGCCAGGAGTCGAGCGCGGCTTCGCCGTGCACGGCGATGTCGGCGTGATGGCCGAGCTTGCTGAGCAGCGAGCGCATCAGCAGTGCGTTGATGTCGTTGTCCTCGGCGACCAGGATCGACAGGCCCATCCCGGCGGACGCTGTGATCGGCGGAGCGATCGTCGGGACCGGGTCGTCGACGAGCGATGTGTCATCGACAGCGAAGCCGACGCGGGCGGCGAGCGACGCGGCCCGCAGCGGCTTGACGAGATAGCCGTGGAACGGCGCCGCCGGCATCAGCTCGTGGCGGCTCGCCGGCGTGACCAGCACGATCAGCCGCGTCGTATGATGTTGCGCCGTTGCGCCCAGGCGTCGCGCCGCATCGCTGCCGATCGCGTCGTCGATCAGCACCGCGTGCCATGCCCGCTCCGGCAGCAGCACGTCGGCCACCGCGGCCTCGGCGACGAGGCAGGTCTGTGCACCCCAGTGCTGCAGCCGTCGCTCGATCAGCTCGGCTTGCAGCCCCGTCGGCGCGATCAGCATGACCGACTGCCCGGTCAGATCCGGCCCGCGAAAACTGTTCTGCTCGCCGCGCTCCAACGCCGCCGGCAGCGGCACCGAGACCTCGAAGGTCGAGCCGGCGCCGAGCTCGCTCTGCAGGCTGATCCGGCCGCCCATGCGCTTGACGATGCGGTCGGAGATCGCCAAGCCAAGGCCGGTGCCGCCGAAGCTGCGCGCGACGCTGTCGTCGGCCTGTTCGAATTCGCGGAAGATGCGCTCCTGCGCTTCAAAGGCGATGCCGATGCCGGTGTCGCGCACCTGGAAGCTGATCTCGTTGGGCCAGATGCCGGGCTCGGCGATGACAGCGACGCCGCCCGAGCTCGTGAACTTGATGGCGTTGCCGGCGAGATTGAGCAGCACTTGGCGCAGCCGGGCGGCGTCGCCCGTCACCCAGGTCGGCAGCCGCTCATCCATGTAGGCGGCGATCTCCAGCTGCTTGGCCTGCGCGCGCGGCGCCAGCAGCTCGGTGATCTCCTCGATCAGCGCGGTCAGAGAGAACGGCTGCGCCTCCAGCGCCAGCTTGCCGGCCTCGATCTTGGAATAGTCCAGCAGCTCGTTGATCAGCGCCATCAGCGCTTCGCCCGAGGTGCGCACGGCCTTGGCGTAGGTGGTCTGCTCCGGCGTCAGGTGTGTCTCGAGCAGCAGCCCGCTCATGCCGAGAATGCCGTTCAACGGCGTGCGGATCTCGTGGCTGGCCATTGCCAGGAAGCGGGATTTGGCACGGTTCGCCGCATTGGCCTGGTCGCGCGCATCGGCCAGCGCGCGCTCGGACTCGGTGCGGTCGGTGACATCGCGGCCGACACATTGCAGCACGGCGGGGTGCCCGGCATCGGAGCGCACCAGCGCCTCGCGCCAGGCGATCCAGCGCGGTCCGGTCGCGCTGTCGATGCGCTGGTCGTGAACGCGCGTGCCGCTGGGCTCCAGCGCGCTGTCGCCCTGCTCGATCAGGTCGAACGCGAATTGGCTGCCGATGAGGTTCTCGCGATCGAGCCCCGCCATCTGGCAATAGGCGTCGTTGACGAAGATGATGGTGCCGTCCTGCTCGCGCATGACGATGAGGTCGCCCTGCTGCTCGAACAGATGGCGCGCGCGCTGCTCGGCCTCCTGCAGCTCCCAGTTCCGGTCGGCCAGCACCTCGTTGTGAAGCGCGATCTTCTGCAGCTTCTTATGGACGAAGCGCAGCCGCATGCTGAGCGTGGCGAGGCCGACGCAGGCGAGTGCGAACAGGAAGCTGGCGCCGATCGCGAACGTATGCGGATTGTAGCCGGAATTCTCGGAGATGCTGGCCTTGATGAAGCCATAGGCGCCGCCGAAGCCGGCGGAGAAGATCATCAGCGAGCGCAGGATCGTGAAGATGAGCTGATGACGGCGCATGAAACGGCGCAGGCGCAGCCTGATGCGAAGAGTCCGTCCCATCGTTCACCCCCGACGTATTCGATCCCGATATCCTGCCCGGCCCGCACCATGCGGCGTCGGTCTTGCTGAGGCTTGAAGGCGCATGCCCGCGCGATGGCGCGGTGCAGAGATGGTGAACCGGGCGTTAGCCCGGCTCACAGGATGGCGTCGACGGTCGGCGACACGTGGTGATGCGCGCTGACGATCAGCGCCGCGGCCTGGCGCACCGTGATGCGGCTCGACCGCACGAAGATGCGGTAGTCAGCCGGGCGCCGGCTCGCGTCATCTTTGGTCGCATCCGTGGTGTCGGACCTCGCGAGATAGATCAGCGGCCAGGCGCCGGTGGCGTGGTCGGCGATCGCGACGCTTCGCGTCGCGGCGCCCGGACCGCAACCGAGCTCCTTGTCTTGGGCAGGCGCATCATCGACCACGACGAAATCAGCCGTTTCCGGGCTATCGGCCAGCGCCACGCGAACCGTCGCGAGCGCCGGATCATCGGTGAAGTCGACGTGGAGATCAGCGTGGAAGGGCGCGGTGCCGAGCGAAACGCTGTCGGCACCGACGGCAATGCAGGGCTGCGGGGAGGGCGCCAGCTCGAGCCTGGCAATGACCGCGGCCGCGATCAGCGGCACGGCTGAAACGAGAACCTTGAAACGCAACATGACACGCACCGACGCGGAAGGCCTGATGACGGAAACGCGGGCCTTATGGTTGTCGGAGGGTAAAGATAAGTCGTTACCAGAGTGTTGAGGGGGAGGGCGCCTTTACGCCGCATGGCGATTGTCCTCGGCCAGCGCGCGGTACGACAGCGCCTCGGCCAAGTGCAGCCGGCCGATAGTCTCGACATGGTCCAGATCGGCCAGCGTCCGCGCCACGCGCAGGACGCGATGATAGCCGCGCGCCGACAGCCGCATCGTCTCGGCGGCTTCGCGCAGCAGCTTCTGGCCCGGCGCATCCAGCCTGGCGATCTCGTCGAGCACGGCGGCCGGCGCCTCGGCGTTGGTCCGGACGTGCGGCAGGCCGGCCTTGGCGTAGCGCTCGCGTTGCAGGTCGCGCGCGGCCGCGACGCGGGCGGCGACCTCTTTCGAGCCTTCCTTCGACGGCGGCAGGATCAGGTCGGCGGCGGTGACAGCGGGCACCTCGATGCGCAGGTCGATGCGGTCCATCAGCGGGCCGGAGATGCGCATCTGGTAGTCGGCCGTGCAGCGGTCGATGCGGCCGCGCTTGCAGGCGTAGCCGGGCTCGAAGGCGCTGCCGCAGCGGCACGGATTCATCGCCGCGACCAGCATGAAGCGGGCAGGGTAGGTGACGCGGTGGTTGGCGCGCGAGATCGAGACCTCGCCGTTCTCCAAGGGCTGGCGCAGCGAATCCAGCACGCGCGGATCGAACTCCGGCAGCTCGTCGAGGAACAGCACGCCCTGATGCGCCAGCGAGATTTCGCCCGGCCGGGCGCGCAGGCCGCCGCCGGTCAGCGCCGCCATGCTCGCGGAATGATGCGGGCTGCGGAACGGGCGCCGGTTGGTCAGCGCGCCGCCCTCGATCTCGCCGGCGACCGAGGCGATCATCGAGACTTCGAGCAGTTCGGCCGGCGAGAGCGGCGGCAGGATCGACGGCAGCCGCGCCGCGAGCATCGACTTGCCGGCGCCGGGCGACCCGATCATCAGGAGATGATGTCCGCCGGCGGCGGCGATCTCGAGCGCGCGCTTGCCGCTCTCCTGGCCCTTGATGTCGCGCAGATCGAGCAGGCTCGCGGGCGCCTCCTGGATCTTCGGCTGCGGCCGCGACAGCACCTGCGTGCCCTTGAAATGGTTGGCGATCTGGATCAGCGACGTCGCCGCGATGATCTGCAGGTCTGGGCTCGCCCAGGCCGCCTCGGCGCCGCAGGCGGCCGGGCAGATCAGGCCCTCCTCGCGCGCATTGGCGCCGATCGCGGCCGGCAGGACGCCTGCGACCGGCGCGATCGAGCCGTCGAGCCCGAGCTCGCCGAGCACGGTGAATCCACCCAGCGCATCCGGCGGAATGGCGCCGATGGCCGCCATCAGGCCGAGCGCGATCGGCAGGTCGTAATGGCTGCCTTCCTTCGGCACGTCGGCCGGCGCGAGGTTCACCGTGATGCGCCGCGCGGGCAGAGCGAGGCCCGAGGCGATCAGCGCCGAGCGCACCCGCTCGCGCGCCTCCGACACCGCCTTGTCAGGCAGGCCGACGATGGCAAACGCCGGCAGACCCGGCGCAACCTGGACCTGCACGTCGACCGCGCGGGCCTCGATCCCCTCAAAGGCGACGGTGGAAACCCGCTGGACCATGGTGCCCCTCCCGCCAGAGAGGCTAGCGGAAGCGATCCTGCTGCGCAAGAACAATACGGGAACATTGTTCGCAACGGGCTCCGGCATGGTGGCCGAGCCGGCATGAATACGCCGGCGGGCGCCGAGGTGAAATCACGGGTCCCGACGATGCAACGTCCCTTACGGCAAGGGCGAGCTTGCGCGGTCAGAATCACAACGAGGTGGCGTCGGTGAACTGGTACGGCGAAATTCCATTGGCCAAGGAGAAATCGGCTCCGTCCAGCACGGCGCGTCGAAAGGTCGCGTTCGAGATGTTGGTGCCGTGCCAGCGCGTTCCCTGGAGATTCGATCGATCGAACGACACGCTGCAGGCTATGCAGTCGATGAACTCGGCGCCACGCAGGTCGCAATTCTCCAACGAGCTTCCAGTCAGGTCCAGCGCAACAAAGCGGGCGCGTATGAAAGATTGCCCCGAAAAATCGAACTTGATCAGTCGGGAGGCGCTGGGCTTTATGACCTCCGGTACCAGGGACGTATACTCGCGCCGCCAGTGCCAAAGCACAGAACGATCGGGACTACCGATGATGGATAGCAACGCCTGAGCATCGCAGGGGCCGCTCCATTCGATCTCAAATCGGTCGCCTTCGAGCGGACCTGTGCTGGCCAGGATCACGATGGCTACCTCCACGATGAAGTCCATCTCCATCCGCGCGGCACGACCGTGCCAAAGACGTTCACCGCTTGCGATCCGCCGAAGCAGGTCGAGTGCCGAGCGATTCGCTGCTACGATTTGCGGCCGTGGCCAGGACAGAACGGCATCATGGAGAAACCCCGCCATTTCATCGGTCATCGGCTGTGAAGCCAGGCCTTCGACGCGGTCGAACAACATGATCAGCCCGCCGCCACTCTTGAGAACCTGGGTCGCGGTTCTGCTCAGGTATCGAATGACCAGGAATTCACAAAAGCTCTTGTGGCTGAACTCGATTCCGACATTGTCGATATCGTCGTCCAGTCTCATGTAGAATGCGAGCAGCGCCTTGACGACCTCGCCCTCGGATATGAGACGTCTGAGGTCCGCCTCCGTGGTGCCGGTCGGTTCGCTCACACTGATCGCGCGGCTGGCGCTGGTCGCGCGTCCGCCATCGATCCAGGCTGCAATTGCAATGTTCTCCAGAACTTGCGCGATCGCCGGATCGGCCAAGAATTGCACGTCCTTTCGACCTGCGCGATTGTGCCAGTTCGAGATGATCCGCTTTAGGATGAATTCGTAGAGCTCGAAACGACTGAGACTCGTTATCCCCGTACTTTCGTAGATTCCGGTCAGCGCGATGATGTAGAGCAGCAGCGGCTCGGTGGACAACTCGGTCAGGCCGCGAGACCTGATGCCAAACGGCAATCTGGTATCGAGGCCGTTGGCTTCAGCCCATTGTCGCCACCAGATCGGACGCTGGTCAGGCAGGAGATGGCGGTCTTCTCCCAGCAAGCCGCGTTTGGTGATGAGATAAGGCTGCAGCTCCCACGTCTGATGCGGAGCCAGCGCCAACGTCGCCTCCGCCTTTTGGACGACCATGTCTCGCCCGACCACGATCGCCAGCGTATTCACATGTACCGAATTGCGGACCGCCAGCCAATTCTGGAGAGTCTTGATGAAGGCGCGGCTCTGTTCCAGCGCGGAGGCGCCCTCGCGTGACAGCTCATCGAGGCCATCGAAGACGACCAGAAGACGTCCGTCGGGGCGAAACAGATCGGGTTTGAAGTCGCTATCAGCAAGCCCAAATCGAGCAAGGCGGTCGCCGATGACGTTGGTCATATCGACCAGCCCGACGGGGGCATGCTGCAACGGAATCAGGATCACGTGAGCGATGCGGAGAGAGCGGCCGTCGGAAGCGGTGCCATGTCTGACGATCCTGCTCACCAGATGTTTCGTGAACGTCGATTTTCCCGAGCCGGGTCCTCCGCGGATCAGGCGTACCAAATCATAGGTTTCGATGTCGTTCAGAAGCCAAGTCTCGACCAGCGCTTCGAGGTCGTCCACGACGTTGACCAGGTCGGTGCGGTGATCAGCGCTCTTCTTCTGCTTTTCCGTCAGAAACGATTTCAGGTGCGGCGATCGCGTCAGCGTATCGCCATAGGAGGCCCTGAGGGGCACATACAGAAGGCTCAGCGGAATGTTGCAGCCGGGCGCCGGCAGGTCGATCAATCCCGACAATTCAGCCTTGTAGGGGGCCCACGGATCGTGAGACCTCGTTTCGGCGAGTCGGTCTGGATCCGCCGTTTCGGCCGACGCCTCGGATTGCTTGGGCGGCCATAACTGCGCTTGCAGATCGGCGATCGTTCGCGCCTTGTCGCTGCCGAATTGGGGGCAGTCAGCGAAAACGTCGATGAAGAGCGTCAGGCACAATTCGTAGAGAGAATGGCCGTTTGCGAGGCATTTGTGGTAGTCGTCATCGACCCAGCGAAGGATGCGCTCGTAGTTCGAAGCCTGTCGACCGTCGCGTTCGTGCTCGTAGCGTCGTTGGGCAATCGAATGGGCCCGGCGGTAGAGTTCGGCAAATGTCTTGAGCTCGCATTCGTCGATCAGTCTCTTGATCGTCTTTTTGCGTGCGGTCCGAGTGGCGACCTCGGAGCTTGAGCTGCTCGATTTCATCACCGCGCGGGCCCCGGGCAGGACGCTGGACGTCAGCAAGCACCCTACGATGCAGGACGAGTTGAAGACAATCAGGCGCGGAGCCTGACAACGCCGATTTCCAGATTTCTTCCGTCATTCTTCTGGGTCCCTTCGTCCACTTTACCGCTGAATGCGTGTCCTCTCCAAAGTCAGGTCGTGAGCATTTTGCGACCGCACAGAGAGCAGAGGAGATCTGTCATGGTGAGGTCATGTCGATTGTTACGCTGTGTTGTCTGCGTGCTGCTGGCGTTGAATGCCCTCGACGATCTGCGGCTGATTGAGGATTCGGATGTGGCCTACTTGGCGCTGGGGATTGCGGCCTGTAGTTCGCATTCCGAGCGGACAGGACTGGCACGCTGTCGAAAGCGGGGCCGCAGGCATGCAAGGCAGTCCCGGACGCTGAACGGATCGAAGGGCGTGCCGTCGCAAGAGACGGCCAGATCGGGCGGATAGATCGGGCCTGGATTGGCGGGCCATTCGCGTTCGGCTGGATCCTGAAGGGAGCTGAATCCGCCCCTTCAGGATTTTCCTCGCTCGGCCCGGATTGCACCGCATGCGCACGAACAAGAAGCGAACGGCCGGGGCAGCCGAGGAGAGGAGTCGTTAACGACGGATTCCAGCACCTTTATTCCGGGAACTGAGCTTAACGCCCCTTTAGCCCGGCCTTCGCATTCTCCTGCAAATCCATCATCGCGCGCGCCCCGTCATCGCCGACGGGCGCCACCCATGAGAGACCTGTGATGCCCCCAGCGCCTCCGGCAGCTGCCTCCGTCAAGACGTCAGCGGGCGAGGCGAGGACGGTGTCCGAGTTCGCCACGGACATGCTGCGCCGGACCACCAGCCTGTTCCTGGCCGGGCCGCGGCCGGCGCCCGAGGAGCAGCTCGATCTCTATGACCAGATGTTCGCGCGGCTGATGCCGCAGGTCGCGACCGACGTGCTGGCCGAGATGAGCATGGCGCTGGCCGGTGTCGAGCGCGCGCCTTACGCGACCGTCCGCCTGCTCGCGGTGCATCCCGACTTGCGCGTCGCCGGGCCGATGCTGGCCAAGGCGGCCGTGCTGACCGAGCGCGACCTGGCCGAGTTCGTCAGGACCTCCAGCCCGGCGCATCTCGTTGCGCTCGCCAGCCGCCGGGGCATCGGCGACAACCTCACTGCGCCGCTGATCGCGCGCGGCTTTCCGGCCGTGCGCATGGCGCTGGCGCAGAATCTCACGGCACGGCTGTCCGAGGACAGCTATCGCAGCCTGTTCAAGACCGCCGAGCGCGACGAGGATCTCGCCGAGAAGCTGGCACTGCGCGCCGACCTGCCGGCCAAGTTGTCGCGCGCCTTCGTCGCCGCCGCAAGCGAGGGCGCCCGCGCCCGCTTCATCAAGGCCGCGCCGCCGGCGACCCGCGCGACCCTGCAGGCCGCTCCGACCCGGTCGGCCGGCGCGGCGATGCGGGCGATGTGGGACTATGAGCCCGTCAAGGCCGAGGTCGCCGCGCTCAACCGCACCGGCAAGCTCGGCGACTCCGCCGTCAACCGCTTCTGCGTCACCGGCGATTTTCCCGCCGTGATCGCGGCGCTGTCCCTGCTGTGCGTCATCCCGATCGAGACGGTCGAATCGCTGCTGGAGGAGAGCCGCCTCGCCGATCTGCTGCTCGCCTGCAAGGCGGCGCGGCTGACCTGGGCTACCACCTCGATGATCCTGCGCGGACGCCCGAGCTGCGACGCGCTGCCGGTCGACGATCTCGACGAAGCGCGCAAGCGGTTCGAGAAGCTCGTGCTGTCCGAGGCGCAGTGGAAGGTCCGTGGATTGCAGGCGGGCTGACGGCCTTCGCCTCAGCCTGGCGGCGTGCCGTAGTTGGTGAAGTCGATCTTGAACATTGCCGGATCGAGCTTCTTGGTGGTGTCGAGATTATAGACGGCGATCGTCGTGTCGTAGCCCTGCGGATCGGTCACGGTCCACTGCTTGAGCTGGCCGTCCTTGGCGCCGAGCATCAGCATCATCCGGCTGGTGCCGATCAGCGCCTGCTTCTCCTCGATCGTGATCGTGACATAGAGGTCGTCGGAGGCGACTGCGATCACGTTGGTGTCCTTGAGCAGGTCGATGCGGTCGGACAACAGATAGCGCAGCGGCGTTTGCGACAGCGGATAGACGTCCTGCGTCGCCAGCTTGCGGTCGCGCACCACCAGCGAGGAGCCGTCGGCGATGATGTCGATCGGCGTCGGCGGCTCATATTCGAAGCGGACCTTGCCCGGCTTCTGAATGTAGAAGTCGCCCTTGGTCTTGCTGCCGTCGGGGCCGACCTGCACGAAGTTTCCGACCAGCGTCTGCAGCGACGACAGATAGGCACTAACCTTGGCCGCGACCGCCCTCTGGTTGGCGTCGAACGAGGTAAAGATGCTGGCCGGCACGTTGCGCCGGGGATCGGGAATGATCGGATTGGGCGGCGTGGTCTGGGCGGGGGCCTGGCCGCGCTGCTGGTCGGAGGCGCTGAGCTGGGCGCCGCTCTTGGCCCCGGATTTGGGGGCCGGCGAGGTCTGGGCGGCGGCATGGCCTGCGGCCCCGGTCAGGGTGACGGCGGCAATGGCGCATGCCACGAGCCGGGCGGTTGTGCGGCGGCCGTGCGCAGGCGAAAAGGGGCTGTTCGACAAGGGGCTTTTCAAAACGACGTCCTGATTCTTACGCGTTTCTATCGTGGTTCGGTCGGTCAGCGTGATCGTAATTGCGTGAAGTTACGACCCGGAAACGGCAGATCTGGGACCAAAAGGGCGCGGGTCAAAATCCGCCTTCTTCCTCGGGCACCAGGATCTCGCGCTTGCCGGCATGGTTGGCCTGGCCGACGATGCCTTCCTGTTCCATCCGCTCCATCAGCGAAGCAGCCTTGTTATAGCCGATCTGCAGCCGGCGTTGAATGTAGCTGGTGGAGGCCTTGCGGTCGCGTTTGACCACCGCCACCGCCTGGGCGAACAGGTCGTCGCCCCCGCCGCCCCCGCCCATGCCGGTGGCGTCGAACACGGCGCCATCCTCCTCGCTCGGCTCCTCGGCGGTGACGGCCTCGAGATATTCCGGCGAGCCCTGCGTTTTCAGGTGCTTGACGACCTTCTCGACCTCTTCGTCGGAGCAGAACGGGCCGTGCACGCGGCTGATGCGGCCGCCGCCCGCCATGTAGAGCATGTCGCCCTGGCCGAGCAGCTGCTCGGCGCCCATCTCGCCGAGGATGGTGCGGCTGTCGATCTTGGAGGTGACCTGGAAGGAGATCCGGGTCGGGAAGTTGGCCTTGATGGTGCCGGTGATGACGTCGACCGACGGACGCTGGGTCGCCAGGATCACGTGCAGGCCGGCGGCGCGCGCCATCTGGGCGAGGCGCTGCACCGTGCCTTCGATGTCCTTGCCGGCGACCATCATCAGGTCGGCCATCTCGTCGACGATGATGACGATGTAGGGCAGGGGATCGAGGTCGAGCTTCTCCTCCTCGTAGATCGCCTTGCCGGTCTCCTTGTCGAAGCCGGTGTGCACCGTGCGCGTCAGCTCCTCGCCCTTGTTGCGGGCTTCCGCCACCCGGGCGTTGTAGCCGTCGATGTTGCGCACACCGAGCTTGGCCATCTTCTTGTAGCGCTCTTCCATCTCGCGCACGGCCCATTTCAGCGCGACGACGGCCTTCTTCGGGTCGGTCACGACCGGCGTGAGCAGATGCGGGATGCCGTCATAGACCGAGAGTTCGAGCATCTTCGGGTCGACCATGATCAGCCGGCACTGGTCGGGCCGCAGGCGATAGACCAGGCTCAGGATCATGGTGTTGATCGCGACCGACTTGCCCGAGCCGGTGGTGCCGGCGATCAGCATGTGCGGGGTGCGGGCGAGGTCGATGATGATGGACTCGCCGCCGATGTTCTTGCCGAGGCAGAGCGGCAGCTTGGCGACGCTCTCGGTCGCCTCCTTGGCCACCAAGAGCTCGCGCAGATACACCTTCTCGCGATGCGCGTTAGGCAGCTCGATGCCGATGGCGTTGCGGCCGGGCACGACCGCGACGCGCGCCGACAGCGCGCTCATCGAGCGGGCGATGTCGTCGGAGAGGCCGATCACGCGGGACGACTTGATGCCGGGCGCCGGCTCCAGCTCGTAAAGGGTGACGACCGGGCCGGGATGCGCCTTGACGATCTCGCCGCGCACGCCGAAATCCTGCAGCACGCCTTCCAGCGCGCGCGAATTCGCCTCGAGCTCGCTCTTCGACAGCGGCTGGCGATCCGAGGATTTCGGCGCCGCCAGCATCGAGACCGACGGCAGGTCGTATTTGTCGTTGGACTTGCGCGCGGGGGCTTTCGGCGCTGGCTTCTTCTTCGCGCGCGGCGCGGGCTCTTCCTCTTCTTCCTCCTCGTCCTCGCCGGTCTCGTCCTCGTCGCCGCCGTCCTCATCGATCTCCGGCGCCAGCGTCGGCTTCGAACGCTTGGCGCCGAGGCTCGGCTCCTGGCGGCCGGCGGCGGCGCGCGGCTGCGGGCCGGAGGAGACCAGCGCGCGATAGGCCGTGCTGAGGAACCAGCCGACCTGCGCCTTGGCGCTCATGATGGCATGGAACACCCAGCCGAGCCGGATCGCCTTGCGGTCGTCGTCATCCTCGGCTTCCGACAGCGGCGTGTCGTCGTCCTCGTCGGCGAGCAGGCTCGGATCGGCGTCCTTTGCGCCCAGGCCGCCGGCGACCAGCAGGCAGCCGATCATCGCGACGAGCAGCAGACTGCCGAGCACCAGCCGGTAGACGATTCCGGGCGGGCCGAACACCACCGCCGGCGCCCGCACCAGCGCGTCGCCGACGACGCCGCCGAGGCCGGTCGGCAGCGGCCAGGCATGCGAGCGCGGCCAGCAGCTGGCGAAGCCCGCGGCGATGATCGCGCCGAGTATCCAGGCGCCGAAGCGCAGCGCCTCGCGATCGAACGGCCGGTGCGTCATCATCCGCCAGCCGCGGACCGCGAGCGGCAGGATCGCCATGATCGCGCCGAGGCCGAGAATCTGCATCAGCAGGTCGGCGCTGATCGCGCCGGGATAGCCGACGATGTTGCGGATCGCGCGCGAGGTGGCGTGGCTCAGGCTCGGGTCCTGCACCGACCAGGTCATCAGCGCCGCGGCGACCGTGCCGCACAGCGCGATCAGGCTGAGGCCGGCGAGCTCGCGCAGCCGCTTCACCAGCGCGTCGCGCAGCGACGTCGGCAGATGGTTGACCAGGGGAATGACTCGTTCGATCGCCGGCATGTGCATCAGCCCCGCGATTACCCGAGCGCCTCGACCAGCCGGTGCAGCGCCTCGCCGGTCGAGGCGGCATCGGCCACCAGCGCCAGCCGGATATAGCCTGTGCCCGGATTGAAGCCGTCGGCCTGCGGCCGCGCCAGATAGCTGCCGGGTACCACGCGCACGCCGGCGTCGCGATAAAGCTTCACCGTGACGTCCTCGTCGCTGCCGCGGTCGGCGACGTCGAGCCAGACGCAGAACCCGCCGTCGGGCCGTTGATAGCCGTAGCGGTTGCCGATGATCTGGTCGGCGAGATCGAACTTGGCGCGGTACAGCCGGCGGTTCTCCTCGACATGCGCCTCGTCGGCATAGGCTGCGACTGCGACGTGCTGCAGCGGCACCGGCACCTGCGGCGCCGCGACATTGCGCAGCTCGTGGAAGCCGGCGAGGAATTGGCGATCGCCGGCGGCGAAGCCGATGCGCATGCCCGGCACGTTCGAGCGCTTCGACAGCGACTGGAACGCGACGACGTTGCGATAGTCGGGGCCGGCATGCTCCAGCATGCTGCCAGGCGCCTGCCGGGTATAGATCTCCGAATAGCATTCGTCGCTGAAGATCAGGAAGCCGTAAGCGTTGGCGAGCGCGACCAGCTTGCGCATGTAGTCCGCTGATGCCACCGACCCTTGCGGATTGGCCGGCGTGGCGATGTAGAACGCGACCGTGCGCGCCAGCGTCGCCTCGTCGATCGCGTCGAGGTCGGGCAGGAAGCCATTGTCGCGAATCGTCGGCAGATAGATGGAGTCGCAGCCGGCGGTGCGGGCGCCGACGCCATACACCGGATAGAACGGATTCGGCATCAGGATCGCAGGCCGGCCGCGGCGGGGGCCGACATGGCGGAGCGCGGCATGGGCGGCGAAGAACAGGCCCTCGCGGCTGCCGTTCAGCACCAGGATCTCATGCTCGGGATCAACAGCGCGTGGCAGCGCGAATCGGCGCGACAGCCAGCCGCTCGCGGCCTTGCGGAACGGCTCGATGCCCTTGGCCGCGGGGTAGCGGCCGAAATCGGCGATATGCTGCGCCAGCACCGGTCCGACGAAATCCGGCACCGGATGCTGCGGCTCGCCGACGGCGAGCGTGATCATCGGCTTGCCCGGAGGAAAGGGGGCGAGCAGCTCGTTCAGCCGCGCAAACGGCGAGCGTTCGCTCTCCGAATGGCTGGCGCCAGCGGGCGCGGGGGATGAAGCGGTCATTGCCATACGTAAAACGCGCGCCAAACCAGTTGAAGCCGCCGATCGCCCAGGAACCGGTGCCAGTGTGGTCACCATAGGTGGGGCGAGGTTAAGACGCGATTAACCATCGGTGCTGCCGACCGTTTTGATCGTTTTTCCGTGCCCGATCCAGAGGCAATTTCGCAACAGCGGCCGACATTGTGGCGATTCGCGATGAGCCGCGGGGAACCGTAGGGTGGGCAAAGCGGCCGCCGAAGGCGGTGGCGTGCCCACCATCGGGCCGTGCGTTCGCGGTCAGACGGTGGGCACGGCGCCACCGCAATCTCGGATGGAGAGGCAGCGCGACCGCGCCTTTGCCCACCTGGCGGTCCGTCGATCGCGGCGTCTATGCGATGGAGAAAAAACGGGCGGCCCGGTGCGCCGGAATAAGTATGGGAATCTGTGCGCACCGGGCCTTGGCCGAACTACTTGGGGGCTTAGTTCGGATGAGAAGCAGATAGCACGGTCGTTTTTCCGGCGTATTGCCGGTGTTCGCTGATTTGTAGAATTTGATGTCGGAACACGCGGAATGCGGCGACGGCCGGCCAATTGCTTAACGAAGATGTCCGCCGCGACCGTGGCTTTCCGATCCCAGCGCGGACGCCATACTTAATTAGTTGTCATCGGGCCCGCGGGCCGTGCCGGCCGCGCAAGATTTCCGGCCGGAAACATCCAGCCACGCTCAGCATCAATCGACATTTCGCGAAATGAGATTGGCGCATCTCGACCATGTTTGACGGGCATCACCGATTCCCATGGCGTGCCGATCTATGCGCGGCGCGCCCAAGGACTCTGACTTTCGAAAGAGCTTCGATGATGCGTCTGAGACTGCCGGGCGTGCTTGCCCTGATGCTGCTGGCCCTGCCCGTTTCGTCGCTGCCCCGCATGGCGGTCGCGGCGCCCGCCGTTGCCGCGACCTCGATCACGGTCGAAGGCAACCGGCGTATCGAAGCCGACACCATCCGCTCCTACTTCAAGCCGGGTCCGTCGGGCGCGCTCGACGCGGGCCAGGTCGACGACGGCCTCAAGGCGCTGATCGAGACCGGGCTGTTCTCGGACGTCAAGATCGACCGCCAGGGCGGCCGGCTGGTCGTGCGCGTGGTCGAGAACCCGGTGATCGGCCGCGTCGCCTTCGAGGGCAACAAGAAGGTCAAGGACGAGCAGCTCACGGCCGAGGTGCAGTCGAAGCCGCGTGGCACGCTGTCGCGGCCGATGGTGCAGTCGGATGCGCAGCGCATCGCCGAGATCTACCGCCGCTCCGGACGCTACGACGTCCGCGTTACGCCGGAGATCATCGAGCAGCCCAACAACCGCGTCGACCTCGTGTTCACCGTGGCCGAGGGCGTCAAGACCGGCGTGCGGTCGGTCGAATTCGTCGGCAACAGCGCCTATTCGGCCGCACGCCTGCGCGACATCATCAAGACCCACGCGACGAACTGGCTGAGCTTCCTCGGCAACAACGACGTCTACGATCCCGACCGCGTCGAGGCCGATCGCGACCTGATCCGCCGCTTCTACCTCAAGAACGGCTATGCCGACGTCCAGGTCGTCGCCGCGCTCACCGAATATGATCCGGATCAGAAGGGCTTCCTGGTCACGTTCCAGATCGAGGAAGGCCAGCAATATCGCGTCGGCTCGGTGGAGTTCCAGTCGAGCGTCGCGGCCCTGGACAGCAACAGCCTGCGCTCCTATTCCCGAGTCAGCGTCGGCGGGCTGTACAATGTCGAGCAGCTCGAGAAGTCGGTCGAGGAGATGCAGATCGAGGCGTCCCGCCGCGGCTTTGCCTTCGCCGTCGTGCGGCCGCGCGGCGATCGCAACATCGAGGCACACACGGTCGCGATCGTGTTCTCGGTCGACGAGGGCCCGCGCACCTATATCGAGCGCATCACGATCCGCGGCAACACCCGCACCCGCGACTACGTGATCCGGCGCGAGTTCGACCTGTCCGAGGGCGACGCCTACAACCGTGCCCTGGTCGACCGCGCCGAGCGCCGGCTCAAGAACCTCGACTTCTTCAAGGAGGTCAAGATCTCGACCGAGCCGGGCTCGTCGAGCGACCGTGTCATCCTGGTGGTCAATCTGGAGGAGAAGTCGACCGGCGACTTCTCGATCTCCGGCGGCTACTCGACCACCGACGGCGCGCTCGCCGAGGTCTCGATCTCCGAGCGCAACTTCCTCGGCCGCGGCCTCTTCGCCAAGGCCGCCGTCACCTACGGCCAGTACACCCGCGGCGTGTCGCTGTCCTTCGTCGAGCCCTATCTGCTCGACTACCGCATCGCGCTCGGCCTCGACGTCTCCTATCGCCAGCAACTCGCCAACTCCTACACCAGCTACGGCACCCGCACCGTCGGCTTCAGCCCGCGGCTCGGTTTCCAGCTGCGCGAGGACCTATCGCTGCAGCTGCGCTACTCGCTGTACCGGCAGGAGATCACGCTGCCGTCCTATCTGGCGAACTGCAACAACAACGCCGCCAATACGTCGCTGGCCTTCAATCCCACCCCGGCCTACATCGCCAGCGTGCTCGGCGGCGTCGATCCGACCAATTCGACCACCTCGGGCGTCTACGGCTATGGCTGCTACGGCGACGGCGAATCGTCGTTGCCGGTCCGCAAGGAGCTCAATGACGGCGCCGCGCTAACCTCGGCGCTGGGCTACACGCTGACCTACAACACGCTCGACAACACCAAGAACCCGACCGACGGCCTCTTGATCGACTGGCGGCAGGATTTCGCCGGCGTCGGCGGCAATGTCAGCTATCTGAAATCGGCGGTCGACGCGAAGTACTTCACGCCGCTGATCTCCGATATCGTCAGCGTGATCCATCTGCAGGGTGGCATCCTGAACAAGATCGGCGACAAGGACCTGCGCATGCTCGACCACTACCAGATGGGTCCGACGCTGGTCCGCGGCTTTGCCACCAACGGCATCGGCCCGCGCGACATCACCTATCGCGCCTTCGGCGCGGCCGGCGATGCGCTCGGCGGCACCAAATATTGGGGCGCCTCGGCCGAGCTGCAGATGCCGTTCTGGTTCCTGCCCAAGGAAGTCGGCCTGAAGGGTTCGGTCTATGCCGATGCCGGCTCGCTGTGGGGCTATCAGGGCCCGACCTCCTGGGCCGCGACCGGCGAGGTCAACACCGCAACCTGCAAATGCGGCCTGCAATACGACGACAGCAAGGTCATCCGTTCGTCCGTCGGCGTCGGCCTGATCTGGGCCTCGCCCTTCGGCCCGCTCCGCTTCGACTACGCGGTGCCGCTGTCCAAGGGCAAATACGACATCGTGCAGGAATTCAGGTTCGGCGGCGGCACGTCGTTCTGAGGCCCTGACGCTCAACACAGAGACGGTGCGCTCCCCTCCCCCTCTTGCGGGGAGGGGTCGGGGGTGGGGGGACCACGAGTCGCGCTCTCAATGAGGGACCGAACTCCGTCGCCGATGATCTGTCGATGGTGCTCGGCGGGCCTTGCTGCTCGATGCGACACCCGCCACCGAGTTCAGCGCCTGCGGACCCCCACCCCCAACCCCTCCCCGCAAGGGGGAGGGGAGCAGACCGCCGCCGTCGGGACAGCTCGACTGAAATGACTGCGCTGCCGACACGCAGCGAGTGGCCCGGAGCATGATGCCTGCCGTCATTGCGAGCAGCGAAGCGACGAAGCAATCCAGAGTTCCGCCCGGAGCCCTGGATTGCTTCGCTTCGCTCGCAATGACGGTGGCGTTGGCAGCATGCCTGTCATGTGCAAACTGCCCGTCGTGTTAGTTTGCCGCAGCAATTGGCCTTGTGTCGTCGGGCAAATCTCCTGCACATTTCCGCGCGTCCCTGCTGCCGCATGAGGGGCGTTTCGCGACCGTCA
>NZ_BSCT01000007.1 GCF_030159255.1 Bradyrhizobium sp. SSBR45G | reverse complement strand
TCTCCCCCCCCCGCCCCCCCCCCCCCGCCCCCCGCCCCCCCGCTTCTGCTTGTGCTTGTGCCTCGCCTTCAAGCTCCTGTCGTATTCCCGACGCGTGTTGCTTGCGACGTGTCGGACGTCTCGCGGCATCCTGCGCAACAAATCAGGTCGCCGCGCCAAGATGTTGAATCGTCGCTGCTATTCGATCTGCCTGAAACTGGTACGACAATTGCTGTCCTCATCGCAGGCCCACACACCGGGAGTGATCGCATGCATATCGTCGTCTGCATCAAACAGGTTCCGGACTCCGCGCAGATCCGGGTTCATCCGGTGACCAACACCATCATGCGCCAGGGTGTGCCGACCATCATCAATCCCTATGATCTGTTCGCGCTCGAAGCGGCCTTGCAGCTGCGCGACAAGTTCGGCGGTGAAGTCACCGTGCTGACCATGGGACCGCCGTCCGCCGAGGACTCGCTGCGCCGGGCGCTGACCTACGGGGCCGACCGCGCCGTGCTGCTCACGGACCGCTTCTTCGCCGGTGCCGACACGCTGGCCACCACCTACGCGCTGGCGACGGCCATTCGCAAGATCAGCGAGACGTTCGGCGCGCCGGACATCGTGTTCACCGGCAAGCAGACGATCGACGGCGACACCGCTCAGGTCGGTCCTGGCATCGCCAAGCGCCTCGGCCTGCTGCAGCTGACCTATGTCGCGAAGATCAACGAGGTCGATCCCGCCGCGCGCACCATCGAGGCCGAGCGCCGCTCGGAAGGTGGTGTTCAGGTGCTCAAGACCAAGCTGCCATGTCTGGTCACGATGCTGGAGGCGACCAATGAGATCCGCCGCGGCGCCATGGCCGACGCGCTGCGCGCCGCGCGCGCCAAGATCGTGACCTGGAGCGCCAAGGAGGCCGGTGTCGAGGACATCTCGAAGTGCGGCCTGAAGGGCTCGCCGACGATCGTGAAGCGCGTGTTCGCACCGTCCGCCCGGGCCGAGAAGGCGACCATCGTCGACTTCTCGACCCGCGCGCCGGCCGAGGCGCTCATCGAGGAATTGTTCAAGCGCCAGCCGAAGCTCGAAGCCGAGTTGACGATTTCAGCGCACGGCTTCTGACCCCCGAGGCTTCTGGCCTCACGGCATCTGACGGATCAAGGGAACGACGACCATGAGCGAACCCACCAAAGCACCGCCTGCCGCAGCCGGTCGCGCCGCGACCAAGAAGGAGCTGCCGGAGCATTTCAAGGCCTACAAGCACGTCTGGGTGTTCATCGAGCAGGAGCGCGGCCAGGTTCACCCGGTCTCGTGGGAGCTGATGGGCGCGGGACGCAAGCTCGCCGACAAGCTGAAGGTCGATCTGGCGGCCGTCGTCATCGGCCCGCCCGGTGAAGCCGTTCAGCATGCGGCCACGGAGTCGTTCTGCTACGGCGCCGATCTCGCCTACATCGTGGCCGACGACGTTCTGACCGATTATCGCAACGAGGCCTATACCAAGGCGCTGACGGATGTCGTCAACACCTACAAGCCGGAAATCCTGCTGCTCGGCGCCACCACGCTCGGCCGCGATCTCGCGGGTTCCGTGGCGACCACTTTGCTCACCGGTCTCACCGCCGATTGCACCGAGCTCGACGTCGATGCCGACGGCTCGCTCGCGGCGACGCGGCCGACCTTCGGCGGCTCGCTGCTGTGCACGATCTACACGCTGAACTACCGGCCGCAGATGGCGACCGTGCGCCCGCGCGTGATGCCGATGCCGGACCGTGTGGAAAAGCCTGCGATCCGGATCATCGAGCACAAGCTCGGCCTCGTCGAGGAGGACATCGTCACCAAGGTGCTGTCCTTCATTCCGGACCGCGACTCCGCCAAGTCCAATCTCGCTTATGCCGATGTCGTCGTTGCCGGCGGACTCGGGCTCGGCTCGCCGGAGAATTTCCAGCTGGTCAAAGGTCTCGCCGCAGTGCTCGGCGCCGAGTTCGGCTGCTCGCGGCCGCTGGTCCAGAAGGGCTGGGTCACCTCGGACCGCCAGATCGGCCAGACCGGCAAGACCATCCGGCCCAAGCTCTATATCGCCGCCGGCATCTCCGGCGCGATCCAGCATCGGGTGGGCGTCGAGGGCGCCGACCTGATCGTCGCCATCAACACCGACAAGAACGCGCCGATCTTCGACTTCGCGCATGTCGGCATCGTCACCGACGCGATCCGGCTGCTGCCGGCGCTCACCGAGGCATTCCGCGCACGTCTGTCGCCGCATTCGCGCGACCGCATCGCAAGCTAGGCACCAGAGAGGGAGCAGGGCAATGATCGAGGAACGGTTCGACGCGATCGTCGTAGGCGCCGGCATGGCCGGCAATGCTGCTGCGCTGACCATGGCCCAGCGCGGCATGAAGGTGCTGCAGCTCGAGCGCGGGGAATACTCAGGCTCGAAGAACGTGCAGGGCGCGATTCTCTATGCCGACATGCTGGAGAAGCTGATCCCGGACTTTCGCGAAGAGGCGCCACTGGAGCGGCACCTGGTCGAACAGCGCTTCTGGATGCTCGACGACAAGTCGCATGTTGGCCTGCACTACAAGTCGGACGACTTCAACGAGGAGAAGCCGAACCGCTACACCATCATCCGTGCCCAGTTCGACAAATGGTTCTCGTCCAAGGTCAAGGAAGCCGGCGCCACCGTGCTGTGCGAGACCACGGTGACGGAGCTGGCGCAGGACGCCTATGGCAAGGTCATCGGCGTCAAGACCGATCGCCGCGATGGTGAGATCCACGCCGACGTCGTCGTGCTCGCCGAGGGCGTCAACGGCCTGCTCGGCACCCGCGCCGGCCTGCGCGAGCGGCCGAAGCCGGAGAACGTCGCGCTCGCGGTCAAGGAGATGCACTTCCTGCCGCGCGAGACGATCGAAGCCCGCTTCAACCTCAAGGGCGACGAGGGCGCGGTCATCGAAGCGGCGGGCACGATCTCCCGCGGCATGACCGGCATGGGCTTCATCTACTCCAACAAGGAGTGCATCTCGCTCGGGATCGGCTGTCTCGTCTCCGACTTCCAGAAGACCGGCGAGACGCCCTACGGCCTGCTCGAGAACTTCAAGAAGCACCCGTCGGTGGCGCCGCTGATCGAAGGTTCTGAAGTGAAGGAGTATTCGGCGCATCTGATCCCCGAGGGTGGCTACAATGCGATTCCGGATCTGTGCGGCGATGGCTGGGTCGTGGTCGGCGATGCCGCCCAGCTCAACAACGCGATTCACCGCGAGGGCTCGAACCTGGCAATGACCTCGGGCCGCATCGCGGCGGAAGCGATCTTCCAGGTGAAGTCGCGCCGCGATCCGATGACCAAGGCGAACCTCGCGCTCTACAAGAAGATGCTGGAGGAGTCCTTCGTCATCAAGGACCTGAAGAAGTACAAGGACATGCCGGCGCTGCTGCACAACCAGTCGCAGAACTTCTTCCTGACCTATCCGCAGCTGGTCTCGAAGGCGATGCAGAACTTCGTGCGTGTCGACGGCACGCCGAAGAAGGAGAAGGAGAGCAGCACCCTGCGTTCGTTCGTGAGCGCAAGGTCCTGGACGGGCCTGTTCGGAGACGCGTTCCGCTTCGCGCGGGCGTGGCGCTGATAGCTGAAGTGAACGAAACAACTGGGCAAGGGAGATCAGAGATGAGCACGGATGTCGCGGTCAGGGTCGAAGACAAGCTGTTCTACAATCGCTATCAGGTCGATCCCGGCCGGGCCCATATCAAGGTCCGTCCGCATACCACGCCGAGCCCGCAGCTGAAGGCGCTGCTCAAGGCGTGCCCGGCGCGCTGCTACGAGCTGAACGATTCCGGTCAGGTCGAGATCACGGTCGACGGCTGCATCGAATGCGGTACCTGCCGGGTGATCGGTGAGGCCAGCGGCGACATCGAGTGGAGCTATCCGCGCGGCGGCTACGGCGTGCTGTTCAAGTTCGGCTGAGACGAGCCCGGACAGCATTCTTCCGTGCGCGCGGATGTGTCGCCCATCCTGTATCGTTGTTGATATAGGTCATTGAGTCCGGCGGCTCGCTCTGCTTAGATCCGGCTGCAGCAACGATGCTGCAGCCAGTCAGGAGAAGCTTGTGAAACTGAGCGCACGGAATGTCTTGCCGGGAACCATCATCTCGGTCTCGAAGGGAGCGACGACCGCCCATGTCAAGGTCGAGCTTGCGCCGGGATTGACGGTGTTTTCGGCCATCACCAACGAGGCCGTGGAAGAGCTCGGGCTCGCTGTCGGCGACCGCGTGTCCGCCGTGATCAAGTCGTCGGACGTGATGATCGGCAAGTAGGGATGACGTGCTCGATCGCGCCAGGCGATCAGCCAATCGGCTCGCGACGGGAGTTCAAGTCGTGCCACCATGCCTCCATCGCAGGTTGCGATGGCGACAGCAGGGTGCCGAGGCCGCCGGTGAAGTCCCGCCAGTCCTCGATGCATTTCTGCGGCACGGCCGTCAGCACCGGAATCCCGGACGTGATGGCATCGGCCAGCTCGTCGCGCAGTCCGCTTCCCGATGCTTCCTGTTTGGAGAATTTGTTGACCACAATGAGGTCGGCATGAGCGGCGATGGCGCGGTGGACGGCCATGCCGGCTTCGGCAAGGCCCGCAGCATCCAGCTTGCAGGCCGTGGATCCGCTGCCGAGGTCCAGGCAGATCGAGATTCGATCCCCATTCGCCAGGTCGATGACGTCCATTCCGCTCTTCCTGCCGATCTCGTCCCTGGTGTTGCGCTGAACGATGCCGCCGACCCGGACGCCACGCTGGACGAGACCCTGGACAAACGCGTCCAGCAGGGTGTCGGCATCGTCGCCCGGGCCATAGAGAATGGCAGCAAGGCGGGGCGGGTTGAGCTCGGCCGGCTCCGGACGATCGTGCGGCGTCATGTCTTGACCTCGGACAGTTGCGGTTCTTCCGCCCGGTCGGCCGGGCCATGGAGGTCCGGCGGCCGCGGGCGGGCGGCGCGGCGTAGATATATCGAGAACAGGGCCTTTGGACCAAGAGGAGATGTCGGGCGTGCCGACCACCGCTACGCAGCATGATCTGGAAGCTCTGCTTCGCGACGATGTCCCCTACGGCGATCTCACGACGGAGGCGCTCGGGATCGGCGCCCAGCCCGGCGCGATGCAGTTTGCCGCGCGAGACCGCATGGTGCTGGCCCTGGCGGAGGATGCCGCGGCGCTGATCGAGTTCGCCGGCTGCCGGGTCGAGCTGCTCGCGCGCAGCGGGGCCGTGCTGGACAAGGGCGCGCCGATCCTGCGGGCGCAGGGCCCCGCCGCCGGCCTGTTGCGCAGCTGGAAGGTGGCGCAGACGCTGATCGAGATCTGGTCGGGCGTTGCATCCGAGGCAGCCGCGATCGTCCGTGCCGCGCGCGCGGTAAGGCCGGATATCGCGGTCGCCTGCACGCGCAAGAATGTCCCGGGCGCGAAGTCATTTGCGGTTGCCGCCGTCAAGGCGGGCGGGGCGGTGATGCACCGGCTCGGCCTGTCCGAAACCATCCTCGTCTTTCCGGAGCATCGCGCCTTCCTCGGCGATACGCCGCTCGCCGACATCGCCGCGCGGTTGCGCCGTGCCGCCCCGGAGAAGCGGCTCGTCATCGAGGTCACGGGAATCGAGCAGGCCGTCGCGGCTGCGGCAGCCGGCTTCGACGTCATTCAGGCCGAGAAGTTTTCGCCGGGCGACATCGAAGCGCTGGTGCAGCGAATGAACACGATGGCGACGCATCAGATACGTCCGATCGTCGCCGCTGCCGGCGGCGTCAATGCACAGAATGCCGCGGCCTATGCCGCGGCCGGCGCCGATGTGCTCGTCACGTCCGCCCCCTATCTCGCGCGCCCCTGTGACGTCCAGGTGCGCATCAACGGCGCGGCGGCTGCAGCTTGATCCCGCCGCGAGATTATTGCGGCGGCCGCGCGACGGGGCGCTTCTGCCGGTTGGCGCGCCATTCCAGGAACTCGCGGAACAGTTTTGGATCGGTGGGCGCCCCGTTCGGCGGTGGATCGGTCGCCTGGGCATTGGCGCCGAGCACCTGCGCCGCGCGCATGTTGCGGTCGAGCCAGTCCTGCGCCGTCTTGAAGCGGGTCCAGCCCGCGATCGGCGCCATTGGCGCCACTTCCAGCCATTTCGGATGAAACGGCGGCCGCTGCAGCGCCGGCAGGTTGTTGAACAGGGCTTCGACCAGCAGCGACAGGCGGCGATGGCGATCGCTGCCGGCTTGCCAATTGTACGACGCCAGCAACGCCTCGGCCGCAATCGTATTCACCGGTGCTGAGCCACTGACGAGATTGGGGTAGTCCTCGGCTGACAATGTCGCCGGCAGATAGTCGTCATGCAGGGCCTTGTCGTAGTCGACCGGCACGAGATGCAGGTTTGGATCCTTGACCTGGCTCAGCCATTGCAACGGCTTGCCTTCGACGGCGATGATCGCGTCGATGTCGCCCTTGCGCAGCATGTCCAGCGCCAGCCGCGGCTCGATATAGAGAAGGTGCGGCCTGATCCCCAGGCGTTCGAACACGTTGATGGAGGTGACGAAGGTGCCGCCGTCGGGCAGGTCGACGGCGATGGTCTTGCCGTCGAGCTCGCTGAGGCTGGTGATGGATTTCGGCGCCAGGACGTGCATCTCCTCGTTGAACAGCTTGGCGACATAGGCCAGCTGCTCGCGCACATTGTTGGCGAAATCCTTGCGCTCAACGAAGGCCAGCGTGTCCTTACGGATGATGCCCGCGTCGACGCCGCGCAGCAGCAGGATGTCGGCGACCGACTGGACGGAGCCACGGCCGAGCACGGGCAGAACGCGCAATTCCGTGCCCTTGTCGAGAACCGAGGCGAGGTCAGCCCCCATGTTCGCATAGGTGCTGCCGAACGATCCCGTCATCAGCGTCACGGTGTTGGTGTTCAGCTGGTTGGCTAGGTCACGCTTGGCCGTGCCGTAGCGGAAGATCGTCTTGAACGAATCGCTGACACTGCCAGGATCGATGCCGCTGCGGACCGGACCGAAGCGCTGCCATTTGCCATCGGTGAACTGCATCATCTGCATCTGCTCCAGCGGCGCGTAGTCATGGGCGCTGGTGTTGACGCTGATGCCGGGCGTCAGCATCGGCAATTTGAGGCCCTTCAGCGACGCGGCATGCCTCATGATGTTGTCGCGCGACAGGTCGTCGCCGCAATTCCTCAACACCGCCACCATGGCATTAGCGGCGAGGTAGCCAAAGGTGGCAAGACCGTTGCTTCGGGGAACATCGGGCAGATAGCGGTCCATGAATGCGGACCACTCCCGGTAGGACGGATCGCCGGCCGTCGCAGCCTCTTCGCCTTCGTAATAGTACCCCGCGGACATGATGCCCTCGGCATTCTGCAGGCCTGCCGGCTGCATCACGGCCGACACCGATTCCGAGACCGTGGAGATGATGTGGTCCGGCCGCCAGCCGATCTCGGCCGCACGGCGGATGGCCATGACGGCAAATTTGGGCGTCGTCACATCGAAGAAGATGTCGGCCCCCGACGCCTTGAGCGTGGCGATCTGCTGATTGACGTTGGCGTCCGTCACCTTGTAGGTCGCCTCTGCCACGATCGGAATCTTGCCGCCCAGGCCGTCCTTCAGTCCCTTGACGTAATCCTTGCCGAAATCATCGTCCTGGGAAAGAATCGCGATCTTGCCGCGGCTGTGTGTCTCCAACAGATACTGCGCATAGACGTGCGCCTCGGCCTGGTAGCTCGGCTGAAAACCCATGGTCCAGGGAAAGTCGTGCGGCTGATCCCATTGCGAGGAGCCGGATGCCACGAACAATTGGGGGACCTTGTTGGCGTTGAGATAGGGACGCACCGCAAGGTTGGGGGCCGTGCCCAGGCCCGCGAACATCAGCAGGACCTTGTCCTCTTCGACCAGCTTGCGCGTCATCTCGATCGTCTTCTGGGGGACGTAGCCGTCGTCATAGGAGATGAAAGCGATGCGCCGGCCGTTGATTCCGCCTTCGCTGTTGATCTTGTTGAAATAGGCCGCAATCGCTTTGCCGATGACGCCATAGGCGAGGGCCGGCCCGCTATAGGGCATCGTATTGCCGATGCGGATGTCGTTGCCGGCTGCAGCGGCTGCGTGCTGCTGAGCCAGCACCAATGGTCCAGCAAGGGCCAGGGCGACCGATGCGGCGTTCGCGGCGGCGCGGATACGGCCGGTCTGATGATCCCGCCATCGCCGCGCTCGGCTGGTTGCGGTTGGTACGCAGGTGCGAATTGCAGCGTCGATGCCCTGCATCATCAATCCTCCCATGCATGTCTTCGTGTTGAGCGCAGACAGTCGCCGCCGCTCTCCTGCCGAGAGCGGTCCGGTTCGCTTTCGAGCGCTAGGCTGATCAGCGCGCCGCGGAGATGCGGCGGCTGGCCTCCGGTGATCCCTGCTCTGCAGCCCTGAGATACCAGGCGCGGGCCTTGGCAGCGTCGGGGATGGCTCCGAGCAGCCGCGACTTCGTCAGTTCGGTCGGGTCATAGGTCCGCGCGAGCAGAAGAGAGGCATCGGCGACGCCGGCGTCGGACAGCCGGGTCAGGATCAGGCGTGCACTTGCGACATCGCCCGCGGCAAGCAAGTCGCGTCCCCGCTTCATCAGGGAATCGACCTCCTCTCGAGGCAGCGGAACGGTCGGGCGCGGCGCGGCCATGGGCGCAGCGGACGGCAGGTTCGAGGTTGCCGGCGGAGCGGCGACCATCGGCGGCGGCGATTGCGGGGCCGAGGGCCAGGCGCGCGTCGCCATCTCGGCATTGCCGGGAGCCACGAGCGAGGCGACCGTCTGCGGCGGATCGTCCTGGGCGACCTTGGCTTCTGCCGGATCGATCTGGGCAAGGCTCTCCAGCACCGTCGCCGGCATGATCTGGCTTTTGCCGGCAGGCACGGCTCCGTTGCCGTCGAAGGGGACCATGTTGACGACGATCATGGCGATGGAGGCGGCGATGCCGACGGCGGCCCCGATCTTGATGATGAGACCGAGACGCGAAGCCTTTTCCGTATCGTCCGGCGGGGCCGGCATCACCACGGGATCGAGCTTCGCACTCCAGGCTCGCCGCACGTCTTCATCGTCAAGATCGACCGGGGCAGGGCGCGCCAGCAGGAAGTTGGGCCGTGCGACCAGATGGTGCGGCAGGGGGCTGCCGTCGGCAGGCGCGTCGTCCATGGTCGGATCCGCATCCGCCTGGCGACGGCGCGGCGCATATTTGCGAAGCTCTTCACTGGCCCAAGGCGGCGCCGGCTTGTCCGGATCGTTCTGAACTGGAGCACTCATCACTAGCCTCCTGTCTCCGACGATCGGATCGCCGGAGAGAGCTTCAGGGCGTCAGGCACGCGCGGTCGACCCGATGATCGCATGATGCGGGATCGGAGGAAATGCATCAACGTTTGCGTCGCGACTGACAGGTCCGGTTTCCTTCCGACACACGCGCCACTGTTTTCGCGCGCCCTGGTCACAATCGATGTTGCTTGGCCCTTAAGCTGATCAATGTTCTTGGCGGGAAGCGTGAGTAGGTAAGGCTATTTGATGGAAATTTCCCGGCTGGCCCCATCGATGAATGCTCGCAGGACGCGAGGTGGCCGGCGCTCCGGGCACCGCGGAGACATGGTCCGGAGTATCAGAATGCCGCTGCTGTTTCGACTTTGCCGCGTGTTCAGTGGCTTAGCCACCTGAACGGTTGCAGGCGCCCCTCAATGAGTGCAACCCCTGCGCGACGTCGCCAAACGCAAATGCGGCCGGACAAGGCCGGCCGCATTCACATATCGGGTCGATTTCTACTCAGCCGCGAGCGCGACGGAGACGCCGGCGGCTTCGATCGCGACGGCGACCGACTGGATGATGGCCGCGAAGCGGACGGCGGTCTGGATCGAGGTCGCGGGGACGCCCGCATCCTGCAGGACCTTTTCGTGCGCGTCGATGCAGGTGCCGCAGCCGTTGATCGCGGACACCGCGAGTGACCACAGCTCGAAATCGGCCTTGTCGACACCCGGGTTGGCGATGACGTTCATCCGCAGCCGGGCCGGCATCGTGGCGTACTCCTTGTTCGAGGCAAGGTGCACAAACCGGTAGTAGACGTTGTTCATCGCCATGATCGCGGCGGCCGACTTCGCTGCCGCCAAGGCGGCCGGCGACAGATGCGCGGCTGCGACCGATTCGAGGGCCGCCGTCACCGTCGGGTTGCGGGTGGCAATCGCGCAGGCGATGAACAGGCCGTACTTCGCTTGCGCCGACAGCGTCTCATCGGAGGCCATGGACGACAGATTGAGCCTGACGTCCTTGGCGAAGTCCGGGATCTGGTCCTTGAGCTGCTCGATCGACATGATCAGGCGACCTTCAGGGTCTCGCCGCCGACCTCTCGGTTGCACGGGCAGAGCTCGTCGGTCTGCAGGGCGTCGAGCACGCGCAACGTATCCTTCGGCGCGCGGCCGACATTGAGGTTGGTCGCATAGACGTGCTGGATCGTGTTGTCGGGATCGACGATGAACGTATAGCGGTAGGCGACGCCGTCCGGCGAGCGGACGCCGAGGCCGTCGACCAGCGAGCCCTTGGTGTCGGCGAACTGCCAGATCGGCAGCTTGTGCAGATCCTTGTGATCGCGGCGCCAGGCGAGCTTGCAGAACTCGTTGTCGGTCGAGCCGCCGAGCACCACGGCATCGCGATCGGCAAAGTCCTTGGCAAGGCGCGCGAACTCGGCGATCTCCGTCGGGCAGACGAACGTGAAATCCTTCGGATAGAAGAAGATGATCTTCCATTTTCCGGGGAAGCTGGTCTCGGTCAGGGTCTCGAAGGCGCTCTCGCCCTTCTCCTCCTGCAGATGAAAACCGGGCTTCACACCGACGATTTCGAACGACGGCAGCTTACTTCCAATTCCGAGCATGTTGCACTCCAAGAAAATTCTGCGCTGCAATAGCGAGGCGCATTGTGCATTGCAAGCGATATGCCATTAGCTATCAACATCAATGCGTTGTCGGAAACGCAACAGTTGGTCGGCTTATGTTGCAGTTGCGAATTATTGCGATGTTGCAGACGCGACCATGCGCATGGGAAAGGCCGGCGCTGCGTCCGATTCGTGACATGCGCGCCGGCGCATTCGGAGCGTGCATCCGATATGAGTCGCACAGCAGAGTTGACGCGCTCGGCTTCTCGACGTCGGGCTGGGGGTCATGACGACGTCTGCGCAGCTCCGCCCTGCTGCAATTTCTTTGTGCGCCCTTACTGGCAAAATTGACATTATCGCATTTGTTGCGATGCACGTTTGACCACAGCGTCGTCGTAAGCGGCAGCGTCGCGACAACCACTCGGCAAAGGATGGCGTTGCAGGTCGGAGTACGTCGCTTCATGCTCGGCGTTGTCAGCTTTTCAGCAGATCGCGTCTGTTATTTCGTCTTGCTGCTGGGACCCGCGACCATAGTCTCCTCGCCGAGTGTCAACGCCTGGGAGGAGTTCTGCACCATGAGCGAACGTGTCTCGGCATCATCCGCGCGCACAAATCCATCCATCGATCGACGACGTTTCCTTGCAACCTCGGCCGCATTGGCCGCGGGCGTCAGCATTCCTGCGCTCTGGGGAACGCGAAGCGCGGTGGCCGCTGGCCTGAAGACGGTCCGTTTCAGCGAGGCCGTGCACAATCTCGGCTACATCAATCTCTACGTCGGCATGCATGCCGGCATCTTCAAGAAGAACGGCCTGGACATGCAGGTAAGCGCCGCCGGCGGCGACACTCAGACCTTCGCCGCCGTGCTCGGCGGCTCTGCCGACTTCGCCATCGGCGACGCAACGATGGCGCAGATCTCGCGTGAGAATGGCGGACCTGGCGTCGTCGTCGGCACGGTCGTGCAGCGCGCGCACTATTTCGGTGTGTCGAAGACGCTGGAGCCGATCACCGATCCGAAAGGCTTCAAGGGCCTGAAGATCGTCACCTCGCCGGAGCCCAACACCAACTACAGCGTCGCCAAGCGGCTGCTGGAGAAGGCGGGCATGAAGGTCGGCGTCGACGCGACGATCATTCCCGTGAATCCCGGCACCGAGATCGCGGCGATGCTGGCGGGGCAGGCCGATATCGCCATTGCCTATCAGCCCAGCGTGGCGGCGGCGGAAGCGCAGGGCGCCAAGGTCGTGTTCGACTTCTCCAACTATATCGGGCCGTTCTGCAACACCGGGATCATGGTGCTGCCGACGACGATCCAGAAGGATCCGGAGATGGTGCAGGCGCTGGTCACCTCGTTCGAGGAGGCCTCGCGCAAGACCTACGCCGATCCGGCCTTCTCCAAGGAGGTCGCGCGCAAGGAGTTTCCGGATCTGCCGGGCGAGGTCGTCGACAAGGCGATCGACGCCGAGCTGAAATATCTCATCCCGGCGCAATCGGTGATGACCAAGACGGTTCAGTGGGCGAACCTGATGGAGATGCAGGTGTATCTCGGCAATGCCAAGGGCTCGGTGCCGTTCGATCAGATCATCGACAACTCGTTCGCAGAGAAGGCGGTCGCCAGTCTCAAATGACCGAGGCCGGTGGCATGATGCAATCCGGGCCGGGCGCTGCGGCTGCAGCGCCCGCGCCGCCGCTCGTCGTCGAGCACGTCGCCAAGAGCTACGAGCTCGATGGCGGCGGCATCGTGCCGGTCATCGGCGATCTCAGCCTGATCTTGAGAGAAGGCGAGATCGTCAGCATCGTCGGGCCCTCCGGCTGCGGAAAGACGACGCTGCTGAACACGCTGTGCGGCCTGCTGACACCGGATGCCGGCCGGATCCGCTGGCATGGCCGCGAGGTCGCGGGCCAGCCGCAGAATGTCGGCTACATGCTGCAGAAGGACCTGCTGCTGCCGTGGCGGACGGCGCTCGGCAATACGATGCTCGGGCTCGAAATCCGCGGCGTGCCGGCGGCGCAGGCCGAGGATCGCTGCCGCGCCATGCTGGACCAGCTCGGGCTGCACGGCTTTGCCGATCACTACCCGACGACGCTGTCCGGCGGCATGCGCCAGCGGGTCGCGCTCGCGCGCACGCTCGTCAACGAGCCTGACGTGCTGCTGCTCGACGAGCCGTTCGCCGCGCTCGATTTCCAGAGCAAGCTGCTGATCGAGAACGATACGGTGGGCCTGGTGCGGCAGGGACGCCGCTCGCTGCTGCTGATCACCCACGACATCGAGGAAGCCGTGTCGCTGGCCGATCGCGTGATCGTGCTGTCGCAGCGCCCGACGCAGATCAAGGCGGTCTACGACATCGCGCTCGGCTCAGACCGCCGCGACGTGATCTCAGTGCGGCAGATGCCCGGCTTCAGCGACTATGTCCGCAGCATCTGGGCCGATCTCGACGTGGTGCTGCAATGACGGCCGAGATCCGCGCCGCACCGGCGGCCACGTCTGCCTCCAAGCGATCAGCGGATCGTGCAGGGCCTGGACGGCGCTGGCTGCGTTTTCGCAGCACGCTCGCGGTGCTCGCGACACAGCTGGTCGTGCTCGCGGCGTTCCTTGCGTTCTGGGAGCATGCGACCGGCCAGAACAAGGCGGCGGCCTTCATGTTCGGCTCGCCCTCGGCGATCTTCAAGTTCCTGTCGCAGATGGCCACTGATGGCAGCCTGTGGCGGGACTCCTATGTCACCGGCCTTGAGACGCTGCTCGGCTTCTTCGTCGGCAATTGCATCGGAACGGTGATCGGGCTGTCGCTGTGGTATTCGCGCTTCGTCTCGCGCGTGGTCGAACCCTTCGTGATCGCGCTCGGCTCGATCCCGATCATCGCGCTGGCGCCGATCATCATCATCTGGTTCGGTACCGGTCTGATCTCGAAGGTCGCGATGTCGACCCTGTCGGTGGTGATCGTGGCGCTGGTCACATCCTACAAGGGCGCGACCGGCGTCGACCCCGACCAGATCAACCTGTTCCGCACGCTGGGTGCGTCCAAGTTCCAGATCTTCCGCAAGCTGGTGGTGCCGGCCTCGCTGACCGACATCTTCGCCGGGCTGAAGCTCACGGTCGGCTTCGCCCTGATCGGCGCCATCGTCGGCGAGTTCATGTCGTCATCGGAGGGGTTGGGCCACGCCATCTTCAAGGCCGGCTCGCTCTACATCATTCCGAAGGTGTTTGCCGCATTGGTCGCAACGATCGCGCTGGCGTTGATTCTCACCTTTGCAGTCGGCAAGATCGAGCAGCTGCTGATGCCTTGGCGGCAGCAGCTGCAACGGTGATGTCCGCCTTCATCGTCATGACTCACGAGAAACGCCAGGGCAGACAGGGGGAGTGACCATGTCAAATCGCATCAGCAAGGCCGGCAACATCAAATACGCGCTCTCGGGCGACGATGCGTTCATCGCGACCGTCGATCCCGGCGAGATCGTCGTCGTCGAATGCGCGATCAACGTCAATGATGGCACCATCCGCGCGCTCGGCCAGCAGCTGGTCGAGAGCGACGTGACGCTGCCTTACGTCAATGGTGCGACCGGCCCGATCGAAGTGCGCGGCGCCAGGCCGGGCGACATGCTCCGGCTCGACATTCTCGACATGGAACTCGACCGGCTCGGCTTCACCGCGCTGTGGCCGGGCATCGGCATGTTCCCGGACTGGGTCCGGCGCAAGGAGTTCGGCATCCAGACCCGCGTCGTCGCGGTTGAGGATGGCCATGTGCTGTGGAACGAGCATGTCAAGCTGCCGGTCCGCCCGATGATAGGTGTGGCCGGCGTAGCGCCCGTTCACGGCGCGGTGCTGACGATCGACAACGGTCCGCATGGCGGCAATCTCGACGTCCAGGAGATCACCTCCGGCAATACGGTGTTCTTTCGCGTCAACAAGGACGGCGCGCATCTCTTTCTCGGGGACTGCCACGCCATCCAGGGCGATGGCGAAGCCAACGGCATGGGCGCGATCGAGATCGCGGCGAAACTCACCGTCAAGGTCTCGCTCGACAAGGCGCCGGCGCGATTGAACCATCCGCGGATCGAGACGCCGACGCACATCTGCACGCTCGGCTGCGCGCGTCCCCTGGAGGATGCGATGCGCATCGCATTCGAGGAGATGATCAACTGGCTGGAGGATGATTGGAAGATCCCGGCGCCCGAGGCCTACATGCTGCTCGGACAGATCGCAGAGGCGCGCTGCACCCAGGTGGTCAATCCGAAATACACCTACATCTGCAAGGTCAATAAGGCCCTGCTCGCCGGCTATCACGGCTGAAACCGCAGACGGAACCAAAGGAGACGATCATGGATATCGGGTTGGCTGGCAAGAGCGTGCTGGTGACCGGCGGCAGCAAGGGCATCGGCCTCGCGGTCGCCGAGCTGTTTGCCGCTGAAGGCGCCAATGTCGCGATATGCGCGCGCGATGCCGAGACGGTCGGCAAGGTCGTGGCGAAGCTCGCGGGCAAGGGCGTGAAGGCGTGGGGGCAGGGCATCGACGTCGCCGATCCCGTCGCACTCAAGGGCTGGGTCGACGGCGCGGCGAAGGAGTTCGGCGGCGTCGATGGCCTGGTCTGCAATGTCAGCGCGCTCGCCGTCGGGGATACGCCTGAGACCTGGGAGAAGTCCTTCCGGACCGACATGATGCACACGGTGAACGCCGTGGCCGCGGCGGTGCCTTATCTCGAGCAGTCGAAGTCGGCCTCGATCAGCATCATTTCCAGCGTATCGGGTTTCGAAGTCGACTTCGCCGCGGGATCCTATGGCGCGATCAAGGCGGCGTTGATCCACTACGCCAAGGGTCTGGCGCATCAGCTCGTGAGCAAGGGCATTCGCGTCAACGCGGTCTCGCCGGGCAATACCTATTTCGAAGGCGGCATCTGGCAGAATATCGAGAACGGATCGCCCGATCTGTTCAAGATGGCGATGGGTCTGAACCCGACGGGGCGGATGGGAACCGCCGAGGAGGTCGCCTATGGCGTGGTGATGCTGGCAAGTCCATTGGCCAGCCGCATCTCGGGCACGAACCTCATCGTCGACGGCGCCCTGACCAAGGCGGTGTAGCTCTCCGAGCTGGCGGACGCGGCGCAGGCAGACTGCGCCGCGGCTGCTCGGTGTTGGCGCCTTTTCTGCAGCGCGACCCAGCCGAACGGATTGATGCTATCCGGGTGCGATCGGCCAGCTGCCGATAATGCTGAAACGACTGGCTGGGCCCGGCTGCCGGAACAGCGCGATCCGATCGATGGGCAGCCTTGAGATCCGCAGCGCTTCGAAGCGGTCCTGCAGCATCGACAGGATGGGCCTGCGCCGTTCGTCCGAAAGCCGGCACGTCAAGGTCATGTGGAAGCGGAAATCCTCCATGACATAGGGATAGCCCCAACGGTCGAGATGATCGCGCTGCCGCGGCGTCAGCAGGTCCGGCTTGCGCCGCGCGCGATCCTCCGGCGGCATCGGTGCGCGATACGGCTCGAATGTCTCGACACAAGCGGCGGCGAGGTCCTGCAGCGCGGGCGGGGTTTCGCCGGGGATCACCGCGATGAAGCCGCTGATCGCGTCCACCACGGGACGGATGACCGGAACGGCGTGAGGTGTCGCCGCGAACGACGCGCAGGCGGCAGACAGCTCGGCCTCGGTGTGCGCGTCGCTCAGCGAAAACGGCGCCTTCAGCGTCGCGTGGAAGCCGTATTTGCGGGCGTCGCTCGTCACCTCCGGCCAGTCCGGCACCGTGTCGATGACGTCGCGCGGAAAGCTGCGTTCGCTCCCGCTCCAGGCGTCGTAGCCGAGCAGGTCTGCACCGAACGCAGCGAGCGCCGTATCCGAGGCGGGCGCGTAGTAGATGGCGTAGCGCGGAAAGCCAGGCATGACGGGCTACTCCGCAGCCGCCGCGCGCGACGCGGTGCCGGCGCCAAGGCGATCGGCTTCCGTGAGGTGGACGAGGCGGCCGGCCGCGAGCACAGCGACGATGCGGGGGCGCATCGGCATGCTGTCATCGACCAGCACGATGTCCGCACGCCGGCCGGCTGCGAGAGCGCCACGGTCCAACAGGCCCGCTGCATGCGCGGGGCCGGCCGAGATCAGGCCCCAGGCGCGCGACAGCGGAAGAATGCCGTCGGCAGCGAGGCGATAGGCGGCCAGCAGGGGGGCGGGATAGTAATAGTCGGACGCCAGCACCGAGCACAGGCCCTTGGCGATCATGTCGCTGGCTTTGGTCCAGCCGGTGTGGCTGCCGCCGCGCACCACATTGGGCGCGCCGAACACGATCGCATCGCCGCCTGCGGCGGCCTCGCGGGCCGTCTCCTCATTCACCGGAAATTCCGCGATCGTCACGCCCTCTTCGCGAAACGCGCGGCGCATCTCCGGGCTTGCGTCGTCGTGCGACAACATGCGGATCCCGGCCTGACGTGCGGTCGCGGCCAGGCGCGCGATCGACGCCGGCACGGCATCGGCGCGGGAGGCGATGCGGGCGACGAGACGATCGAACGCCTCGCCGGAGAGGCCGGTGCGATCCACCATGCGCTGCCGCTTGTGCGGCTTGTCGAGGCTCGCGACGGTCGATTCCATGTGGTCGTTGAAGGCGAACAGGTCGATGCGCCCCGCCGCGAGCAGCTGGCAGATCTCGTCCTCATCGTCGAGGTTGTAGGTCTCGTGGCGCAGATGGAAGCGCGTATCCGCCGCGAGCCGCGGCCGCAGGTCTTCGATGGCCTCCAGCAGCTGACGCGCATTGCCGGCGCTGCGCAGGCCGGGTTCCCATGACCAGGTGGTCGCATGGAACACGGTCGTGATGCCATTGCTGACCGCCTGGCGGTCGCTGTCGATCAAGGCGACGTCGATCGGGAAATCCACGCCGGCGCGCGGCATCATCTGCCGCTCGAACGCGTCGCCATGGATGTCGACGATGCCGGGCAGCACGGTGAGGCCGGATGCATCGAGGTCGAGATCGGCGCGTGGCGACGTGGCGTCAACCCCGGCGATCACGCCATCGGTGACGATCAGGGAGGCGTCGACGAGGTCCGGGCCGATCAGGCAGCGGCCTGCGGAAATGGAGATGGCTGTCATGGGGCGGCACTCTGCCGCAGCCGTCGTCCGCCGTCGAGAGCCGCCTCGTATCTGTCCAGGAATGCGCCGATCTCGAGCTGTCGGAAATCCGGCAGGGCCGCGCGAAGCGCGTCGTGATCCCAGTCCCACCACGCAAGCCGCATCAGGCGCTGCTCGATCTCGACCGGAAAGCGGCGCTTGATCATGCGTGCGGGATTGCCGGCGACGATGGTGTAGGCCGGCACGTCCTTGGTGACGATGGCGCCCGCAGCCACCACCGCGCCGGTGCCGATGTTGCGTCCCGGCAGCACGATCGCGCCATGGCCGATCCAGACGTCGTGCCCGAGCTCGACATGGTGCTGCCTGCGCCAAGCGAAGAACTCCGCATCGTCTTCCTCACCCGGAAAATAGGCGCTCGCCCGATAGGTGAAATGCGCCTGGGTCGGGCGATGCATCGGATGGTTGCCTGGATTGATCCGGGTCATCGCCGCGATCGAGCAGAACTTGCCGATCGTCGTGTAGGTGATCTGGGCGTCGTTGACCACATAGGAGTAGTCGCCCATCGTCACCTCGTGAAGAATGGTGCGGGCGCCGACTTCGCAATAGGCGCCCAGGCTTGCATCCTGGAGCTTGGCGCTGGGATCGACGGTAGGATTGATCAAAAGCGATTTGCCGGCCATGTCTTGCTGTGCTGCTCACGGTTGGAAAGCAGCTCTAGAGCAGACGTCATGACAGTTGCGTGACATATCGATGACGGCGATGCCACCGGTGTGGACGGGGCGGCCGGCGCAGCAATGCTGTCACATAACTGTCGAGTCCAGACGCTAGCGGTAGGGCAAAGCGAGGCGTCTGGAGAATTCTATGCTTGTGGTAGATGGTTTGACGTGCCGCTTCGGCGCGAAAGCCGCGGTCGACAATGCGTCATTCTCAGTGGCGCCGGGAAGCTTCGTCGGCGTCATCGGACGGTCCGGCGCCGGCAAATCGACCCTGTTGCGCTCCATCAACCGGCTCAGTCCAGTCAGCTCCGGACGAGTCCTCTTCAAGGATCTCGACGTCACGGCGCTGCGCGGTCGCGATCTGCGGAAGTGGCGCGCCCGCTCGGCGATGATCTTCCAGCAGTTCAACCTGGTCGGCCGGCTCGACGTGCTGACCAACGTGCTGATGGGCCGGCTGGCGGAGATCCCCTCATGGCGTTCGCTGGCGCAGCTGTGGCCGGCCGAGGATGTCGCCATGGCGCTCTCGGCGCTCGAGCAGTTCGACATGGCGTCGCTTGCCGCGCAGCGCGCCGACCAGCTCTCGGGCGGCCAGCAGCAGCGCGTCGCGATCGCCCGCGCGCTGGTGCAGAATCCCGAGATCATTCTTGCTGACGAGCCGATCGCCTCGCTCGATCCCCGTAACACCAAGATCGTGATGGATGCGCTGCTGCGCATCAACAAGCATTTCGGCATCACCGTGATCTGCAACCTGCACTCGCTCGATCTCGCGCGCAGCTATTGCGACCGCCTGATCGGCATGGCGCAGGGGCGCGTCGTGTTCGACGATGTGCCTGCGGCGCTGACCGCCCAGATCGCGCGCGAGCTCTACGATCTCGAGGCCGACGAGGTGATGGACCGAGGTCACCCGGCGCCGGCCGCGACCACTCCGGCTCTCGGCGAAGCCGCCGTGGCCTGACATTCGCGTTCTGCTGCGTTTTGCCATCCCGGACCTGCGTCGCGTTTCCGGGAGTTTTTCCCGACTGAAACAAGAGGATATGTCATGATCAATCGTCGCATCATTCTGGCCGGCGTCGCCGCGTTGGCCTTCGCAACCTCTGCTGCGGCCGAGGATTGGAAAGCCAAATATCCGGAGCTGACCTTCGCGGTCATCCCCGCCGAGAACGCCTCCGGCGTGACCGAGCGCTGGACGCCGTTCGTCAACTATCTGTCCAAGGAGCTGGGCACCAAGGTGACGCTCCGCATCGCCAATGACTACGCGGCCGTGATCGAAGGCCAGCGCGCCGGCAACATCCATATTGCGAGCTACGGCTCGGCCTCATTCGCCCGTGCGCGCCTGACCGGCGTCAAGATCGACGGCTTCGCCAACGACATCAATGCCGATGGCAGCACCGGCTACTATTCGGTGTTCTTCGTCAAGGCCAACAGCCCCTACAAGAAGGTCGAGGATCTCAAGGGCAAGAATCTCGGCCTGGTCGATCCGAACTCGACCTCCGGCAACAATGTGCCGCGCTTCGAGCTCAACAAGATGGGCGTGACCGACGCCGAGGCCTATTTCGGCAAGGTGGTGTTCGCCGGCAGCCACGAGAACGCCATCCTCGCTCTGGCGCAGGGCACGGTCGAGGTCGCAGCCAACCAGTGGACCAGCGACAACGACTCGACCCTGGCGCAGATGCTCACCAAGGGCATGCTGAAGAACGCCGACGGCTCTGCGATGAAGAAGGAAGACTTCCGCATCATCCACAAGTCGGCGCCGATCATCAACGGCCCCTATGCCTACAATGCGGACCTGCCGGCCGACCTGAAGGAGGCGATCGCCAAGGCGTTCTTCGATGCGCCGGCCAAGGACAAGGCGGCGTTCGACCGTCTCTCCGACGGCCAGAAGAAGGGGTTCCATCCGGCCACGACCAAGGACTGGGATGGCACGATCGATCTGATCAAGTTCGTCGACAGCCTGCGCAAGAAGGCATCCTGATCAGAATCGCCTCCAATCGTGAGCCGGGCCTGCAGGGTCCGGCTCACGTCGTGTGGCAGACTGATCATCTTGAAGCAGGGACAGTACAGGCCGATGTCGCTCGCCGTTTCCATCCTTCCGAGCCAGCAACTCGCGGCCCTGAACGAGGCCTATGGCCGGGCAGTTGCGCGCCGCCGTCTGCGGTTTGCGATCTCGGCGGTGGTGTTCCTGGCCGTTCTCCTCGTTGCCGCCATAGGTGCCGAGGTCAATCTGACGACGCTGTTCACCTACTTCGGCAATTTTGTCAGCTATTTCGATCGCATCCTCACGCTCGACGATGGTCAACGCGTCTGGACCAACGTCCCTGAGTGGCTCTGGGGATTCAAGAAGTGGATCAGGCTGCTCGGTGAGACGCTGCTGATCAGCTATGTCGGCACGCTCGCAGGCATGCTGGTCGCGTTCTGCCTCAATTTCCTCGCGGCCGAGAACACCTCGCCGGCGCCGTGGGTGCGGTTCACGGTGCGCAGGCTTCTCGAATTCGCGCGCACGGTGCCTGGCATCGTGTTCGCGCTGATCTTCGTCATCGCCTTTGGTCTCGGACCGGTAGCCGGTGTGCTCGCCATCGCCCTCCATTCCAGCGGGGCGCTCGGCAAGCTGTTTTCCGAGGTGGTCGAGAATGCCGACATGAAGCCGGTCGAAGGCATCCGCGCCACCGGCGCGAGCTGGTTGTCCTGCATGCGCTTCGCCGTGCTGCCGCAGGTCATCGCGGGCTTCTCCAGCTACACGCTGCTGCGCTTCGAGATTAATGTGCGCGAGGCGTCCGTCATGGGGTTCGTGGGCGCCGGCGGCATCGGCCAGGAGCTCGTGGTTGCGATCCGCAAGTTCTATTATTCGGATGTCAGCGCCATTCTGGTGATGATCGTGGTGACGGTGTTCCTGATCGACATCGGCACCGGCTGGCTCCGCAGCCGGCTGTTCGGCGTGGAGGCGCGGACATGAGCCGCGTCGATAAGCCCGACCCGGAGCAGCTTCGCAAGCGTTATCCCGATATTTTCGACCGGCCGATGTCGGCGCGGCTGGCCACGCCTGCGGTGCTGCTGCTGGCGCTCGCCGTGTTCATCTTCGGCGTCGTCGATCTGGACTTCTCCCCCGCGCGCCTGCTGTCGGGCCTCAGCCAGCTCGGCTGGATCGCCCACCTGATGCTGCCACCCGATCCGGGCTCGTCGCTGCCGATCTATCTCAGGGCGCTCAGTGAGACGCTGTCGATCGCGGTGCTCGGCACGACGCTTGCGGCCTGTGCAGCCTTTCCAGTCAGCCTGCTTGCGGCCAGGAATGTCATTCCGTCGGCGATCGTCCGGTTTCCGGTGCGCCGGCTGTTCGACACGATCCGCGGCGTGGATACGCTGATCTGGGCGCTGGTCTGGATCAACGTCGTCGGTCTCGGACCTTTCGCCGGCGTGCTGGCGATCGCGGTCTCCGACTTCGGTGCGCTCGGCAAGCTGTTCTCCGAGGCGATGGAGAGCGCCGATCGAAAGCAGGTCGAAGGCGTGCGCGCGGCCGGCGGCAACGCGCTGCATGAGATCCGCTTCGGCCTGCTGCCGCAGGTTCTGCCGGTCATTGCCGGCCAGGTGCTGTATTTCATCGAATCCAACACCCGCTCGGCGACCATCATCGGCATCGTCGGCGCCGGCGGCATCGGGCTGCAGCTTGCGGAGCAGATCCGCGTGCTGGAATGGCAGAAGGTGTCGTTCCTGATCCTGATGATCCTGGTTGCCGTGGCCGCGATCGACTGGATCTCGGGCAAGCTGCGCTTCGCCATCATCGGGCGCCGCGCGGTTGCCTGAGCTGGGTTAGCCTTCGACCTCGAAGGTGACGCGCTCGGCGGCGAAGCGCGCGCGTTTGGTGACCAGCGGCGTGCCGTCGGCATCGACGTCGGTGCTGTCGACGACCAGGACAGGGCGTCCCAGCATGAGATCGAGCCGTGCGGCGTCGCTCGCATCGGCGATCGCGGCCGTGATCCGGGTCGAGCCGCGGCGATAGTCCCGGATGCCGTAATGCGCCAGCAGCGCCGTCATCGAGCGGGCGGCGGAGAAAACGCGGCCTGCGTCCGGAAACCGCTCGGCCGACAACCACGATGTGCTGACACAGATCGGGGTCTTGTCGGCGAAGCGCAGCGCCTCGATGCGCGCCAGCGGCGCGCCGGTCTTCAATCCGAGCGCCTGGGCGAGCTCGCGCGTTGCCGGCTCCTCGGAGGCGGCAATCAATTGTCCGCGCGGCTCGCGGCCGCCCGCGCCGACGATCTCGGAAAACCGCGTCCGCGAGCGCAGCGGATAGGACAGGCGAGGCGCTTCGACATAGGTGCCGCTGCCGCGCTCCGCGCGCACGAGGCCGCGCTCGGCCAGCGTGGCCAGCGCGCGCCGCACCGTATGGCGGTTGACGCGGTAACTCTCCGCGATCTCGGTCTCGCCGGGCAGCCGCGTGCCGGCCGGGAAACGGCCGGCGGCGATGTCGCGCTCGATGCCGTCGGCGACCCGTCGCCACAGCGCCACGCCCGATCCGGCGTCCTGCATGCTCATCGCGGCTCTCTGCGTCGTCCCCTGAAATCACGTCCATGTCATCAAACAGTCATGGCGCTCTCTTATCAAGTTGTCTATTATCATAGACAACTTGAGCCGGGCAAGATCGGGAATGAGGATGAGCGGCGACGCGGCATTGCAGGAGAGGCGGCGGGGCGCGATGCGTGTGTTGGCGCATGTCCCGGTCGCCGAGATCGGGGCGCGGATGGCCGAGGTGCCGGTGCCGCCGCATCAGCATCTCCGGGCGCCCGAGAGCGGCCTCGTCATGGTGCGCGGCCGGGCCGGTGGAGACGGCGCCCCGTTCAATCTCGGCGAGGCGACGGTGTCGCGCGCCGCCGTGCGGCTGCAGAGCGGCGAGGTCGGGTTCGGCTATGTGCTCGGTCGCGATGACGACAAGGCACGCCTGATCGCGCTGTGCGACGCCTTGCTGCAGTCGCCCGACCACGCCGAGGCGATCGAGACCAGGGTCGTTGCGCCGTTGCGGGCTCAGATGCAGGCGGGCCGTGATCGGAGTGCGGCCGAGGCCGCCGCCACGCGAGTCGACTTCTATACAATGGTGCGGGGAGAAGGCTGATGGCGGCGATGACGATCGACCTGCAGCCGGGGTTCGCGGACAAGGTGCTGTCCGCGCAATCGACGTTCCGTGCCGTGATGGAGGCGATGGCGCGCCCTGGGCAGGTCATGGCCGTCGATGCGGAGGTCGGCCGTCCGCCCTCGATGATGGCGGGGGTGGCAGCGATTGCGCTGACCTTGTTGGACCAGGATACGCCGCTCTGGCTCGATCCGGCCTTCATGGCAGCCCCTGATGTCAGCGCCTGGCTGAAGTTTCACACCGGCGCGCCGGTCGTCGCGCAGCCGGAGCACGCCCATTTCGCGCTGATCGCGGCGCCGGCGATGCTGCGGGATCTGACCTCGTTTGCGCTCGGCACGCTTGAATATCCGGACCGCTCGACGACGCTGATCCTGCAGGTGCCGAGCCTTGCACGGGGCCGCACGTATCATCTCCGTGGTCCAGGCATCGACGGCTCGACGTCGTTGTCCGCCACGATCGAGCCCGCCGACCTGCTCACGCGGTTGTCGATCAACGAGTCACTGTTTCCTCGCGGCATCGATGTGATTCTGGTCGATGATCATTCCCTGGTCGCGATTCCGCGCACGACGCGAATGTCAGCTGGAGTGTGACGCATGTATGTGGCCGTCAAGGGTGGCGAACGCGCCATCGAGAATGCACACCGGTTGCTGGCGCATGAGCGCCGCGGCGATCGCAGCGTTCCGGAGCTGTCGCTGTCGCAGATATCCGAGCAGCTCGGGCTCGCGGTTGATCGCGTCATGAGCGAGGGCTCGCTGTATGATCGCGAGCTGGCGGCGCTAGCGATCAAGCAGGCACGGGGCGATCTCATCGAGGCGATCTTCCTGGTGCGGGCGTTCCGCGCGACCCTGCCGCGCTTCGGTGCGTCCGAGCCGGTCGATACGGGGGAGATGCGCGTGCAGCGACGGGTCTCGTCCACCTTCAAGGACATTCCCGGCGGGCAGGTGCTGGGCCCGACCTTCGACTATACGCACCGGCTGCTCGATCCGGGCCTGGCGCAAGGCGGGGATCCAGAGACTCCGGCTGTGGCTGCGACCTCTGATGTCCCCATGCCGCGCGTCACTGACATCCTCGGACAGGACGGGCTGATCGAGCCCTCTCCCACGGCGGACGCCGGCGCTCCGGTCGGCGATCTCACGCGGGATCCGCTGAGCTTTCCCGCGGGCCGCGATCTGCGGTTGCAGAATCTGGCGCGCGGCGACGAGGGCTTTCTGCTGGCGCTCGGCTACTCGACCCAGCGCGGCTATGGCCGCAATCATCCGTTCGCCGGCGAGATCCGCTTCGGCGAGGTCGAGGTCGAATTCCTTGCCGAGGAGATCGGGTTCGCGGTGCCGCTCGGATCGGTCGAACTGACCGAATGCCAGATGGTCAATCAGTTCAAGGGCTCGGCGACGGAGCCGCCGTGTTTCACGCGCGGCTATGGTCTGACTTTCGGCCAGAGCGAGCGCAAGACGATGTCGATGGCGCTGGTCGACCGCGCCCTGCGCGCCCGCGAGCTCGGCGAGGACGTGGTGGCGCCGGCGCAGGACGAGGAGTTCGTGATGTCGCATTCCGACAACGTGCAGGCCACGGGCTTCGTCGAGCATCTGAAGCTGCCGCATTACGTCGACTTCCAGTCCGAGCTCGGCCTGCTGCGCAAGCTGCGCCGGGAGTTTGCCGAGGCCAATGCCGCTCCCGCGATGAAGGAAGCTGCGGAATGAACGCGCCGACCTACAATTTCGCCTATCTCGACGAGCAGACCAAGCGGATGATCCGCCGCGCGATCCTGAAGGCGATCGCGATTCCCGGCTATCAGGTGCCGTTCGCGAGCCGCGAGATGCCGATGCCCTATGGCTGGGGCACTGGCGGCGTCCAGGTCACCGCGGCCATTCTCGGCCCCGATGATGTGCTCAAGGTGATCGACCAGGGCTCCGACGACACCACCAACGCGATCTCGATCCGCAAGTTCTTCGCCAAGACCGCGGGCGTCGAGACCACGACGTCCACCGAAGCGGCAAGCGTGATCCAGACCCGTCATCGCATTCCCGAGGCGCCGCTGCGCCCGGGCCAGGTGCTGGTCTATCAGGTGCCGATCCCCGAGCCGCTGCGGTTTCTTGAGCCGCGCGAAACCGAGACGCGCCGCATGCATGCGCTGGCCGAATACGGGCTGATGCACGTCAAGCTGTATGAGGACATCGCGCGTTTCGGCCACATCGCCACGTCCTATGCCTATCCGGTGAAGGTCAACGCGCGCTATGTGATGGATCCGTCGCCGACGCCGAAATTCGACAATCCGAAGATGGACAATTGCCCGGCACTGCAATTGTTCGGTGCCGGGCGCGAGAAGCGCATCTACGCCATTCCGCCGTATACATCGGTCGTGTCACTCGATTTCGAGGACCATCCGTTCACCCGCTACAAGTTCGACGCGCCCTGCGCGCTGTGCGGCGCCGAGGACTCCTATCTCGACGAGATCGTCACGGACAACAAGGGCAGCCGCATGTTTGTCTGTTCCGATACCGATTACTGCGAGGGACGACAGGCGGCCGGACATCGCGGCGTCGAGAATGCCGCCCCGCACAAGGAGCGCGCTCATGGCTGACATGATCAGTGCATCCGATCAGCCGCTGCTGGTCGCGGAAGGACTGGGCAAGAGCTATGGCCGCCTGGCGGCCTGCCGTGACGTGTCCTTCGTGCTCTATCCGGGTGAGGTGCTCGCCATCGTCGGCGAATCCGGCTCGGGCAAGTCGACGCTGCTGCAGATGCTGTCGGCCCAGCTCGCCCCGAGCGGCGGCCGCGTCTCCTACCGGATGCGCGATGGCGTGCTGCGCGATCTCGCCGAGCTCGGCGAGGCCGAGCGGCGCTTCCTGTTCCGGACCGACTGGGGCTATGTGCATCAGGATCCGGCGCAGGGCCTGCGCATGGCGGTGTCAGCCGGCGCCAATGTCGGCGAGCGGCTGATGGCGGTCGGCTGGAACAATTACGGCCGTATCCGCCAGACCGCGTCGTCCTGGTTGCAGCGGGTCGAGATCGACGTTGCCCGCATCGACGACGCGCCGCGGACCTATTCCGGCGGCATGCGGCAGCGGCTGCAGATCGCGCGCAATCTGGTGACGGAGCCGCGGCTGGTGTTCATGGACGAGCCGACGGGCGGCCTGGACGTTTCGGTCCAGGCGCGGCTGCTGGATCTGATGCGCAGCCTCGTCAACGAGCTCGGCCTTGCCGCGATCGTGGTGACGCATGATCTTGCCGTGGCGCGGCTGTTGTCACATCGTGTGATGGTCATGAAGGAGGGGCGGGTGATCGAGACCGGCCTCACCGACCAGGTGCTCGACGATCCGCGCGAGCCCTACACGCAACTGCTCGTGTCCTCGATCCTGCCGCCATGAGCGAGATAGCAATGACCGTGATGCTCGATATCGAGAATGCCAGGAAGACCTTCACCATGCACCTGCAGGGCGGCATCTCGCTGCCGGTGGTGCAAGGCGTGTCGTTCCAGGTCAAGGCAGGAGAATGCGTCGTCCTGGCCGGACCATCGGGGGCTGGCAAGTCGTCGATCCTGAAAATGATCTTCGGCAACTACCGCTGCGACGGGGGCCGCATCGACGTCCGGCACGAGGGCGAGATGATGAACCTCGCCGGCGCCGAGCCGCGCCAGGTGCTCAACGCGCGGCGGCAGACCATCGGCTATGTCAGCCAGTTCCTGCGCGCGGTGCCGCGCGTCGCGGCGCTCGATGTCGTTGCCGAGCCGCTGCTCGCGGCGGGCATCGCGCGCGACGAGGCACGGGCGCGTGCCGCTGCCTTGCTGAGCCGGCTGAACATTCCGGAGCGGCTGTGGTCGCTGCCGCCATCGACGTTTTCCGGCGGCGAGCAGCAGCGCGTGAACATCGCGCGCGGTTTCATTTCCGACCTTCCGATCCTGCTGCTGGACGAGCCGACGGCCTCGCTCGACGCGGCGAACCGGGCGGTCGTGGTCGACCTGATCGCAGCAAAGAAGCGGGCCGGTGTGGCGATGATCGCGATCGTGCATGACGACGAAATCCGTGCGCAGATCGCTGACCGCACGGTCGATGTGAAGACGTTCGCTGTGGCGGCGTAGAAGGCAGAATGAGCAGATGAGCGCGAACATGTCCGACACCGTCATAGGCAATGCCAGGGTGGTCCTCGCGGACCGGGTGATCGAGCAGGGCTGGGTGGCGATCGCCGAAGGACGGATCGTCGGGATCGGCGAAGGGGCCGCGCCCGGCGGCAGCCTGGACGCCGGCGGCGATCTGCTGATGCCGGGGCTTGTCGAGCTGCATACCGATCATCTCGAAGCGCATTTCGTGCCGCGGCCGAAGGTCTACTGGGATCCGGTCGCTGCGGTGATTTCCTATGACGGGCAGCTCGCGACCGCCGGCATCACGACGGTGCTGGATTCGCTCCGCGTCTGGAGCGAGGAGGGCGCCGAAGGCGTTGACGGTCAGGCCAATGTACTCGCGGACGCGATTGCGCGGGCGCGCGACGCAAGCCTGCTGCGGGCCGACCACTTCCTGCATCTGCGCTGCGAGGTGCCGATGCCGACGGTGGTCGAGGAGGCGAGGCAGCTGGCAGGCCGCCCCGATGTCCGGCTGATGTCGCTGATGGATCATACCCCGGGCCAGCGGCAGTTTCGCGACGAGGGCAAGCTTCGCGACTATTACCGCGGCAAGAGCGGCGGCAAGACCGATGCCGAGCTCGACGTCATGTTCGCGCGGCGCTTCGCCTATCAGCAGGCCTATGCGGCGGCGAACATGCGCGACATCGTTGCGCTGGCAAAGACGCATGACGTGCCGCTGGCCAGCCATGACGACACCACCGACGAGAATGTGGCCGACGCGATCAAGGACGGCATCGCCGTCGCGGAGTTTCCAACCACGATGGAGGCGGCGCGGGGACTTCATGACGCGGGCATCAGCATCCTGATGGGGGCGCCCAACGTGGTCCGCGGTGGCTCGCATTCCGGGAACATCGCCGCCGTGGACCTCGCGCGCGAGGGCCTGCTCGACATTCTCTCGTCGGACTATGTCCCCTCGAGTCTGCTGATGGGCGCGCTGCAACTGCCGCAGCGCGTGCCGGCGATCGATCTAGCTGCAGCGGTTCGGACCGTCACGAAGGCGCCGGCCGAAGCCGTCGGCCTTCTCGATCGCGGAGAGATCGCAGCCGGCAAGCGCGCCGATCTGATCCGCGTTCATGTCGCCGGCGATATCGCGGTGGTGCGGAGTGTCTGGCGGGAAGGACTGCGGGTGGCATGAGCGGAGCATCGGCGGTGCCTGGAAGCGAGCGCGAGCGAGTGGGGCCCGGGCGGCTGGTGCTCGTGGTCGGGCCGAGCGGTGCAGGCAAGGACACGCTGCTCAATCTCGCGCGGGCCGCATGCGCCGGCGACGACCATATCGTGTTTCCGCAGCGGGTCGTCACCCGCGAAGCCTCGGCCTTCGAGGACAATCTCGAGATGAGCGAGGCCGCATTCCGGGAGGCTCTCGCGGCTGGCGCGTTCGCGCTGCATTGGGACGCGCACGGTCATCGCTATGGTGTGCCCCGCAAGCTCCGAGACGACATCGCAGCCGGCCGTACCGTCGTCGTCAACGTGTCGCGGACGGTCATTGCGTCAGCGCGGCGCGACTATGCCAACGTCGTCGTTGTGAACATCACCGCACCGGCGGAGGTTCTCGCCGAACGTCTCGGCAAGCGGCATCGACCAAGCGACGCCGACATTGGCGAACGCCTTCACCGGACCGTCAGCAGCGAGACGGTGACGGCGGATGTCACGATCATCAATGTCGGCGATCCCGCGCCCCACGGACGCAGGCTGATCGAGGTGATCAAGGGATCGGATGGCAGGGCCTTGGCCCCGGTGACAGGAGGTGCGAACGATGTCGATCATCACCACGATTGAGCAGCTCGAGGCGATCTACGGCCAGACCGGGCTGACATCGACGGCAAAAGTCTCCGACCGCGTGACGCCGCATTATCGCGTGATGATCGAGACGTCGCCCTTCGTCGCGCTCGCGACGTGCGGTCCTGAAGGACTTGACTGTTCACCCCGTGGCGACCTTCCCGGCTTCGTTCGGATCCATGACGACAAGACGCTGATGATGCCGGATCGTCGCGGCAACAATCGTGTTGATTCGCTGCGCAACATCCTGCGCGACCCGCGCATCGCCTTGCTGTTCCTGATCCCGGGATCGGGCAATACGCTACGCGTGAACGGCCGCGGCCATCTGTCCACTGATGCGGATCTGCTCGAGACGTTCCGGATGGAAGGCAAGCTGCCGCGGAGCGTGCTGGTCATGACGATCGACGAAATCTATTTCCAATGCGCTCGTGCGATCGTTCGTTCCGATCTCTGGAACCCTGACAAGCGCGTCGATCCGAAACAGATTCCGACGCCTGGCCAGATCCTGGCCGCCATGACGGCCAACGCCGTCGACGGGGCGGAGTACGACCGCGAATGGCCTGAGCGCGCGCGGAAGTCGATGTGGTGACTGACGACCTGCTGCCTCTCGGCGGACGCAGACGGCCGCATCCGATCAGGCCGCAACGTCGAGCAGGCGCGAAGAGCCGCGGATAAGGACTGTTCGTCCCTCCGGCGTGAGTTCCGCTGGTCCATCGCTGATGACGGCCAGCCCAAGCGCAATGAGCTGGCCGACGATGACGCTGTTCGGCCTGCGGCCGTCGCGCGGACCGCGGAGCGCCTTGAGCGTCTCCCATTGATCCGGCGTGAGCTCGTGATCGGTTTCCGCGTTCATGTTGCCTCGATCATTGTTGTCGTGCGCACGTCTTAGGAAGACAGCGTGACGAAGATGCGACCGTCGTGCATCCGTAGTGATACGGCTCATCCTCATTACGCGCGATGGACGCTGCGCTTAATTCAAATTTGAATGATCCGCAATTCGTGATGCGGCGTGGACTGCGGCCTCGCGCTGCACCATGCAGCTCGCGCGTGGTTAATGGTGGCTTAAGACGCGCATGTGCGCGGAACGGTAACGCAGCTGTCACATCAGCGTGTCAAACGGCGCCATCATCCCGCTCGAATCCGCCGGCGCGCACTGCTTCGCCGCGAAAAGATCCGCTGAATGGCTGTGCTGAAAGATGATCGACCGCCGCCGCAGCTGAAGCGCAGAGCGTTGGTGCGGGGTCTTGCAGGATTGACGTTGAGCCTTGTCATCGCTGCGATCGCAGTCGCCGTGCTCACGCGGACGGTGAAGAAGCTCGACGTCGGACATGTGATATCGATCGCGCAGGCGACCGATCCGAAGCTCATCGCCGTCGCATTGGCGCTGGTGACGCTCTCCTACGCCAGCCTGTCGCTCTATGATCTTTTCGCGTTGCGCACGATTGGTCGCGACGACATCCCGTTTCGCGCTGCGGTTCTCGGCAGTTTCACCAGCTATCCGATCGCACATGGCATCGGTGCCGTCGCGCTGATCTCTCCTCTGGTTCGATACCGGATCTATGCCCCCTATAAGCTCGGCGCGATGGACATCGCGAAGATCAGCTTCCTCACCGGCTTGACGTTCTGGCTCGGCAATCTGACGGCCCTTGGTCTGAGCCTGATGATTGATCCCGATGCGTTCGGCTGGGTGGAGTACTGGCCGCCGGCGCTCAATCGACTGATCGCGGCAGTGCTGCTGTCCGGCATCGTCGCGTTCGTCGTCTGGAGCTGGCCAGGACGATGCAGCCGGCGATGGCCGGTGCGTCTGCCGTCCGGGCCGAACGTGTTGCTGCAGATCCTGATCGGGCTGTTCGATCTCAGCTCCGCTGCGCTTGCCATGTATGTGCTGATTCCGGCCGAGCTCGGCATCGACCCGGTCCGGCTCATGGCGGTGTTCATCGCTGCGACCCTGCTTGGATTCGCCAGCCACGCACCGGCCGGCATCGGACTTTTCGATGCGACGATCCTGCTCGGCCTCGGCGGTGATGATCAGGACGGCCTGCTTGCCGCGCTGCTGATCTTTCGCGTTCTCTATCACTTGACTCCTTTCGTGTTGTCGCTGGCGCTGTTCGGCAGCATCGAGCTGCGACGAAGCTGGCACAGGATGACGGGGCGGTCAGACCGGCGAGTTCAACTTGAGCCCCACCATGCCGGCAATGATCAGCGTCAGGCATAGCAGCCGGACCGGGTCTGCCGGCTCGCTGTACAGAAACATGCCGACGACGATGCTTCCGGCGGCGCCAATTCCTGTCCACACGGCGTAGGCGGTGCCAAAGGGCAGTGATCGCAGGGCGAGCGACATCATCGCAAAGCTGAGCAGGATCGCGACGATCGTCCCGAGGCTCGGCCAGAAGCGGGTCAGCCCGTCGGAGTGCTTGAGGCCGAGCGCCCAGATGATTTCGAGCAGGCCTGCGGCGAGCAATGCGAACCAGCCGCTCGTCATGGCGACGTGCCCGTCGCGCGCAGGCGCCGCGCGATGCGGTGTCCTGGCAGCCGGTCCGCACGCGTCGACAGCAGAGCAATCTCACGCGATGGTTCGGACATTCTCGTCTCCGCGCGATCCGAATGCTGCTCATCTGCAACCTTTGCACGACGTGCATGTGACAGCCTTTGGCCGAGAATGCCGGATCGGACGAGAGATCCGGCGCGCTTGGACGCTGTGCGAGCCGCGGGCGGTCGACGCGGCCTGAACTACCTCTCTTGCGTCATCGTGAACACGAACCCGGTCAGCGTCGCGCCGACTGCGAATGCCAGGGTGAAGGTGCCGACGAAAACGACGAAGGTCATATGCGGATCGAGGCTATGGGCGATCAGGCTTGAGATGCCGAACGCATCGACCTCGGTCAGGACGAAGGCAAAGCCGAGCCCGAGGGCGGTGCCCATGATGGTGTGACAGGCGAGCTCGAGCAGAAGCGCCGGGCTGACCACGGCGCTGGATTTCTTGGGCGGCATGGCGACAGGTCCTCCATTCTTGGCCGTGAACGCCGGAAGGGCTGACGAGGTTCCTGGGGAGCGACGGGGCGGCAGCAGGAGGCCTTGAAGGCGGTTGCCAAGCGGCGGCGGGAGCGGCTACCAAATCAGCCGGCCTCGTTCGCCCCATGGCGAATGTGCCCGTTGCAGGCACAGCAACCGCGACAGAGCGGCGCGACCTGGTCGTCGAGCAGGGAGGATGAACAACACATGACGAACGCCATTCGCTTCCACAAAACCGGTGGTCCGGAAGTCCTCGCTTGGGAGCAGGTCGAGGTTGGCAAGCCGGGGCCGGGCGAGGCGCGCATCCGCCACACGGCGGTCGGTCTCAATTTCATCGACATCTATAATCGGTCGGGCCTGTATGCGGTCCAGCTTCCAAGCGGATTGGGCAGCGAGGGCGCCGGCGTGGTCGAGGAGGTGGGGGAAGGGGTGACGGACCTGAAGGTCGGCGACCGCGTCGCCTATGGCTCGTCGCCGCTCGGCGCCTATTCCGAGGCGCGACTGATGCCGGCCGCGCTGCTGCTGAAGCTGCCTGACGAGATCGATGACAAGACGGCCGCGGCGATGATGCTGAAGGGCCTGACGGCGCAGTACCTGATCCGGCAGACCTACCGCGTCACGGCGGGCCAGACCATTCTGCTGCATGCCGCCGCCGGTGGTGTCGGCCTGATCCTGAGCCAGTGGGCCAAGCATCTCGGCGTCAGCGTCATCGGCACGATCTCGAGCGACGACAAGGCGCGACTGGCCAAGGCCCATGGCTGCGAGCACACGATCGTGTACTCCCGCGAGGATTTCGTTGCGCGCGTCAACGAGATCACCGGCGGCAAGAAGGTGCCGGTGGTCTATGATTCCGTCGGCAAGGACACCTTCCTGAAATCGCTCGATTGCCTGGCGCCGCTCGGCTACGCGGTGCTGTTCGGCCAGTCCTCGGGCACGGTCGATCCGCTCAATCTCGGGCTGCTCGCGCAGAAGGGCTCGCTGTTCGTGACCCGGCCGACGCTGTTCACCTACGCCGCCAAGCGCGAAAGCCTGGTCGCGATGGCCAACGAGCTGTTCGACGTCGTCAAGTCGGGGGCGGTGAAGATCGAGGTCAATCAGACCTACCCCCTCAAGGAGGCGGCGCGGGCTCACGCCGATCTCGCGGCGCGCAAGACGACCGGATCCACCGTTCTTCTGGTCTGATTAGGTCCAGTAACGGCAGCAGAGGTTGGCCGGACAGGCGGCCGGCCAACCCTCCTGATCGCCACCCCGTCCGAAGCAGACAGCGGCGGGCCGACCTCAGGCCCGCTCGTGCTTGCGGAGGTCTCGGAGATGGTCGAACCGCCCCGCCTGACGATCGACGTCTGCGCCGATGATCTCCGGCAGCCTGGCCTCGGACAGCAGGTCGGCCGTGATGTCTGCGACCGAATGGCCGGCGATCTCGTGGATGAAGCTGATGTTGGCATATTCGCCCGACGCGATGCGCGCGACGACGTCGCGCCGGGTCATTTCGGGATCGACCACGGCCTCGCGTCCGCGGCGGCCGTAGTCGATCATCACGACGAAGTACTGCATGTGCGCCAGTTCGCCTTCGGCTGACTGTTGTCGCGCCATTATTTCTGTAAATCAGAAAAATGTCAAGGCGAATTCGGGCCGGGCGCGGGGGCATGACGAGAGGCGCCTCGGCATCCTCTCGACCATGCCCCGGCGTCTCACTTGTTCGCCGCGCGGGCCCGCGACTTCGCCGCCGCCTTGGCGCGGATCCGCGAGATCTGGCCGCGCGGCAGCGTCACGAAGATCTCGCCGATCCAGTCCAGCTTGACGCCGACGATCGGCTTGGCATTGAAGCTCTTCAGATTGACCACGGATGGCGATTTGCCGCGCTCGATGGTCTTCAGGTAGCGCTCGCCGGACTTGAGGCGCACCACGGCCTCCTCGCCGTAGAAGCTCGACAGCGGGTGGCGCTGCTCGCGATAGACGACGATCACGTCGCCGTTCTCGTATTTCGGCAGCATCGAATCACCCGTCACCTCGAAGGCGAGGGTCTCTTCGGAGATCGGGAAGGGCAGGGCGACCTCGCCCAGGCCCTCGAGCGGGACCTGCTCGTAATCCGGCTCGATCACCGAGCCGGCGCCGACGCGTCCCATGATGGGGACGGAGTTCAGCTCCAGGTATTCGGTGATCAGCGGGATCTCGGCGGCCTTGATCAGGCGCTGGCCTCCGAGGATCTCGGAGACGGCGCCGGGCCGCACGCCCATGGCGCGGGCCAGCCCTCCCTTGGTCTTTCCTGGCTTCTCGAGTGCACGCTCGATCATGGCGACGTCCAACATGGTTTTGACCTCTCTTGCGAATCTCGGAAACGAGTATATGTTTCGAATAATCAGAACTCAAGCTTGACTTTTTCTTCGGAATAACGGAAATTGAGCCGTCGGGCAAGAGCCGTCGGCCCGATCCCGAAGAAAGAGGCGAGAATGCAGTCCACCGATTGGCCAGATGAACATTCCAAGATGCTGAGCGAGCTCCATGCCAAGGGGCTCTCCTATGCCGAGATCGCGCGCGCCCTCAATGCGCAGTTCGGCACGGCCTATACGCGCAATGCGACGCTCGGTCGCGGCAAGCGCATCGGGCTCGCGGCGCCCGCCGCGCCGAAAACCGCCCTGTCCGGGCCCAGGCGGATGTCTGCGGCGGCTGGAACCGGGCGGAGGAGCCCGGCGGCCGGCGCGCGGCAGGTCGCGCCGCCGCAATCCAAGTCTGCTTCTCCCAAGGCCGCCCCGCGGGTCGAGCTGCGCGCGGTCGGCATCAGCCCGCGTCTGCTGTCGTTCGAGCAGCTCGCGCCCAACGATTGCCGCTACCCCTATGGCGGCGACCGCGACGACGACCCGATCACGTTCTGCGGCCATCCGCGCCAGGCGGGCTCCTGCTACTGCACCCCGCATCATCATCTGACGCGGACTCCGCCCGAGGAGACCGCCGTCCGTCCAGCCGGCCCTTTGATCCTGCGGCTGGTCGCGGCCGCGTAGCGCGCCGCGAACCCGACCAAACCTGACCCCCTCCCATTTTCCGGAGACGAGACATGGCGCGCCCCCGACGCAGCAAGCCCTCCCGCATGCCCAAGACACATGACAGCCGCGCTCACGAGCGGCCTCGGAACGCCGACGTGGTCCCGGTCGAGATCGACGATCCGTTGGCGCTCGAGCCGGGCGAGAAGATCGTTGCGCTGCGCTCGGTCCGCAACGACCCGCTGGGCCGGCTGCATGCGCACAAGCAGCTCGACGACGCCCAGTACCGGGCCGGACGGGCGTTCCAGAACGATTGGGAGCGGGCCGAGCGCGGCCCGCAGGCGATCGATCCCTCGCGCGAGCATGTCGACGGCGCGCGCGGCCGCGAGCCGGTCACCGAAGGCCAGAGACAGGCTGTGCTGCGGCTGAACCGGGCCGAGCGCGAGCTCGGTGCGGATGGAGCGGCGATCACCCACGACGTCCTGGTGCATGGTCTGACGATGGAACTGGTCGGGCAGAAGCGCGGACTGGTCAGCCAGCGCTGGAACGACTATTTCGCACGCCGCTTCAAGGAATGTCTGGATCGATTGGCCGTGGTGTACGGTTTTTCCACAGACCGTGTCGGCAGGCAGCATAACCATGCGGCGCGATCAGTCCAACGCACGGACCGTTAGCGGAGCGCCTGGCCGTCGCTCGTGCCATCGTTGGTTGGCATGGCGACGGCCGGGCGGTCGTTCGTCTCAGGGATGCGGTGTGACCGCATAGCTCGTGCTGTACGGCTCGACCCGCACGGACGCGTGCGCCAGCAGGCCGATCTTCGCCGACGGCGTCATCTGCAGCTCGCCATTGGCACCGCGGTGGACGTTGTACTGCCAGGCCGTGAGGTCTCCCTTCTGGGCCAGAGCGTGCGCCACTGCGCTGGCATCGCTGCCGCCGATCGCCGCCAGCTCATCGCTGCTGAGACCGATGACGATCTCGTCCTTGACAGTCACGATCTTGAACAGCGCGGTCCTGCCGTCTTCGGCCATCGCGGTTGGCGCCGCCACGGCGAAAAGCGCAAGTGAGCCCATAATCCCGCGTGTCAATCTCAATGCCATGAGAGCTCCTGTTCGTCCTCGCTTTGCGTATTCATGCTTGCAGGCATTGGTTTCCCGTGACGCATTGCCGGTTCGCAAAAAATAGCTGTGACGAAGATTGAACCTGGCTCCGAGGGGGTGAGTCCAAGCACGAGGGGAGCACGATCGGATTCGCATCCGGTGCAGACGCCGGTCGATGGTGGTTTTGATTCAGGTCAACCGCTCCGGCATTGTGTGCTCTATTGGGGACCAATGAAGAGACGGGGGGATACGATGATCAGCGGTCAATGTTTGTTCCGGTCGACCGGCGCCAAGATCGCGTTGGCAGCAGTCGCGGCGGCTGTGCTCATGGCAGGCGCGGCGGCGCCCGCTTCCGCGCGCGCAGCGGGCCCAAGCAGCAACTCAAGCAGCAAGCAGGCGGTCCTGAAGGCGGCGGCCAGCGATGTGACCGATCTCAGCGCCCGCCGGCGTTACCGCCGCGGCTACAGGGGCAATCCGGCCGCCGGCCTCGCCATCATGGGCGCGATGATCGGGACATTCGGCGCGATTGCAGCGCATCAGCACGATGACGAGTATTACTATGAGCCGGGCTATTACCCCGGGCCGGGCTATTATGGGCCGCCGCAGGGCTACTATGCTCCTCAGCCGCACTACGTGCGTCCCTATTACGGGAATCCGTATTACGGACCGCGGGGGCACTATTATTATCATCCGTACTGAGGCTTTGCGGATCGGGTGACGTTCAGTGCCGGCGCTTGGCCTGCCGTGCTGGCTGAGAGCAAGATGCGTTTCCACGGAACCGCATCATGCTCTCATCACCTTATTTAAGCATGATCTTTTCGGAAATCCGGCTTCCGCTTTTCCGGATGATGCTCTAGCTAGAAGCCGCCGGCGCTGAAGCGCAGCGGCTGCACGACGTCATACGCCGCCTTGCTGATCGGCACGGCATAGTCGACCGTCAGCGGGCCGAACGGTGACGCCCAGGTCATGCCGACGCCGACCGAGGAGCGCAGCACGTTTCTGTTCGCGACCTGGACGTTCTGGGTCGGACCGCGGTAGCCGAACACGGTGCCGGCATCGACGAAGGCGGATGCGCGCAGGCCGTATTCCTGAGGCAGACCGGGGATGTTGCTTTGCAGCTCCGCCGTGGTCGCCCAGTAGAAACTGCCGCCGACATTGTCCATCGTCGATCCCGCCGTGAGATCGCGCGGTCCGAAGCCGCCGGGCGCGAAGCCGCGCACCATCGTCGGACCGCCGAAGAAGCTGTTGAGCAGCGGCGCCTGCTGCCCGCCCCATCCGGTGATGTAGCCGCCCTGGGCCCGCACCATTCCGGTCAGATCGCTGTTGATGGATCGGTAGTAGCGGACGTCTGCGGTGGTGCGCAGGAAGCGGACGTCACCGCCGAGGCCGGCGAGATCCTGGCTGAGCTGGGAACGGATGCCGCTGGTCGGCATCTTGGTGTTGTCGAGCGTGCTGTAGGTGACGGTGTTGCCGATCTGGGAGACCGTCTGCCGTCCGGCTGCGACAGCCTGCCGCACCGGCACGGACACCGCTGCGGGCGAAACCCCGGGCGCGAGCACGACCTTCTGGTCGTACAGCGAATAGCGCCACAGCATTGCGGTCTGCTCACTCACCGGCATGCCGAGGGTGAAGGCGCCGCCATAGGTGTTGTTGCCGAACGACTGCAGCGTGCTTGGCATGCTCTGCCGTGCGAACAGCTCGACGCCCGGTGTCATCCGGCCGAGCGCATAGGGCGAGGTGAACGACAGGGTGGCGCCGCGCGCGAACTGGCCATAGGTGAACGTCGCCTGTGCCGTGTTTCCGGTGCCGAGCACGTTGCGGTCGCCGACCTTGACCTCGGCGAGCAATCCGTCGGTCGACGAATAGCCGCCGGAGACGTTGAAGTCGCCGGTCGCCTGGTCGACGGCCTCGACGTCCAGCACCACGCGGTCCCGGGTCGAGCCGGGGCGTGACGTGATCTTGACGGTCTTGAAGTAGTTCAGGTTCCGCAGGCGCCGCTCGGCGCGGTCGATCAGCGTCTTGTTGTAGGCATCCCCTTCGCCGATGTCGAACTCGCGGCGGATCACGTCGTCCCGGGTGCGGGTGTTGCCGTGAATCTCGATGCGCTCGACATAGCTGCGCTGGCCCTGCTCGATCCGGAAGCTGACGTCGGCCAGCCGCGCCTGGCCGTTGGGCCGGACCCGCGGCTCGACCTGCGCGAACGGAAAGCCGAGCTTGCCCAGTTCTGCCGTCAGGATCTCGGAGCTCTTGTCGAGCTTGCTCGCGTCGAACACCTCGCCTTGCTGCGCCAGCAGCAAGGCCTGCAGGCGATCGCAGGCGAGACCCTCGACGTTGCAGGAGACGTCGACGGCGCCAAACCGGTAGAGCACGCCCTCGTCGATGGTGAAGCTCAGATTGAAGCCGTTGGCGGCGCGGTCGAACTCGACACTGACATTCGTCACCTCGGCCTCGGCGTAGCCGTGGTTGCGGTAGTATTGTCGCAGCTGCTCGCGGTCGTCATTGACCCGGTCGGCGTCGTAGGCGTCGCCGCCTGTCACGAAGCTCAGCACGGTCGACTCCGACGTCTTGATCACGGCGCGCAATTGCCGTGCGCCAAAGGCGGTGTTGCCGACGAAGCTGACCGACCTGACCGGCGTCTTCTTGCCCTCGGTGATGGTGAAGACCAGGTCGACGCGATCATTGCCGCGGTCGATGATTTCGGGAACGACACGGACGTCGTCGCGCCCGACGCGATGATAGGCCTGGAGGATCCTGGCGACGTCGCCCTGCACGGTCGCGCGCTGCAGGGCAGCGCGGGGCTTCGACAGCACCGCGCTCGTGAGGTCGGCATCCTTCACCTTCTTGTTACCCTCGAAGGCGACCCGATCGAGCAGCTTTGCTTCGGCGAGCCGGACCACGATCCGTCCGTCGCTGCGGCCGACCTTGACGTCCTCGAAGAGGCCGGTTGCCACCACGGCCTTGAGGCCGGCATCGAGCGCGGCGGCGTCGTAGCGGCCGTTCGCGTCGGCGTGGAAATAGGACTTCACGGTCTCGGCATCGACGCGGCGATTGCCCTGCACCACAAGGGTTTCTGCGGCTGCCGCTGGGATCGCAGACGACAGGACGGACGCAACCGCTACCAGGAGCGGAATTGGCAGCAAGCTGCCGAGGCGACGGTGATGCCGGGTCCGGCCGGTCATGATGTGCGCTCCTGCCTGCTCGTCATCGCCATCATGCAAGAGCGGGTGGACGGCCAAATCATGTCAGGGCCGTGGAGACTTGGCGGCCTGCGATCACGGCTGCGAAGGTCGGCCGCGGCTCGGAGCCGATGGTGGCCGCAGAATCGACGCAGAGTCGATCCAAACGCCTGATAGCGACTGTGTCGTCGCACGCGCCAGCGCATGACGACACAGCGAACGTTTGTCGGGAGCAGATCATGCGCGCCATCGCTCTGGCCCTCATCGCTTGTACTTTCGTCCAATCGGCTCTTGCCGCGGCGGTCGTTCCCGAAATCGATCCGCGCGCATCGCTCGGGGTCGTTCAGAACTGGATCTACAACTACCGGACCAAGCCCGATTACGCCCATGTGCCGGCAGCCGTGCGGGTGCTGTTCCACTCACAGACATTCAAGGAGCCGGAGAACTCCGGCATCTATCTCGGCTTCATTGCCGGCGCGATCGGCTCCAACCCGGCAAAGGCCGAGCAGCTCGTCAACAGTTTCTTCCCCGTTCCTCCCGAGGAGGAGTGGGTCATCGTGCGCGCCATCGCCTATTCAGGCCTGCCCGACTGGCGCAATCTCATGCGCAAGGTCGCGCCCAAGATGCCGGGTCGTCGCGTGATGATCGACGGCTATCTCAGCGGCACGCAGCCGATCCTGATGGAGATCCCGCTCGAGGAGGTGAAGCCGGGCATGATGGACAAGCTGCGCGGCGCGCTGACGCAGAACCCGTTCAAGAAGGAGGAGCGCAAGCTGGATACGCGCCTCAGCTACGCGACCCACCAGGATCTGCTCGACATCCTCTGGGGCTATTACTTCGCGACCGGCTCTCGTGTGCCGATCCAGCGCATCGTGCAGATGCTGCCCTGGTCGAAGAGCCGCGACACCGTCGACAAGCTGACCGTCGGCAGCATGGCGCGCTATACGCTCGCGAGCTACGCGGTCCGCGACGCCAGCCTGCGCGATTATCTCCGCGAGGAGCTGGCGCGGCAGTCGGGTCCGGTCAAGGAGCCGCTGCGGGAGGTGGTCGAGGCGGCCGATACGGTGCAGCTCGGTGCCGTGCGCAAGGATGCCGTCGCCGCGGTGGACGAGCTCAAGCTCAAGGGCTCTGACGCACGGCGCGACATGGACTTCTGGGGGCAGCTCGGCGTCGGCGCATTGGCGCTCGGCTGTGTCTCCGCTGCCGCGCTCGGCCAGGTCGCGGTCGGCATCCCCTGCGTGATCGGCGGCTCGGCCTCACAGGGGCTGCTGTCGTTCTGGGAGAAGCAGCAATAAAGGAAGCGGAACGGACCGGCTTCGCGGTTATTGTGCCCCGCATGGACGGCCTCAACGCCAAGACCCTGGCAAGCCTCGTCTTGCTGATGCTCGTGATGGCCGGCGCGATCTTCGCCGCCGCCGGGACCGTGCACTACTGGCAGGCCTGGCTGTTCCTGCTGACGTATTTCAGTGCATCGCTCATCATCTCGATCGACCTGATGCGGCGCGACCGGGCACTCCTTCAGCGCCGCCTGCGAGGAGGGCCCTTTGCGGAAAAGGAGCCGGTTCAACGCCTGATCATGACGATCATCTCGTTGTGGTTCGTGTGGCTGCTCGTGGTGCCGGCGCTGGATCACCGCTTCGGCTGGTCTCAGGTGACATCACTCGTCGTCATCGGCGGCGATCTGCTGGTCGTGCTCGGATTCGGGGGGATCGGGCTCGTATTCCGGGAGAACAGCTTTTCGGCAGCGACGGTCGAGGTGGCTCGCGATCAATCCGTCATATCCACCGGGCCCTACGCCGTCGTTCGCCATCCGATGTATGCTGCGGCGCTGGTGATGCTGGCCGGCATTCCGATTGCGCTGGGGTCGTGGTGGGGGCTTTCACTGCTGGCCGTGATCATGCCGGTCTTGATCTGGCGCCTGCTGCATGAGGAAAGCGTGCTGGCGGCGCATTTGTCCGGCTACCGGGACTATCAGGCGAGCGTGCGGTGGCGGCTTCTGCCATTTGTCTGGTGAGCGCGATCCCGGTAGCTGTCTAAGCTCGGAGCGCGGAGTTTCAGCCCTCAAAAGTTGAGCCGGACGATCTTTTATCTACTGGAAGTTGAAGCTCGGGGCGTCTGATGTTCGACGTCGGCACTCTCACGAAAAATCAGGACAGGCTGGCCTTCACCGCGGCGGGGTACACCGGCTCGCGGTGGATTTCCGCCCCCGACTCGTCGACGACGACGATCGAAAGCCTGCGGTCCGTGATGCGCGGATCATGCCGAAGCCGCCGGGCCAGATCGCGGCTGTGCTCGATCGCCCCCGCACTCGTCGCAAATTCCAGACCCGTCCGGTCTCTGGTCGGAATGCCATCCTTCATATCGAAATAATAGGTGCGCATGGTCTTCCTGCGGCCGCTGTATCGCGGGAGTGATGCGGAGCCGGGCTGGAACCGCAACCGTGATGCTCCCGCTCGAATTATAGAAGACCTCTAAGATGGAGGACAAGCTTACCTCTGCTGTAATCCCCGTTCCCCGTTCGATGAACGACCATTTTAGCTGGTATACAGCGCCAAAAACTGCCAGACAGCTCAAATTGTGCCAACAAAATCGACCGACTGGTCAGTTTGGCTTGCTGCAAGAGTTGTTCGCTGGCATACTTTCAACCTGATCGGGTTCCGCGCGATCGATCTCCAGGCGGGCCATTCTGAGGATCAGGGTCGCAGTCGTCAGACCAAGACTTTCAGCCTCGATTGCTGCAGTATCGACCTTGCGTGCGAGGCCTTGACGTTTGCTAAGGACTGGCATCACCGTTTCCTGCCAAAGGTGCGAGATGAAGAATCCCACATGCATCGCGGAGCTGCACACGAAGCTCGGAGCTCCATCGAGCGAAGCGGTGGAGAGCCTTCGACTTCTGAAGGCGTTCCTGAAGCTGGCGCCAGGCCAGCGCATCGAATTGATCGAGATGGTCGAGCGGCTCACCTCAGAGTCGCATGCGGGAACTGATCGCCCACTGTCCTGACCTCAGTCCCCATTGATTGCATGCAATGGTTGGTCTTGTCTGCATAGTAATCGCATCAATTGCACCTTCCCAGCGCCTCTGATTCGTGTCGCCGCCAGGCCGGCCGGCGGTTCCCTTGTTCTCAGCGGGCAGACGCGCTCGTCGCCTCGGGGCCTGTGTGGTCCAGGGCGCTCGGCGCCGACCCGGCGCGAGGCACCGTTGCGCAATAACGGCGCGACCCTCTCACCGATCTTCGCGTTGGCAGCCCACACGATCGGATTGCCGTTACGCCAGACGTAGCGGAGGCGCTCGCTGTGCCCGACCGCGTTGGGCTTACGGAGAATCCGCGACGTAACGAACCCATACAGGTCAGGATCCTGGCGCGCGGGCAGCACTTCAGTCCGCTGCGATCGTAGACCAGAACGAGGCCGTATGGGCTCTCGAATGGCGACGCGGCCGCTGTCCAACGAGGTTCGATTGCTTTCCAGTTAACGGCAATCATCGAATTCATCGCATCCATGATCGGTGGCCGGCGGTGCGACATCGCATCAAACTCCAGCGCTACGAGGTCGGGCTGATACAGGTGGTCATCCAATCACCTAAAGGACAATATGCCCTCGAATTCTGCCAGTTCTTCCCAGCATGCTGCAATGCGAGACGGGGGACTGAGAGGCGGACGCTGGTCGTCTTCCTCAAGCGACCCGGCGTGCAGAGTCCGTTTTCGACCGTTCTGGCGGCGCAGGCCTCCGACGTCGAGGGCCGCTTGAGCGCACTCCATGCCTGGATCATCGAGAACATCGCGCGCGATCTCAGGGTCGAGACACTGGCCGCGCGGGCGGGCATGACGCCCCGGACCTTTGCACGGACCTATGCCAATCGCACCGGCATGACGCCGGCTCAGGGGGTGGAAGCGCTCAGGGTCGAGACCGCGCGTCTGCTGCTCGATGGCGGTCAGGTCGACAGCGTCGTCGAAGTCGCAAAGCGGGCCGGCTTCGGCGATGACGAGCGCATGCGGCGTGCTTTCATGCGGCATCTCGGCGTGTCGCCGGCGGACTATCGTCGCCGCTTTTCCGCCTGAGCGATTTACCGCCGATCGCGGCCGTCAAGTCCGGCGCGATGCGGTTTGCTTTCGGGTTAATCACGCCGCTGACGTTGGGTCCACAATGGCCTTGCCGTCTACAACCGGTCTAAGGCTTCAGTAAAATGCCGCGCGTATAACAGCGAAAAATTGATCCAGATCCGCCTTTGCGAACAGCATCGGGGAGAGCTCATGTCCAACGTTATTCCGTTCCGCGCCAGGACAGTCTCGTTCCGTGCCGGGTCCAGGGCGGCTCACGCGGAAGCTGTGGTGGCGGTGGCAAAGGGCCGGTGCGACCCAACGCGACCGGGCGCCCGGAACGATCTCTGGAAGACCGTCATCCTGCTCGATCTTGCTTTGCAGCATGCGCGTGAGCTCGCCGAGCTCATTACCGAGGAGCGCGCGCAGCGGATGTTCGAACGTCACCTCACCTCGATCGCGTATTCGCTGCAGATCGCACGCGAGCGCATGGGTGCGTCCTGACAGGTCCTGCCACCTGCCGCCCTCGCTTCCATTTGCACGGGGACGAGGATGTGCAGATGTGGTAGTTGGACTTGTCGTGGAGGACGTAACAATGACCCAAACCAAACTGGAAGTGCCCGCTGAACTGCGAGACCTGGCCGAAAAGACCATTGCGCAGGCGGAAAGGGCCTTCGAGATGTTCTTCGACGCGGCCGGAAAATCGATCGGCTCGGTTCCCGGCCCTGCTGCCGACATGTCGAAGCAGGCGCTCACCCTCACCGAACAGAACATCAAGACGGCGTTCGAGCATGCGCGAAAGCTCGTCCACGCGACCGAGCTGGAGGAGGCGATGCGGATTCAGTCCGAATTCCTGCGCAGTCAGTTCACCAACGCCGGCGAGCACATGAAGACGATCACGGCCGGCATCATGTCCGCCGCAAGCAAGGCCACGGAGCCCAAGTCCTGAGGCAAGTCCTGAGGCAAGTCCTGAGGCGTGACCTGAGGCCGCCCGCGACCTGAGCGTTGGTGTCGCAATCGAGCAGGGGCGGCGGCCATTGGGCCGCCGGCAGGCGCAGCGGCACTATTTGCGCAGCGAGCCGATATAGGCGGCGATATCGGCCGCCTCCAGCCGGTTGAGCGGGAAGCTTGGCATTTTGGGGTGGGGGTCGAGCAGGAAGAACGCGACCTTCTCCGGGGTAAAGTCCGCCCGCTGCGCGATCTGGGAGAAGGGCGGAACATCCGCGCTGGCCTGCTTCTGCATGCCTTCGATCAGGTGGCATGAGGCGCACCAGCGCCGGGCGAGGTCGGCACCATGGTCCGCGTCGGCGGCCCACGCCGTCGACGCCGTGGTTGCCGCGGCGACGGCCAGAACTCTGATCAACAACGCGCGCATCCGATCACTCCGATCTTGTGAATGGTGGGGGTCGAGCCTGACGTCGCCCTGCGACAACAACGACGGCTCGATTTGTATTGGGGGGCGGGAACGACGGCTCTTGGTGTGTCCGATTCACCATCAGTCTCTTGGCTGTGGCGTGCCCGTCGGGATCAGCTGCAGCAGGACCTCGGAAAATGCGACAGGTCGATCCGGCTGACGATGGCCTTCAGGAGAGCGCGGAGTCGGCGCAGCGGCGATGGTCCGGCGGCGGGAGCCGCCGTCAGCTCGTCTGCAACGTAGGACATCTCGAGCCCTCCCTGTCGCTCAGCGTTCTTCCGGTCCGCTTGTTGACGAGGTGGAGCCGTCCGCATGCTGGACATGGGACGACCTCATAGGCATCGACAGGGTCTACCAGAGGCGACGCCGCCAAGCCGACCTGCACGTTCGATCCCGTCTGGGAGCAGCGAAAAACGAGAGTTTCCATGCCTCATGATGACGGACCGCGGCGCGCAGGCCTTGATCTGTCTCAACAGCGAGGACAGGCAGATCGCGCGCCGCGCGTCCTGCCGAGCAGGTCAAGTCAGGCCATGCGACGTGGCCTTTGCCATCTCGAGCCGGTCGGCGACATTGGCAGCCGTGACGGAACCTGTCTGGGTTGCACGGAGCGCGGCGTCGATCTTCGACTTCACGCGCCGGGCGGCGAGGGCGGCAAGCCTCGTCTGGGTTCGTCCGGACTTGACCTGATCGCCGAACTCGTACCGCCATTCCCAAATGTCCGGTTCAGCAGTCGCTACAACCGTATATTGGACACCTCGGTGGATCACGGAACCCCCCTTTAACGCTTCCACTGCAAGTCAACGTCTTACCAGCCTACAATCAATCCGGGTAAATACGGGAGTGGAACAATTGCCAGCTACGCGACAGTAAATTGGTTAACACCACCATCCCGGCAATGTTCCTTTGCCCCCACCGTTTGCGAGCAGAGTTTTTTACGAGAAGGCTCCCAACGCGGTTCCAGAACGCGTGGTCGCAAACGACGCAGGTGGTTTACAGACAATACGCACGGAATCTGAAACAACGCCGGAATGCTTCATGGGCCACTTTCACGTATCGCTCGCGCCGCGGTTCCGCGACCAGTGGACAGCCTGAAGCGCATGTCGGGTCAGCCACCAGACGAGGCTCATCTTGATGGAGGCTCATCTTGATGGCTGGTGATCGACAGCTGGCGAAGCCCGGCGCCGTGGCTGATGGCAGCAATGGACATCGCGATCTCAGGATCGATGCATGCCGCGGGCTGGCGTTGTGGTTCATCTTCGTCGATCACGTACCGGACAATTCGCTGGCCTGGCTGACGTTGCGCAATTACGGCTTCAGCGACACGTCCGAAGTGTTCGTCTTCATCTCAGGCTATACCTGCATGCTCGCCTATGGCGGCGCGCTGTCGACGCAGGGCTGGGCGACGACGGTGGTGCGCGCGTTGCGCCGCGCATGGGAGATCTATGCGGCCTTCCTGGTGCTGCTGCTCGCCTATGCGGTGCTGGTCTGGGTCATCGGTGGCGGCACCCGATTCGTCGACGAGACCAATACCGGGTTCCTGTTTCGCGAGCCCGGTCCAACCCTCGTGCACGTCGCGCTGCTGCAGTTTGCGCCGGTGAATACCGACATCCTGCTGACCTTCGCGATCCTGCACATCTGTTTTCCGATCGTGCTGTGGCTGATGATGACGAGCGCGACCGTGACCCTCGTGCTCTCCTTCCTGCTCTACATGATGGTGCAGATGTTCAGCTGGCAGGTGCCGGCATGGCCGAGCGGCGAGCTGTATTTCAATCCGTTCGCCTGGCAGTTCCTGTTCGTGATCGGCGCCTGGTACGCCTATGGCGGGACGGCGAGGCTGCGTCCGCTGCTGAACGGACGCGCGCTTCTGATCGTGGCGCTCGCCTATCTCGCCTTCAGCCTGTTCATGGCGTTGAGCTGGGAGTTCAAGAGCCTGGAGGGCCTGATCCCGCCGGCGATCACCGGCCTGATCTATCCGATCTACAAGAGCCATCTGGCGCCGGTGCGGCTGCTGCACTTCCTGTCGCTCGCCTTCGCCGTGTCGCGGCTGGCGCCGCGGCAGTGGCATGGCCCGATCCGTCCGCTGATGGCGGCGATGATCAGGTGCGGCGAGAACTCGTTGTCGATCTATTGTATCGGCGTGCTGCTGGCCTTCATCGGCCAGGTCGTGCTGGCAGACGTCGCAAGCGGCTTTGCGATGCAGCTCCTGATCAGCATCGCCGGCATTGCAATCATGGTGTTCGTCGCCACGCTGCTGACGTGGGAATCGCAGCTCGACCGGCGCGGTCCGCGACTATTCTAATCGTTCTCAGCGCCGGCGCGCCACCGCCACGCCAAACAGGAAGGCGACGAACAGGCTTGTCAGCGGTGCCTCCCGCGTGATGGCGCTCAAGGTGGACAGCGCCGTTCCCGGCCGGCGCGCGTCCTTGACCGCTGCGCTCAACCGGTCGACTGCGGCGCTCAGAGTCCCCATCACCTCGCCGAGTGAGTGCGACATGTCGGTTGCGGTGTCGAACGCGCGTTCGGCGACGCCCGGCTGCGGAGGTGTTTCGAACGTTTCGCTGCTCAATGTCGTTGCCCTCTCGACGCTCATCGGCCGGATTGAGCTTCCACCGTTCGCGGAATGCGCGGGTGGCTCCAATGCTCAGGAAATGCCCACTGACGCGATTGGTTCCGTCGCCTGTGGCGGGTCCCGAATCCGGTGGATCGCCGCGCCGGGTCGCACCATTCGAGCGCGGCACCTATTATGGTCGAGCCGGTGTGAAAGGATCTCGTCATGCTTCCATCAGACACAGCAGCGCCGCATCGCATCGCCGTCCTCGGGGCGCCGATTGATCTCGGCGCATCCGTGCGCGGCACGCTGATGGGCCCCGCGGCGCTGCGCACCGCGGGTCTCGTCACGGTGCTGGAAAGCCTGGGGCTCGATGTCATCGACTATGGCGACGTCGGCATCACCGAGCTGGCCGAGCTCGACGATGAGTTGCCTGCAAGAGCCAAGCATTATCGTCAGATCCAGCGTTGGGCCCGGGTGCTGGCGCGCCGCAGCTATGAATTGGCGCAGACAGGGGCCATTCCGGTGTTTCTGGGCGGCGACCATTCGCTGTCGATGGGATCGGTGAATGGGATCGCGCGTCATTGCCGTGACCTCGGTCGCGAGCTGTTCGTGCTCTGGCTCGACGCGCATGCCGACTACAATACGCCCGAAACCACCGTCAGCGCCAACATGCACGGCATGTCCGCGGCCTTCCTGTGCGGCGAGCCCGGCCTCGACGGCCTGCTCGGCGACGAGCCGCGGGCGAGCATCGCCCCGGCGCAGCTCCAATTGTTCGGCATCCGCTCGGTCGACAAGGCCGAGAAGGAACTGCTGCGGCTGCGGCGCGTCAGCATCGCCGACATGCGCGCCATCGACGAGTTCGGCGTCGGCGTGCTGATGCGGCGTGTCCTCGACAAGGTCGCGGCGCGAAACGGCGTCCTGCATGTGAGCTTCGACGTCGACTTCCTCGATCCCGACGTGGCCCCCGGTGTCGGCACCACCGTGCCGGGCGGCGCGACCTACCGCGAGGCGCATCTCATCATGGAGATGCTGCACGATTCAGGGCTGGTCCGCTCGGTCGATATCGTCGAGCTCAATCCCTTCCTCGATGACCGCGGCAAGACGGCGCGGGTCGCGGTCGAACTGATCGCCAGCCTGTTCGGCCAGCAGATCACCGACCGGCCGACGCCCACCAACGCGATCGTTTCCGATCCGTAGGCGGGCGTCCGCGACGCGGACGATATCCGGGAAAAACGCGGATGCTTCTGACCAGAGGCATCCGCGATGACGGAGTCAGTAGCGCGCGTCGTACATCTTCGACTCGACGAAGCCGAGCAGGTCGTTCGGCGCGGGTCCGGCCGCGAGCCCGTTCTGATACGCGACGCCGGCGACCGCGGCACCGATATGGGCCGACACCTCGCGGATGCGCGGCAGCGCCGGATACAGGCTGCCCTGCTCGAGGTCGGCGCCGGTGACGCAGTTCGCCAGGGTGTGGGCGGCGGCCATGAACATCTCGTCCGTCACCAGCCGCGCGCCGGTGGCTATGGCGCCGAGGCCGACGCCGGGGAAGATGTAGGAGTTGTTGCCCTGACGCGGCACGAAGGTCTTGCCGTCGAGCTTGACCGGATCGTAGGGACTGCCGCAGGCGAACAGCGCGCGGCCCTGCGTGTAGCGATAGGCGGCCTCGGCCGAGCATTCCGCCTTCGAGGTCGGATTGGACAGCGCGAAGATGATCGGACGCTCGTTCAGCTCCGCCATGGCCTGCAGCACCTCCGGCGTGAAGGCGCCGCCGACTGCGGCCACGCCGATGATCGCGGTCGGCTTGAGCGTCTTGATGGCGGTCAGGAAGTCGCCAATCGGCGCCTGGTCGTGCGCATAGCGCAGCTTGTGGCCGTGCAGGTTGTCGCGGCCCTTGATGACGAGGCCGCGCGAATCGGTCAGCCAGTTGCGCCGCAATGCCTCGGCGTCCGAAAGCCCTTCGGCCATCATCGCCGACACGACGAGATCGGCGATGCCGGTCGCGGCCTCGCCGGCGCCGAGGAACAGCACAGTCTGGTCGCGCAGCTTGCCGCCGGTGATGCGCAGCGCCGAGAACAGGCCGGCGAGCGCGACCGCCGCGGTGCCCTGGATGTCGTCATTGAAGACGCAGGCGTCATCGCGATATTTATGCAGCAGCTTGAACGCCGCGTGGTTGGCGAAATCCTCGAACTGGATCAGCACGCCGGGGAAGGCGGCGCGCGCCGCCGTCATGAACTCGTCGACGAACGAATCATAGGCCTCGCCACTGAGGCGCTTCTGCCGGAGACCGATGTAATAGGGGTCGTTCAGCAGCTCTTCGTTGTTGGTGCCGACGTCCAGCATGACCGGCAGGCATTCTTCGGGATGGATGCCCGCGCAGGCCGAGTAGAGCGACAGCTTGCCGACGGGGATGCCCATGCCGTTGGCGCCGAGATCGCCGAGGCCGAGGATGCGCTCGCCGTCGGTGACGACGATCAGCTTGGCGCGGTATGGCCAGTTGGCGAGGATCTCGGCGATCCGGCCGCGGTCATTGGCGGAGATGAACAGGCCGCGCGGACGCTGGAAGATCAGGCCGTATTTCTGGCAGGCGAGGCCGACGGTCGGCGTGTAGATCAGCGGCTGGATCTCGTCGATATTGTCGCAGACCACCCGGAAGAACAGCGCCTCGTTGCGGTCGTGCAGCGCGTTCAGGGCGACGTACTTCTCGAGATCGTTGGACAGGCTGCGCAGATTGACCAGGATGCGCTCCGCCTGGGCCTGCATCGACATGATGCTGGCGGGCAGAAAGCCGCGCAGGCCGAGCGCGTCGCGCTCCTGCTCGGTGAAGCCGGTGCCCTTGTTGAGCAGGGGATCGCGCAGCAGCGCGAGCCCGCGCGGGGAAGCGTAGGTGGTGAGATGCGTCGGTGCGCTCATGCGTTGCGGTTGGGTCAAGGCAGTCTCCGAGGTCCTGTGTTCGAGCGCCGCCATACCGGAGCGCGCCTGCGTTGATCGGCATCAACCGCGGCGGGATGGCGGGGAACGGTCTGTAACACAGATTATGTTCCGCGTTGCACCAATGACGTTGTGCAACTGCGTTGCGCGCGATGGCCAGGCACGGCCCGCGACGAATGACCACGGCGCCAGGATGGTGAGCGCAGGGGATCGCGGTGCCGACAGACCAGGACGCGGTCGAGCTCGGATGCGGCCCATCAGCCTGGCCTCGCACACGATCCCTATCGCCGATGGGGCGTCATGCTGCCCGGCTACTTTTCGTTCCGGGCACCGGAACCGAGGGAAAAGGCCGGCGTTCCTCTCGCGTTGCACTTCTCGATGGGGACGCGTTTGCCGGGCCAGCGGCAACCAGAGCACGATCAAGGGCTCGGCATGGCCGAGCGCGAACGGCTTTTTTCCGGGGGCAGCGAACTCGCCGGTCTGATGTTGCAGTTCGACTGGACGAGCACGCCGATCGGGCCGCCCGAGCACTGGCCGCAAAGCTTGAAAACGGCTGTCAGGATTATGCTGACGTCCCAGCAGCCGATCTGGATCGGCTGGGGGCGGGAGCTGACCTACCTCTACAACGACGCCTACAAGGCCATCATCGGCGGCAAGCATCCCTGGGCATTGGGGCGCCCGACCTCCGCGGTCTGGCACGAAATATGGGAGGACATCGGTCCGCTGCTGGCAAAGGCGAGCGGCGGCGACCGTGGCACCTATGTCGAGGCGCAACTGCTGATCATGGAGCGCAATGGCTTTCCGGAGGAGACGTACTACACGTTCTCCTACAGTCCCATTCCCGACGATGACGGATCGCCCGGCGGCATCTTCTGCGCCAACACCGACGACACCGTGCGGGTGATCAGCGAGCGCCAGCTGTCGCTGCTGCGCGAACTCGCCAATGCCGGGGCCGAGGCGCGCAGCACTGACCAGGCCTGCGCGAGCTGCGCGCACGCTTTGGCGCAGGAGCCGCGCGACCTTCCCTTTGTCATGATCTACATGACCGAGCCGGACGGCGAGGTGGCTCGGCTGGAGGCGCTGACCGGCATCCCGCGCGACCATCCGGCGGTCAAGCCGAGCCTGAAAATTCAGCCGGAGGGGCCATGGCCGCTCGCCGAGGCACTGCGGCTGCAGGCCGCCGTGCTGGTGCGTGACCTTCCGGGTCTGTTCGGCGCCGCCTTTCCGAGCGGCGGCTGGCGCCAGCCCCCGCAGCAGGCGGTGGTGCTTCCCATTCCCTCGTCCGGTGAGGCCGGGCGGGGCGGCTTCGTCATCGCGGGGCTCAACCCGTTCCGCCTGTATGACGAGAGCTATGCCCGCTTTCTGAACCTCGTCGCCGGACAGATCGCCGCTGCCGTGAGCAACGGCGGCGCCTATGAGGCTGAGCGGCGCCGCGCCGAGGCACTGGCGGAGATCGATCGCGCCAAGACGGCGTTCTTTTCCAACATCAGCCACGAGTTTCGCACGCCGCTGACACTGATGCTCAGTCCGCTCGAGGACATGCTCGGCCACCACGGCGCCGGGCTCGGTGACGAGCAGCGATCCGCTCTGGCGCTGATCCACCGCAATGGGATCCGCCTGCTGAAGCTGGTGAACACTCTGCTCGACTTCTCCCGGATCGAGGCCGGCCGCATGACGGCGAGGTTCGCGCCGGTGGATCTCGCGGCCCTCACAGCCGAGCTGGTCTCCAACTTCCGCTCGGCGACCGACCGCGCGGGCTTGCGTCTTCTGATCGACACGGCCGAACTCCCTGAGCCCGTCCATGTCGACCGCGACATGTGGGAGAAGATCGTCCTCAACCTGGTCTCCAACGCGTTCAAGTTCACCTTCGAGGGCGAGATCGAGGTCTCGGTCGGACCGACTGCCGACCGCCGCCATGCGGAGCTCAGGGTTCGCGACACCGGCACTGGCATTCCGCCGAGTGAGCTGCCGCATCTGTTCGAGCGGTTTCGCCGGATCGAAGGCGCGCGCGGTCGCTCGTTCGAAGGCAGCGGCATCGGCCTGGCGCTGGTCCAGGAGCTGGTCAAGCTGCATGGCGGCGAAATCATTGCCGAGAGCGAGCACGGCCGCGGCTCGGTGTTCTCGGTGCGGCTTCCGCTCGGCGTCGCGCATCTGCCGGCGGCTCAGGTTGGAAGCTCGCGGACCGAGGCCGTGACGAACCTGCGGGCGCACGCCTATCTCGACGAGGCGCTGAGCTGGCTGAACGGCGACGGTCCGATCGACGTTCCGCACCCGTCGTCTTCCGACGATCTCGGCGTTCGGACCGCCGCCATGTCCGGTCGCGATCGCGTCGTGCTCGCCGACGACAATCCCGACATGCGTGACTATGTTCGCCGCCTGCTCGGTGACGACTATGAGGTGGAAACGGTCAGCGATGGCGTTGCCGCGCTCGAAGCGGTTCGGCGGCGGCGCCCTGATCTGGTGTTGACCGACGTCATGATGCCGCGGCTCGACGGCTTCGGCCTGCTGAAGGCGCTGCGCGGCGACCCGCAGCTGCGTGACGTGCCGATCGTCATTCTTTCGGCGCGCGCCGGCGAGGAGGCCAAGGTCGAGGGGCTCGATGCCGGCGCCAGCGACTATCTGAGCAAGCCGTTCAGTGCGCGCGAGCTGCTGGCGCGCGTGCGCGCCAACATCGACATGTCGCGGGTGCGGCGCGAGGCCGAGACCACGCTGCGCGAGCTGAACGAGCGGCTCGAGGCGCAGGTCTCGGCGCGGACCGCGGAGCTGCAGGCCAAGGAGGCGCGGCTGCGGACGATCTTCGAGGCGAGCTACACGTTTCAGGCGTTGCTGTCGGTGGATGGCACGCTGCTGGACGCCAATGCGACCTCGCTGGAGGCGATCGCCGCGCCGCTGCATGAGGTCGCGGGCCAGCCGTTCTGGGAGACCCCGTGGTTTGCGGGCACGCCCGGCATGCCCGAGGTCGTCAGGTCGCTGGTCGACGCCGTCGCCCGTGGTGACGAGGCCCGGCAGGAGCTGCACCTCGATCTCCCGGTCGGCAGCTGGCGGTGGTTCGATTTCCAGATGCGTCCGGTGCGTGACGAAGCCGGACAGGTCGTCGCCATCGTGCCGGAGGCGGTGGAGCTGACCGAGCGGCGCAAGGCCGAGGAGGCGTTCCGCCAGGCCCAGAAGATGGAAGCGATCGGCCAGCTCACCGGCGGCGTCGCGCACGACTTCAACAATCTCCTGACGGTGATCCGATCGTCGGCCGATCTCCTGCGTCGGCGGCAGCTGTCGCCGGAGCGTATGCGACGCTACGTGGATGCGATCTCGGACACTGCCGACCGGGCGGCCAAGCTGACCGGACAGCTGCTCGCCTTTGCGCGCCGCACCCCGATGGAGCGCCAGGTCTTCGACGTCGCCGGCCACATCGAGCAGATCGAGGACATGCTGCAGACCGTGCTCGGCGCGCCTGCCGTGATCGAACTCGATCTGCGATCGCGGCCGCTTCCCGTCGACGCCGATGTCAATCAGTTCGAGACGGCTCTCGTCAACCTCGTCGCCAATGCGCGCGACGCGATGAGCGGCCGGGGCGTCCTGACCATCCAGGGCGACCGCGTTGAACAGCAAGGGCCGAGCGGACAGCAGCCGTTCGTCTCGATCGCCGTCAGCGACACCGGATGCGGCATTGCTGCTGACCAGATCGACCGCATCTTCGAGCCGTTCTTCACCACCAAGGGAGTCGGACGCGGCACCGGGCTCGGGCTGTCCCAGGTCTACGGTTTCGTGCATCAGTCCGGTGGCCGGGTGCTGGCCGAAAGCGAGCTCGGCAAGGGCACGACCTTGACCTTGCTGCTGCCGCTCACCTCGAAGCCGCTGCGACGGCGCGAGCGGAGCGAGCACAGGCCGGAGGTGCTGGCGGCCCGCTTGAACGTGCTGGTGGTCGAGGACCACCCCGAGATCGGTGAGTTCTCCACGCAGCTGCTCGAGGATCTCGGCTATCGAACCGTGCTGGCGCGCAGCGGCTTCGATGCGTTGCGCATCATCGATGACAATCCCGGCGGCTTCGATCTCGTGCTCAGCGATGTCGTCATGCCCGGAATGGACGGCGTCACGCTCGGCCAGGAGATCCGCCGGCGGCTCCCGACGATTCCGATCGTGCTCAACAGCGGCTACAGTGATGTGCTGGCCGACGGCGACCGCCACGGCTTCAGCCTGATCCACAAGCCGTATTCGGTCGACGAGCTGTCACGTGTGCTGCGCCAGGTCATGGCGGCGCGCGGAGCCGGCTCGGCGCCGTCGGACTGAGGCCCGGCGCACGATCCCTCCTGCATTTGCCTCAAGGACCGATCTGCCCTTGAAGCCGCGCCTCGCGCTAGAGTAGTTTCGAGCGCGGGGGAGGTCGAGATGGTGCGAGAGGGATTGTTGTCGCGCGCGGGCAGGGTGCGACGGTGGGGCTGCATGATGGTCGTAGGCATGGCGCTGGTCGTGAGCGGCGGCGCCTTCGCAAGCGACGACGCGAAGAGGGACGATGCGAAGGATGGGGAGAAGGAGGCCTCGTCGTCGGGGCTCGCCAACCTCTATATCGACTTCCGCACCAACTACGCCTACGTGCCGGGGGCTGCGTTGTCGACGGGGCTCGGCGACATCTCGCTGTTCGGAACGCTCTCGCAGATCGCGACCTTGCGGCAGCTGCTCGACCGTCCGGCGGTGCCTGGGCGGCCGCAGCTGTCGGCACCCACGAGCCAGGGGCTCGGCGTCGACGTTCCGCTGACGTTCGATCTCGGCGAGGCCTTGTCGCTGTATGGCGGCTTCACCGGCAGCACCTCCTACAATGGCGTATCCGGCTGGTCGGAGCTTGCGGTCACCGGCTGGTTCCTCGGCTTTCAGGCCGATCTGTATCAGCAGAACGGCGGCGCCTTCCCGACGCTCACGCTGCAGTCGACGCTGACGCGCTCGGTGCCATCGTCGCCCTTGGCGACCACCTCCTTCAACACCGTGGTCGAAGCCAAATACGCGCTCGACGCCGAGGAGATGCGCGGCTGGCTGGCGGGGATTCAATATACCCACTCGGAGATCGACTCGGCGCTGGCGCGGATCGGCGACACCACGGCAGGCTATGTCGGCGGCTTCTATCAGTGGGACAACAACTGGAAGGTCTCCGCGCGCGCAGGCCTGCAGTCGTTCGGCGGCGCGCAGCTGCTTTCGATCACGCCGATCTCGTCGTATACCCAGCCGCTGATCAGGCTCGATCTCGATCGCATGGATGACGATGACAACCGCCTGTTCGGAATCACGGCGCAGATCGCATGGGCGCCGAAGCCGGTCTATCAGCTCACCGTGAGGACGCCGCTCTACGCGATCAGGAACTGATCAGTGATGACGAATGCTGACGAACCCCGGCCCGACGGGCGCGCACGCGTCGCTCATGATCGTCATGACGATCGCGCTTGACACGTCGGGCAAATCAGGCGCATTTTGCTATCGTCAAAAAAATCATGGAGCCCGCGCCGAACACCCGGCAGCGGGCTTTTTGTTTGTCAGGCGACAAACGCGTATGGCGGTTTTTGAAATCCGAAAAATTCGGCCGCCGCATGTCGATCGAGTTTGACACGTCGGGCAAATCACCGGCATGATGCCATCATCGAATTTTCCGAAATCCCGCAGTCGGCGGCGGGCGGCGCATCGCTCGCGGACGTTTGTCCGGCGACGCCGCCACGGCTAAACCCTCGGGCCGGCTCGTCGATCAGCTGACGTCGTCCGGCCGAAGCAACGCACGCCAGGGCGCGCACGCGCAACATACGAATATTGGCCGTCCCGCGCGAACGGGGCGGTCCGCGGGCGTGGCGAGCGTCGCCGCGCCTGCTTGCGGTCCCTCGCGGGAGGGATGGGGTTCGCGCCCGAAGCGATCGCGTTGGCCGCGATCCGCCGCGCTCTTCTTTCATCGGATCAGGAGATGACGATGACCGCCGATCTGATCTCGCTTGCCTTGCTCGGCCTCGTCTTGATCGCCGTCGCCGGCGCGTCGTCGTGACGACGCCGACTGAATTCGTCCTCCCTCATTCTGGAAGTGGCCATGTCGAAGACGATCACTGAAATCCGCTCGATCGCACGCGGACACACGAAGACGGCGATCAACACGCTGGTCGGCGTGATGCGCTCGCCCAAGGCGACGCATGCCGCGCGCGTCTCGGCGGCCAACGCCATCCTCGACCGCGGCTGGGGCAAGCCGCCGCAGGCGCTCGAAAACGGCGAGGATGGCGCGCTGGAGCTGATCCACCGCATCGAGCGCGTCATCGTGCATCCGGAGGGGCGGGACGATGAGCCCGAGCAGCAGGACGACGAGTGACCGCGTGTCGACATTGAAGATCCCCACCGCAAAAGTGTTCGAGCCGCTGCTGCGGCCTGCGCGCTACAAGGGCGCGTTCGGCGGCCGCGGGTCGGGCAAGTCGCACTTCTTCGGCGAGCTGCTGGTCGAGACCTGCCAGGCCGAGCGCGGCACGCTCGCGGTCTGCATCCGTGAGGCGCAGCGTACGCTGGCCCAATCGTCCAAGCGGCTGATCGAGGGCAAGATCACAGCACTCGGCCTCGGCAAGGGCTTTCGGTCGTTCAGCGACCGGATCGCGACGCCGGGCGACGGTCTCATCATCTTCCGCGGCATGCAGGATCACACCGCAGAATCGATCAAGTCTCTGGAGGGATTTCGTATCGCCTGGATCGACGAGGCGCAGACCTTGAGCGCGCGCTCGCTGTCGCTGCTGCGGCCGACCATCCGAGCGCCGGGCTCCGAACTGTGGGCGAGCTGGAATCCGCGCCGCAAATCGGATGCCGTCGACGATTTTCTGCGCGGCCGCAGGCCGGACGGCGCTGTGGTGGTCAAGGCGAGCTGGCGCGACAATCCGTGGTTTCCGACGGTGCTGGACGAAGAGCGGCGGCTCGACCTGACGCTCTATCCGGACCGCTACGAGCACATCTGGGAGGGCGACTACGTGCGCGCATTCGAAGGGGCCTATTTCGCCGAGCTGCTGGCGCAGGCCAGGCGCGACGGGCGGATCGGCAAGGTCTCCGCCGATCCGCTGCTGCCGCTGCGTGCCTTCATCGACATCGGCGGCGCCGGCGCCACGGCGGATGCCTTCACGATCTGGATCGTGCAGTGGGTCGGCAACGAGGTGCGCGTGCTCGACTATTACGAGGCGGTCGGGCAGGTGCTGGCCTTCCACGTCAACTGGTTGCGTGCGCGGGGCTACCAGAATGCCATTCTCTATCTTCCGCACGACGGGCTCGCGACCAACGCTGTCACGGGCAAGCGCTATGCCGATCATCTGCGCGAGGCCGGCTTCGCCGTCGAACCGCCGCTCAAGAACCAGGGCAGGGGTGCGGCGATGATGCGGATCGAGGCGCTGCGCCGGCTCGGCCCACAGCTCTGGTTCAACGAAGCAACGACCGAAGCCGGCCGCGAGGCGCTCGGCTTCTATCACGAGCGCAGGGACGAGACCCGCAATGTCGGGCTCGGCCCCGAGCACGACTGGTCGTCACACGCCGCCGACGCGCTCGGGCTGATGGCGGTCTGCTACGAGGCGCCGGGGCGCGTCATGAGCTTCAACCGGCCGATCCGATACCAGGATGCGGGGTGGCGGTGATGCGCTGAGGTCTGGCGCAACGATTGAAAACTCCCGATCCACGTGCGCCTGACGTCGTTGTCTGCGGGAGCGCTTGACAATTGCAAGTCGTTGCCGTTCTTTATTTGTTCCTGGCGCCACCGCTGGATCCGTCCCTCGACTTCCGGTCCAGACGCCGCGAACTCCTTGAAGGCCAACATGCGGTTTCTGTTCAAGCTTCTGAAGTATGGCTCTGTCACGCTCGTTCTCGTCGTCTGGTTTCCGCTCCAGTTTGAGGTTGTTTCGAGTCTTCCGCAGCTTGCGCTCGCGGTCGTCGTGACTGGCTACCTGGTTGCACTCCTTCTGCTGGCCCTGGCGACTGTCTCTGACAGGTTTGGTGTGAAGCCGACGGCTCGGCTGAATGGGTGGTTCGCGGTCATTGCTCCTGCGGCTCTTGCGCCGCTCATCCACTTCTATCTGATGCTCGAAAGCTATTGGTACGAGATCTACTATTATTGCGATACGTGCGGATGGATGCAGTTCCTGTCCCTTTTCGTGCCGAGGCGGCGGGAGAGTCCCTACACGCTGCATGCGTTCCAGATCGTCGCGGTGGCCGCAGCGTTGTACGCCATTCTTCTCGTTTCAAGCCTCTTCATCAAGGTCATGCACGGTCGGTCCCAGAGGAACTGAATGACAACCTATTTGCGAACTGCGGAAGATAGAAAGCAGGCGCTCCTCAATGATGCGCCAGATACCAAGTTCGAATTCGAAAGCCAGAAGTTCTCCGACATTCCGAAAGACAAGCGGCCTGCCATCAACGGCCCTTTGCAGCACCACAGGTGGGGTGCTCAAGAAGTCAAGAAGTACGATGCGGAGATCGACGAGGCCGCCAGGCGCCATGGGGTGAATCCCGACCTCGTGAGAGCCGTGATCTACACGGAGGTCTCGAGAGGGGGCGAATACGGCTATCCAGGGGAGGCTGTGGGCCGGACGATGAGGTCGTTGTTTCGACTCGACCACGACGTGATTGCGCGTACGATCCTGCCAGGAAACATCGATTCCAGCTGGCAGAAGCTCATTCCCGGATCAGACGTTCACAGTCCCCGGGACAACATCGAGCTGACCGCGAAGCTGCTTGCCGGAATCGCAAAGCGGCTGGACGATCCCAGCGTCGAAAACATCTACTCTCTCTACAACGGCCTGTCGCACGACCGTACGTATATGAACAAGCAGATCAAGTCGACGCCTTACTATGCCAAACGTGCGTTCGACGAGAAGGCCTGGGAGAACGACGAGTGGTTCGTGCCCGATGATCCCGCGGAGGGCGGACCTGCGATGCCGCCCAAGCAGGTCGAATCTGGCGCGCCGTCGACGGCTCACGATGTTCCGGCCGGGGGCGACGACCGTGTCGGCCGTGGGTCCCCTGGGATCAGTGCCGCCGAGCTGTCGCAATCACCGCTCTTGCGTGAGCTTGCGCGACGAAGGGCTGCGGAGGTCGCCGGCGCTCAACCGTTTCAGCCAGCGTCGCCATCGCCGTCTCTCCTGTTTCCGAGCGGGCCAGCAGAGGCGTCGAACCTGGCCGACATCGCCGCGAGTGGAGGCGCTCCGGATCCGGTCAGGTCTCTCATTCGCGTGTTACGCTCCCGCCGCGCAGACCAGATGCCGCCAGCAGCACTCGCCGGACCGCCCGGGACTGCGACCAATCCGCTGCCCGTGATGGACCAATCGTCACCCTTCGACGGCCGGTTCGGAAGCTGGACATCCTTGGGCGATGTCACCGCGCCGCTCGCGCCCTATCAGCAGGTCTTGCCGATGCCTTCGTCCGCGGATTCGGTCGGCGGGCTCGACGGGAATGCCATGCCGGGCGATCCCTTCGGACTTCCGGTGTTCGGGGAATCAACGCCTGGCTTGGAGGCGTGGGCCGGGACGCGCAGCCGGCGTTCGCCATGGATGCCGCCGCGCTGACGGCCACCTTCTGCGAGCAGCCGTGACCGCTGTCTCGTCGGGTGCCACGATCCCGTTAATGGCGCTCGTCAGCGCCGGCGCCGGCCGGCCTGTCCCATTCAACACTTCATGCCAACGATGCGGTTCTGACCATGCCGAAAATGTCGAACTCCGACCTCAAGACGATGCTTGCAGCTGAAAGGGCTGACGCACTCGCCGCCATCTCAGCCGCGCGGCTCGCCGAACAGCGGGCCGACGCCATGGACTATTATCTCGGCAACATGAGGAAGGACATGCCGGCGCAGGAGGGACGCTCGCGCGCCGTCTCGACCGATGTCGCCGACACGGTCGAAGGCCTGATGCCGCATCTGATGGACATCTTCGCCGGCTCCGACGAGGTCGTGCGCTTCGAGCCGGTCGGCCCGGAAGACGAGGCGGCCGCCGCGCAGGAGACGGACTACGTCAATCACGTCTTCATGCAGCAGAACCCCGGCTTCATGATTCTCTACTCCTTCATCAAGGACGCTCTGCTGTCGAAGGTCGGCGTCGTCAAGGTGTGGTGGGAGGAGCGCGAGGAGGAGAGCCGCGAGACCTATTATGATCTCTCCGAGGATCAGTTTGCGCTGCTGGCGCAGTCCGTCCTGGAATCGGAGGGCGCCATGAGGATCGTCGCGCATACGATGCGCGGCGCGGAGAGCGGTCCATCGTCGCGTTCCGAAGCCTCGCGGGAGGCCTCATGCTGATGTGCCCGGGCGCCTTCGCAAGCGCTGGTCAAGCGGGCCTCGGCATGGTTCGCCAGATGAGAGACCGACCCGCTGGCCGTGACGCTGTGCGACTGTCGACACCGGGAGCATTGGGCGGCTTGAGGATGTTCTATTTTTGTTCTAGTCTGATGTGAAGGCGCAGAAAGCTGCGCCTTATGGATGAGCGGGCAGCCTTGCCGTCCGGCGATGCTGCGAAATCGCATCCGGGGCATGCCGGATGGGGGCGATGTGGTCGGGAGATCGTCGTGCTTCGACTTGCAAAGTGGTTTGCTGCCATCGTCGTTCTGGCCTTGCTGGTGCCTGTGGTCCGTCTTGGCCTGCAGGTCGTCGGGGACGATCAGGCGTTCCGGCGGGCGGATCTGACAGGCGAGCTGGTTCGGAACGGCCGCTATGACCCTGCCCAGCATTTTGCGTTTGAACGAGCCTGCACCCATTCCGTGGGTGAGCACGGCGATGGCGATCTGGAAAGCCGTGGCTACACGCGTCTCGATCCGACGACGGCCCAGGATCCCGACATGTATTGGCCGCTCGTTCTGATCAACGACGCCGACAAGACCTATCGCATTCTCTACGGCCGCGAAGCTGAGGTGATGGCGCCCGGATGGGTCTGCAATCCGCGGATCACGCTGCAGGTCGAGATGGTCGATGGTCGCGCGCGAGCTTTCGTTGCCGAAGCACGAAATCATTAGGGACTATCATGGCAGATCCGATTTTCAGTTTTCAAGACTACCTGAACGACATGAGCCGGGCGAGCGAGCATCTTGCAGACGCCAATGCGCTGCATGGCTATGATCCGGTTCTGCGCGACTCCGCGGACAAGCCGCTCGAGCTCGGCGCAGCCAGCGTGAACGCCATTGCCCATGCGTTGACGAGCGCGTATCTGGCCTACGATCATTCGACCACCGAGGCGGCTGCGCTCGGGCTGGCACGTGAGCTGAAATCCTACTTCGGCAAGCAGCCGCCGGAGGCGTGGGATACATTCAAGGACCTGTATAATAATCAGGCCGGCCGCAACATCGCCGACTACGCCAGGAAGAACAACCTTCCACGGGAGCAGATCCAGGACCTCATTCTGGATGCGCTCAGCTCCGGCCGGCTGATCGCGACCAGACAGGACCCGCGGATCGCGCGGTCGTTCAACGGAAATCCGCTGAAGTTCACGGCGCCAAGCGGTGATGCTGCACCCTGGACGGCGCCGTCACCGGGCTTCGGCGATTATGCGGCAACGATCACCCGGGTGCCTGTCGGTCCGGCCGGTGCGCCGCGCGGGCCGTCGGTGCCGGGAAAGCGGGGGGCTCTCGAGCCGGACCCCGCGTCGTCAGGCGCCGCTTTCGCCGATGCCAGCGCCGCCGCTCCCGGTGGCCTTCCGGGTCTGATCGCCTCGATCATCGGCCCTGACCCATCTGATCCGATCGGCGTTCGAGTACCTGCTGGTGGTCTGCCGGGCCTGATCCAGGACTACATACGGCAGCAGACAGACGGGCCGAACTGATCGCTTCAGCTCGCGCGCGTCGTTTCCATTCCATCCTGCGAGAGTCCATTCATGAGCATGAGCTTGCCACTGGCGCCGCTGCAACCGGCGCCGGCGCCGATCACGCACGACGTCACCATCGTCACCACGCGAAAATTCGCGCAGGCCCGGGTGATGGGCGTGCCGCCCGAGGAGTTCGGCATCGAGCGCGGTGCGCGCACGATCCGCGACTGCAACTACTGTTTCCACGACATCGTCACCAAGACCGAGGCGCAGCTGATCGCCGAGGGCTTCGACGCCGCGCAGATCAGGTCGCTTGGCGACGATACGGGAACAACGACGGCCGAGACGCTCGCGCGCGACACGGCCGACGAGCATTCGCGGGCATCGTCGAGCGCCGCGAATGCCGGCACCAGGCTGGTGCGCATCACCGAGCACTATGTGCGGATGGACTACGAAGGCGAGGGCAGGCCCTGCCTGTACCAGATCATCACCGGCGGCGACCAGAGCGAGATCCTGCGCAAGGATGGTGAGGACTGCATCACGCCGTTCGACGCGATTCCGTTTGCGGCCACCACGCCGGTGCCGATGACGCACCGCTTCTTCGGCCGCTCGATCGCCGATCTGGTGATGCCGCTGCAGCGCGAGAAGACAGCGCTGAAGCGCGGTGCGCTGGACAATCTCTATCTGCACAACAATCCGCGCGTCGAGGTGGCCGAGGCGAATGCCGGGCCCAACACGCTCGATGATCTCCTGGTCTCGCGTCCCGGCGGCGTCGTGCGCACCAAGACGGCCGGCGGGCTGAACTGGCAGGTGGTCCCGGACATCACGAGCTCGATCTATCCGATGCTGCAATACATCGACGCCGAGCTCGAGAGCCGCTCGGGGCTGTCGAAGCAGGCGCAGGGCATCGACGCCAATGCGCTGCAGAACCAGTCGGCAACGGCGGTGGCACAGGTGTTCTCGGCCTCGCAGATGCGCATCAAGCTGATCGCGCGGATCATGGCCGAGGGCGTGCGCGACATGTTCGGCCTGCTGCATGCGACCATCCGCAAGCATGGCCAGCAACGCCAGACGGTGCGGCTGCGCAATGCCTGGGTCCAGGTCGATCCGCGCAGCTGGAAGACGCGCGACGACATGACGATCGAGGTCGGGCTCGGCTCCGGCGGCAAGGCGCAGCAATTCGCGCAGACCATGGCGATCGCCAACGTGCAGAAGGAGCTGGTGATGGCTGGCAAGGTGAACCTGGTCGGCGACCGCGAGCTCTACAACACGGCGGCCGAGCTGACGCGGATCATGGGGCACAAGAATCCCGGCCGGTTCTTCAGCGATCCGACCGCCGTGGATCCACAGAGCGGACGGCTGCTGCACCCGCCGCCGGCGGCGCCGCAGCCGCCGCCCGATCCGAAGCTGATCGCCGTGCAGGCGCGAATGCAGACCGAGCACGCGATCGCCGCGCACAAGGCGCAACTGGCGCAGCAGCAGGCGCACAACGACCTCATTCATCAGCAGGTCAAGATGCAGGCCGAGATCGAGCTGGCGAAGATCAAGTCTGGTCTCGACGCGAAGATCGCGCTGCTCGACGCGCATCTCAAGACGGTCGAGGCGGCGCACAAGCGGGAGCAGGCGCAGACGGCTCACGAGATGAAGATCGCGGAAGCGGCGGTCGGTCTCGCAGCCGCCGCAGCTCACATCGATCGCGAAGCGCATGGGCAGATGGAGCGCCGCAATGACTGACGAAAGCATCCTGCAACAGACGGCGGCGCGTGGCCTGCGCGCCAAGTCGCTGCTCGACGACGAACTGCTCGCAGGCGCATTCGATGCGCTCGAGGCGAGCTACAGCTCGGCCTGGCGCCAGACGCTGATCGACGACGTCGCCGGCCGCGAGAAACTCTTCCTCGCCATCAACATCGTCGGCAAGGTGCGTGATCATCTCGGCGCCATCCTTGCCAACGGCAAGCTGGCGCAGGCCGAGCTGAAGGAGCTGGCTCAGACGGCGGAGCGCAGGAAGCGGTTCGGCGTGCTTTGACCGGCCCCCCCGCGAGCAGGCGCCATTGACGAGTTCGCTTTTTGTTCTATATGCTTCCCATTGTCGATCGTTCGGGGGAGCGGACGGCCCAGTCGGCGGTCGTACGAAAAAGTGCATCGGTCCGTCCTGATGCTGGCCGCGGATTTCGATCTTCCCTGCCGTGTCGCTGCCGAACATTCGATCGTGGTGTTGTATGTGGCGAAACCTGACGCGACTCGTAAGCAGCGGGCTGTTCGCAGGCCTTGTCCTGCTCATTGTCGCTGTCCCCCACCGTCTGATCGCCCAGCAGGTCGAGCCGAACCCCGAGGCCTATCATCGCGCTGTCGATTGCTGTCATGGCGACGTACTGCACCCGACGGGCAAGCTCGCCGGGTGAAGCAGGGGGGATGACGCATGCACCTTCGATCCGACATTGTCCCGATGGCCCACCGGCCGGTCGCTTTGGCGATGATCCCGGGTACAGTGGCCGCCGGGGCGAGCTGCGTGGTCGTCTGTCACAGCCGAGAGAGAGAGCCATGCTTCCAAGTCTCGCAAGGGAGATTGTCTCATGAGCGGCCTCATAAAACGGTGGTATGCCGTCTTCATCGTCGACGCCATTTTCAAGTTTCTGCTGCTGTACGGTGGCGCTGTCCTTGTGTCGCTCGGCATGATCATCATGGAGGGGATCGAGCCGGTCATCTACTTCTCAATTGTTGCCGCCGCGATGGCGGTTTTGACTGTGATGTTCCTGATCATGGGATCGAGGCTTGCGGCCTTGCTTCCCTGGCCATTCATGACACGACATCCCGTATCTCGGACCGTTGTCGAAATCGTCTGCGCGACGGCCATCTTCGGCGCGGTCATGACGTTGCTGTTTTCCCTCGGAAGTGGTTTCGGAGGCGGCATACGCATGGGTCTATTGCTGGCATCGACCACGCTCGTGTCGACTTTGATCACGGTGTCATTCCACGGCATGGCCAGGCTCGTCCTTCGACGAGCGGGTCAGTGATCGCGGTAATTGCTGAGACGACTGTCCTCCTGAATTTCAGTCGTTTATTTGAAGGGCTATTGGATGAATCCAACCATGCAGTCTCCGCGATTCCCGCGTCTGCGGATTGGACCGGGGATCGACGACGGTTTATTGGTCGGCTGGTCGAATGGCTGCTTCGTTCAGACGACGTCCGTCGATCCGCAGCGAGCGACAGCAATCACCCATTGACACGTCGGGCAAATCACCCTGATAAAGGCATCATCAGAAAATCAGAAGAGGCCCGTGACGGATCGTTCGTCGCGGGCTTTTTCTTGAGCGCAGGAATTGACTTGCGCCACGCTGCCCTCTTGATCCGAGATTTCATCGATCCTGGATACGTTCTCGATCCGAGATCGTGTGCGTATCGAGGTGATCTCGCCGCGCTGCTCAGCGCCGTGGCAGGAGCACGAGGGCTCAACTCCGCCGACCCCGGTCCGCCCGGGCGCCACGGCATCGACGTCCCGCATGAGCCGAACCGAGACTGACCTCTCGCGCCATCGCGACGGCGGGATCTGAACGACTTCGTCCATCTGCAGTTCTGCGCAACGGCAGGCAACGTGTCCGCGCTCGCGACGTCCGCTTGCGGGCGATGCGATCGATGACCGCTCCGCGCCAAGCCAATGACATCAAGGATCATCGATGACCACACCCACGTCCACTTTCGTCACCTACCAGGCGGTCGGCAATCGCGAAGACCTCAGCGACATGATCTATCGCATCGATCCGGTCGATACGCCGTTCATGAGCGGCGTCGACAAGGAGAAGGCGACCGCCGTCAACCACGAATGGCAGACCCAGGCGCTGGCGCCAGCCGACGGCACCAATGCCCAGCTCGAAGGCGACGACCCCAACACCAACGTGACCACGCCCACTGTCCGTCTCGGCAACCAGTGCCAGATCTCCTACAAGGTCGCGCGCGTCTCCGGCACCCAGCAGGCGGTCGACCATGCCGGCCGCGACAATGAGCTCGCCTATCAGGAGATGCTGAAGGGCCTCGAGCTGAAGCGGGATCTCGAGACCATCCTGTGCGGCACCAACCAGGCCAAGCTCGTCGGCAACACGACGACGCCGCGCAAGACGGCCTCGATCCTGTCGTGGATCGTCTCCAACACGGCGAAGGGCACGGCCGGCGGCGCCGCCGATCCCACCGCCGCCGACGGCACGGGCACGCGCACGGATGGCACCCAGGTCGCCTTCACCGAGGCGCGGCTGAAGACGGTGCTGTCGGCGATCTGGATCAATGGCGGCAAGCCCGGCACGATCCTGACCGGCGCCTTCAACAAGCAGGTGTTCTCGACCTTCACGGGCCGCTCGACCGCGATCGAGGAGGCCAAGTCGAAGAAGATCGTCGCGTCCGTCGATGCCTACGAATCCGATTTCGGCAAGCTCAAGGTCGTCGCCAGCCGCTTCCAGCGTGCGCGCGACGTGCTGGTGCTCGAGATGGACAAGTGGGCGGTGGCCTATCTCAATGGCCGCAACATGATCTCGATCCCGCTCGCCAAGACCGGTGATTCCGACCGGCGCCAGATCCTGGCCGAATACGCGCTGGTCGCGCGCAACGAGAAGGCCAGTGGCGGCATCTTCGACAACACCACCGCATAGTTCGCCCGATCATCACCCTGACCTTTAGGCGGCCCTCGGGCCGCCTTTTCTTTTGGAGGTTCATCTATGCCGCTTCCCGGCACTCGTACGCTGAACACCGCCGATCTGACGGCCTATACGCCATCCTGCGGCGCCAGCCCCGTCGCCGCCTATGCCCGTGCGCCCTTCCGTAGCCGTCTGCTCAAGGTCACCGGCATTCTCGGCGGCGCCATCACCACGGCCGACGGCACCATCACCGTGACGGTGAACGCCGCGCCGGTCGCGAGCTTCGCCGTTCCGCAATCGGGCTCCGCGGCAGGACAGCTGTTCTCCGTCGTCCCGGCATCACCGGTCTATCTCAATGAGGACGACGTGATCGCACTGACGCCGTCCGGTGCATCCGGCGCGGCGGTGCCGATGCATTTCTCGCTGTCAGTGAGAGGAGCCTGAGATGTCGTTCTTCCCGAAGCAACCCTCATCCCGGATCGGCAGCACGCAGACCGTCGCCTATGACGGCAGCGTCGGTGCGACCAACAGGTTCGGGCCGGGGACATTCCAGCTACGGCTCGCCGCCAGCTCGGCGTGCTGCTACCGGATCGGCGACGGCGCGCAGACCGCGACCACGGCCGATGTGTTTCTCCCGGCCAATACGGTCGAATACGTCACCGTCACGCCGGGTCAAAACATCGCGGCCATCAAGGCCGCCAGCAACGGCCTGGTCACGGCAACTGCCGGCACGCTGTGGATCACGGAGCTGTCGTGATGGGGCTGAGCATTCGACCGCATCTCGACCAAGACGGCACGCGCCTCGTGATCGAGCATGTCCAGGATGTCGCGCCGATCCTGGACTGGAACAGCGACGCGCGGCGCGAGGAGCAGCATAGCGACTGGGGGCGCCACGTCGCACGCATTCCCAACGTCATCTACGTCAAATGGCTGAACGAGGAATACGCCAGGGGCAACACCCGGCTTCGCCTGTTCACACCGGAGTTTGACGCGATCGTGCAGCAGAAGCTGAGCGATCCGGATTGGGCCTATCTGCGCACGGACAAGGCCGCTCCGCAGACGGGATGGAGGGCCGCGCCGTCATGTCGCTGATCTCGAACTATGCAGCGCTGCAAGCTGCCGTGTCGGAATATCTGGCGCGCGACCAGGACGTCACGCTGCTGGCGCGGATTCCGAGCTTCATCCAGCTCGCCGAAGCCAAGTTCAACCGGCAGCTGTTTGTCCGGCAGATGGAGCAGCGCGCGATCGCAGTCGTCGATCTCGGCTCGTCCGAGCCGGAGTTCGTCGCTCTGCCGTCGGATTTCCAGTCGATGCGGCGAATCCGGCTGACCAGTGTCCGCGGCCAGCCGCCGCTGGAGTTCAGGTCGGGCGTCCAGCTCGACGAGTATCGTTTCCGCGTCTCGGACGTCGCGGGGCAGCCGCGCTACTTCTCGCTGTTCGGTGATCAGATCGAGCTCGCGCCGCGTCCGGACGCCGCCTACACGATCGAGATGGTCTATCGGCGAACCATTCCGCCGCTGGCCTCGAACGACACGAACTGGCTGCTCGCGCTCGCGCCGGATCTCTATCTGTACGGCGCGCTGCTGGAATCGGCGCCGTATCTCAAGGAGGACGGGCGCATCCAGACCTGGGCGCTCGGCTTTACCAGCGCGCTCGCCGACCTCAACATGCTCGGCCTGACATCGACCTTCAATGCCGGCCCGATGACGATGCGGCTGTCCGGCCAGGTCGTCTGAGACGTCGCACAGGGACAGGATCACATGGCTGCTTTCAACAAGTTCAACTGCTTCGTTCAGGACGTTGCGCATGCCCTCCACGACATGCTGACCGGAACGTCGCATGTCTACAGGATCTATCTCACCAACACGGCGCCCGTCGCGACCAACACGGTCTACAACACGCCGGCCGACCTCGCGACGGCGAACGGCTACACCGCAGGCGGGGTCTCGATCGGGACCATTACCGGCGGGCAGACCGCGGGCACCTTCCGTTTCATCGCCGGCAGCGATCCGTCCTGGACGGCGGCCGGCGGATCGATCGGACCGTTCCAATATGCGGTGCTCTACAACGCGACCTCGGCGACCAAGCCGCTGATCGGCTGGTGGGACTACGGCACGTCGGTCACGCTGACCAATGGCAACACGTTCACGGTCGATCTCGACCAGGTCAACGGCATCCTGACGATCACCTGACATGGCAGCATTTCTCGACATCTGCAGGTTCTTGCCCAGCGCTGGCGGCACGACGGACTGGACCTATGCCGCCGCCGTCCAGGGCTATCAGAGCCCGGCTGCGGCTGGCGCCGTGACTGGCCGGCTCTACAAATACAGGGCCGAGAGCGCCGATCTGACGCAATGGGAGATTGGCGAGGGAGCCTATACGTCGTCAACGGGCACGCTGGCGCGGACGACGATCCTGTTCACGTCGGCGGGGACGACGGCGAAGATCAACTTCTCTGCGGCGCCGCAGGTTGCGATCGTTGCGCTCAAGGAGGATCTGATCTCGATCGAGGAAGCCAACGCCTTCACCACGACGCAGCAGTCGCAGGCGCGCGCCAACATCGCGGCGGCTGCGACGCCGGGCAGTTGGACGCGAACGGTCATTGCCAGTGGCTCTGGCACGTACACGATCAAGGCCGGGTGCAGAGCGCTCCTCGTGCGGATGGTCGGGGCGGGTGGCGGCGGCGGCGGTGGCGGTACGGGTCCCAGCGGAGGCACCGGCGGTGGCGGGACCGCGACCGTGTTCGGTTCACTCACGGCGGCGGGAGGGGCCGGCGGCGGCGGAGCGGGAAACGCATGGCAATCCGGCGGCGCGGCCTCTGGGGGCGACATCAACATTCAAGGCGGCTACAGCATGCCAGCTCCGGGGGCCGGCGGGACTTCCTCGGTCTACCAGGGCGCCCCGGGTGGCGGATCCATGCTCGGATTCGGAGGCGCCGGTGGCTGGCCGGGGCAAAGTGGTGGTCCCGGCACCGGTTACGGAACGGGCGGAGGCGGAGGCGGCAGCGCCAACACATCTGCTGGCACCGGCGGTGCGGGCGGCTCTGGTGCAGGTGGCCTCGATAAGCTGATCGTTTCCCCCGCGGCGTCCTACTCCTACTCGGTCGGAACTGCCGGAGCGGGCGGAGCGGCCGGCGGCGGCACCGCTGCCGCAGCGGGCGGGCCCGGCGGGTCTGGCATCATCATCATTGACGAGTACTACTGATGTCGTTGCTCGGGTTCGATACCATCGGCCGATCGGCGATCGGGGAGATCCCGCGCAACGTCGGAACCAACACGATCTTCGCAGCGACGCCTTCCGCGCTCTTGCTGTCGGGGATTGCTCTCGGCTTCCAGACTGCGCTGTCCTCGGCCACCGGCAGTCTGGGTTGTGCCGGGCTTCCTGCGGCCGTCCGCCTCACGTTGTCCGGAGGGCAGAGTGGTTGGCTGACGTCCGGCCAATCCGTCCGATATGTGTTCGCTGCCTCTATCGGCAGCGGCGCCTTGATCGCGTCGGGGAATTCCGCTGTGGCCACCGCGACAATGCCTGCGAGCGGGAGGAATCACGTCGTTCTTGGCCAAGCGCCGGTCTTCGTCGGCTCGCTAGCCGTTCAGAGCGTGGCCTATCAATCGGCCGGATACAGCGTCGACTATCAACGTGGCTTCGAGGCCTGGTTTCCTCTCGGCCTGGTCGAAAGCCAGTGGAGCGGAAGCGACGATCCTGGGCAATCGTGGTCGCCGGCGCCAGACGTTCCCGACCATTGGCTAACCTCTTCTCGCTCATCCGTCCCGTGGGAGTCGATATCGTCTCCGGCCCCGCGCTGGAGCACCGACTGACGGGCGCACGGCGACCTTCGACAGATCGCGCTCGGCAATGAGGCCGCCGCCGGGCGGCTGACCTTGGCGCAATCGCAATGCCAGCATCTGGTGACGCGGCGCAAGCTCGCGCATGACCGTCCTCGAATGGAGGTGACATGTCTCTCCTTGCCTTTGGCGAATACCGGCCTGACGTCAGCGACTACGAGGGCCAGGCCACCCGGAATATCCAGAACGTGGTCCCGCGTGGCGATGGCTATGGTCCGTTTCCATCCTTCTCGGCCTACACATCCGCCCTTCCGGCCCCCTGCCGCGGCGCATTCTACGCCTTGAAGTCGGACGGCACCGTCGTGACCTTCGCAGGCACCGCAACCAAACTCTACCGCCTCAACAACACGGATTTCACCTGGCTGGACGTCTCCAAGGCCGGCGCGAGCTATTCACAACTGTCCGCCGCGGCCCAATGGCAGTTCGCGCAAACCGGCAACCTCGTGTTCGCCACCCAGGCGAATGCGCTGCTGCAGGTGTTCGACCTGTCCTCCTCGACCGCCTTCGACAATGCCCTGGGCGCGCCGCCGCAGGCTGCCTATATCAGCGTCGTCGGACGATTCCTGGTGCTGTCAGGCCTGCTGTCGACCCCCTACCGCATCCAGTGGTCGGGCTTGAACAACTTCAACTCCGCCACGTCATGGGACGGCCTGACGGTCGGCTCGGATCATCAGGACTTTCCCGATGGCGGCATCGTCCGCGGCGTTGCGGGGGGCGAAGCAGGAATCATCTTTCAGGATCAGGCGATCCGGCGCATGTCCTACGTGCCGGGATCGCCGATCATCTTCCAGATCGATCGCATCACCCAGGACAAGGGTCTCTACGCGCCATACTCGATCATTCGTGCCGGCGAACGGATCTTCTTCTATGCGGGCCAGGGCTTTCACAAGATCGAGCCGGGCGGCGTCCCGCAGCCGATCGGCCGCGAGAAGGTCGACCGGACGTTTCTCGCCGATGTCGACAAGGGCAATCTGCAATTGCTGATCGGCGCGGCGGATCCGCGCTCGACGCGCGTGTTCTGGTCCTACAAATCGGTCTCCGGTGCGATCGGCACCTACGACAAGCTGCTCGGCTATGATTTCCTGCTCGACCGCTTCTTCTCGATCGCGGCGACCGGCGAATACCTGCTCGGCATGTCGCAGACGGGGCTCACGCTCGAAAATCTCGACAGCATCTCGCCGTCGATCGATGCGATGACCCTGAGCCTCGACGCTTATGCGACGGCGGTGCAGCCCGAGATCGCGCAGTTCTCGCCAGGCCATGTGCTGGGCTTCTTCCGCGGCAGCAATCTCGAGGCGACGATCGAAAGCGCGGAGCAGGGCACCGACGATAACCGGATCATGATCCGCGGCTTTCGGCCGATCACCGATGCCACGACCCTGTTCGGATCGCTGTCCTCCCGCGACACGCCGTCGCTGCCGGTCGTCACGGGGGCGGAGGTCGCAGTCAATGGCCGCACCGGGCGATGCGACGTCCGCAAGGACACCCGTTATGCCCGCTTCAAGGTCCGGATCCCGGCTGGCGCGTCATGGACCTTCTGTGCCGGCGTGGTGCCGGATCTCATCGCGGGAGGCACGCTATGACCGCTTATGTTCCGGGAATCACCGAGACCGATCTCAAGAAGATCATCCTCGCGCTCCAGCAGCTCGCGGCCGGCCGCTCCAACGCCGTCGGCAGCGTAACGCTGACGACGGGGACGTCGACCACCGTCGTTACCGACAAGAACTGCTCGGCCGGGTCGACGCCGATCCTGACCGCGACGACGCCAAGCGCTGCCGCCGAGTTCGGCAACGGCACGATCTATGTGAGTGCGGTGGCCAACGGCGCGTTCACGCTCACCCATGCCAATAGCGCGGCGACAGCACGGACATTCCTCTATGCGCTGCTCGGCTGAGCTCGCCTGTGTCGATCCCGGCCAGGTCGGGTTGATCTGGCCGCAGGTCGCAGCGCGCGTGCGGCGGGCGGTGCTGCGGACAGGACTGTCAGCTTTTGCCGACATCGAGCGTGACGTTCTCGCGGGACGTGCGCTGCTGTGGCTGGCGCTGAGCAGAGATGGCGACACCGTCGCCATCTTGTCGGTCGCGACAACACGGATCGAGGTGACGGAGACCGGCAAGATCTGCGTGATCGTCGCCTGCCAAGGGCGGGATCGGCGCCGCTGGCTGCCGCTCATCGGCGGCATCGAAACCTATGCCAGGGCCGAAGGCTGCCGCAGCGTCCGCATCTTCGGACGCAAGGGCTGGCAGCGCGTGCTCGATGGCTACGCGCAGACACATGTGATCATGGAAAAGGAGATGAGGTGATGGCCCAGTTCGACGGCAGAGAGTTCGATCCGCAGACCTATGGCAGCACCGGCGTCGCCGGGCTCTTCCAGGCGTTTCAGAATATGATGCAGCCAAAGCCGGGCGTGCCGGAGCAGGACGGCGGCAGCGCACCCCGGAATTTTTCTCCAGAAACTCCCTTCAGCCCACAGCAGGATCTCATTCAGAGACTTCAGAGGCAGAATGTCGACTATCAGAATGCCAATCCCGGACCGATTCCAGACGTTGCCCCGACGCAGAAGGCCGCCATCCGCGCGGCCGTGGATGCTGGTGTCGACCCCGTACAGCTCTACAGGTACGTCAACGTTGAAAATCAGAAATGGGACAATCGGGCCGTATCGACCAACGGAGCGGTTGGTATCACTCAGATTTACGAGCCTCGATGGAAGGACATTAAAAGCTATCTGATCCGATCCGGCAGGGCAGACCTTGCAGATAAACTAACAGACCGCACCGACCCCTATCAGAATGCACTCGCGTGGGCTTACGAGTTCAAGCACAATTCGGAACAGGCAAGATCCCTTCTTGGCCGCGATCCGACGCCGGCCGAAACTTACATGTACTGGCAGACGCCACAGTACGCGCCCAAGATCTTGACGGAACGAGAAAAGCTGCTTCGCGACAGTATGAAGCAATCACCAAATGCAGATGACGGGGAGATAGAAGCCATCATCCGCCAGAACCCTTCGATCTATCGAGGCGGCAACATGAAGTCGGAGGAGGTGATCGACCACGTCGGAAAGTTGATGAATCGCGGGACCGACGCATATCAGCGCATGGGCGGGGCCGTGATCGCTGGACAGTTCACGCCACCATGGCCGACCAAAAGTGCGCCGATCTATCCGGTTCAGGCTTCACCATCGGCCTCTCAGCCGCCCGCCGCTCCAAACACCGGCGGGCCTACACGTGTCCTCCGATCTCGGTCGGAGGACCGTTAGTTCGTTGTCATCGAGCGTTCTTTTCTGTGCTCCGAGCTCATCTGATGGTCACTCAAATTGAGTTGAACAGGTCGGATGAAGAAATTAGATGAAAGGAGCTTCGCCAATGGGCGGACAATCAACCAGCACGCAGACCCAACAATCCCAGACACAGCCGTGGCAGCCGGCGCAGCCGATGCTGCAGAACATCCTGTCTCAGGTCGGCAGCGGCCTCAACAATACGGGGCTGACCGGCGCCGAGACTGGTGCGCTCGATCAGCTGAAGCAGAATGCGGCCCAAGGCAATCCCTATGCCGGCGACATCGGCTCCTATGCGCAATCGCTGCTCAACGGCGGGAATGCCCTGGCGCAGGCGCCAGGCGTTCAGTCCAATCTGCAGACGCTGCAGGGCCAGCTGACGCCTTACGCCAATGGCAGCATGATCGGCAACAATCCCGCGCTCGCCGCCCAGCTCGCGCAGATCCAGAACGACGTCGGCAGCTCCATCAACGGCCAGTTCGCGGCGGCGGGGCGCGATTTCAGCGGCGCCAATCAGATGGCCTATGGCCGCGGCGTTGCGGCGGCTGAAGCGCCGGTGATCGCGGCGCAATACAACCAGGACGTCCAGAACCAGCTCGCCGCGGCGAACGCGCTCTACGGCGCCGGCAATACGACGGCCAACATGCTCGGTGGCTTGCAGCAGCAGTACCTGGCCAATCAGGGCCAGGGCGTGACCGCGTCGCAGGCTGCGCTCGATGCGCAGAACTACGGCGCCAATGCAACGCTGGCCGAGGAGGCGCAGCGCCGCGGCATTCCGGTGCAGGCGCTCGGGCTGCTGGCGCAGATCGGGACGCCGATTGCTGGACTGGGCCAGCAGTCCAGCGGCACCTCGACCGGAACCCAGGAGATGTCCGGGGCAGATCAGTTTGCAAAGATTGCAGGCGGCATCAGCGGTCTGATCGGCGCGATCAAGAAGTAGTCGGGCGTCGATCGTCCAGCCGAGCGTGGACCCATTTGAAGGGAGTGGTTGCGAATGTCCGATGAACCCGAGGCGCTCTTGACCGGGGCTGAATTCGAGCTGCAGAGCGCCGGCTATCGGCCGATGCCGGATCCGGAGGAGCGGCCGGATCGCGAGGAGATCGAGAGCGACGCCACGTCGCTGCGCGAAGCGGCCGAGCGAAGGGCCGACTCCCGCTCGCCGGTCATGGTCCGGGAATACGTCGACGACTCCGGCAACGTCGTCGACCCGAGCGAGGCCGTCACGTTGGAACGGGCTGCGCGTGATCATGCGCGGATCAGGGCCGCAGAAACGGATGAAGCGAAAGCGGAGATTGTTCGTCCTGGCGAGGGCGATGAACTGAGCGGTGTGCTCACCGACCCGACCGATCGTGACGAGGCGGAGCGCGTTGCCGAACCGACCAGGGCGGACGAGCAGGACGCCGACCGGCTCGCGCCGGAGCTGGAACGGGCGCTGAAGCATCCGCAGGTGCTGCAGGCCATCGAGGAAAAGATCGGTGAGGCGGAGGCGGCCCGTCAGTCCTACCGTGACGGGCTGGCGTCAGCGGTCCAGATCGCACAGGCGAGCTTTCTCAGCCAGTTCCCGGAGTTTGCCGGCATGCCCGCCGAGCAGATTCCGGCCGCTCTCGCGCAGATGTCGCGCGAGGACCCCGGCAGGTTCGAGCGCGTCCAGACGGCGGTCGCGCGGTCCGACCAGTTGCTGGCGCAGCAGGCTGAGGAGCAGCGCCGGCAGGCGGAGCTTGCGCAGCGCAGCTTCCAATCCTTTGCGCAGGAGCAGGACAGCCAGCTCGAAGCTATGCTCTCACGTGAACCGCGAGCCACGCGCCAGGCAGTCGCCGCCGAGATTGTCACCGCCGCCAAGGAGAATGGGATCTCACCCGCAGAGCTGAAACGGCTGTTCGAGACCGAGCCGCTGATGCGCCATGCGAGCTTCCAACGAATGATGTATGACGCGGCGCGATACCGGCTGATGATCAGGGCGAAGGACGCCGTGGTCACGAAGGCCGTTCCGCCGGTGATTCGTCCCGGCGTCTCGGTGTCGTCGGGCGAACGTGCGCGCAGCGATCTCCGCGCGCTGAACGCTCGGCTGTCCTCGTCGGGTGATCTCAAGGACGCCGTCGCGCTCTATCAGGCCCGCAGGTCCGGCAGGCCGTGAGGCGGTCAATGACGAACCCCGTGATGGCGGTGCTGGCCGAAGCCCGCAGACAGCGCGCCCCGCTGTTCGCCCGCTGGTGCGAGCGGGAGCGGGAAACGTTCCTCCCGGCGTCTCCTGCGGCCGTCGCCCGCTTCGCCAGAGACCACGCAGGCCTTGGCGTAGAGAGGCTCTGGGAGGCCGTTGCCGAGGTCTCCCGAACGCATGCGGCGCTGGGCCTCGCGGACCCGACGGCAGGAGCTCCCGTCGCGCTCGCGATCGACGACGTTGCCGGCGTGTCGCCGCCACGATCCTGGCCCGGCGGCTGGAAGGAGCGGTTCAAGGCGCTGCCGCATGACCTCAAGCTCTTCATCGCCGATCATGAAACGAAGCGGGAGAGGAGCCTGAGGCGCACCCAGCACGCGCTTGCGCATGCAAACAAAAGGCTCACCCAGATCCAACCCGCGCCTGGCGCAACGGAAGAGGACAGTACCGATGAAGCAGCATCGCGGCACCCCGACGCTGGAAGACCGGATCGATCAGATCCGCACCGAGATTGAACGTGTCGTCGAGGAACGCGTCGACGCTGTCGCCAAGGAGAGCCCCGGAGTGCCCAGGGGCGTGATCCGCAACCTGCTGGTCGCCCGGGCGCCTGCCTGCGCCTGCGAGCAGTATCTGATGCTCAAGCGGTCAACCTAGCAACGGGGGCAGACCTCAACTCCAGCGTCAACAATATTCCGGATGACTTCGCACGAGATCCCGGCAGCCGCCTCGGCTGCCTTTTTCATTTCGAGGATAGCATGACACTCTATCGCTGGTCGCAGACCGCATCCGCGGACGCTACGGCAGACCCGACGATCAACTGGTCCGAAGGGCAGGCGCCCTCGAGCATCAACGACTCCGCCCGCGCCATGATGGCGGCAACGGCGAAATACCGCGATGACATTGCCGGGGCGCTCACGACAACCGGCACGAGCACGGCCTATGCGGTGACGAGCAATCAGCAGTTCGATACGCTGCCGCATCTCAATGGTCAGATCATCGCCTTCACGCCGCACGTCACCAACGGCACACCGGTGACGCTCAACGTCGACTCCCTCGGCGCAAAGCCGGTGCGCAGCGCGCCGAACGCAGACCTTCTGCCCGGAACGATCATCCAGGGAACGCCCTATGTCGTAGTCTACAATCACGTCGACGGCAGCTTCTATCTGCACGGCTTCTACGGCAATCCCTACAACATCCCTCTCGCAGCCGGTCTAGACTTCTGGGGCACAACCGCGCCCAATAGCTGCTTTGCTTTCCCCTACGGCCAGGCGATCAGCCGCATCACTTACGCGACCCTGTTCGCCGTCGTAGGCACGACCTATGGCGGCGGCGACGGCAGCACGACGTTCAACTTGCCGGATTTGAGGGGGAGGGTGATCGCCTGCCCAGACAACATGGGAGGCACGACTGCCAACCGGTTGGTGGCTGGTAGCATGGCTGCATTTCGTCACAGTTTAGGTGGAGCCGGAGGGGAAGATGCTCACACGCTCACAATTTCTGAGATCCCGGCACATATACACAACAATACTCTTAGTGATCCGAGTCACGCCCACGCCTCGTCGCACTCGGGAGTAGCTCTTGCGTATCAAGGCGCGAGTAGTATCGGAATCACGGGAAGCTCCGCTCTCCAGATCGCGGCAAATGTCGCATTTGGAATAAGTGCTTCAACCACAGGAATTACTCTCAATAATGCTAGTCAAGGTGGCGGGCAGGCTCACAACGTGGTGCAGCCAACGATCCTCGCGAATCGAATTATGCGAATTCTCTAAGTGCCTTTCTGGAAGATGAAATTGTTGGAGTAGCTCTTCTTCTTCCAGAACCAATCTCCATCGGTATTTTGATGAACGTCTGGTTCAAAAGATGACAAGGGAAGAAGTCTTCCCATGCTCACAAAGCGTCCAGAATAGCCAAGATCTAGAAGAAAAGAAAAGGTGTCTTTCATACGTTGTAGGGATACCAAGTGGCGATCGCACTCACACACGATTATTGGCGAACATCGAGCGAGAGTGCGCTGAGCGCCAAGTAGAACGTCAAGTTCGGCCCCTTCAACGTCGATTTTGATTGCAGAGATTGTTTCTCGTTCGGAGAAGTAGTCGTCGAGAGCAATAGTATTCACTCTTATCTCGTTTGAGAGATCCATTTGTTTGATGAGCGATGCGGCCGGCTGGTGGCCTAATGGAATAAAAAACTCCTTTGTCCCCGAAGACGAGTAGGCCGCTGCACGCTCTACAACGACGTTCTTCATCGAAAAAGTCTGAGAGAGACGAGATAATCCATCAGCTAAATCAGGCTGAGGCTCAAATGCTATCGTTCGGCCCGGAGCCGACCATCGAGAGAGCCAGTAAACAAAGCTTCCCTTGTTCGCTCCAATATCGCACACAACATCACCGGGCCGAATGTGACGACGCAATTCTGTAAGCTCAATCCTATGATCGCGAAATCGAGAGCGAAGGACTCTCACGAGATATCGAGAAGATTCACGGTCGAATAGAGCGCTAGCGGAGAAGGTCACGATTGCAGCCAGGTGGTTTCAAGAGGACACGGTGGGGGCCGGGCAGGTAACGGATGCAATCAGTATCGCATTGTGCCGCTTGGTCACCCAGCATCAGGGATGTGCGCTACACTTTTGCACCACGTAACACAAAATACCATCAAAAAATGCGGGCCAAAGTTCCGCAAGGCGGGCAGCTTCAAAAAGCTGCGGCTGTTCGCTGAGTGTCACATCAATCGCGATGTCATCCTCGGAACCTCTCTCGCCGCCCAGCTGACGGGAGTTGTGTCTGAACGTTTATTTTATACCCCACCACCAGTGATCGAAATCACCGCCTGTCCAACTTGCTCGCCGTCTCGTCTCGCGGCTCAGTCCAATGCATAGGGCCAGTGTGCCCATCCCTACAAGAGCAATTTGAAACGATAACGGCATCTTCGGAGCTTTCGACAAAAACGAATCTGATGAAGAAAGAATCATACTTGCTGTAGTCTAGAAGGTAAGTGGTGATGGTTAAAATCGATAGTATGAAAGAAGCCAATTCCGCAAGATGGATCAAGACGAGGCTGGTCCGGGATCTCACGCCTTGCGCCCGCCGCCTTGTCGCCGCCAAGGCCCGATACCAGTCCATTGCCAAGCGCACCGGGGTGCCCTGGGCAATCATCGCCGTGATCCACGAGCGCGAATCGTCACAGAGCTGGTCGCGTTCGCTGGCGCAAGGGGATCCTTGGGACCGGGTGTCGATCCACGTTCCCGCCGGGCGGGGTCCGTTCGACTCGTGGGAGGATGCGGCGGTCGATGCGCTCGTCAATTGTGCGCCGTATGCGGCGCGTTGGCGGGACTGGTCGATCGGCGGCGCCTTGACGCTGCTCGAGCAGTACAACGGGCTCGGCTATGCGCGCCGCGGCGTGCCGTCGCCTTATGTCTGGGCCGGTACCGACCAATATCGCGCAGGAAAATATGTTCGGGACGGCGTCTATGATCCCCAGGCGGTCGATCGGCAGCCGGGTTGTGCCGGTCTGCTCAAGGCCATGATGGAGATCGACCCGACCATCAGCTTTGCGGTGGGGCTGAAAGAGCCGAAACCGCCGCCCCTCGACGGGCCGCCGCCACCAACCCAGGCATCGATCAGGCATCCGGCAAAGGGCTCCATTGGAGCCCTTTTTGCTGCCCTGTTGAAGCGTGTTCTCGGCGATCGCTGAACGCGTCTGCAGCAGGGCCGTCCCGGCGTGCTGCAACCGACCGGTTGCCGATTGAGCGGCGCGGAAACTCCAGCGCGAGCATCGCGCGCCGCACGTCTCGTGCAGGCGCGCGGCAAATTTTCACATCTCATGGAAAGGCTTGGTCATGTGGACAAGAGTCAAGGCCGCGTGTCGGCATTCGCTGACGATCGCGTGGGGTTATGCACTGGCGTTCATCGGATTTCTGCTCTCGATCCTCGACGGTCTCAGCGACGCTCTCGGAGATCCTGCCCTGAAGGATCAGATCAGCGCTGCGATCGGCGATAGCCGGGCGGTCGGCCGGATTCTGCTGCTGATTTCGCTGATCACGATCGCAGCGCGGCTGCGCTCGCTGAAGAAGGCGTCGTGACATGTGGATGAGCATTCTTGGCTTTCTCGGTGGGCCCGTGATCAAGGGGTTGATCGACGCCTATCAGGCGAAGCTCAAGGCCGGAAATACGGACTCCAAGATTGCAGCTGATCTCGCGGCGACAGAGATCGCCGCGCAGGTCTCCGAGACCGAGGCTCAGCTCCGGTTGCGCGCAGCCGAGATCGGCTGCTGGTACGAGCCGGACAAGCTCATCGGCTACTGCGTATCGATCTATTTCGCGAAGCTGCTGGTGTGGGACAAGGTCCTCGGACTCGGCTCGACGGATCCCCTGGCGGGATTCGCGTCGACCACGGCAAACCTCGTCATTTCCTTCTATTTCGCAAAGCGCGGCTTCGAAAACGTAGCGAGGATCATCCGACGATGAGCATGACGCATGACGAGATCAGGGCGGTCGTCGCAGAGACACTGGGCAAGCAGAGCCAGCTTCAGCGCGACGATATGGACGCCGTCGTGATGAGGGCGATCGTCACCATTCTCACCTCGTTTGGCATTGAGGAGGAGGATCGCAAAGAGCTGCGCGCCGATTTTCAGCACCTGCGGCGCTGGCGCAAGAGTGTGGAGCAGGCGCAGAGCTATACGTTCAAGGCCGTGATCACCGTCATTGCGACGGGTCTCGTCGGCGCGATCTGGCTCGGCGTCAAAGTCGTGCTCGGAAAGTGAAGCCGTGGCGAGCCAGATCTTGCGGCGGCCCCGCCGTTTCCGCATCAACGAGGTCGATGCGTACGATCCTGACATCATGGAGGTCTTGAAGGATCTCCATGCGCGCACCTTTCTCGATCGGGCGCCTTTGCCCGATTTTGAAATCGGCCATTGGTGGATCACGACCGAGACGGGACGACCCACCGCATTCGCTGGCCTCATCCCGTCCGCTCTGGGCGACGGAATAGGCTATCTCTCACGGGTCGGTGTTCTCCGGGAGCGTTGTGGATATGGGCTTCAGCGGCGCATGATCCGCGCGATCGAGCAGCGTGCGCGACCGTCTGGCCTGTATTGCATCGTGTCCGACACGACGGACAATATCGTCTCTGCAAACAACTTCATCCGCTGCGGATATTCATTGTTCCAACCGGTGCAGCCTTGGGCATGGGGAAACTCGCTGTACTGGCGGAAGATGATCGGCGCCTGAGTTGTTGCCGTCGCAAGTCTCATTGCAGTGCAGCAGATGCTTTGTGTCCGACAGCATTGGCTTGGGGGACTGTTGCCGCGGCAGTGATTGGGCTAACCATGCGTCGGTTGGATGCTCAAGACAGCGAGCGTCCGTGTAGGCAAAGATCGCTCGAGACGATCGAAGGTCGGGGAGGGACTCCGGATGCCGGCTGAGGTTGCCCTGCCGGATCGTAGGCCGCGGCCGGCTGACGCCCCGGCGGCCTTGGCAGGCCTGCTCGTGGTCGATTTCACGCGTGTCGTCGCGGGGCCGGCGTGCACGCAGACCCTGGCGGATTTCGGAGCCGAGGTCATCAAGATCGAGCAGCCGATCAAGGGTGACGATACCCGTGCTTACGAGCATGCCGAGCTTGGCGGCGAAAGCGCGGCTTTCCTCAGTCTCAATCGGAACAAGCGGGGCATCGTACTTGATCTCGCAACCCCGAAAGCCAGGGAGATCGCGCGTGCGCTGATTGCCAAGGCGGATGTCGTGGTGGAGAACTTCTCGTCTTCGGTGATGGAGAAATTCGGCCTCGACTATCCGTCGGTGGCCAGCAGCAATCCCGGACTGATCTATTGCTCGATCTCGGCCTATGGCCGCACCGGACCGTTTGCCTGGCGCTCGGGATTCGATCCGATCACCCAGGCCGAAAGCGGCTTCATGTCGCTCAATGGTTTTCCTGATGGTCCGCCGGTGCGGACCGGGCCGCCGATCGTCGACTTCGCGACCGGCATGTCGGCCTGCAATGCCATCCTGCTGGCGCTCGCAGCGCGCCAGCGGCTCGGCCGGGGACAGCACGTCGAGGTAGCCCTGTTCGACGTGGCCCTGGCGCTGACGGGTTTCTCCGGAATGGCCTATCTCATGAACGGCGTGAATCCGTCGCGAACCGGGAACTCACCGAACGAGTCGCCCACGGTCGGTCTGTTCGAAGCGTTGGACGGTCCGCTGTATGTCGCCTGCGGCAACGACAGGCTCTGCCATCGGCTGGTGACGGAGGTCCTTGGCCGCCCGGAGCTCCTGAGCGACAGCCGCTTTGCCACGCGGAAAGCGAGATGGACCAACCGCGCCCAACTGCGCAGCATCCTCGCTGACATTCTTGCCACAGACCGGATGGATGTCTGGATCTCCCGGATGAACCAAGCCGGGGTCCCCGTCGGTCGCGTCCGGTCAGTGGCCCAGGCCTTCGAGGCGCCCGAGGTCCGGGCACGGGATCGGATCTGTCGCGTTCCACACCCAACGGTGAGTTCGATCCCCAACATCGAGCCGGCGATCACGATGCAGATGACGCCCGCCGTCGAGCCTCATGCGGCGCCGCGCCTGGGTGAACATACCGCCGCTGTTCTGCGTGAACGGCTCGGATACTCCGAGCAGGAGATCGACGATCTTCGCCAGCAGGGGGCGTTCGGGCCGAACCACCCAGTCGTCTGAACCCTGGGACGGCAGCAAATCGCGGGTTAGCGAAATGCCGGTTCAGGGCACGCGCGGCTGTTGCACCGCTGAAGGAATTGCCATGATGTTTCAGCTGGCTTTTGCCATGTTGTCGTCCTCCGGCGAATTCAGATACATGCCGGACATGGTATCGACCCAGCACAGATGATCGTGAACCTTATTGACACCGGAGACGTTTTCAGCGGCCACGATCGCCGCCTGCCGCGAACGTTCCTCGGTGATGACGCCGCTCAAATGAACGATGCCGTCCTTCACGATGACCGACAGTCCGAACGGACACCAATCGTTCTTCTCCAAGGTGTCGATGACGCGGTTGCGGATGTGGTCGTCATCGGCCGTCGGATCCGGTACCTGCCGCCCCAGCATGGCGACCGCCTGCAGCAGATTCGCCCGTGACACGATGCCCACGACCTGATCGCCCTTGACTACCGGCAGCCGCTTGACATGGTTCCGTTCCATGAGCTCGACGATTTCCGCCAGCGCGGCGTCCTCCGTGATGGTCAAAGGAGACTTGGTCATCACTTCCGAAACCCTGCGTCCGTGCTCGTGAACAAAATCCGCAGCCGATTTCCCCGGGCCCAGAATGAAGCGAAGCCAGCGACCACGCTTGCGCCCGGTGCCGATTTCCGCTCGACGAATGAAGTCTCCTTCCGAGACGACGCCCACCAGCTTGCCGCCCGCATCGACCACCGGCAGGCCACTGACATGGCGTTGAAGCATGATGTTGGCCGCATCCACAATCGACGTATCTGGCGTGACAGTGATGACTGGACGGGTCATGATCTGATGGGCGCGCATGGCAAACTCCAAGGTCAAAAGCTGATCAACGGTAATCCTCTGGTCAAGGCGTGACTTGACCCAGGTCAAAGGGGACGGGCATCCGTCATTGATGCAGCTCAAGGTCATGGCCTGCACCGAGGGCTATGAAACATGGCGACGATCCAGCGAGAGGAGACGTGCCTATGTCCGAGCTCTCCGGGGCGAATGCCGTGGCCGAGGAAACGGCTGCACTCACCGAGCGTGTTGCTTTGTCCAACAAGCATGCGCTCGAACTGCTCATCGGTTCCCAGCAGATCATCTTGGAAGAGATGCTGTTCGCCAGCAACGAGGCACTGGATCGCGCGCGGACAGAAACGCATCTGTTCGCCGAGTTCGTGTCAAAGCTGGCGGGTGTGCATTCCGTCAAGGGAATCCAAACGATGGTCCAGGAATGTGGACAGCATCAGCTTGACTTTGTCAGGCGCGACTGCGACCGGCTTTTCAGGAACGGGCAGCGCCTCATTGATGCCAGTGTGAATCTCGTGGGGCAACGGTGGCGGAACTAGAGCGTGCAGGTACGTCGCGTCCGGACCCACGGACACGCGAAGAGCAGACCCATAACGGCCAGAATGTTCTCGACGATTCTGCAGAGGCCGCTCTTGCGGGGACAGCGATCGCGCCGCTTGGTGCGTCCAACGTAACGTCGGCTGCCCAGGACGCCCACGCTGGCGCGCATGAGTTTCGACGCGACGATCATGAACTGGACAGGGCCTTCAGCGCGGTTCTGGCACGCATGACCTGCGGCATCTCGCCAGCTGCATTGTCGATGGCCTATCTGGATTGGGCGTGTCATCTGGCGGCGGCGCCTCAGCGCCAGATCGAGATTGCCCGTGACGCTTGGCATGGCGCGAGGCAGATTGCCGAGCGATCATTGCATCTGGCCGATCCGAACCGCAGTCCTTGGGACCTGATCAAACCGCAGGCGAATGATCATCGGTTTTCCAAGCCGCAATGGACGACGCAGCCGTTCAACCTGTTTGCTCAGGCGTTCCTGCTCGGCGAGGATTGGTGGCACATGGCAACGACCGGCATTCGTGGCGTCGATCCGGCCAACGAAGCCGTCGTTGATTTCTCGCTTCGTCAGATGCTCGATGTGTTCGCGCCATCGAACTTTGCGGCGACCAACCCTGAGGTCGTGGAAAAGACGTTTCAAAGTGGGGGAGAGAATCTGGTTTTCGGCTGGCAGAACTGGCTCAGCGATCTCATGCAAGTGCTGCAGCCGGGCAAGGCATCGAACGGCGCGGATTTCGTGGTCGGCAAGACGGTGGCGACCGCGCCAGGCAAGGTCGTGCTTCGCAATCGGCTGATCGAGCTGATCCAATACGCGCCGACGACTGAGCGGGTGCGGCAAGAACCGATCCTGATCGTGCCCGCCTGGATCATGAAATACTATATCCTGGACCTGTCGCCCCACAATTCTCTGGTCAGATATCTGACCGACCAGGGCTTCACGGTGTTCATGATCTCGTGGCGCAATCCCGGAGCCGAGGACCGCGACCTTGCCTTCGACGATTATCGGTCGCTGGGCATCATGGCCGCTCTCGACGCGATCGGGAAGATTGTTCCGGACGCGCCCATTCACGCGGCAGGCTATTGCCTTGGAGGTACGCTGCTCTCGATCACCGCTGCAGCCATGGCACGGGACGGTGATACCCGTCTCAAGACGATCACCTTGTTTGCCGCGCAGACCGATTTCACCGAGGCGGGGGAGCTGACACTTTTCATCAACGAAAGCCAAGTCGCCTTTCTCGAAGACATGATGTGGGAACGCGGTTATCTCGATACGACACAGATGGCCGGTGCGTTCCAACTGCTCCGATCCAACGATCTGATCTGGTCGCGGGTCTCCCGCGACTATCTGCTCGGCGAGCGAGCCCATCCAAGCGATCTGATGGCCTGGAACGCGGATGCGACACGGCTTCCATATCGCATGCACTCCGAATATCTGCGCAAGCTGTTTCTCGACAACGATCTCGCCGAGGGGCGGTATCGGGTCGAGGGCAAGCCTGTGTCCCTCTCGGATATCCACACGCCGATGTTCGTCGTCGGCACCTTGCGCGATCACGTCGCGCCGTGGAAATCGACCTACAAGATCCACTACGAGGTCGATGCGGACGTCACGTTCGTTCTGGCAAGCGGCGGACACAATGCCGGCATCGTGGCGCCGCCCGATGAGCAGGGATATTCGCATCAGGTGCGCACCAAGGCTGCCGATGCGCCCTACCTCGGACCTGACGAGTGGCAGAGCACGTCGCCGCGAATCGAGGGATCCTGGTGGCCGACCTGGACTTCCTGGCTTGCGCGGCAGTCGGGAGAGCCTGGCGTTCCGCCGCAAATCGGGATGGGTGCCGCAGACGATCTTGGCAGTGCGCCCGGCGACTACGTCCACACGTAGCTTGAACATCCTTTTTACGTTGTCATAGGAAGTCGTGCGACGTCGGCCTCGAGTGTGGTCCGAAGCGTTGACAGGCATTGCTGGAGTGTCGCCTCCGGCGTTCCAGACGCATTGACCTGCAACCAATCCAGGGCTCCGATGTCATAGCGTTCCTGGTCCCGGGCGACCTCGCTTGTTGCATCGGATGCGTCGTTGACCCGATGCTGAATCCGTTGCTGTCGGGTACGCAGGTCGGCCGAAAGGAAGATTCCGGCAAAGCGCACGTTCAGTTGCTTCGCGACGTTCTTGATCGCCTCCCGCTCGTCGGGCCTGGCAAACACGGCGTCGACGATGACCGGAAATCCCTGAGCCAGCACGCGAGCGGCTCGATCTGCCTGTTCCCGATAGACCCTTGTGCTCGATTCGGGGGTGTAGGCTTGCTTCGGAAGCCGATCGGTTTGCCCCACGCCAAACAGCGTCTTGCGCAGAACGTCGCTGCGGAGAACGATCGCTCCCGGTCGCGGGGACAGGACAGGCGCGAGGGCTCGCGCCAAAGCGGATTTTCCGGTCCCGGAGAGGCCGCCGATTGCGATCATCGTCGGCGGGGCAGGCTGAACAAGTTCGCGTGCCAGTTTGAAATAGCTCTCCGCAATAGAGAGAATTGCCGAGGCATCGGCGTTCGCATGGTCGGCACGTTCGCGATCGAGCTTGGCAAGAAAGACTTGTGCGCGGATGGCAGCGCGAATGCTCATGAAGAGCGGCAGCAGCGCCAAGCCATCGATCTGGTCCGGTGCGGCGATCGAGAAATATTGGTTCAGCAGATGATTGGCCGCGACCGGAAGCCCGAAATGCAGCAGATCCATCAGCGGGAACGCGAGGTCGTAGAGTACATCGATCGTCGCGATGCTTTCGTCAAACTCGATGGCATCGAACAAAACCGGCTTGTCCTCGATCATCACGATGTTCGCCAGATGGAGGTCGCCGTGGCAGCGCCGCACGTGGCCGTTGGTGGCGCGCCGCTCGAGCAGCGGCGTCAGGCGGGAGAAGGCCGAATGGCAGAGCTTGCTGAACGCCTCGACCTCGGTCTGCGGAAATCGCGGGCTGGCTGCCAAGCTCGCAACGGAAGCGTCGATCCAACGTGGGATGCAATCGATCCATGTGTTGAGCGGAACCTCGGCGGCAACGCGATGGGAGGTCGCGATCGTCTCCGCTAATTGGTCGGCCAGGCCGGCGCTCACCTGACCGCTGCGAGCCAAATGATCGAGCGTCTTGCTGTCATCGAAGCGACGCATCTCGACCGCATACTCAACCGGAGTGCCGGATCCGTCGATGTCAAATGATCCGTCCGGAGCCGTCGTGATTGCGACGACGCGCAGATAGATGTCGGGGGCGAAGGGACGATTGACCTCCACCTCCTTGGCGCATGCTGCCTTTCGCAGCGCCAGGGTCGAATAGTCGAGAAACGGAAGTCGGACTGCCCGCTTGATCTTCAAGGCGCGATCGCCGATCAAAAAGACGGACGCGGCGTGCGTATCGATCCGGCGGACGTCGGGATGCCGGTGCAGGTCGCACAGGAAGGCGAAGACAAGATCCTGATCGTGCGGCGAGGTCATGAGCTGTCGAGTCCGGTTGCAGGAGTCAAAAATCGGGGACAAGAACGGCGGCACCGACAATGTCACCCTGCCTCAAGCGGGAAAGAACGTTGTTCGCGTCGGACAATGGATGGGCTGTCGTGTGTGTCTGGATATGAGCCTCCTGAGCAATGCGCAGAAAGTCCATGCCATCCTGGCGTGTCAGGTTGGCAACGGACATCACGTGGCGTTCGCCCCAGAGAAGCGAGTAGGGGAAGCTTGGAATATCGCTCATATGGATTCCCGCGCAAACGACCCGCCCGCCCTTTCGTATTGCCCGCAAGGCAGCCGGCACGAGCTGGCCGGCAGGCGCGTAAATGATTGCCGCATCCAGAGCAACGTCGGGACGCTGGTCCGCCGCACCCGTCCATGTTGCGCCGAGCTCTCTGGCGAAGTCTTGCGCGGTTCGGTCATTCTCACGTGTGAACGCGTAGACTTCACGACCCTGCCAGCGAGCAACTTGGGCAACGATATGACCTGCAGCTCCGAATCCGTAGATCCCGAGCCGTTGGGCGTCTCCGGCCATGACCAGCGACCTCCAGCCGATCAAGCCGGCGCACAACAGCGGCGCGGCGGCGACGTCATCGCTCAGACCTTCGAGCGAAAATGCATAATTCGCGTCGGCGACGGCGTGGGTGGCGTAGCCGCCATCGCGTGTATAGCCTGTAAAGGCTGGTGCATCACAAAGATTCTCCATCCCACGTACGCAGAACGGGCAATGGCCGCAGGTGTGTCCCAACCAGGGAATACCGACCCGCGCCCCAAGCCGATGCATTGTGACGCCTGCTCCGATGCGATCGACGTGGCCGACGATCTCGTGACCGGGAATGATCGGATATACGATGTCGGGCAGTTCGGCATCGAGGAGATGCAGATCGGTGCGGCAGACGCCGCATGCGCTGACCCGGACACGAATCTCACCGGGGCCTGGCTCAGGATCGGCAAGGATTTTGGGTTGAAGCGCTCCTCTCGGCTTTTGCAACACCATCGCATGCATCGAAGGCCTCCTGGAGCGTTTTGGCTTCAGGGAATACGTCGTTCTCTTTCGCACCGGTTTGATGCTCCTCAAGGTGACTGGTACGCCTGAGCGCCTATCAAGCGCGAGCGAGGAAACCACCTCCGTGCATCAAGACCTGAGCTGGCGTAAAAGGGGTCCAGTGGTGGGATGATAAGTCACGCTGGACCCGCGGTGTATTGAATCTAAGATGCCGGCGCGGGACCTCACCGCCTTTCGCAGGCCCATTGCTGGATATCGAAATGTCGACTTACCGATTGCGGAACCTGCTTTTGCCTCGTTCGATCGCCCTGGTTGGAGGCAGCCCACGGCTGAATTCGGTGGGACGAGCGATTCTCGACAACGTCATCAAGGCGCACTTCGAGGGGCAGCTCGGTCTGGTCAATTCACGCTATCCCGAGCTCTCCGGCGTTGCGTCCGTTGGCAGTCTCGCCGAGTTGCCGTTCGTGCCGGAACTGGTTGTGATCACGACGCCGCCTCCCTCGATTCCTGATCTGATCGACCGCGCCGGAGCTCTCGGGGCTGCCGGGGCGCTGATCATCACATCAGGCCTCGGACATGGAGCGGGATCACTGGCCGAGCAGGCTGAGAAGGCCGCGCAAAAGTACGGCATGCGTCTGGTCGGGCCCAACTGCTTGGGCATCATGATGCCCACCATCAAGCTCAATGCGAGCTTCTCGGCGCACATGCCGGTCGCAGGAAGCCTGGCGCTGATTTCACAGTCCGGCGCCATCGCAGCCGGAATGGTGGACTGGGCTGCGCAGCGCGGGGTGGGATTTTCAGGCATCGTCTCGATCGGCGACCAGCTGGACGTCGATCTGGCCGACCTCCTGGACCACTTTGCCTTGGACGGCGGCACACGTGCGATCCTTCTCTACATCGAAGCCGTCAAGGACGCCCGCAAGTTCATGTCGGCGGCCCGAGCGGCCGCCAGGGTCAAGCCGGTCGTGGTCGTCAAGTCGGGCCGCGGAGCCGTTGGCGCAAAAGCAGCGGCAACGCATACGGGGGCCCTGGCAGGAGCAGACGCGGTCTACGAAGCGGCGTTTCGGCGTGCCGGCGTTCTGCGCGTGTCGGATCTGCGCGAGCTTTTCGACTGCGCGGAAACCCTGGGGCGGGTCGAGTCGCCGACCGGCAAGAGGCTTGCTCTTCTCACCAATGGTGGCGGAATCGGTGTGCTCGCGGTGGACCGGCTGGTCGAACTCGGTGGCATCGCGGCAACGCTGTCTCCTGCTGTTCATGACAGGCTCGACGCCGTGCTGCCGTCTACATGGTCGGGCTCCAACCCGGTCGATATCGTCGGCGACGCTGATGCGGCGCGCTATACAGCGTCGCTCGAGGTGCTGCTGGCGGACCAGGCCAACGACGCTGTGCTCGTGATGAACGTTCAGACCGCCATCGCATCCGCAAGCGACATTGCAACAGCTGTCACTCAATTCGTCAGCGCCTATCGCAAGCAGCATCGGCGCTGGGCCAAGCCGGTGCTTGCGGCATGGGTCGGCGCAGAGCAGTCGGTCATCGAAACGCTGAGCGGCGCGGGAATTCCTAACTATCCCACCGAGGACGATGCGGTTCGCGGATTCATGCATCTGGTCCGCCATCGCGAGGTGGTCGAGTCGCTCGCCGCGGTCCCGCCGGCGATGCCGAGCTCCTTTGCGCCGGACGTCGAAGCTGCCCGCCAAATCGTGATCAACGCGCTCTCCGACGGGCGAACCTGGCTCGATCCGGTCGAGATCAGTCGGTTGCTGGAAGCTTACGATATCGCGATGGTGCCGACGTTCGCGGCGGCGTCGGTCGAGGAGGCGGTCGCCTATGCGAACCAGCTTTTCGCCCAGGGCGCGACGGTCGTGCTCAAGATCCTCTCCCGGGACATCGTTCACAAATCCGACGTCGGCGGTGTCGTCCTCAATCTGACAACGACCGAGGCCGTCCGCAACGCGGCGAACGAGATCACCGCCCGTGCCAAGGCCGTTCGGCCCGACGCACGGATTTCCGGCGTGATCGTGCAGGCCATGGTCGTGCGCGCCAAGGCGCGCGAACTGATCATGGGCATTGCCGATGATCCGACGTTCGGGACCGTGATCGTGTTTGGGCGCGGCGGTGTCGCGGTCGAGATCATCAATGACAAGGCGCTTGGTCTGCCGCCGCTCGATCTCCAACTTGCTCGCAACCTCATCGAGCGCACGCGCGTCTCCCGATTGTTGCAGGCCTATCGCGATGTTCCGGCGGTCAAGCCGGATGCGGTCGCGATGGTCCTGGTCAAGCTCGCGCAGCTTGCAGCAGATGTTCCCGAGATTCGCGAGCTTGACATCAACCCGCTGCTTGCCGACGAGAGCGGTGTCATGGCCGTCGATGCGCGTGTCGCGGTCGGCAAGGTGCCGCCGAAATTCAAGGGGGCTGGACCGTCGAACTTTGCCGTCCGACCATATCCGACCCAATGGGAACGGCATCTCCAGATCAAGGATGGCTGGCGGATCTTCGCGCGGCCGATCAGGCCTGAGGACGAGCCGATCATTCACGAACTCCTCAAGCATGTCACGCCTGAGGATCTCCGCTTGCGCTTCTTCGCGCCGATGAAGGAGTTCACGCATGAATTCATTGCGCGTCTCACGCAGCTCGACTATGCGCGCGCAATGGCTTTCGTTGCTATCGACGAAGCGACCAACGAGCTGGTCGGGGTTGTCCGAATTCATTCCGACTCCGTCTATGAGAGCGGAGAATACGCGATCCTGCTGCGGTCGGATCTCAAGGGCAGGGGGCTCGGCTGGGCGTTGATGCAGCTCATCATCGAGTACGCCAAGGCTGAGGGCCTGAAGATGATCTCCGGCGACGTGCTGCAGGAGAATAGCGTCATGCTGGAAATGTGCAGGAATCTCGGCTTCGAGGTCAAAACCGATCCGACCGAGCGCGATCTTTGCAACGTCAAGCTGAGACTCTGATTTTTCTTCCGCTTTCCGCGCGGCGCGGTCAAGTCGTGTGGGCGTCGTTGGGCGAGGAACTTGCTGCTTCGCTTTCGGACGAGCCATGCGCGCGGAGCGCTCTGATGATCATCGTCGCAATGGGAATGACCAGGAGTGGAATCAGGCTGTTGAGTGGATGATTGATCACGCTTGAGACATGGGTTTGCAGCGACCGCGCTTCCAACTGAAGGGCGTCCATTGATGAGGAATGAATCTCGTTGGCCAGTTCGAGTTCTCGGCCGGATGGAGCGCGCGACGCGATGATCAGCAGGATCGCTGCGATCACGAAGTTCGAGGCGCCGAGCGCCGCTGCTGCGATCACCGCCGTCGTGACCTGGACCAGGGCAAGATAGGCCGCCAGCTCGAGCATCAGAAGCCCAAAGACAGCAATCAGCGCAGCAAAGGCGCGCAATCCGAGTCCAACGAGCATATGCCGAAGCCTGATGTCGGCGATGACACGGTCGGTCCTCCAGAGGACACGCAAATGTTTAGCGACATTGTCCGTATCCATTCAGGTTCTCCGCAGTAGCAGGCCGACAGCCACACCGACCGCAAATGCTGCTGCAGCCGCCATGATCGGACGGGCTTGAATCAGCCGTTCAATATGAAAGTCAGCATCCCTCAGGCCTGCGCTCAGGGATCCGATTGCTGCCGCGGTCGGCTCCGCGATCGGTTGCCCGTCTGGACCAGCGCGGTGTCCACCAGTGTTTCGCATCAGCCGGCCGACTTCACGCGTCAGAGCATCCAGCTCGTTCCTGAGTATCGCAGGGTCGATTGCCATGTTTTGTCCTGTTGTCGGATTCATTGTAGAACCGATAGCAGGGCGGAGCTTGATTTCGCTCAACCGGGCGTGACCACGGCATTGATGCACATCAAGCGCGGCGCATGGGCGGGATTTAGGAAACAGGTCATGCCCGAAGGAGACATTTCATTGCGTTCTCATCCAGGATTGACCGCCGATACGACGGACGACGTGCTGGAGTTCCGTCCCAGTGGATCCTGGGTATCGCGCAATGTGGCTGAGCTCGAGAATCTGACCGAGTCTGCGAACACCAAGCTCGGTCGGGCGATGACCGTGAAGCTCGACCTTGGAGCAGTCAGCGAGATCGATACCGTCGGCGCTTGGCTGATTGAAAAGCTCGGCCGCAGAGCTGCATCTGGTGGCCGCCGGGTCGAGATGGTCGGGGTCGCCGAGAACTACAGCGGACTCGTCGAAGAGGTTCGGCAGGTCAATCGGCGGGAGATCTCGCCGGTCCCGCGGCAGAATCCGATCGTAGTCAAGCTGACCGAGATGGGGCGGTCGAGCCTCGGGGCAGCGCAGGACGTCACCGTCTTCCTGGACATGCTGGCCGCGCTGTTCTTTGCGTTAGCGCGAACGCTGCGCCGCCCGCGATCCCTTCGCGTGACCTCACTCGTCTATCAGATGTACCGGATCGGCTGGCAGGCCATTCCGATCGTGGTGTTGATCACGTTCCTGATCGGCGCGATCATTGCCCAGCAGGGCATCTTTCACTTCCGGCGTTTCGGCGCGGAATCCTATGTCGTCGATATGGTCGGCATCCTGGTCCTGCGCGAGCTCGGTGTGCTGATCGTGGCCATCATGGTGGCGGGCCGATCGGGAAGCGCCTACACGGCGGAGATCGGATCGATGAAGATGCGCGAAGAGATCGATGCCCTGGTGACGATGGGGCTCGATCCAGTTGAGGTCTTGATTCTGCCGCGTATCGTCGCGCTGATCCTGACCTTGCCAATTCTGGCCTTCGTCGGGTCGATGGCTGCGCTCTATGGCGGGGGACTGGTCGCTCAGCTGTATGGCGGTATGGGCCCGCCGATCTTCATCGCACGGCTGCGCGAGGCGATCTCGGTCACGCATTTCGAGGTGGGAATGCTGAAGGCGCCCTTCATGGCGCTGGTGATCGGCATCGTTGCCTGCAGTGAAGGCCTTCGTGTCAAGGGCAGTGCGGAATCCCTGGGGCAACAGACTACGACATCGGTCGTGAAGTCTATTTTCCTGGTGATCGTGCTTGATGGCCTGTTCGCCGTGTTCTTTGCGTCCATCGGAATGTAGCAATGGATGAGCGTGGACTATCGAGCGCGATCCGAGTGACTGATCTTGTCGTCGGGTTTGGCCGTCAGATCGTTCTGAATGAACTGTCCCTGGAGGTCCGTCGGGGCGAAATCCTTGGGCTGGTCGGCGCCTCCGGTGGAGGGAAATCTGTCCTGATGCGGACCATCATCGGGCTTATTCCTCGACGTAGCGGGACCATCGAGGTCATGGGAACGCCGCTTGGCGGTGCAGATGAACGCACAACCCAGGCCGTGGCGACGCGCTGGGGGATTCTTTTCCAGCAGGGCGCACTGTTTTCGTCACTCACCGTCAAGCAGAACGTCCAATTCCCGCTGCGGGAAAATCTGCAGATGTCGCAGGTCCTGATGGATGAGGTCGCGACCGCCAAGCTCGAAATGGTCGGTCTTCGAGCCGAGGACGGCGACAAATTCCCGGCCGAACTCTCCGGAGGCATGACCAAGCGCGCCGCGCTGGCGCGCGCTCTCGCGCTCGATCCGTCGATCGTGTTTCTCGACGAGCCGACCTCCGGCCTCGATCCGATCTCTGCCGGGGATTTCGATGCCCTGATCAAGACCCTGCAGCAGACACTGGGCTTGACCGTGTTCATGGTGACGCATGACCTGGCCAGCCTGAACACGGTGTGTGATCGCGTCGCAGCCTTGGCCGATGGCAAGATCGTGGCGATCGGCCCGATGCGCGATCTGCTTCGATCCGAGCATCCCTGGGTCAAGGCCTACTTCCACGGCAAGCGATCCCAGATGCTGCAACCGAAAGAGAGTTGAACATGGAAACGCGTGCGCCATTCGCTGTCATCGGAGGCTTCGTGCTGGCCGCGATCGTCGCGATCTTTGGCTTCGTGTACTGGCTCAATAACACGGGAGGGCTCGGGCCGCGGACGACCTACCATGTGCAGTTCGAAGGATCTGTTCCGGGGCTGCTGGTCGGGGCTGCCGTTCTGTTTAACGGAATCCGGGTCGGCGAGGTCACGGAACTCGGCCTCGCTCCGGAAAACCCGCGTCGGGTCAATGCAACGATCTCGGTCGCGTCGAGCACCCCGGTGCGAACCGACACCAAGGTGGGCTTGGAATTCCAGGGGCTGACGGGGGTCCCGGTCATCGCGCTGGAGGGCGGCTCGTCGACCGAGACGGCGGCCGCCGTGTCGACGTTGATGGCTGAGCCGGGTGCTGGCCAGAGCATGACACAGGCCGCACGTGATGCCTTGCGGCGCGTCGACGCCGTCCTCGCGGAGAATGCCGGACCGCTGAAAGACACGATTGCCAACCTCAAGACATTTTCGGACGGATTGGCGCGGAATACAGGCAAGCTGGATGGGATCGTCGCGGGGCTCGAGAAGATGACCGGCGGCGGTGCTCCGGTACAGAAGGTCACCTATGATCTCACTGCGCCGCGAGATTTCGGCCCCGTCAGCAAGACCATCAGGGGCCAGCTCGCCATCCCTGAGCCGACGGCCGTTGCCATGCTGCAGACACAGCGCATGCTGTTTTCGCCCGCCAAGGACTATCCTGGGTTTGGCGATGCGCTGTGGGCCGACAGCATCCCGAAACTGTTGCAGGCCCGCCTGATCGATTCGTTCGAAAACTATGATGTCGCTCACGCTCCGCTGCGGACATCGGATCTCGGACAGCCGGACGTTCAGTTGTTGATCGACGTTCGTCGCTTCCGAATCAATGTCGATGCGACAGCCACGGCGGACATCGGTCTGTCCGCGCGTCTGGTCGACAAGAATGGCAAGATCATCGCGTCGCGCCTGTTCGACGAAAGCGAGCCACTTGGCCAGCTCGATCCAGCCGGTTCAGCCCGCGCCTTCGATCAGGCCTTTGGCCGCGTCGCCAAGTCGATCCTCAACTGGACCATCCAGGCGTTCTAGGTGACCGCTGCCGGTCAAATGATCTATTCCAGGCTCTTCAGATAGGACAACAGATCGTTGATCTGAGGCGGCGTCAGCTCGAATTGCGGCATGGCGGGGTGCCCGGTGACAATTCCTTCGGCGAGAGCCTCGCCGAGAGTCTCGATCGGATAATGCAGATGCAGCGTTCGGAACGGCGGCGCCTGTCTGAATGGACTTTCTCCAGTGCGGCCTATGGCGTGGCAGCGTGCGCAGTGAGTCTTGGCGTAGGCTCGTCCTCGCTGGTCCGGCGTGGACGCAGCAAATGACGGCATGGTCAAGGAGAGGGTCATCAGAAAAGCGCATAGAACCGGGCGCTGCATGCAATACGTCCATCGTGCGAGCCGTTTCCGCCACGATAGGGCCCCGATCCTCTCCTCATTTGATTTGAATCAACCGGAACTCCGCGCATCGGGTAGAATGCGGCTATTCTCCTTTGCGTGTGGCCCAGCGGAGCCCTGTATGAAAACGTCTCTGGTTGCAGTCGATTTGCACGGACAGGGCTGCGCCGACTGTGCAGTACGGGGGTTCAGCGTATGCGCATCGCTGGACCAGTTCGAGATGCGAGAGTTCGAGCAGCTGAGCCGCCGCGTCAACTTTGCCTCCTGCGAGACGATTTTCGCCCAGGAGGACAGCTCATCGTTCTTTTACAATCTGCTCGACGGAGTCATGAGGCTCTACAAGCTGCTGCCCGATGGGCGCAGGCAGATTGTCGGGTTTGTGCTGCCCGGCGATTTTGTGGGTATGACAACCGATGAGCGGCATGGGTTTTCGGCCGATGCGATCGGTCCGGTCACGGTCTGTCAATTCGCCAAATTGCCGTTTGGTCGATTTGCCGAGCACAAGCCGAACCTGCTGCGGCGGATGAATGAATTGGCCGTGCAGGAGCTCAATCACGCGCGGGATCACATGGTGCTGCTCGGTCGCCGCTCCGCTGAGGAAAAGGTTGCGACCTTCCTCGTTGGCTGGAGAGATCGGCTGGTCGAGCTACGGGGCCCCTCCAATGTGGTACCGTTGCCGATGAGCCGGCAGGACATCGCCGATTATCTCGGCCTGACCATCGAGACGGTCAGCCGGACTTTCACGAAACTGGAGCGGGAAGGGATCATCGCGATCCTTCCCGGAGGCGTGTCGCTACGGGACTCGGCACGAGCCGAGGCGCTGGCGGCGGCCTGAACACTTGGCGGTCTCTTCGACCGAAATTTGCATTGATCTGGGTCAAAGACGGGGGCGCCGCGACTGGGAACAATGTCTCAAACTCAAGCAAGGGGGAGAGACATGCCGTTCGATGCCATGATGGTCAGCTTTGCGGTCGTGGGCGTTTTCGTTGCATTTGCGGCGGTCCTGCTGTGGGGTGATTCGCAGACCAAGAATCGGGTCTGAAACGGTCGACCGGCGACCGCGGAGGCCGTCGACGCGGGGGGCGCCTTCTGGCGGAGGGGCTTGCGGGCGGCCAATCTGCACTGCAAAAAGAGGCCGTCTTGACTGCCTGAGCTGCGGAAGTGGCTTCGTCTCGCGCCGGACGTACGGCTCACGACTTGGCCTTCGCTGCATTTTCCTGGACAATCTCCCGATCTGCCGTATTTCCAGACGGAGCGGAAATCGAGGGATGGGCTGTCGCGGGGCCAGGGAATCGTCTGCTGGTGGATGTGACCGTCCTCCAGGGCATCCGATGCTTGGCCATCGACATCTCCCTCGTTTGACGGGGCATCGACCCCTGGGAGAGTCGTGTGACTGAGGACAAGAAGGCGAGCAGCCGCACAGCCAGCAGCGGCAAGCTGTCGGTGCTGCGGCAGCATCCGATCTTTCGCGAACTCGAACCCGATGCCCTCGATCAGCTCTGTCGGTACGCCAAGCCGACCACGCTCAAACGCGGGGCGACGATCTTCTCGAAAGGCGATCCCGGTTCGAGCCTCTACGCGGTGATCAGCGGAACTGTCAAAATCAGCGTCTCGTCACCTGACGGCCGCAACGCCATCCTCAACCTGATCAGCGCGGGCGAAATCTTCGGCGAGGTTGCCTTGCTGGACGGCAGAGAACGAACGGCCGATGCGACTGCGAATACCAATTGCGAGATATTGGTCATCGACCGGCGTGAGTTCCTGCCCTTCGTCAAGAGCCAGCCCGTTCTCGCGATGAAGTTCATCGAATTGCTCTGCGATCGGCTGCGTTGGACCAGTGATCAGGTTGAGCAGGTCATCCTGCAGGATCTTCCCCGTCGCCTCGCCAGCGCTCTACTGGGCCTGACCGAGAAGCAGAAGGTCGACTCTGCAAACCTCACCATCGCCATCACCCAGCAGGAGATCAGCGAGATGGTGGGGATGACGCGCGAAAGCATCAACAAGCAGCTGCGCGCCTGGGCGGCACGGGATTGGGTCCGGCTTGAGCATGGCGCGATCGTGCTTCTCAACCCTGAGCCTTTGCGAGGCTTGGCAGAGGCCGGTCAGGACGGCGACGAATAGAACGCGTTCGCCGCAGTCGCGCCTCGACCCGTTCACGTCGAGGTCGCCGAATATGCCTCCGGCGACATCGCTTCGTTCGCTTGCTCACCGTCCACCGACAGCGCACTTGCTCTCAGCGTGAACCGGAATGCGACGGCTGACGCCGCGGTCAGCGTCAGGTGGCCTCAGCGCATGATATGATGCGGCAGCCAGAGGGAGATTTCTGGAATGTAGGTCACGACCATGAGCACGCCGAACATCACGGCGTAGAACGGCCAGATCTTGCGCATGACCTGCTCGATCGAGACCTTGCCGACGGCGCAGCCAACGAAAAGGATTGCGCCGACGGGGGGATGGCACAGCCCTATGCCGAGATTGAGCAGCATGATCATGCCGAAATGCACGGGGTCGACGCCGAAATTCTGCATGACCGGAAGCAAGATCGGCGTTGCGATCAGGATTGACGGTGCCATGTCGACGAGCGTTCCGAGCAGCAACAGCAGTACGTTGATCAGAAGGAGGATCACGTATTTGTTGTTCGAGATCGACAGGAAGAACTGCGTCATCTTCGCTGGCATCTGCGTGAGCGCCATGATGTAGCCAACCGCCGAGGCGCAGGCGATCAAGGTCATGACCATCGCGACCGTGCGGAGGGTCCGATGCAGCAGCACAGGCAGATCGCGCCAGCGATAGTCGCGATAGATGAACATGGTCACGAAGAACGCCCAGATGCAGGCAACTGCGCCGGCCTCGATCGCTGTGAAGATGCCGCCAAGAATGCCGCCGAGGATGATCACGAGCGTGATGAGGCCCCACGCGGCGTCGATCGTGATCTTGACTGCATCCTTGGCCGGAACCGTCTGGCCGTGCGGATGACCTTCACGATAGGCGATCACGATGCAGAGCATGATGAGCGAAAAGCCGAGCAGAAGTCCCGGAAAGACACCGGCCATGAACAGCGCGCTGATCGAGATCGTGCCGCCCGTCGCGAGAGAATACAGAACAGCGTTATGACTCGGTGGCACCAGGAGCGCCTGCACGGATGAGCTGATGGTCAGATTGGTGGCGAACACGCGCGGGTAGCCGTTGCGCTCCATCTGCGGGATCATCACCGAGCCGATGGCGGAGGTGTCGGCGACAGCCGAACCTGAGATGCCGCTCAGGAAGGTCGTTGCCAGCACGTTCACGATGGACAGGCCGCCGCGCAGGCGGGTCAGGCCGACCAGCACGTCGGCGAAGGCCACGAGCCGCTTGGCCATGCCTCCTTCGGCCATGATGGCGCCGGCAAGCACGAAGAACGGGATCGTCAGCATCGCAACCTTGCTGACGCCATCCGAAATCTTCAGCATGACAGCTTCGAGCGGAATGCCGACCGAGAGCGCGCCGGCGATCGCAGCGAGCGCCAGAGAGTAGGCGATGGGCATCCCAATCAGGAAGCACACCAGCATCGTGGCAAGCAGAATAAAGATGTCCATCGGTGTGACTCGGTTGGCTTACTCGAACGAATCCGCGTCGTGGTGCGGGATGGGGTCCGGTGGCGCGCCGAGAAAAAGCCGTTCGATGATGAACAGCAGCAGGCACAAGCCGCCGACCGGGATGGGCAGATAGGTGACCCCGACCGACAGGAACGGGAAGTCCCCGATCGTATTGCCCCAGGTGACCTCGACCAGCCGTTCGCCCCAAACGATCATGAAGATCGCGATCAGCGCCATCAGCAATTGCACGAGGATATCAAGCGCTTTTCTCATCGCGGGCGGCGTCTGATTGGCGAAATAGGCCAGGTTCATGTGCAGATTGAGCCTGTAGCCAGCAGCCGCGCCGATGAAGGTCAGAAGAATCGTCAGCAGAACGGCCATCGGTTCGGGCCAGGAGGCCGCGCTGTTCAGGACGTAGCGGGTAAAGACCGCCCAAGGTATGACGGCTGAGATCAGCACCAGCGCGATCACGCCGACGATAACGCAAGCGCGATAAAGCCCGTCCATCGCCCGGCGGTAGAGTCCGGCCATGGTAAATCTCCTGATTGTCCGAACCGACGCTGCGTTAAGCGATTTCCTGGATGCGCTTGATCATGTCTTGATACTTCGGGCCGTACTTGTCCCAAACCGGCTTGACGGCCTTTTGGAACGGCCCCTTGTCGGCAATCTCGATGATCTCGCTCCCGGCCGCCTTCGCCTTCTCCATGGCCTCGCGCTCATAGGCCTTCCAGAGCTCGCGCTCTTCCAATTGCGCTTCCCGGGCGAACTTCTTGATCAGCGCCTGATCGTCAGTCGACAGGTTTGCCCAGGCTCGCTTCGAGAACACGAGGACTTCGGGGATGACCAGATGCTGGGTCAGCGAATAATATTTCGCAGCCGTATAGTGATTGCTGAAGACGTAGCTTGGAGGATTGTTCTCGGCTCCATCGATCACGCCGGTCTGCAGGGCGCTGAAGACCTGATCGTAGCCCATCGCCACGCCGTTGCCGCCGAGCGCGTTCATCATGTCGATGAAGATCGGATTCCCGATCACGCGGATCTTGAGGCCCTTGACGTCCTCGACCGTCCTGATTGGCTTCTTGGTGTTGTAGATGCTGCGCGCGCCGGAGTTCATCCAACAGAGTGCGACGAGGTTCGCATTGGCATTGGCACTCACGCGATCAAGCAGATCCTGCCCGATTGGACCGTCCATCATCTTTTCGGAGTGTTCGATGCTCTTGAACAGGAAAGGCATGTTGACGACGTTGACGTCGTCGACGATCGGGCCCAGCGCGCCGGCGCTGACGCGCAGCATCTGGATGGCGCCGATTTGAGTTTGCTCGATAGTCTCTTTCTCGCCGCCAAGCTGTGCGGACGGATACATCTGGATCGTCAGTCGGCCATTGGTGGCCGCTGCGAGCTTCTTGCCGAGGCTTTCGGTCGCTGCGACTGTCGGGTATCCGGGCGGTTGCACGTCGGATGCCTTGAAGACGGCCTTGGATTGTGCGAGCGCGGCCGAAAATGGCGGAAGTGCCGTTGCGCCGGCAATGCCTGCTGTCAATTTGATGAAATCACGTCTCTTCATGGCGTCCCTCCCACGGGCTATTGCCTGATCGTCAGACCGCAGTAGATGCCGCGGCTGTCGCTCCTAGGTTGGCTGGTCGAAATACTCTGGATTGAGCGTCTGAATCTCGGAAATGTCGTCGAGCAGTCGCTCCAGATGACTGGCCATGGCAGCGCGAGCGCCGTCCGGATTGCGCCGCTCGATTTCCGCCAGGATCGGCTCGTGCTCGGCGATGACTTCCGACATGCGTCCGATCTGAGGCAAGGTGAGGCGTCGATAACGGTCGACGTGAACCTTCACTTGCAGGATCAGCTTCCATATTCCAGGATAACCAGCCACCTCAGCGATGCCCGCATGAAACATCTCGTCCGCTTGGTGAAAGGCTTCGCGATCCTTCGCAGCGCACGCCTCGCGCTGTCGCTCGATGATCGCGTGCAGGGTGAGGAGTTGGCTGGACGTGGCGTGCTCTGCAGCCATCCGCGCGGTGGTCTCCTCGAGGGACTTGCGGATGATGATCGTTTCGGGGAGCGCGGCAACCGGAATGCGCGATACAAAAATGCCGGACTGAGGAAAGATCTCCACGAGCCCTTCATCCGACAGCTTGAGGATGGCCTCGCGGACCGGCGTTCGACTCACTCCATAGGCCGTTGCGATTTGTGCCTCCGAAATGGGCTCTCCAGGCCGGCGCACCAACGACACCAGTTCGGCCCTGAGATCTGCATAAATGCGCGACGCCGCTGTCGCGCCACGCGGCCGGCCATTGCGGCGCATGCGAGCGACGACGGGACGTGGCGCGGGGGCCAGTTTCCTTGGAGCGCGGCTGGGCATCTACGTTTCCTCAACTAATATACTAATATATGAATTTGCGTTGGCAACAGGAAATGCCGGTTACCCGAAGCTTTGTTATGGTGCGGTGCGAAGCCGAGTCGCTTGTTCGACGAAAGGTCAGGTTGAACCCGAAGACGTTCAACAACGAAGCCACACGCTTCACGTGAAGCTGCTCGATCAACGCGTGGTATTCTCTGGTGAACGCAATCTTGGGTCGGCGCGGATCGACGCACTCTTAGAATTTCCGCTTGTGATCGACGCTATCGAGATGATGGTGGGGCGGGGGCGGGGACTCACGCCGTTGTTTGTGCAAATGCCTCGCGAAGGCTCTCGGCTGCTGGGGCCTTTGATGGTACGAGTCAACGCATGATCCAGCAGCCTCGCGTCGATATTCGTCACTCCACCTGTCCGCACGATTGTCCGTCGGCGTGCGCGCTCGACATCGAAGTGATCGACCGGAACACAATCGGACGCGTTCGCGGCTCGAAGCGGCAGACCTATACGGCCGGGGTGATCTGCGCCAAGGTTGCCCGATATGCCGAGCGTATTCATCATCCCGAACGACTGACGCATCCGATGCGTCGCGTGGGATCGAAAGGCTCCGGGCGGTTTGCGCGCGTGTCCTGGGACGAGGCGCTCGATGATATCGCTGAGCGGTTTCTGCAGACCGAGCGCGAGTTCGGTTCCCAGGCGGTCTGGCCTTACTATTATGCCGGTACCATGGGATTGGTGATGCGCGATGGCCTCAATCGCCTGACCCACGTGAAGAAATATTCCCGCTTCTATTCGACGATCTGCGCCAACGTCGCGCGCATCGGATTCGCGATCGGGACGGGAAAGATTGCAGGGGTTGATCCGCGCGAAATGGCCCTTTCCGATCTGGTCGTGATCTGGGGCACCAACCCGGTGAACACGCAGGTCAACGTCATGACCCATGCCGCGCGTGCGCGAAAGGAGCGCGGCGCCAAGATCGCTGTTGTCGATATCTACGACAACGAGACGATGAAGCAGGCCGATATCAAGGTCATCCTCCGCCCCGGCACCGACGGCGCGTTCGCCTGCGGTGTGATGCACGTGCTGTTTCGCGATGGTTATGCCGACCGGGCCTACATGGCGAAATACACCGACTGTCCCGGCGAGCTCGAGACGCATCTGGAGACACGGACGCCCGAATGGGCGGCGCAGATTTGCGGCGTTCCGGTCGCCGAGATTGAGGCGTTCGCGAAGCTGGTCGGTGAGACCAGGCGAAGCTTTTTCCGTCTCGGCTATGGTTTCACCCGCAGCCGGAACGGCGCAGCGCAGATGCATGCTGCGTCCTGCATTCCGGCAGTGACCGGTGCCTGGCAGTATGAAGGGGGCGGTGCCTTCTTCAACAATGCTGCGTTGTGGCATTTCGACGAGTCGATCATCGAAGGCCATGACGTCATTGATCACTCGACCCGTTTTCTCGACCAGTCGCAGATCGGCCGCGTCCTGACGGGAGATCGCCAGGCATTGTGCGGCGGCCCACCGGTCAAGGCGATGCTGATCCAGAACACCAATCCCATGACGGTGGCGCCCGAGCAGGATCTTGTTCGTCAGGGCTTTGCACGCGAGGACCTGTTCGTCGCGGTCCACGAGCAGTTCATGACCGAGACGGCTCAAATGGCTGATATCGTGCTGCCGGCGACCATGTTCATGGAGCACGACGATCTCTACTACGGAGGCGGCCACCAGCATATTTCGGTCGGACCGAAGCTGGTCGATCCTCCCGGCGAGTGTCGCTCGAACCACGAGGTGCTGCAGGGACTGGCGCGGCGGCTTGGTGCCGTTCACCCCGGCTTCGAGATGGCGCCGCGCGAGCTGATTGACGCAACCTTGAAGAAGAGCGGCCATGGCGACATCGCCGCGCTCGAGGCGGATGGCTGGCGCGACCTGCAGCCGGACTTCCGCACCTCGCATTATCTCGACGGCTTCGCGCACAAGGATGGCAAGTTCCATTTCAAGGCCGATTGGCTCCATCCGCCATTCGGGCGCGTGATGGGCAATCCTGAGCGCATGCCGTCGCTGCCCGACCACTGGGCCGTCACCGAGGAGACTGATCAGCAGCATCCGTTCCGGCTTGCGACGAGCCCGGCGCGCTCGTTCCTCAACACCTCCTTCAACGAGACGCCGTCCTCCCAGGCGCGCGAAGGTGCGCCAACGGTGATGATCCATCCGCTCGACGCGGCCGCGCTCGGCATCGCTGACGGCGACATCGTCATGCTCGGCAATGCGCGCGGAGAGACTTCGCTGGCCGCCCGGCTGTTCGACGGGGTCCGGCGCGGGGTGCTGATCGCCGAATCGATCCATCCCAATCGCGCCCATGTCGGCGGTCGCGGCATCAACTCGCTCACGGCCGCCGATACCGTCGCGCCGATCGGGGGCGCGGCCTTCCATGACAACAAGGTCTGGTTGCGCAAATCGGTGGAGCGCCCCGCCATAGGCTGAGCGGGGCTGACGGAATATCCCTCTAATTCAATGACTTGCCTTCCGGTCGCGGCGTCCCTGCCGACGGCCGGCAAGACCTTTTTTACCAAATCGTTCCGTTCGTCAGATTTTTCTTGAGCGACGCTCATTTTTGCGATACTAATTTTGAGCGATGCTCAAAAACTCAAGGAGTGATCTTATGCAGGTTCTCAGCTTTCGTGGTCCGCAACTTTTTCCCGCCGACGCTCAGGCTTTGCTGAACGGTTTGGCCCGGGCAGCGTCTCACCTTGTGGCGGCGCGCGTTGAGCGTATCGCCAATGCCTGTGACGTCGCGGGTCTGTTGGCCGCTCGGCGGGCACGGCGGGTGGCGGGAGAAGAGCTGTTTCGCGCCGCGGGTCGTGAAGGACGCCGGCTTCGTCGTGGTGGCCTGTTCGGCTGCTTCCACTACCTGAGTGAACTGAGCTGACCACAGCTCAAATCTCCCGCCCATTGGCAACGAAGCGGTCACCATGTCTTCCCGTCTCATATCGTCCGGGCGACTGCCCACGGTCTGGATAAGCTTTTTGCATATGACCTTCGCGGTATGCTTCGCGCTGGTCGGCGGCGGCATCGTTGCGCTGCCGCTCGACTGGCAACTGCGCGGTGGCTTCGCGGCAGGGCTCGTGGCGCTGGTGTGGTCGTCCTGCACACTGGCCGACACGATGGCGCTGCTGTCGCGAGGTGGCCGACGGGAAAAGCCAGACTAATTACCTCACCCAAGAGGGATCTCGCCCCGCTACGAGCTTTGATTTCAGCACCAATCCCCGACCGTCTCGCGATCATTGCGGCCAGGCCGCCGCACACACCAGGAAACGACCATGATCAAGCAGTTGATGTCGTCGCGCCGCTTTGCTCCATTGTTCTGGGCGCAGTTCGCCTCGGCGCTGAACGACAACGTTCTGAAGAATGCGCTCGTCATCATGCTGCTCTACGGCGCCGTGGCGGCGCATGGTGATGCGCTGGTGACTGTGGCTGGAGCCGTCTTCATCTTCCCGTTCTTCATCCTGTCGGGGCTGGGCGGCGAACTGGCCGACCGATACGTCAAGGGTGTCGTCGCGCGCCGATTGAAGTTCGCGGAGATCTTCGCCGCCGGCTTTGCAGCGCTCGGCTTCTTCCTGCATTCGATCCCGCTGCTGTTCGTGGCCTTGGGCATGTTCGGGATCATCGCCGCGCTGTTCGGCCCGGTGAAATACGCCATGCTGCCTGATCAGCTGACGGTTGGTGAGCTCGCCACCGGCAATGCGCTGGTGGAAGGTGCGACCTTCATGGCCATCCTGATCGGCACGATCGCCGGTGGCCAGCTGGTCTCGGGCTCTTCCCACATGGGCTGGGTCTCGCTTGCAGTGATCGGTCTTGCGGTGATCTCCTGGGCGTCGACGTCGCGTATCCCGCATACTGTGCCGTCCGCACCGGATCTGCGGATCACGACCAATCCCTGGACCTCGACGTCGCATCTGTTGAAATCGCTCCACGCCGCGCCCCGGCTGTGGGACGGCATGGTGATCGTGTCCTGGTTCTGGCTGGTCGGCGCCGTCGTGCTGTCGCTGCTGCCGGCGCTGGTGAAGGATGTTGTCGGCGGCACCGAGGGCGTCGTCACGCTCTGCCTTGCCACCTTCGCGATCGGCATTGCGATCGGCTCGCTGTTCGCGGCGCATCTCAGCCATGTCAGGCCGAACCTCGCGCTGGTGCCGATCGGCGCCATCATCATGGGTGTGTTCGGCCTCGATCTCTCCCTGGCGATCGGTACCACGGAAACCGCGAAGGACCTGACGCCTTTGGCCTTCATCGGCTCGTGGGCCGGTGCGCGCATGCTGCTCGACTTCGCCGTGTTCGCCTTCGGCGGCGGCCTGTTCGTGGTCCCGGCGTTCGCGGCTGTGCAGGCGTGGTCGGAGCCGACCGAGCGTGCCCGTGTCATCGCCGCCGGAAACGTGCTGCAGGCCGCCTTCATGGTGGTCGGTTCGCTGGGTGTCGCCGGCCTCCAGGCCGCAGGCGTCGCGGTTGGCTGGATCTTCTTTGGTCTGGCGCTGGCGAGCTTCGGCTCGGTCTGGTTCGTGCTCAACAAATGGGGCCGGGAAGGCGTGCGCGATTTCGGCGCGATGCTGTTCCGCGCGCTATTCCGCACCGAGGTGCGCGGGCTGGAAAATCTGCCGCCCGCCGGCACCCGCATGCTGATCGCGCCGAACCATGTCAGCCTGATCGACGGACCGTTGCTGCATGCCGTGCTGCCGATCGACGCGACCTTCGCCGTCGACACCGGCATTTCCAAGGCCTGGTGGGCGAAGATCTTCCTCAAGCTGGTGAGCCACATCACGATCGACCCGACCAAGCCGCTCGGCGCGCGCGATCTCATCAAGCTGGTTGCCAGCCAGGAGCCGGTGGTGATCTTCCCGGAAGGGCGCATCACCGTGTCCGGCTCGCTGATGAAGGTCTATGACGGCACCGCGATGATCGCCGACAAGGCCGATGCCGTCGTCGTGCCCGTCCGCATCGAGGGCGCGCAGCGCTCGCATCTCAGCTATCTCAAGGACGGCCAGATCAAGCGCTCGTGGTTTCCCAAGGTGACGGTGACGATCCTGCCGCCGGTGAAGCTCACCATTGATGCGGCACTCAAGGGCAAGACCCGCCGCAACGCCGCCGGCGCGGCGCTGCAGGACGTCATGATCGAGGCCATGGTCAAGAACGCCATGCTGGACCGGACACTGTTCGAGGCGCTGGCCCATGCGCATCGCGATCACGACACCGGCAAGGTGATGATCGAGGATCCGCTCGGCACCAAGCTGACCTACCGCAAGCTGCTGCTCGGCGCGCAAGTGCTCAGCCGCAAGCTCGAACACGGCACGATGGTCGGCGAGAACATCGGCGTCCTGCTGCCGAACTCGGCCGGTGTCGCCGTCGTCTTCATGGCGCTGCAGTCGATCGGCCGGGTGCCGGCGATGCTGAACTTCTCCGCCGGACCGGTCAACGTGCTGGCGGCGATGAAGGCGGCGCAGGTCACGACGGTGCTCACCTCGCGCGCCTTCATCGAGAAGGGCAAGCTCGACAAGCTGATTGCCGCGATCGAGGGCCAGGCGCGCCTGGTCTATCTCGAGGACGTCAAGGCCTCCGTCAGCCTGGGCGACAAGCTCAAGGGCATCCTCGACGGCACCAAGCCGCGCGTCGCCCGCAACGCCGACCATCCCGCCGTGATCCTGTTCACCTCGGGTTCGGAAGGCACGCCGAAGGGTGTCGTGCTGTCCCACCGCAATATCCTGGCCAACGCCGCACAGGCGCTGGCACGGGTCGATGCCAACGCCAACGATCTCGTGTTCAACGTCCTGCCGGTGTTCCATTCGTTCGGACTCACCGGTGGCATGATGATGCCCATGTTGGCGGGTATCCCGATCTACATGTACCCGTCGCCGCTGCATTACCGGATCGTGCCCGAACTGATCTACCAGACCGGCGCCACCATTCTGTTCGGCACCGACACCTTCCTGACCGGTTATGCGCGCTCGGCCCATGCCTATGATTTCCGGACTTTGCGGCTGGTCATCGCCGGCGCCGAGCCGGTCAAGGATCGCACCCGCCAAGTCTACATGGAACGCTATGGCATCCGCGTGCTCGAGGGCTATGGCGTCACCGAGACCGCGCCCGTGCTGGCGATGAACACGCCGATGGCCAACCGCGTCGGTACCGTCGGCCGTCTCTCGCCGCTGATGGAGGCCCGGCTCGACAAGGTGCCGGGGATCGAGGAGGGCGGCCGGCTCTCGGTCCGCGGGCCCAACGTGATGCTCGGCTATGTCAGGGCCGAAAATCCCGGCGTGCTCGAAGCGCTGCCCGAGGGCTGGCACGACACCGGCGACATCGTCACCATCGACGCGCAGGGCTTCATCACGATCAAGGGCCGCGCCAAGCGCTTCGCCAAGATCGCTGGCGAGATGGTGTCGTTGACGGTCGTCGAGCAGATCGCTGCGACGCTGTGGCCGCAGGCCGGCTCCGTCGCCGTTTCGCTCCCGGACCAGCGCAAGGGCGAGCGCATCGTGCTGATCACGACGCAGAAGGATGCCGAGCGATCCGCGATGCAGCGCCAGGCCAAGGCGCAAGGGGCGCCGGAGCTCGCGGTGCCGGCCGTCGTGATGGTGGTCGACAAGATCCCGCTGCTCGGCTCCGGCAAGACCGACTATCTCGGTGCGAGGGCGCTCGCCGAGGAGACTGCACCGGCGGCTGTTCAGGAGCGCGAGCCGGAGGGGCGGGAGGTCGCGTAATGACATCGCTGCGCCGAAGTCACCAGCAGAGCAGCCCCCGCGACGCGGGGATTGTCCTGCTGCATGGCATCGCCAGCCGCTCATTGATGCTGCGTCCCCTCGAAAAGAAGCTGCAGCGCGCAGGCTTCGCCACGCTCAATCTCCACTATCAAAGCCGTAAGAAGCCGCTCGATCGTCTTGCAGAGGATATCCGGCCCGCCGTCGCCGAGTTCGCGGCGGGTCTCGATGGTCCGATCCATTTCGTGACCCATTCCATGGGCGGACTTCTCGCGCGTGTGCTGATCGCCCACCATCGTCCGGCGCGTCTCGGCCGCGTCGTCATGATCGGCACGCCCAACGGCGGCAGCGAGCTGGCCGACCGTCTGCAGAACGTCGGACTCTACCGCGCCTATTTCGGCCCGGCCGGCCTGCAACTGGTGACGACCAAGGACGTCACGCTCGCCGCGCTGCCCCCGGCCGATTATGAGATCGGCATCATCGCCGGGAACCGCTTTCTCGATCCGATCGCTGGCTTGTTCGTGCTGCCCTGGCCCAACGATGGCCGCGTCTCGGTCGAGAGCTGCAAGCTGGTGGAGATGGCGGACTACACGACCGTCAAGGCCTCGCATATGGGCCTGCTGATGCATCCGGCCTCGTTCCGGCAGACCTTGGCTTTCCTGCGCAACGGCCAGTTCGAGCCGGTTCGGCCGCTGCTGCGCAGCGTCATCGCCGACATCGGCCGCCGCGCGGCCAGCTGACGCAAGTTTTCCTTGCTGCCTGCGGCTATCCCGCGACAATCTCGCATCCGACATCAAGAGGCAGGCAAGGCGATGACCGACGACAGCGTGATTCTCGACAAGCGCGGGCAGGCCCTCTGGATCACCATCAACCGCCCGGAGAAGCGCAACGCCCTCAATGGCGATGTCATCGCCGGGATCTCGCGCGGCTATCGCCAGGCGCATGACGATCCCGAGGTGCGCGTGATCGTGCTCACGGGCGCGGGGGACAAGGCGTTCTGCGCCGGCGCCGACCTGCAGAACTCGGGCGCGGCTTTCGCGATGGATTTCTCCCGACCCAATGTCGACTATGCCGACCTGATGCGGCTGTCGCAGAATTCCACCAAGCCCGCGATCGCGCGCGTTGGTGGCGTCTGCATGGCGGGCGGCATGGGCCTGCTCTGCATGACCGACATGGCGGTGGCGGCCGATCACGTCGTGTTCGGCCTGCCGGAGGTGAAGGTCGGCGTGTTTCCGATGCAGGTTCTGAGCCTGCTGCAGACCATCGCGCCGCCGCGGCTCGTCAACGAATGGGCGCTGACGGGCGAGCCGTTCGATGCCAGGGCGGCGCAGGCCGCAGGCCTGCTCAACTACGTGGTGCCGGCCGCCGAGCTCGACGCCAAGATCGACTGGCTGATCGGCCGCCTCGTCGACAAGTCGCCGACGGCGATCCGCCGCGGCAAATACGCGATGCGCGCCATCGCCTCGATGTCGTTCGACGAGTCCATCGCCTATCTCGAAAGCCAGATCGCGCTGCTGGCCATGACCGAGGATGCCAAGGAAGGCCTGAAGGCGTTCGCCGAGAAGCGCAAGCCGGTCTGGCCCGGGAAGTAGGCAAGCTGCAGGAGATCTCTGGTCAGGACCGTGCGCGAACCCGCATCGGCTGAACCTGATTGTACATCAGGCTGCGCCACAGCCATTCAACCGGGCCGAACTGAAACATCCTCAGCCAGCACCAGCTCACGATCACCTGAAGCCCGTAGACGGCGATGCCGATGCCGAGCGCGAGCGAGACGCTGACCCGGCCGAACAGACCGAGGCAGTAGCCGTAGAACACGAAGCCGAAGATGACGGACTGCATGAGGTAGTTGGTGAAGGCCATGCGCCCCACAGGGGCCGCCCAGCCGAGCAGGCGGGCGCCCCATGCGGTGTTCGCCACAGCCAGAACCAGCGCGCCATAGGCGAGCGCGAGGCTGACGGTCACGAGCGAGGGTCCGGCATCGACCGTCACAACAAGTGCGGCCAGCGCCATCAGCAGCCACGACGCGCGGTGATCGCGCGCGTCGCGCAGAATTCCGCAGCGCCAGATGACGATGCCGGCGAGAAAAAGACCGATCGTGCGCGGAAACACCCACAGATGCAGCGGAGCGATGGCGCCGATCTCGGACAATCGGACAGCGAGCACCTGAGAGAAGCTGCCGCCGGCATAGACGAGGCTGGCGTCGCTCACATGCTGCATCATCCACGCTGAGCTGGGCAGGGGCATCAGGCGCATCAGCCAGCCGGTGAAATAGAGGCCGAGCAGCGCGAGGCTGGCCGCGATCACGAGCCACCTCCGCGCAAACAGGAACGGCAGGACGATCAGGCCGGCCAGCGCATATTCGGTCAGGATGTCGCCGTTCCACAGCAGCGTCAGGTGCAGGAGGCCGATCGCGAGCAGGATCAGCAGGCGCCGGAGCAGCAGGGCGACACGCCGGTCCGGTGCGATCCGATCGAACTGCATCGCTAACCCGATGCCAAACAGCAGCGAGAACAGGGCGAACGCCTTCATCGAGACGGCGCGCTCGAGGAAATCTTCGATGGCGCGATTGAACGGCGAGTCACCCATCAAGGCCCACAACAGCGCGAACGTGTCCGGCGACGGGGATCCAGCGAAGAAGGTCGTTCCCGGCTCGTGCGTCCTCAACGCAGGCAGGAACTGTCGGAAGATCGAGATGCGGAATTCGAACGCGACGTTGATGGCCATGACGCCGAACAGCGCGAGGCCACGCAGGATGTCGAGGCTGATGAGACGGTCTGTGGCCGCAACAGGGAGGGTTGGTCCGTATGCACTGTTGGTATCTGCAAGAGCCGGCAAATCGACCTCAGCCGCTCCGATGCCTTACCGCCGCAGCAAGGAAAATCGAGGCCGGCGACAAGTTGGAGCAGCCGCGATAGATCAGTCAAGGCTCGGTTGTTGATGCGCGACGTCGCTTCCTGAATTAGGATGGAGGCATGATGCAAGGCGACACAACTGCAACCGGAAGCCTGACCATCCGGGCCATGCGCCCCGATGAGATGCCTCTTACCGTCGACTGGGCGGCAGCGGAAGGTTGGAATCCGGGCCTATCCGATGCGGCCTGCTTCGGTGTGGTCGATCCCGGCGGCTTCCTCGTCGCCGAGCGCGACGGGGAGCCGGTCGCGACCGTGTCCTGCGTCAACTACGACGACCACTTTGCCTTTCTCGGCTTCTACATCGTCCGTCCCGGGTTGCGCGGGCAGGGCTACGGCTTGCGGCTCTGGCAGTCGGCGATGGCGCATGCGGGATCGCGCATCGTCGGGCTCGATGGCGTGGTCGCGCAGCAGGACAACTATCGAAAATCTGGCTTCAGCTACGCCTATGCCAATATCCGCTATGGTGGGCGACCTGCCGCCTTGCCGCCACCGGCTGATCGATCAGCGATCGTCGCTCTTGCCGATGTGCCGCTCGCCGACGTCGAAGCGTCCGATGCGACCGTGTTTCCCGCGCCGCGCCGGGCATTCCTGCGGGCCTGGATCGATACGCCCGGACATGTCGGTCGGGCGCTGATCCGCGATGGCGCGCTGGTCGCCTGGGGCGTGATCAGGCCGTGCCGCACGGGCCACAAAATCGGTCCGCTGGTTGCTGAAAGGCGCGGTGATGCCGAGGCCGTGGTCTCGGCTCTGCTGATGGCCACAGGCGACTCCGAGGTATTCCTCGACGTGCCCGCCATCAATCCGGAGGCGGTGGCGCTCGCCGAAAGCCTCGGATTGAAGCCGGTGTTCGAGACCGCACGGATGTACACCGGGCCGATCCCGCCGCTGCGGATCGAGCGGGTGTTCGGCGTCACGACCTTCGAGCTCGGCTAGCTCAGCGCCTAAGCGGCCGCGCGAAGCTCAGCTCGTGGCCGTCGGGATCGGTGAGGTGGAAATAGCGCTCGCCCCATTCGGCATCGCGCGGCGTGGTCGACGGCGAGAATCCGGCCGCCAGCGCCTTGGCATAGACGGCATCGACATCGGCAACGTGGAAGATGATGCGGCCCCACCAGCTCCATTGCTTGTCCTCAGGCGTGGCGATCAGGTTGAGGTAGCCCGCGCCGGCGCGGAAGGTGGTGAACGCCGAATCCGCGCCGCCATAGGGCATGTCGTCGAAGCCGAGCGCGCGGTAGAACGCGACCGCGCGGGCCATGTCATGGGTGGCGATCGTGATCGCGCTGATGCTCTCGATGGTCATTTGGCTCTCCGAACGCGTCTGGACGCCGCGAGGCAGAGAAGCGCAGATCGCAGCGGGCGCGCAAGCGCAACTGCCCGTGGCCCGGCCATCCATGCGCTCCGGCCATCGCGGGCGCATGGATGCCTGATTGCGCATCAGCCCGGATTGGCCTTGAGACCGGCAGCCTCGATGCCGGCGATGGCGCAGATCTCGTCATTGTCGGAGGTGTCGCCGGAGACGCCGACGGCGCCGAGCAGAGTGGTGCCGTCCAGAATCAGCACGCCGCCGGGGACCGGGACCATGCGGCCCTGCGCCAGCGTGTTCACGGCGTCGATGAAGAAGGCCTGCTCCTGGGCGCGCTGGAACAGCGCGCGCGAGCCGAGGCCGAGCGCGAGCGCGCCATAGGCCTTGCCATGCGCGACCTCGGCCCGCATCAGGCTGGTGCCGTCCTGGGCGGCGGCCGCCTTCAGGCAGCCGCGTGCGTCGAGCACCATGACGGCGAGCGGCTTCAGCTTCTTCTCGACGCCCTTGGCGAGCGTGGCGTCGAGGATCTTGCGGGCGGTGTCGAGCGTGAGGTCGGCCATGTCGGTGTCCTTTGTGTTGTCGAGCTGCGTAGGGTGGGTAAAGCGCAGCGTGCCCACCATCTTGCGAAGCGGAAGGGAGGCGGTGGGCACGCTGCGCTTTGCCCACCCTACGAACTACGAACTACGTCGATGCTTGCGCCCGCTCCAGGCTCATCGCTAGGAGCTGCGCGGCATGAACGGCACCACGGTCGGCGCCGTCCTGGATCTGGTGGCGGCAGGACGTACCGTCGGCGACGATGAAGGTCGAACTGTCAGCCCTGCGTACGGCCGGCAGCAACGACGCTTCCGCCATCTGCAGCGAGACCTCGTAGGTCTCGGCGCCGTAGCCGAAGGCACCGGCCATGCCGCAGCAGGACGACTCGATCGTCTCGACCTCGAGCTCCGGAATGAGCCGCAGCACCTGCTCGACCGGCTTGAACGCGGCGAAAGATTTCTGGTGGCAATGGCCGTGCAGCAGCGCCCTGCCGGGCAGCGCGCCGAGCGGCAGCGCCAGCCGGCCGGTCTCGGCCTCGCGGGCTAGAAACTCCTCCAGCAGCAGCGCGTGGGCGCTGATGCTCTTCGCCGTGGTGTCGTTGCGCAGCGACAGCAGCTCGTCGCGCAGCGTCAGCAGGCAGCTCGGCTCCAGGCCGATGATCGGCACGCCGCGCGAGGCAAAGGGCGCGTAGGTCTCGACCAGGCGCTGCAGCTCGGACTTGGCTTCGTCGACGAGACCCGCCGAGAGGAAGGTCCGGCCGCAGCACAGCGCGCGGCCGCCATCGGCCGGCTTGGGAACGTAGACGCGATAGCCGCCGGCGATCAGCACGCGCAGCGCGGCGCCGAGATTTTCGCGCTCATAGACGCGGTTGAAGGTGTCGCCGAACAGCACGACCTCGCGGCCGTTCTCCGGCCCGAAGGCCTCGGCGTCGGCGCGGAAGGTGTCGCTGCGGAACGCGGGCAGCTTCCGCTTGGCACTGATGCCGGCGACACGCTCCATCAGGGCGCGCAAGAGTGCGCTGTGATTGCGTAGGTTTGCGAGCGGCGCGAAGCGCGCGGCGAGATCGGCATAGCGCGGCAGATAGGCCACGAGCTTGTCGCGCAGGGTGAGGCCATGCGTCGTTGCGCGCGCGGCCAGCACCTCGATCTTCATCTTGGCCATGTCGACGCCGGTCGGGCACTCGCGGCGACAGGCCTTGCAGGAGACGCACAGTTTGAGCGTTTCCATCATCTCGTCGGATGACAGTGCGCCGGGACCGAGCTGGCCTGAGATCGCAAGCCGCAAGGTATTGGCGCGTCCGCGCGTGACATCCTTCTCGTCGCGGGTGGCGCGATAGGACGGACACATCACCCCGCCGTCGAGCTTGCGGCAGGCGCCGTTGTTGTTGCACATCTCGATCGCGCCCTGGAAGCCGCCGGAGGCGCCGGGATAGGCCGACCAGTCCAGCACGGTCTTGATGTCATCGATGCGATAGTCCGGCGGGTAGCGGAACAGCGAGCGGTCGTCCATTTTCGGTGGATCGACGATACGGCCGGGGTTGAGGACGTTGCCGGGATCGAAGCGCTGCTTGATCTCCTTGAAATCGGCGACGATGCGGCTGCCAAACATCTGCGCGTGGAATTCCGAGCGCACGATGCCGTCGCCATGCTCGCCGGAATGCGAGCCCTTGTACTCGCGCACCATGGCGAAGGCGTCCTCGGCGATGGCCCGCATCGCCTTGACGTCCTTCTCCAGCTTCAGGTTCAGCACCGGGCGAACGTGCAGGCAGCCCTCGGAGGCATGTGCATACATCGTCCCGCGGGTGCCGTGCTTCGCAAACACCTCGTTCAGCCGCGCGGTATAGTCGGCGAGATGCGGCAGCGGCACCGCGCAGTCCTCGACGAACGACACCGGCTTGCCGGCCTCCTTCATCGACATCATCACGTTGAGGCCGGCCGCACGGAAGTCGGCGACGGCGGTCTGCAGGGCGGGGTCTGATATCTCGACGACACCGCCCCATTTGCGCGGCTCATTGGACCATGCGAAGCCGAGGTCGCCCATCAGCTCGCCGAGCTGCTTCAGCTTGGCGAGGTTCTCATCCTTGGTTTCCTCGGCGAACTCCACCACCAGGATCGCATCGGGGTCGCCGCGCACGGCAGCCGCGATCACCGGCTGGAACATCGCGATGTCGCGGCCAAGCCCGATCATGGTGCGATCGACCAGTTCGACGGCGATCGGCTTCAGCTTGACGAGATGCTGGGCCGCGTCCATCGCCTCATAGAAGCTGCCGAAATGGCAGACACCGAGCACCTTGGTGCGGATCAGCGGCCAAAGCTTCAGCTCGATCCGGGTGGAGAAGGCGAGCGTGCCTTCGGAGCCGACCAAAAGGTGTGCGAGATTGTTGGCGGCGTTGCGCGGCGTCAGCGCATCGAGATTGTAGCCGCCGACCCGGCGCTGCACCTTGGGAAACCTGTCGGCGATCTCCGCGGCCTCGCGCTCTCCCAGCGCCAGCATGTCGCGGAATAGCGCGCGGGCGTTCTCCGGCGCGTCGACGCCGCTGATATCGCGCGGCACCTCGCCGAAGCGCGCCTGGGTGCCGTCGGCGAGCGCCGCGTCGATCGCGATGGTGTTGTCGCGCATCGTGCCGTAGCGCAGCGAGCGGCCGCCGCAGGAATTGTTGCCGGCCATGCCGCCGATCGTGGCGCGCGATGCGGTGGAGACATCGACCGGAAACCACAGGCCGTGCTGCTTGAGCTGGCGGTTGAGGTCATCCAGCACGATGCCCGGCTCGACCATGCAGGTCCGCGCCTCGACGTCGAGCGAGACAATCCGGTTCAGGTGCTTGGAGACGTCGATGACGATCCCTTCATTGACGGTCTGCCCACATTGCGAGGTGCCGCCGCCGCGCGGGGTGACGATGCGGCCGTCATCGCGGGCGATGGCGAGCGCGCGCAGGGCCTCGTCCATGGTGCGCGGCACCACCACGCCGGCCGGAATGACCTGGTAGAACGAGGCGTCGGTGGCGTAGCGGCCGCGGTTGAAGCGGTCGAAGAAGACGTCGCCCGTGATCTCGGCGCGCAGCTTCTGTTCGAGACGGGACGGACCGGCTTTGGCGTTCGGCATGGATGGTTCCTGGTCGGTCGCGGTTATCCCTTAACGGGGGCGCTCCTCAGCCTTCGTGTCATGCATTTCTGGAAATGCGTCAATCCGATTGCATTCAATATAGAGCAGCCTGCTGCGCTATTCCATCCTGTTCGGTTTACTGCCTGTGTGCGGTGCAGCTGTCAGTTGAGTCTCGGCAAAGTAGTCGATCGCCGCCGTGCCCTTGTTGCGCAGGTGCTGGAACAGGATATCGGACAGCTCGCTCCCGGCGCGCCGGCGCAGGGCTTCGAGGATCTGCTCATGCTCGCGCATCGCCTCGCTCCAGCGCTCGCGCTTGTGGGCGAAATTGGCTGAGAAGCGCACCCGCCGGATCCGTCCCGCAAGGCTCTCATAGGTTGCATGAAGCGTCGCATTGGCGGCGGCATCGACGATCGCGCGATGGATCAGCTGGTTCATGCGGAAATAATTCTGCATGTCCTGCCGCATGTAGAAACCATACATATCATGATGAAGCTGCTCGATTTTTTCGATCTCTTCATCCGAGATGCGTTCGCAGGCGAGGCGCCCGGCCAGGCCTTCGAGCCCTCCCATCAGGTCGAACAATTCCTGGATGTCGGCCGCGCTGAGGGCGCGAACCCGCGCGCCGCGGTTGGGCAGCAGCTCGACCAGTCCCTCCGCCGCCAGGACCTTCAGCGCTTCGCGCAAGGGCGTGCGCGACACCCCCAGCATCTCGCACAATTGCCGCTCGGAGAGGCGGCCGCCATCGGCCACGTGACCCTCGACGATGTAGTCGCGCAACCGCGCCAGGATCTCGTCATGCAGCGAGGTCTCGTCACGCGCGGGGGCGGGGCGGTCCTCAGGTTCTGCCGCAAGGGCAGTTTCGATATCGGGAATCGTGGAGTTCATGCGGGAGGAGTGTAGCGGGTGTTACAGATGTGGTCGACCTTATATATGAATGCGTTATGTTGTTGTGTTCATCAAAAATGCATGCAATCATTGGTGCTCGAATGCCGTTGAGCTCCGGAGATCTGCCGTGACCCGTCACCAAGGCCGTCATTTCTTGCATATTCCGGGCCCGAGTCCCGTGCCCGAGCGGGTTCTGCGGGCGATGGATATGCCGGTGATCGATCACCGCAGCGCCGAGTTCGCCGAACTCGGCAAGGCCGTGCTCGCTGGCTCGCAGGCCATCTTCAAGACCACGAGCCCGGTGATCATCTATCCGTCGTCCGGCACCGGTGCCTGGGAGGCGGCGATCGTCAACACGCTGTCGCCGGGCGACAGGGTCTTGATGGTGGAGACCGGTCACTTCGCCACGCTGTGGCGGCAGATGGCGGCGCGCTGGGGCATCGAGGTCGATTTCATCCCGGGCGACTGGCGGCGCGGCGTCGATCCCTCGGCCATCGAGGAAAAGCTCACGGCGGACACGGCGCACCAGCTCAAGGCGGTGATGGTCGTGCACAACGAGACCTCGACCGGCGCGACCAGCCGGATCGGCGAGGTGCGCGCGGCGATGGATCGTGCGGGGCATCCAGCGCTGCTGATGGTCGATACGATCTCCGGTCTCGCCTCGGCCGACTTCCGCTTCGACGAATGGAAGGTCGATGTCGCGGTGTCATGCTCGCAGAAGGGCTTGATGCTGCCGCCGGGGCTCGGCTTCAATGCCGTCTCGGACAAGGCGCGCGCGGTGGCCAGGACCAACAAGATGCCGCGCTCGTTCTGGGATTGGGAGGACATGCTGAAGCTGAACGCGAACGGCTTCTTCCCGTACACGCCGGCGACCAACTTGCTTTACGGCCTGCGTGAAGCGATTGCGATGCTGCTCGAGGAAGGGCTCGACCAGGTGTTCGCGCGTCACCTGAGGCTCGCGGCTGCGACCCGCGCCGCGGTCGAGCATTGGGGCCTCGAGGTGCTGTGCCAGGAGCCGAAGGACCATTCGCCGGTGCTGACCGCGGTGCTGATGCCGCCGGGTCATAATGCCGATGAGTTCCGTCAGGTCGTGCTCGACAATTTCAACATGTCGCTCGGCTCGGGGCTGTCCAAGGTCGCCGGCAAGGTGTTCCGCATTGGCCATCTCGGCGAGTGCAACGAGCTGACCCTGATGGCTGCGCTGAGCGGTGTCGAGATGGGGCTGCGCGTGGCCGGCGTGCCGCATCGGGCCGGAGGTGTCGATGCCGCGATGGCGCTCTTGGAGCAGCCGCTTCCGGGCAATGCGCCGCGGCATCTTGCCGTGGTGAAATGAGGCTGAATCGCGTGCGGCGCCTGGGGCCATCGGGTCATGCCGCACTGCACCGACGAGGGAGATTGGTGTGCATCTGAGGGATGTCAGCCCGAAGCGATCGGTGCCTGCGTCTTCTTTATTGACGCCAGCGGTCTGGCGGGAGAAAAGCGCGGCGAGCGCGTGGGATGCCACGTCCGCGCACCAACCAAATGACCGGGGATGGACGCCAATGACTGTGCACACAGGACGGCATTTTCTTCAGATTCCGGGGCCGACCAACGTGCCCGATCGCGTGCTGCGCGCGATGGACATGCCGACGTTGGATCACCGGGGTCCCGAGTTCGCCGAGCTCGGTTTCGCCGTGCTGGCGGCCAGCCAGCGCATCTTTCGCACCAAGCAGCCGGTGGTCATCTATCCGTCGTCCGGCACCGGCGCGTGGGAAGCTGCGATCGTCAATACGCTCGCGCCTGGCGACAAGGTGCTGATGGCGGAGACCGGCCAGTTCGCCGTGCTCTGGCGCGGCATCGCCGACAAGTTCAAGCTCGACGTCGACTTCGTTGCCGGCGACTGGCGCCATGGCGCCGACATCGCCGCGATCGAGCAGCGCCTCGTCGATGACAAGGCGCACAAGATCAAGGCCGTCTGCGTCGTGCACAACGAGACCTCGACCGGCTGCCTGACGCCGCCGCTCGAAGTGCGCAAGGCGCTCGATCGCGCCGGCCATCCGGCGCTGCTGATGGTCGACACCATCTCCGGCCTGGGCTCGATGGAGTATGAGCACGATGCCTGGGGCATCGACGTCTCCGTCGCCGGCTCGCAGAAGGGCCTGATGCTGCCGCCGGGCCTCGGCTTCAACGCCGTCTCCGAGAAGGCGCTGGCCGTTGCCAAGGCCAATCCTGGCATGCGTTCCTACTGGGACTGGCAGGAGATCATCACCTTCAACAAGCTCGGCACCTTCCCCTATACGCCGGCGTGCAATCTGCTGATGGGTCTCAACGAGGCGCTGAAGATGCTGGAGGAGGAGGGCCACGAGAACGTATTCGCGCGCCACCGCCGCCACAGCCTGGCTACCCGCGCTGCCGTGAAGGCCTGGGGCCTCGACACGCAGTGCGCCGATCCGCAGGCGCATTCGCCGGCGCTGACCGGCGTGGTGATGCCCGAGGGGCATGATGCCGATCAGTTCCGCAAGCTCGTTCTCGAGAATTTCGACATGTCGCTCGGCACCGGCCTCAACAAGATCAAGGGCAAGGTGTTCCGCATCGGCCATATCGGTCATTTCAACGACCTGATGCTGATGGGTACGCTCTCCGGCGTCGAGATGGGTCTTGCGCTTGCTGGCGTTCCGCATCGCGCCGGTGGCGTGCTTGCGGCGATGGATGTCCTGAAGGCGCGCGAGACGGCGCCGATCTCGAAGGTGGCCTGATGAACGCACCTGTGACCGGCTCCGACGATCTCATCTATGCCGTCGACGACGGCATCGCCAAGATCACCTTCAACCGGCCGCAGGCGCGCAACGCGATGACTTTCGCGATGTACGACCAGATGGCCTCGATTTGCGAGGCCATCAATGCCGACCGGTCGATCAAGGCGCTGATCCTGACCGGCGCCGGCGACAAGGCCTTCGCCTCCGGCACCGACATCTCCCAGTTCCGTGCCTTCAAGACCGCTCAGGATGCGCTCGACTATGAGGCGCGGATCGACCGCGTGCTCGGCACGCTCGAAATGTGCCGCGTGCCCGTGATCGCGGCGATCGCGGGCGCCTGCACAGGCGGCGGCGCCGGCATCGCGGCCTGCTGCGACATCCGCATCGGCACCGAGACGACCCGTATGGGCTTTCCAATCGCGCGCACGCTCGGCAACTGTCTGTCGATGTCGAACATTTCGCGCGTGGTGTCCCTGATTGGACCGGCGCGCACGAAGGACCTGATCTTCAAGGCGCGGCTGGTCGAAGCGCCGGAGGCGCTCGCGCTCGGCCTGCTCAATGAAATCGTGCCTGACGTCGAAACCCTGCAGACGCGGGCGCTGGAGACGGCAAAACTCATTGCCTCGCATGCGCCGATCACGCTCGAAGTGACCAAGGAGGCGGTGCGCCGCATCCGCCGGACGCTGTCGCGTGACGAAGGCGAGGACCTGATCCTGCGGGCCTATATGAGCGAGGATTTCCGCGAGGGCATGGACGCGTTCCTCAACAAGCGGACGCCGAACTGGAAGGGCAAGTAGTCCGATGCTGGTGTTGCGACCTTATGCCGATGTCATGAGGCCGCATCTCGCTTGTGTTCTTGAAGTGACCACAATAAGCCGGCAGTATCCTGGTAGGATACAAGCTGGCGCTTCGAACGGGGATGAAAACACGTGCGTAACCTGATCAAGATCGCGGCCACCACTGTGGCCCTTTTCGCAAGTGCGCCGGCCTTCGCCGGCTGGGAGCCGACCAAGCCGGTCGAGATCGTCGTTGCCGCCGGCGCCGGCGGTGCATCCGACCAGATGGCGCGGATGATGCAAGCCGCGATCCAGAAGAACAATCTGCTGAAGCAGCCCGTCGTCGTGTCGCTCAAGGGCGGCGCATCGGGTGCGGAAGCGCTGATGTACATGAAGTCCAGCGATGGCGATCCGAACAAGGTCCTGATCGCCTATTCGCTGATCTACATGCTGCCGCTGTCGGCCAAGCTGCCGTTCGACTGGCGCGAGTTGTCGCCGGTTGCGGTGATTGCGCTCGACCAGTTCGTGCTGTGGGACAACGTCAACGGCCCGAAGACGGTGAAGGAGTTCATCGAGGCCGCCAAGGCGTCGAGCTCGCCGTTCAAGATGGGCGGCACCGGCTCCAAGCGTGAGGACCACGTGCTGACCGTCTTCATGGAGAAGAAGACCGGCGCCAAGTTCTCCTATCTGCCCTACAAGTCGGGCGGCGAGGCCGCGACCCAGCTGGTCGGCGGCCACACCGAATCCAACGTCAATAATCCTTCCGAGAATCTCGAGGTCTGGCGCGCCGGACAGGTGCGGCCGCTCTGCGTGTTCGACAAGGAGCGCATCTCCTACACGACGAAGGTCACGGAGACGCAATCCTGGAACGACATTCCGACCTGCAAGGAGCAGGGGCTGGACGTGCAGTACCTGATGCTGCGCGGCATGTTCCTGCCGGGCAAGGTCACGCCGGAGCAGCAGGAGTTCTATGTCGACCTGTTCAGCAAGCTGGTGCAGACGGCAGAGTACAAAGACTACATGGAAAAGCAGGCGCTCAAGCCGATCTTTCTCACCGGCAAGGACATGCTGCAGTTCCTCGAAGAGGACGGCTCGCTCAACAAGCAGCTGATGACGGAAGCCGGCTTCGTCGCGAAGTAGGACGAGGCCGTGGGGGACGGAGGATCGATGTCAAACGCCGAGCTCGAAATCGCCGTCGATGATCCGACCGCTCCGGAGGAGAATTCTCCGGCCGTGACCAACAGCCGCACGGTCGACGTGGCCGTGTCGCTACTGCTGCTCGCGCTGGCCGTCGTGCTCGCCTGGGACAATTGGCGGACCGGCGCCTCCTGGGACTCCACCGGTCCCGAGCCTGGCTACTTTCCGTTCTATCTGTCGGTAATCCTCGGCGGCGCCAGCCTTTACGGAATCGGCGCGGCGTTCCTGTCCGGCAAGGAAGCGGTCGAGACCTTCGTGACGCGGGCGCAGCTGCGCCGCGTGATGGCGGTGTTCGTGCCGACGCTGCTGTTTTGCATCGCCATGCAGTTTCTCGGCATCTACGTCGCGAGCTTCCTGCTGATCGCCGGCTTCATGCGCATCGTCGGCAAGATCGCGATCTGGAAATCGCTGCTCACGGCGTTCCTGTTCAGTGCCGTGATGTTCGTGACCTTCGATATCGTGTTCGACGTGCTCATGCCAAAGGGACCGCTCGAAGCGGCGTTCGGGTACTGACCAATCCTCTCACCAACCGTCATTGCGAGCGAAGCGAAGCAGTCCAGGGCAGAGCCTGACAACTCCTGGATCGCGTCGTCGCTTCGCTCCTCGCGATGACGGAGCAAGTGGAATTGACTGATGGAAGCCAAGTAATGGAAGCTCTGGGTCTCCTGCTGCACGGGTTCGCGGTCCTCCTGACCTGGAAGACGCTGGCGCTGATGATGGTCGGGCTGGTGCTCGGCGTCTTTGTCGGCGTGCTGCCGGGGCTCGGCGGCCCCAACGGCGTCGCGATCCTGCTGCCGCTGACTTTCTCGATGGACCCGACCTCGGCCATCGTGATGCTGTCCTGCATCTACTGGGGCGCGCTGTTCGGCGGCGCCATCACCTCGATCCTGTTCAACATTCCCGGCGAGGCCTGGTCGGTGGCGACCACGTTCGACGGCTATCCGATGGCCCAGCAGGGCAAGGCGGCTGAGGCGCTGACGGCGGCCTTCACCTCGTCCTTCATCGGCTCGCTGGTCGCGGTGCTGCTGATCACGTTCCTGGCGCCGTGGATCTCGTCCTTCGCGCTGAAGTTCGGCCCGCCCGAGTTCTTCGCGGTCTATCTGCTGACCTTCTGCTCGTTCGTCGGGCTGGGGCGCGAGGACAAGCACAAGACGGTCATCGCGATGTCGCTCGGGCTGCTGCTCGCCGGCGTCGGCATGGACACCGTGTCGGGTCAGCTGCGCATGACCTTCGGCTCGACCGATCTGCTGCGCGGCATCAACTTCCTGGTCGCCGTCATCGGTCTGTTCGGCATCAGCGAGATACTGCTGACGATGGAGGAGCGCCTGGCGCTGCGCGGCCACGCCGCCTCGATCTCGCTGCGCACCGTGCTTGCGGTGTGGAAGGACCTGCCGAAATACTGGTTGACCCTGCTGCGCTCCTCGGTGATCGGCTGCTGGCTCGGCATCACGCCGGGCGGCGCGATCGCGGCTTCCTTCATGGGCTACAATCTCGCCAAGCGCTTCTCGAAGGACCCGGACAGTTTCGGCAAGGGCCGCATCGAAGGCGTGTTCGCGCCTGAGACCGCCGCGCATGCGTCCGGCACCGCGGCGCTGCTGCCGATGCTGGCGCTCGGCATTCCCGGCTCGGGCACCGCGGCGATCCTGCTCGGCGGCCTGATGGTGTGGGGGCTCAACCCCGGACCGCTGCTGTTCGTGGAGCACAAGGATTTCGTCTGGGGCCTGATCGCCTCGATGTATCTCGGCAATGTCGTCGGCCTCGTGCTGGTGCTGTCGACCGTGCCGATCTTCGCCTCGATCCTGCGGGTGCCGTTCGCAGCCGTCGCGCCGATGATAGTGGTGTCCTGTGCGATCGGCGCCTATGCGATCCAGAACGCGATGTTCGACGTCTGGCTGATGCTCGGTTTCGGCGTCGTCGGCTACGTCTTCAAGAAGATCAAGATTCCGCTGGCACCTTTCACCTTGGCGCTGGTGCTCGGCAGCCGCGCCGAGGACGCGTTCCGGCAGTCGATGATCATCTCCGGCGGCAACATGAAGGTGTTCTGGGCCAACGGCCTGGTCGGCACGATCACGACGCTGGCGATCCTGCTGCTGTTCTGGCCGTTGATCGATCGGCTGGTGGCGAGTTTTGGCAAGGCGAGCCCGCCGGCCGCGAAGGCCGAGGCGTAGTAGGCGCAGAGCTGCTTTCTTCTCGCGACGACAGCGGTGCTAGTTAGTGACCTCGTCATGCCCGGGCTCGTCCCGGGCATCCACGTCGTCCTCAGCGTGCCGAACGGCGTGGATGGCCGGGACAAGCCCGGCCATGACGGCCTTGAGGAGATGTGAGAGAAACTTAGTCAGGTGCGATCGTCTTTGGACGCGGGCGAAGTGAGCGCCAAACCAGCTCTCACCACGCGTAGCGCACCGTCCCCTTGCCCGCGTAGGATCGTGTCACGTTGGAGACTTCGCTCTCGAACGTCGCCATCGCACTCCAGCCGTTCAGCCAGCTCATCTCAATCGATGTCGTCGTCAGCGCCGAATCGCGGGCCTGCGCTGCGCCGTTCACGACGAAGCTCGCGCCGGGCAGCGTCTGGAACGTCGCCGTCGCCGAACGATCCGGATTGAAGTCGTGCGCCCAGGCGAGGCGGCCGCGCAGGGTGATGGTGCCGTCTGCCAGGGCGTAGAACTTGTCGGTGCGCAGGCCGAGCTCGCTGCGCGTCGCGGTGACGGTCTTGCCGGCGTAGCTCAAGGCGAAGGTGGAGGCGCCCGCTGTGGCCTGCTCGACGTAAGCGGGCAGGCGCAGGCTGGTGACTTGCGCGGCCGCATACGGCGTAATGCCGATTCCGCCGAGTGGCGCGACGACACGCGTGCCGCCCTCGATCCGGCCGGTCCAGGCATTGGCCTGATAGCTCGCGCGCAGCCGGTCAGTGCCCGAGATCGTCACGTTGCGGTCCGTGGTGACGTCCTGCCAGCCATAGGCCAGCGCCGCTCTCAGATAGCTCGGGCCTGCATAATGATGCAGATAGGCACCGGCCTGGAACAGGTCGGAGCGGCCGGAGCCGAGGCCGTTGACGCTGAAGCTGGTGCCGCCTCCGCCGAGCGCAAAGCCCGCGATGGTTTGCGGCGCGATCCGATAGTCGGCGCCGACGGCGGTGCCGGCGATGCGGCTGGTGGTGTCGTTAGACCCCACAGCTGAATTGCCGCCGGTGGACTGCGAACCGCCGAAGCCAGCCGCCCACACGTTCCAGCGCTGCGCGAAATCCGCCGGTCGTTCCTCGGGCAGCATGGCGAAGGCGTCGGTGCGCTTGCGGGTCGTGTCGGCGTAGCTGGCGGCGCCGCCGCCTTGGCGTTGTGCGAAGGGATCGGTCAGCAGCCCGGCGAACTGGCTCATCGCGTTGAAGGTGGTCTGCTGGACGCCCGTGGCGCTTTCGCCGGAGGCCTGGGTCAGGCCGGCCTGGTTCAAGCGGCCGAACACCAGCGGAATGTCGCCGGTGCGATCGAAGAACGCCGACAGCGTATCACCCACTGCCTTCTGATTGCCGTTGAGACCGCCGGGCAGGGCGAAAGCCAGCATCAGATCGAGATAGACGTTGTCGGCGTCGTAGCTCAGGCTGGTCTTGAAGCCGGACGGCAGGTTGGTCTTCACAACAGACCCGAAGCTGCCGGAGATGCCGCCGCTGGTGGTCAGGATCGTGTAGCGCTTGTCGACATAGCCGCCAGTGCCGAACACGGCATTCACGGTGGCGCCGCCGAGCGTGGCCGATCCCGTGACGCTTGCGAACGAGGCCGTCGTCGGATCGAGCTGCACCAGATAGGACGCGCCCGACTGGAAGGCGAGATTGCCGACGATGCTCATCGACGAGCCGGCCGTGCCGTTGCCGGGCGCCAGCGTACCGCCATTGTTGATGCTCACCGTCATCGGCGGATCGACGAGGCCTGCGCCCATCAGCGTGCCGCCGGAATTGACGGTCACGCCCGACGTGTTGGTGATCGCGCCCTCGACGTCGAGCACGCCGCCGTTAATGATCGTCGCACCCGTATAGCTGTTGGTGCCGGTCAACGTCATCCGGCCGCTGCCGGTCTTGGTGAAACCGCCGCTGCCGGAGATTGTGCCAGAAAAGGTCGAACTGCCGTTGTTGCCGCCCGCCGTCAGCGTTCCAGCACCGAGCAGCACGCTGCCGCTGCCGGCGAGCGAGCCGATGGTCTGGTCGAAGCCGTTGAGGTCGAGCGTGGCGCCGTTCGCGATCATGAACGCGCTGGCCGAGGCGAGCACGTTGGATGCTCCGGCGCGCAGGGTGCCGGCGTTGATCGTGGTCGCGCCAGAGTAGCTGCTGCTGCCGGCAAAGGTCATTGTGCCGGTGCCGGCCTTGGTGACGCCGCCGCTGCCGGAGATCGTGCCGGAGAATGTCGTGCCGGTGTTGTCGCCGCCTGTCGTCAGCGTGGCCGCGCCGAGCAGGACGGCGCCGTCGCCGGCGAGCGAACCGATGGTCTGGTCGAAGCCGTTGAGATCGAGAATGCCGGCATTGACCTGGACGGAGCTCAGGGGCGCGAACGCACCAGCGGCGCCGGCCCGCAGTGTGCCGCCCTCGAGGGTGGTCGGCCCGGTATAGGTGTTCGTGCCGCTGAGGGTGAGGTCTGCGGTGATGATCAAGCTGCCGCTGCCCGAGATCGTGCCCGAGAACATGGTGCTTCGGCCATCGTGGCCGGTCTCGAGCGATCCCGCGCCGAGCAGCACGTTGCCGCTGCCTGCGAACGAGCCGATCATGCTGCTGAAGCCATTGAGATCGAGCGTGGCGCCGCTCGCGATCATGTAGGCGCTGGCGAATGACAACACGCCCGGCGCGCCTGCCTGCAAGGTGCCGGCATTGATGAAGGTGTCGCCGGAGTAGGTGACGTTGGAGGTGTTGGTCAGAGTGAGGGTGCCGGCACCGAGCTTGGTGAAGCTGCCGGTGCCGCTGATGGCGCCGCCGAGCGTGGCGTTGTTGCCATTGGTGTCGAAGCTGCCGCCGCCGGCATTGAGCGTCACGTCCCGATTGGAGCTGAAGCCTGAGAGATAGCGCAGCGTGCCGCCGCCGAATGTGAGGGCCCCGGAGCTGTCGCCCAGGCTGGCATCCGTCGAAACCGCCAGCGTGCCCTGGTTGATCGCCCAGGGTGTCACCGCCGTGGTGGTGCCGGTCAGGGTCCAGGTGCCGGCGCCGGTCTTCTCGAAAGCTGAGAAGCCCCGATATTGCGCGGACGCACCAACGCTGGACACGTCGAAGCTGCCGTTCGCCGCGCCGCCGAGCCGGAACGTGTCAGTGCCGGTGCCGACGACGTTGCCGTTGATGATCGAACTGGCCCAGATCTCCAGCACATTGCTGCCGCCGGTGAAGGTGATGGCGTTGGCGTCGACCACCCAGGCGCTGCCCAGGTTCAATCCCGCAGAGATCGCGCCGCTGTTGATGATGGTGAGATTGGCCCCGCGCACGCCGTCCCCGGCTGACCCGAAGGCGCCATCAGGCGAACTGCCGCCGACCTGGCCGACGCCGCGGACGCCTGTTGCGCCTCCAGTGATTGTGCCGGAATTTATCAGCGTTCCGCCGGTCGCGAAGACGACGCCCGCACCACCATTGCCGCCGTCGCCGCCGGCGTGGTTCTGGTTGCTGTTGAGAGCATTGCCGCCATCGCCGCCGTTGCCGCCGGTGATCGAGCCGGAATTGGTGAGGATGCTCGGGCCGGTCAGATAGGCTCCGTAGCCACCGTCTCCGCCGCTGCCGCCATGCCCGTTGTTGTTGGCCGTCCCGCCGGCACCGCCGCTGCCACCGCCGATCGCGCCGGTGTTCGTGTAGTTGAGGCCGCTGCCATCGATGACGAGGCCGTAGCCGCCGGCGCCACCGCCGCCGCCTCCCCAGCTCAGGCTGGCGGAGCCGCCGCGGCCGCCATAGCCGCCGGTGATCGTCGTCGCGTTGCTGCCGTCTGTGGTCGCGACGGCGCCATGGGCGCCGCCACCACCGCCACCGCCGCTCGAGCTTCCGCCACCGTCCTGGCCGCTATGCCCGCGTTCGCCAGGAGCCGCGCCGCCCTGGCCGCCGACGAATTGGCCGGAGTAGTCGCCCCCACCGTCACCGCCAACCGCGCCCGCGCCACCGCCGCCGCCGCCGCGCGTGATATTGTTTCCCGCAGCACCGTTAGCTCCGGTGCCGGTGGCCGAACTGGTGCCGCCGTTGCCGCTGATATTGCCGCCGGAGCCGCCATTCGTTGCCTGCGCAAATGAGGGGCTTGTCAATGCGAGCGTCAGCAGCGCCGTCGTGGCTGTCAGCCGGCCCAGTCGCGCGTGGCGGATCGGGTCGGCCGGACAATCGGTCCTCACTCTGTGTGGAATCAGCACGTCAGCCCTTTGCGCAACTCGGGTGTCCAAGCCGGCGCCGGTCGGAAGCGCAGGCTGTCACGAAGAGCACGCAAAACTGCGGGGCCGGGAACTGTGACTTTTTGGGCGGATTGGAACTAGCGCTATTCGGCGGCTTACTGTGGCACCGTTACCACGCTGCCGGAGACGAGTTGCGAGCCGATCGGACCGTTGTTCGAAGAGCCGCGGCGCTTCTCCAGAGGTTGTGTCTTTGCGATGACAGCTTTTTAGGCAGAGTGGTGGTAGGCTTCATTCATGGGCAGTTCTTGTGCTGCTCACGCGTGGTGCCTGATCTCTGGTCATCACGCCCTGATGTTTCCTCCCGAGACGATCACCTCGCCCGGCGCTTGCGTCGGGCTTTTTTTTGCGTTCGTCTTGTAGGGTCAGGCGCGCACGCGTTGCCGCTTCAGTCCATCCCGAAGCTGAAAAAGCAAAAGCCTTCGTCCGGTTTGTCGGAACGAAGGCTTCGAGCAAGAGAGAGCGGACTACAGTTGAGAGAGTGTGCGACCTCGCAGCAGCTCAGTCTCAGTTGGCGTTCTCCGCGACCGGCATGTGGTACCAATCGGAGTCGTTGTCGAGCGAGGACTCATCGAAGGGCAGAGCGCCACCATGATTTAGTGCGGCCGCGTTGGCGTCGCGCACGATGTTCATCGCCGTCAGAAACTCGTTCAATTCTGTCGCGCTCATGGAAGGCTACTCCTTACACGCGCGGGCCCTCGGGTCCGCGATCAACTCATGCAAAGAGATTAACGTGGTCTTGCCTTGGCCTCAATCCCGCCAAGTCTGAAGTTCCAAAGTGGTGACATCTGGGCCACAGTGTGAGTGCTGTGCAGCAAAATGTGCTGCATTTGCTCACACCACCCGATGCAGCCGGAGATCGGTGATCTCGCCGTCGGTGAAGCCGAACTCGGAGAGGATCTCCTCGGTCTGCTCACCGAACTCCGGCGGCCGCGCCGCCATGTGGCTCGGTGTGCGCGACAATGTGAAGGGTTGCGCCACCAGCGTGATGTCGCGGCCGTCGTCGCTGGCGACCTGCTGCGCCATGCCGAGATGCTTGACCTGCGGGTCGTCGAACATCTGATCGATGGCGTAGATCGGCCCGCAGGGCACGCCGGCGGCGTTGAGTTCGGCGACCCATTGCTCGCTCGTTTTCGCCAGCGTCCGTGCGTTGATCTCGGCGTTGAGTGCGTCGCGGTTCTTCGAGCGCGCCGGCGCCGTGGCATAGTCCGGATTATCGATCCATTCGGGCGCGCCGAGCGTCTGGCACAGCCGCTCCCAGATGCGACCGCCGGTCGCGGCGATGTTGATGTAGCCGTCCGACGTCTTGAACACGCCGGTCGGAATGCTGGTCGGATGATTGTTGCCGGCCTGCGGCGCTACGTCCTTCTCCATCAGCCAGCGCGCGGCCTGGAAATCGAGCATGAAGATCTGCGCCTGCAGCAGTGACGTCTGCACCCACTGGCCTTCGCCGGAGACTTCGCGCTCGAGCAGCGCAGTCAGGATGCCCATCGCGCAGGAGAGACCTGCCGAGAGATCGGCGATCGGAATGCCCGCGCGCATCGGGCCCTCGCCGGGCGCGCCGGTGATCGACATCAGCCCGCCCATGCCCTGTGCGATCTGATCGAAGCCCGGCCGCTTGGCGTAAGGGCCGTCCTGGCCGAAACCCGAGATGCTGCCATAGACTATGCGCGGATTGATCTTGCGCACGGCCTCATAGTCGATGCCGAGCTTGGTCTTCACGTCCGGCCTATAGTTCTCGATCACGACGTCGGCCTGCCTGGCCAGCCGCATGAACACATCGACCCCCTTGGGGTCCTTCAGGTTCAGGCTCATCGCGCGCTTGTTGCGATGCAGGTTCTGGAAGTCGGCACCGCGGCGCGGGCCGCCGAGGGCCTCGCCGCCGTCTTCCATCATGGCGTCGATCTTGATGACGTTGGCGCCCCAGTCGGCGAATTGCCGCGCGCAGGTCGGGCCGGCGCGCACCCGCGTCAGATCGAGCACGGTGAAGCGGGACAGGGCTTTGGACGCGCGCGGGAAGGCCATGCGGACGAACTCCGAAAGTCGGGACATGGCTGTATAGGAGAGCGCGCGGGAGGCGACAATTGCGCTGGGGCCGTGCGCGCCGCGCCGCTCATGCCGCTGCTGCAGGGCTTCGCCTGGTGCGAGAAACCCGGCTCAGCGCTCGTCGGCGATGATCTTGCCGTCGTTGGGCAGCGTGCCCGGCGCGACCAGCTCGACGGCGCCGCCGAGCTTGGCGATGCTGCGCAGGCTCGCTGCGAGCGCGTCCTGCAGGCCATCTGACGGCGAGGCGCATTCGGCCTTCAACGTCATCGCGTCGGTCTCGCCGGCGCGGGTGACGACCAGGCGGAGCCGGCCGAGCTCGGGATGGCGCTTGCCGATCTCGGCGACCTGCTCGGGTCGCACGAACATGCCCTTGATCTTGGTGGTCTGGTCGGCGCGGCCCATCCAGCCCTTGATGCGCATGTTGGTGCGGCCGCACGGGCTGAGACCGGGCAGGGTGGCGGTGAGGTCGCCGAGCGCCAGGCGGATCCAGGGATGCTGCGGATCGAGCGAGGTGACGATGATCTCGCCGACGTCGCCGTCGGCGACCGGATCGCCGGTGCCGGGTCGCACGATCTCGAAGATCAGGTCTTCATTGACCACCATGCCCTCGCGCGCTGATGTCTCGTAGGCGATGATGCCGAGATCGGCGGTGCCGAACGCCTGGTAGGCATCGACGCCACGGGCCTTGATCTCCGCCTGCAGCGATGGCGGGAACGCCGCGCCGGACACCAGCGCGCGCTTGAGCGACGAGACGTCACGGCCGGCAGTGGCGGCGCCATCGAGCAGGATCTTCAGGAAGTCTGGCGTGCCGCTGTAGCCGACCGGCCGATAGGTCTCGATCAGCTCGAACTGCGCCTCGGTATTCCCAGGACCCGCCGGGATCACCGCGCAGCCGAGCGCGCGCGCCGAGGCGTCGAAGATGAAGCCGCCGGGCGTCAGGTGATAGCTGAAGGTGTTGAGCACGACGTCACCGCAGCGCAAGCCGGACGCGAACAGCGCGCGCGCGCCGCGCCAGGGATCGCTGTGCGTCGCTTCCGGCTCGAAGATCGGTCCGGGCGAGGTGAACAGGCGCGAGAACGCACCGGGGCTCTGCGCGACAAAACCGCCGAAGGGCGGGGCGGCCTTGTGCAGCGCCGGCAGCTCGGACTTGCGCAGCACCGGCAGTTGGGCCAGCGCAGCCCGGCTGGTGATGGCAGCGGGATCGATGCCCTGCAGCAGCGCGGCATAGGCCGGCGCTTTGATCGCGGCGCGCAGCACATCCGGCAAGCGGCCGAACAGATCCTGCTCGCGGATGGCGGGATCGCGGGTCTCGAGGGCGTCGTAGTGGGTGGTCATGTCAGGTCCCCAGGTGTCGCTTCACCTCTCCCCGCGTGCGGGGAGAGGTCGCATCGCATCGCCAGATGCGATGCAGGTGAGGGGGGCTCTCAGCGGGCGCGGTGCCCGGAGCTGCCCCTCACCCCGACCCTCACAGCGCGAGCGAAGCTCGTCGCGCCCCCGTAAGAACGGGGAGAGGGAGAAGAAAGAGGCTACAGCCAGCGCTTCCGCCGCTTGAAGCTCTTCAGGTTCTTAAAGCTCTTGCGCTGGTCGCCGGCGCCGCCGAGGTAGAACTCCTTGACGTCCTCATTGTCGCGCAGGCTGTCGGCCGTGCCGTCGAGCACGACCTTGCCTTGCTCCATGATATAGCCGTGGCTCGCGACCGACAGCGCCGCGCGGGCGTTCTGCTCGACCAGCAGTATCGTGACGCCGAGATCGCGGTTGATCTCCTTGATGATCGCGAACACTTCCTTGACCAGCAGCGGCGACAGGCCCATCGACGGTTCGTCCATCAGGATCATCTTCGGCCGCGCCATCAGCGCGCGCCCGATCGCCAGCATCTGCTGCTCACCGCCGGAGAGATAACCGGCGAGGCCGGTGCGCTCCTTCAGCCGCGGGAAATAGTTGAACACCATCTCGATGTCGCTGTTGACCTCGCGATCGTTGCGGGTGAACGCGCCGAGCTTGAGGTTTTCCAGCGAAGTCATGTCGGAGACGATGCGGCGCCCCTCCATGACCTGGAAGATGCCGCGGCGAACGATCTTCTCCGGATCGATGCCGTCGATGCGGGCACCATCGAACATGATCTCGCCGCGCGTGACTTCGCCGTCCTCGGTCTTGAGCAGGCCGGAGATCGCCTTCAACGTCGTCGACTTGCCAGCGCCGTTGGCGCCCAGCAGCGCGACGATCGCGCCCTTGGGCACGTCGAGGCTGAGCCCGCGCAGCACCAGGATGACGTCGTCATAGACGACCTCGATGTTGCGGACGGAGAGCAGGGGGGCGGCTGTCGCCGCTGCGGCCGTCGTCCGCGCATTTTCCAGTGTATCGGTCATGGCGACACTCCATCCGTCGTCATGCCCGGGCTTGATCCGGGCATCCACGCCTCTCGACGTGGGAGTAAGCACGTGGATGGCCGGGACAAGCCCGGCCATGACGCTGGGTGTAAGGAACTACCAACCCGCCCATTCGGCCTTGCGCGGCAGCTCGATGGTCTTGACCTTCTCGAGCTTGATCGTGCCCTTGGCCATGATGTCGTTGAGGTCGCCATCGGTCGGGCCCGTGACGCGGGCGCGATAGAGGTCGACCTTCATGGTGCCGCGGTGATCCTTCTCGGTCCAGGTCGAGGGGCTGCAGACGCCCTCCATGCCGGCCGGGACCCAGTCCTTCTTCTGGTGGAAGCCCTTCGCGACGTTCTCGCCGGTGGCGCCGCCGTTCTTCGCGGCCCAGTCGATCGCTTCCTTCATGTAGAGCGACGAGCAGACCGCGGCGACGTAGTGCACGGGCCGATAGATCTTGCCGGAGGGATCGGAGATCTTGGAGATTTCCTGCACCGTCTTCATGCCCGGCGCATCGCCGCCCCACGCCACCGAGGTGCGCAGCGGGAAGATGACGCCGTCAGCCGCGTCGCCCGCGGTCTTGGCGGCGTTCTCATCCATGCCCCAGACGTTGGACAGGAACTGGATCTCGACGCCGGCATTCTTGCAGGCTTTCATCACCGAGATGTTGGAGGCGGCGGTGTTGCCGAGATAGGCGTAATTGGCGCCCGAACTCTTCAGGCTCAGGCACTGCGCGCTGTAGTCGCCCGGCGCGAGCGCGAACACCAGCGGCGGCAGCACCTCGAAGCCGAGCTCGGTGGCGAGCGCCTCACCGGCGGCCTTCGGCGCGTTGGGGTAGGGGTGGTTGGCGCCCATGTGGACGAATTTCGGCTTGCCGGGCTTGCCCTTGGCCTTCCAATCCTCCGCCGCCCAGGTCAACTCGGCGCGCAGTGCGTCCGAGTAGCTCGGACCGTAGAAGAAGTTGTAGGGCGCGGGCTTGGCCTTGCCGCTGGTGCCTTCCGGATCGGTGAGCGCAGCCGCGTAGGAGCCGGACATGTCCGGGATCTTGTCGTTGGCGAGGAAGCCGGTCAGCGCCTCGGTGTCGGCCGTGCCCCAGCCCATGATCGCCGCGACCTTGTTGTCGGGCGCCGACCACTTCTTGTAGAGGTTGATCGCGCGCGGCACCTGGTAGCCATAGTCGTTGCTGTCGACGGCAAGCTGTTTGCCGCCGATGCCGCCGTTCTTGTTGACCCAGGCGAAGGTGTCCGCGACGCCCTGGCCGTAGGGCGTGCCGACGTCGGACGTGCCGCCCGACAGATCCTGCAGATGGCCGATCGCGATCTGCTGCGCCTGCGCCGTCGAGGCGAATGCGCCGGCGAGCAGCGCCAGGGCCGCCGAGCCGAGCAATGATTTCATCGTCATGGTGTTTCCTCCTGTGTCCGGGCCGGATTGTCACCGGTTCCCTTTGGTTGGGTTCAATGTGAGAACGGGTAGAGCTTCCAGTAGGTCTTGATCTGGCGCCAGCGATGCGCGAGCCCGTCCGGCTCGAACATCAGGAAGCCGATGATGATCAGGCCGATCGCGATCTCGCGCAGGAAGGTGATGTTGTTGTTGAGCGACAGCACCTTGTCGATGGCGCTGCCCTTCAGATTGTGGCTCAGCCACTCCATCGATTCCGGCAGCAGCACGACGAAGGCCGTCCCCATCAGCGTGCCCATGACCGAGCCGGTGCCGCCGATGATGATCATGGCGAGGAACAGAATCGAGCGCTCGATGCCGAAGCCTTCCTGCGAGATCACCAGCTGGTAGTGCGCATACAGCGCGCCGGCGATGCCCGCAAAGAAGGCGGCAAGGCCGAATGACAGCGTCCGATATTTGGTCAGGTTGATGCCCATGATCTCGGCCGAGAGATAATGGTCGCGGATGGCGATCAGCGCGCGGCCGTCGCGGGTGCGCATCAGGTTGGTGACCAGGAGGTAGCAGACCAGCACATAGGCCAGCACGACATAGAAGTACTGCCGGTCGCCGCGCAGCGTGTAGCCGAAGATCGAGAACGGATTGGCCGAAGCAGGCACCGAGCCGCCGGAGAACCATTCGGCGCGGGAGAAGAAGTCGAGCAGGATATATTGCGCGGCGAGCGTCGCGATGACGAGATAAAGCCCCTTCAGCCGCGCGGCGGGAAGGCCGAAAATCAGGCCGACGAGGGCCGTGATCACCCCGGCGAGCGGGATCGCGAAGAACACCGGGATCCCGTAGCTGTTGTTGATGTAGGCCGAGGTGAAGGCGCCGAGCAGGAAGAAGCCGGCCTGGCCGATCGAGATCTGGCCGGTGAATCCGACCAGGATGTTGAGGCCGAGCGCCGCGATCGCGAAGATGCCGATCTGGATCGAGACCGACAGCCAGTATTCGGAGAACACGAGCGGCGCGAAGCACAGCAGGATCACGCCGGCGATCGCGAAATTGCGGCTGGTCTTCGTGGGGAAGATCGTGGTGTCGGCCGCATAGGAGGTGCGGAAGTCACCGGCAGGTATCGTGGAGCGCGCAACCATGATTCAGATCCGCTCGATGTCTTTGGTGCCGAACAGGCCGTAGGGCTTGATCATCAGGATGATGATCAGGACGTAGAACGGCGCGATCTCGTACAGATTGCCCCAGTGCAGATACTGGCTGTCGACATATTGCGCGATGTTCTCGAGGAGGCCGATGATGATGCCGCCGAGCACGGCGCCGCCGACCGAATCGAGGCCGCCGAGGATCGCCGCCGGAAACACCTTGATGCCGTAGGCCGACAAGCCCGACGACACGCCGTTGACGACGGCGACCACGACGCCGGCCACGGCCGATACCGTGGCCGAGATCGCCCAGGCCATCGCGAACACGTTCTTCACGGAGATGCCGAGCGACTGCGCGACCTGCTGGTTGAAGGCGGTGGCGCGCATCGCAAGGCCATATTTGGAGGCCTTGAAGAACCAGGCCATGCCCAGCATCATCAGCAGCGAGACGACGAGGCTCATGACATAGACGGTCTGGATCTGCAGCCCGAACAGATCGACCGCTTTGCTCGCGAACACCGGTGGGAACGGCTGCGGATTGACGCCGAACATCCATTTCAGCGCCGCCTGGAACACGGTCGACAGCCCGATGGTGACCATGATGACCGAGATGATGGGCTCGCCGATCATCGGACGGAGAATCACGACCTGCACAGCGATGCCGAACGCGAACATGAAGACAAGCGTCAGCGGCATGCCGATCCAGAACGGCACTTGATACTTCGTCAGCAGCAGCCAGCACACCCAGGCGCCGATCAGCAGCAGCTCGCCTTGCGCGAAATTGACGACCTGCGTCGCCTTGTAGATCAGCACGAACGACATCGCCACCACGCCATAGAGCGTGCCGACCACGAGGCCGTTGACCAGGAGCTGGAGGAGGAAGGAGGTGTTCATGATCGTGCGGGCACGCTGTGAGTGACGTTCGTAGGGTGGGCTAAGCGAAGCGTGCCCACCATCGGCTGGACCGTGTTGGAGCCGGTGGGCACGGCGCTTCGCGCCTTTGCCCACCCTACGGATCTCGCGTCGATCTCCGGCACACCCTCTCCCCCTGCGGGAGAGGGTGGCTGCGCGCAGCGCAGCCGGGTGAGGGGTTGTCTCCGCGGGTGGGCAAGGGGAGAGAGACCCCTCACCCGACCGCGTGTGCGGCGACCGGCGGAGATGCCCTCTCCCGCAAGGGGAGAGGGCGCAGTCATGCGCAGCGCAGCTTGCTGAAGCATTCGCATCACTCCGCCGCCTCCGCCATCGGGCCATGCCCGCCGAGATCAACAACCTTCAGCGTCGTTCGGATGCGCTGGGTGGTGCCGTCCTGGAAGCGGATGATGGTGTCGACGGGGATGGCCGGCTTGCCGCCATAGATGCCGTCGATGATGTCGGCGTATTTCTCGTTGATGACGCTGCGGCGCACTTTTCGGGTGCGGGTCAGCTCGCCGTCGTCGGCGTCGAGTTCCTTGTAGAGCAGCAGGAAGCGGGCGATGCGCTGGGCCGGCGGCAGGTGCGCATTGACGGTCTCGACCTCCTTCTGCAGCAGGGCATAGACTTCGTTGCGCGAGGCGAGATCCGAATAGGTGGTGAACGCGATGCGGTTCTTTTCCGCCCATTTCGAGATGATCGAGTAGCGGATGCAGATCATCGCCGCCAGCTGCTCGCGGCCGGCGCCGAGCACGACGGCTTCCGCAATGTAGGGCGAGAATTTCAGCTTGTTCTCGATATATTGCGGCGAGAAACGCTCGCCGCGGGCGGTCTCGGCGAGGTCCTTGATGCGGTCGATGACGACGAGTTGCTTTGCGCCGTTGAAATAGCCGGCATCGCCGGACTGCATCCAGCCGTCCTTGACGTCGGCGGCCGAGGCTTCCGGGGCCTTGTAGTAGCCTAAGAACATGTTGGGGTGGCGCACCAGGATCTCGCCGATGCCCTGGCTGTCGGGCTGGTCGATCCTGATCTCAATGTCGTCGGACATCGGCACGCCGGTCGTATCCGGATCGACCTTGTCGGCCGGATGCAGCGTGTAGGCTCCGAGCAGCTCGGTCTGGCCGTAGAGCGTGCGCAACGGCACGCCCATGGCGCGGAAGAACTTGAACGTGTCGGGCCCGAGCGCAGCGCCGCCGGTCGCGGCCGAGCGCAGCCGGGAGAAGCCGAGCCGGTCGCGTAGCGCGCGAAACAGCAGCATGTTTGCAAGGCTCGAATGCTGCCCCTTCTCCAACGCGGCGAGGCCGGTCGTCATGCCCAGATGATAGAGCCGCTGCTTCAGCGGCGAGGCATCCATCACGCCGGCGCGCACGTCGGCCGCGATCTGCTCCCAGACCCTTGGCGCGAACAGCACGAAGGTCGGCGCGATCTCGCGGAAGTCGTTCATCATCGTGTCCGGCTCTTCGACGAAGTTGACCTTCATCCGGCAGAGCAGACCTTTGCCGAGCACGTAGACCTGTTCCATGATCCAGGGCAGCGGCAGCACCGAGACGTATTCGTCGTCCGGCCCCTTCGGATCGAACGCGAGATAGGTCGCGCAGTGTTTCAACACGCGCGCCGCCGAGAGCATCGCGAGCTTCGGATGCGATGTGGTGCCCGAGGTGGTGCAGAGAATCGCGACGTCGTCGCCGTTGGTCGCATCGACCATGCGGTCATACAGGTCGGGCTCGCGCGCAGCTCTGTTGCGGCCGAGCTCGGCCAGCTTGTCCGCCGGCAGCAGCCTGACATCGTCGTATTTGCGCATGCCGCGCGGGTCGGAATAGACGATGTGCTTCAGCGCCGGCACGCGGTCGGCGAGGTTCAGCAGCTTGTCGACCTGCTCCTCGTCCTCGGCAAACACCAGCCGCGCCTCGCCGTAGTTCAGGAGATAGGCAGCCTCATCGTCGAGCACGTCCCGATAGAGGCCGAGGCTGAACGCCCGGATCGCGTGGGTGGCGATTTCGGCGGCGACCCAGTCCGGCCGGTTGTCGCCGATGATGCCGATGACGTCGTCCTTGCCAAGCCCAAGCTCGACCATGCCGAGCGCGAAGTCGCGGACGCGCGCCTGGTAGTCTGCCCAGGTGAAGGTTCGCCACAGCCCGAGGTCCTTCTCGCGCAGCGCGATCTCCTGGCCGTGCTCCCTGGCGTTCAGCCGCAGCAGCTTCGGATAGGTGTCGGCCTGCCGGACCCGACCCGCATAGTCCATCATGCCGCGTCCTCCGCGATGGACGGTGCCTCGTCGGGATCGACCAGCAGCTCGTCCTCCTCGCCGAGATAGGCACGCTTCACGTGCGGATCGGCGAGCACCGTGGCCGGATCGCCCTCGGCGATCTTGCGGCCGAAATCGAGCACCATGACGCGATGGGAGATGTCCATGACGACGCCCATGTCGTGCTCGATCATCACGACCGTCATGCCGAACTCCTCGTTGAGGTCGACGATGTAGCGCGCCATGTCTTCCTTCTCCTCGAAGTTCATGCCGGCCATCGGCTCGTCGAGAAGAATGAGATGCGGCTCTAGCGCCATGGCGCGCGCGAGTTCGACGCGCTTGCGCAGGCCGTAGGAAAGGGTGCCGGCCGGTGCCTTGCGCACCGATTGCAGGTCGAGGAAGTCGATGATCTCTTCGACCTTCTCGCGGTGCTTCAGCTCCTCGCGCCGCGCGCCGGTCAGCCAGTAGAGCGAGCCGGTGAGGAAATTGTTCTTCAGGAGGTGATGGCGCCCGACCATGATGTTGTCGAGCACGCTCATGTGGTGGAACAGCGCGAGGTTCTGGAAGGTGCGGCCAATGCCGATATTCGCGCGCGCGTTCGGCAGCAGGCCGGTGATGTCGCGGCCGCGATGGAACAGGCGGCCCTCGGTCGGCTTGTAGCGGCCGGAGATGCAGTTGACGATCGAGGTCTTGCCGGCGCCGTTCGGGCCGATGATCGAGAACAGCTCGCCCTCGCGCACGCCAAAGCTGACGTCGGTGAGCGCACGTACGCCACCGAAACGCAGCGAAACTCCGCGCGCTTCCAACGTATAGTCCAAGTCGTCCTCCCGAACAGTCTTCGGCGCTTGGCGCGCTCTTCCAGGCATCGTGTCGTGCGACGTAGGATCGTCGCTTGGCTGCAATCCTATCCTGGAGCACGGTTCCGCGCCATCCGACGAATGACGGGCCACCCGGGACAGGTGCACTTTGCCGCATCCAAAGGCCGTCTGGCGTCATCCACACCGAGGATAGGCGCGAGTCGAATGCGGTGGTCCTCGATAGGGGAAAGCGCTATCAGGAACTGTCTTGTGCCTGACAATTGCCGGGCAAAATTCACCGAGGCGTGCTGCGATGCAATATGGTCGCCGTGAGATCCGACGAGACGAGATGACGGCTTGATCTCTTCTGAGACCCTTCTGCGCATCGCGCCCTGGTCGCGCCATCTGAAGCCCGAGGAAGTCGACACGGCTGCGGCCGGCATTGTCGAGCGATCCTTTGCGGCAAACGAGCACATCTTCGTTCGCGGCGACCAGTTCGATTACTGGACCGGCATCGTGACGGGGCTGGCGCGCATGAGCACGGTGTCCCGCGGTGGCAAGGCCACGACCTTTGCCGGCATGTCGGCAGGCGCCTGGTTCGGCGAGGGCAGCGTGCTGAAGAACGAGCCGCGCCGCTATGACGTGGTGGCGCTGCGCGACACGCGCGCGGCGCTGATGGAGCGGGCGACCTTCATGTGGCTGTTCGAGAACAGCGTCGGCTTCAACCGCTTCCTGGTGACGCAGCTCAATGAGCGGCTCGGCCAGTTCATCGGCCTGGTCGAGGTCGGCCGGACCCTGGATGCGACGGCGCGGCTCGCCCGCAGCATCGCCTCGCTGTTCAACCCGATCCTCTACCCGAATACGACCCGCCACCTGGAGATCACCCAGGAGGAGATCGGGGCGCTGTCGGGCCTGTCGCGGCAGAACGCGAATCAATGCCTGAAGACGCTGGAGCGCGACGGGCTGCTGCGCGTGGAATATGGCGGCGTCACGGTGCTCGATCTCGATCGCCTGCGCTGCTACGGCGACTGAGGCTGCCCCGGCGCTTGGACTGCACGTCATTGATCCGCCGTTGTTTTTGTTGAGCGTGCCCTGGTTTCCCGGCTGTGGATTGCCTGTCGGGGACTGGGGTCCCGACGGGGCGACGGTGTTGGGGTGGGTATGACGCGACGGGACTGCAGCGGGAGAGTGGCACTGATCACAGGTGTGACGGGACAGGACGGCGCTTATCTCGCCGAATATCTGCTCGGCCTCGGCTACACCGTGCATGGCGTCAAGCGACGATCATCATCCTTCAATACCGCGCGGGTCGACCATCTCTACAAGGACCCGCACGAAGGCAACGTGCCGTTCCTGCTGCATTATGGCGACATGACCGATTCCACCAATCTGATCCGGCTGGTGCAGCAGATCCGCCCCCACGAGATCTACAATCTCGCCGCGCAGAGTCATGTCGGCGTCAGCTTCGAGAGCCCGGAATACACCGCCAACGCCGACGGGCTCGGCGTTCTCCGGCTGTTGGAAGCCATCCGCATTCTCGGCATGGAGAAGGAGACGCGCTTCTACCAGGCCTCGACGTCGGAGCTTTATGGCCTCGTCCAGGAAGTCCCGCAGAAGGAGACCACGCCGTTCTATCCGCGCTCGCCCTATGGCTGCGCCAAGCTCTACGGCTACTGGATCACGGTGAACTATCGCGAAGCCTACGGCATGTTCGCCTGCAACGGCATCCTGTTCAATCATGAGAGCCCGATTCGCGGCGAAACCTTCGTGACGCGCAAGATCACCCGCGGCGTCGCCCGCATCGAGGCCGGCCTGGAGGACACGATCTATCTCGGCAATCTCGAGGCCAAGCGCGACTGGGGCCATGCCCGCGACTATGTCGAGGGCATGCACCGGATCCTGCAGGCTGATGAGCCGGATGATTTCGTGCTGGCGACCGGCGAGACGCATTCGGTGCGCGAGCTGGTCGAACTCGCCTTCGCCGAGGTGGATCGCCGCATCGAATGGCGCGGCGCTGGTGTCGAGGAGACAGGGATCGATTGCCGGTCCGGCAAGGCGGTGGTGCGGATCGATCCGACCTATTTCCGGCCGACCGAGGTCGATCTCCTGATCGGCGATTGCAGCAAGGCGCGCGACAGGCTCGGCTGGACACCGAAAACGACCTTCGCCCAGTTGGTCAGTGAAATGGTTGCAGGCGACCTCGTTGCCGCACGGCAGGAGGCGGCCCGTGGCGGCAATTCGCTTTGATCTCGCCGGCAAGCGCGTCTTCGTCGCCGGCGGCACCGGCATGGTCGGCAGCGCGCTGGTGCGACGGCTGTCGCGCGAGGAGGCCGAGATCACGACGGTGCCGCGCAGCGAGGTCGATCTGCGCGACCAGGCGGCCGTGTTCAAATGGTTTGCGAGCGCCAGACCGCAGGTGGTGTTTCTTGCCGCGGCCAAGGTCGGCGGCATCGTCGCCAACAACACGCTGCGCGCCGAGTTCATCTACGACAACATCGCAATCGCCACCAACGTCATCCACGCCGCTTATGTGAACGGCGCCGAGAAGCTGATGTTTCTCGGCTCGTCCTGCATCTATCCGAAGCTTGCGGCGCAGCCGCTGCGCGAGGACTGCGTGCTGACCGGCCCGCTGGAGCCGACCAACGAGCCCTATGCGATTGCCAAGATCGCCGGCATCAAGATGGTCGAGGCCTATCGCAGCCAGTATGGCGCCGACTTCATCAACGTGATGCCGACCAATCTCTACGGTCCGGGCGACAATTATCATTCCGAGTACAGCCACGTCGTCGCCGCGCTGATCCGGCGCTTCCACGAGGCCAAGGCGGCCGGCGCTCCCGAGGTCGTGGTGTGGGGCACCGGCACGCCACGGCGCGAATTTCTCTATGTCGACGATATGGCCGATGCCTGCGTGCATCTGATGAAGACCTATTCGGAGCCCGAGCTGGTCAATATCGGCACCGGTGAGGACATCACCATCGCCGATTTTGCCCGCGTCGTCGCGGCCACGGTGGGCTATCAGGGGCGCATCAGCTTCGATCCGTCGCGGCCGGACGGCACGCCGCGCAAGCTTCTCGATGTGTCCAGGCTGGCCAAGCTCGGCTGGCGCGCGACGACGTCGCTGGACGAGGGCATCGCGCGCGCCTATCGGGCGTTCCTGCAGGAGACGGGGCAGGCGGCAGCTTAGCCCTCCGTTGTCGTCCCGGCCTTGAGCCGGGACCCATAACCACCGAGCGCCATGAGTCGCGTGGAACGCGCGGCTTACCCATTCCAGACATCACGCGGTATGGGTCCCGGCGTTCGCCGGGACGACACCCTTAGTTGGGCGCAACCCGCTGCGCCTTCACACCCAGCGTGCTGGCCATCGCTGAGATCAGCGGCTTCATGAAATAGGCTTCGCCGACAGGCGTGATCGACGGCGTCAGCCCGTGCGCGGCCAGCTCCTCCGTCACCACCGGTCCGACCGAGGCGATCTGCGTCCGCGACAGACCCTGGCGCAGCCGATCTTCCACGCCGTGCGCCTTGGCAACATCGAACAGTCGCCGCGGCTGGCCGGAGCTCGTCAGTGCGATCGCATCGACATGGCCCGCGATCATCTCGTCGATCGCGGTGAGGATGTTCGCGTCCGCTGCCTTGGCGTCGTAGACGTAGGGCAGCACGGGATCGACTTCGGCACCCGCGGCCTTGATGGCGTCGATCAGCGCTGAATGGTCCTTGTCGGGATAAAGCTGCAGGCCAAGCCGATGGCCCTTGAGGTCGTGGCGGGCCAGCAGCTCGGCCACGCCTTCGGACGTCGGCTTCTCGGTCGTCACCTGCGGTTCGAGCCCCAGTTCGCGCAAGGCGCGACCCGGCTTCGGGCCACGCGTGAACTTGCGCGCTTTCCCGAGGGCCGCGACGAACTCCGCCTCGACGCCGATCCGGCGCACCACGGTCATCAGCCGCCGCAGGCCCTCGCCGGTCATCAGCACGAGATCGTCGAACGGCCGGTCGATGCTGCGGCGGATCCAGGCCTCGATCGGCGCCGGATCCGGCGCATCTTCGATGGTGAACATCGGACATTGCAGCACGTCCGCGCCTTGCTCTGCGAGCAGCCGCGAGAACTGCGCTTCCTCGCGTGTCTCCAGGATCAGAATGCGGTTGCCGGTCAGCCGGTCAGCCATGGCCATGCTCCACCATGAGAGGTGATCTTTTGTTCATCCTGCCTCCTCGCCGAACGTTGGCGCAAGGGCGTGGAGGGTGATAGAGCAGGGCGCGAACGGGCGCCAAGCCTGCTGCATGATTCATCCTTTCCAATCCGCCCGGTACCCCATCGCCATGTCTGACCACCAGTATGTCCTGACCCTGTCCTGCCCGGACCGTCCCGGGATCGTTTCGGCCGTCTCGACCTTCCTCGCCCACAATGGCCAGAACATTCTCGACGCCCAGCAGTTCGGCGACTTGGAGACGGGTCACTTCTTCATGCGCGTGGTGTTCACGGCCGCCGATCTCGCCGTCAACCTGTCGGCGCTGCAGACCGGCTTCGCCGCGATCGCCGAGCGGTTTGCGATGGATTGGCAGATGCGTGACCGCGCCGGCCAGCGCCGGGTGATGCTGCTGGTGTCGAAGTTCGACCATTGCCTGGTCGACATCCTCTATCGCTGGCGGACCCGCGACCTGTCGATGATCCCGACCGCGATCGTCTCCAACCATCCGCGCGAGACCTATGCCGGGCTCGATTTCGGCGACATCCCGTTCCACCACATGCCGGTCACGAAGGACACCAAGCGCGATCAGGAGCAGGCGATCCTGAAGCTGGCCGACGACACCAAGACCGATCTCGTCGTTCTGGCCCGCTACATGCAGATCCTGTCGGATGAGATGTCGGCGAGCCTGTCCGGCCGCTGCATCAACATTCATCACTCGTTCCTGCCGGGCTTCAAGGGTGCCAAGCCCTACCACCAGGCCCATGAGCGCGGCGTCAAGCTGATCGGCGCGACCGCCCATTACGTCACCCGCGATCTCGACGAGGGTCCGATCATCGACCAGGACGTCGAGCGCATCAGCCATCGCGACACGCCCGAGGATCTCGTGCGCAAGGGCCGCGACATCGAGCGGCGGGTGCTGGCGCGGGCGATCCGCTATCACCTCGAGGATCGCGTCATCCTCAATGGCCGCAAGACCGTCGTGTTCATGGACTGATCCGGCTGCGCCGTCAGCGGCCGGGCGCGGTTGCCTGGGCGCTGGCGGAGGACTGCGTCTCCTTGTCGCGCTCGGCGGCCGGCAGTTGCCGCTGGCGCTCGCGCTCCTGCATGAAGCGATCATATTCCGGGGTCCCGGGGCGGGGCGGGGCGTCCGCCGGCAGGCCGCCGGCCCATTGCGGCATCAGGTCGCCCATGCCCGCGCCGACCTTCTCGTTGATCGAGGAGCAGCCGCAAAGGCCGGGCGCCGCCGCCGCCAGAAGCATCATTGCCACGACGAATCTGATCCGCGATCGGGCCGGCATCGGCAGGTAACCTTTCGTGCTGCGGGTGATCCGCGGCCCGGACCCTAACGACTTGCCATCAAACGGCAAAATTTGGCCGATCCATGGTCGGAGTATCATTATACCTCAATTTTGGCGATGATCCGTTTCGGAAACCTACCGTCCACCAACGCTCCCATGAACGCCATTGACAAGATCGTGCCGAGTCCGCAGCGATGCGCCCGCGATATCGTGAACGACATCGCACGGTTAAGACAACAATGGCCGGGGGCTTTCGGTCCTGATCCGACCAGGGAGGTGGTTTCAATGTTCGTGCGAAACAAGACACTGACGCTCGCCGCCAGTGCGGCGTTCGCCGCGGCTGCGCTGGCTTCCGGTGCGGCGCGGGCCGAGGACGTGTTCAAGATCGGCTTGATCGTGCCGATGACCGGCGGCCAGGCGTCGACCGGCAAGCAGATCGACAACGCCATCAAGCTCTATATGCAGCAGAACGGCGACACCGTCGCCGGCAAGAAGATCCAGGTCATCCTCAAGGATGACGCCGCGCTGCCCGACAACACCAAGCGGCTGGCGCAGGAGCTGATCGTCAACGACAAGGTCAACGTGATCGCCGGCTTCGGCGTGACGCCCGCGGCGTTTGCGGCTGCCCCGCTTGCGACCCAGGGCAAGATCCCGGAGGTCGTGATGGCCGCCGGCACCTCGATCATTACCGAAAAGTCGCCCTACATCGTCCGCACCAGCTTCACCCTGCCGCAGTCCTCGACCATCATTGGCGACTGGGCGGTGAAGAACGGCATCAAGAAGGTCGCGACGCTGACCTCGGACTACGCACCGGGCAACGACGCGCTGGCCTCGTTCAAGGAGCGCTTCACCGCCGGTGGCGGCGAGATCGTCGAGGAGGTCAAGGTTCCGCTCGCCAACCCGGATTTCGCGCCGTTCCTGCAGCGCATGAAGGACTCCAAGCCGGATGCGATGTTCGTGTTCGTGCCGGCCGGCCAGGGCGGCAATTTCATGAAGCAGTATGCCGAGCGCGGCCTCGACAAGAGCGGCATCAAGGTGATCGGGCCGGGCGACGTGACCGACGACGACCTGCTCAACGACATGGGCGACGCTGTCCTCGGCGCCGTCACCGCGCACATCTATTCGGCAGCGCATCCTTCGGCGAAGAACAAGGAGTTCGTCGCCGCCTACAAGAAGGCCTACAACAGCCGTCCAGGCTTCATGGCGGTCGGCGGCTATGACGGCATCAACCTGATCTATGAAGCGCTCAAGAAGACCGACGGCAAGACCGATGGTGACTCCCTGATCGCGGCGATGAAGGGCCTGGCCTGGGAGAGCCCGCGCGGCCCGATCTCGATCGATCCGGAGACGCGTGACATCGTCCAGAACGTCTACATCCGCAAGGTGGAGAAGGTCGACGGCGAGCTCTACAACGTCGAATTCCAGACCTTCGAGGCCGTCAAGGATCCGGGCAAGGCGAAGAAGTGACGCAATAGCGTCGTGAGTGCGGAGCGCAATGCGGCTCCGCTCCCTTCCCCGCTTGCGGGGGAGGGCCGGGGTGGGGGCGCCCCACGGCACATTGTGTTTGTGTGGAGAGAATTCCCCCACCCGGATCGCATCTTCGATGCGATACGACCTCCCCCGCAAGCGAGGGAGGCGCTGACCGAGCGAAGCGTGACATGTGTGCCCTTCCCTGGAAGGGATGAGACCGGGGACAGACGTACACTTCCATGACCTCCATCCTCACCAACCTGTTCGACGGCGTCGCCTACGGCATGCTGCTGTTCGTGCTGGCCTGCGGGCTTGCCGTGACGCTCGGCCTGATGAACTTCGTCAACCTGGCCCATGGCGCCTTCGCCATGGCCGGCGGCTATGTCTGCGCCATCATGGTCAACCGGGTCGGCTGGCCGTTCTTCGCCGCGCTGCCGCTCGCCTTCGTCGCCAGCGCCATGATCGGTGCCTTGCTGGAACGGACGCTGTATCAGCATCTCTATGCGCGCAGCCATCTCGACCAGGTGCTGTTCTCGATCGGGCTCGTGTTCATGACGGTCGCCACCGTCGACTACATCATGGGGTCCTCCCGCATCTTCATCAAACTGCCGGACGTGCTGCAGGGCCAGTTCGACATCTTCGGCGTCGGCATCGGCCGCTACCGGCTGATGATCATCGCGATCTGCGGCCTGCTCACGGTGGGGCTGCAGCTTGTGCTCTCCAAGACGAGGTTCGGCAGCCGGCTGCGCGCCGCGGTGGACGATCCGCGCGCCGCCAGCGGCCTCGGCATCAACGTGCCGCAGGTGTTCGCCTTCACCTTCGCGTTCGGCTGCGGGCTCGCTGGCCTCGGCGGCGCGCTGAGCGCCGAGATCCTCGGTCTCGATCCGTATTTTCCGCTGAAGTTCATGATCTACTTCCTGATCGTGGTCACCGTCGGCGGCTCGTCCTCGATCACCGGGCCGTTCCTGGCCTCGCTGCTGCTCGGCATCGGCGACGTCGCCGGCAAGTATTACGTCCCGAAGCTCGGGCCCTTCGTCATCTACACCATCATGATCGTGATCCTGATCTGGCGTCCGAACGGCCTGTTCGGTCGCACGGCGACGCGGTGAGGATCGCATGACCACGAATGCACAAACCGACGTCGGCATCCTGGCCAGGCAGCACGGCCGCTGGCACTGGAGCGAGTTCGCCTTCTGGATCGTCGTGCTGGCGGTTGGGCTCGCGTTTCCGTCGCGCTATTTGATCATGACCGAGATCCTGCGGCTGGCGCTGTTCGCGCTGTCGCTGGATCTGATCCTCGGCTACGCCGGCATCGTCTCGCTCGGCCATGCCGCCTTCTTCGGCGTCGGCGCCTATTGCGCGGGCCTATTGTCGGTGCACGGCCTCATCAACGAGCCGGTGCTGGCGCTGATCGTCGCCGGCCTTGCCGCAACGGTGCTCGGCTTCGTCACCAGCTTCCTGGTGATCCGCGGCGTCGACCTGACGCGGCTGATGGTGACGCTCGGCATCGCGCTCCTGATGGAGGCGCTGGCGGAACGCTTCTCCAACATCACCGGCGGCACCGACGGCCTGCAGGGCATCGACATCCAGCCGATCTTCGGCGTGTTCGCCTTCGACATGTTCGGCAAGACCGGCTTCTTCTATTCGCTGGCGGTGCTGTTCGTGCTATTCCTGCTGGCTCGGACAATCGTGCACTCGCCGTTCGGCCTGTCGCTGCGCGCCATCAAGAACAACCCGCTGCGCGCGGCGGCGGTCGGCATTCCCGTCAACAAGCGCCTGATCGCGATCTACACCGTCGCGGCGTTCTACGCCGGCATTGCCGGGGCGCTGTTCACCCAGACCACGGCGCTCGCCTCGCTCGACGTGTTCTCCTTCGAGCGCTCGGCGGATCTCGTGCTGCTGCTGGTGATCGGCGGCTCCGGCTATCTCTATGGCGGGCTGATCGGTGCGGCCGTGTTCCGGATGCTGCAGGAGCTGTTCCAGTGGATCACGCCGCAATACTGGATGTTCTGGATCGGCCTGGTGCTGGTCGTGATCGTCATGGTCGGCCGCCATCGTATCCACGCCTACGCGCTGTGGCTGCCCAACCTGATCCTCCGCCAGATCGCCGGCCGCAAGGCCGCGGTGGTCCTCACCGATAACGAGGCGCCATGACCTATGCATTGGAAACAAGCGGCCTCGACAAGCATTTCGGCGGCCTCCACGTCACCCGCGACCTGTCGCTGAAGATCGTGCCGGGCGCGCGGCACGCGTTGATCGGCCCGAACGGCGCCGGCAAGACCACGGTCATCAACCAGCTCACCGGCGTGCTCGAGCCGAGCGCAGGACGCATCCTGCTCGAAGGCCAGGACATCACCGACCTGCCGGTGCACAAGCGCGTGCTGCGCGGCCTGTCGCGCACCTTCCAGATCAACCAGCTCTATCCGGATCTGACGCCGCTCGAGACCATCGGCCTTGCGGTGTCCGAACGGCTCGGCGGCGGCGGCAATTGGTGGCGGCGCATGGGCACGCGTGACGACATCAACGCCGAGATCGCCGAGACCCTGGAGCGCTTCCGCCTGCTCGACGTGATGAACGACCGCACCTCGACCTTGCCCTATGGCAAGCAGCGTCTGCTGGAGATCGCCGTCGCGATCGCCGCCAAGCCCCGCGTGCTGCTGCTCGACGAGCCCGCCGCCGGCGTGCCCGAAGGCGAGCGCAAGGACATTCTCGCCGCCGTCGCAGCGCTGCCGCGCGACGTTACGGTGCTGCTGATCGAGCACGACATGGACCTCGTCTTCTCCTTTGCCGACCGCATCTCGGTTCTGGTCTCCGGCGCATTGCTCGTCGAGGGCACGCCCGAGGAGGTCGCACGCGATCCGCAGGTCAAGGCCGTCTATCTCGGCGAGGCCGCGTGATGACCGATCTGCTCACCATCGAGAACCTGCGTGCGGGCTATGGCCAGGCGGTCGTGCTGCCGAACATGTCGCTGAAGCTGCCCGAAGGGCAGGTGCTGGCGCTGCTCGGCCGCAACGGCACCGGCAAGACGACGCTGATCAACTCCATCGTCGGCGTCACCCGCCGCTTCTCCGGCAAGCTCGCGCTCGATGGCACCGACATCACGTCCTTGCGCGCCGACCAGCGCGCCCGTGCCGGCATCGGCTGGGTGCCGCAGGAGCGCAACATCTTCCGCTCGCTCACGGTGGAGGAGAACATGACCGCGGTTGCGCAGCCCGGCCCCTGGACGGTCGAGCGCGTCTACCAGATGTTTCCGCGGTTGAAGGAACGCCGCACCAATTTCGGCAACCAGCTCTCCGGCGGCGAGCAGCAGATGCTGGCGATCGGCCGCGCGCTCACGCTGAACCCGAAGGTGCTGCTGCTGGACGAGCCGACCGAGGGCCTCGCCCCGATCATCGTCGAGGAGCTCCTGGCCGCGATCGGCACCATCAGCCGCGCCGGTGGCCTGTGCTCGATCATCGTCGAGCAGCATGCGCAGAAGCTGCTCACGCTGGCCGACCGCGTCGTGATCCTGGAGCGCGGCACCATCGTGCACGATGCATCGTCCAGCGCCTTGAAGGCCGACCCGGCGCCGCTGGAGCGGCATCTCGGCGTGTCCAGCGCAGCGGCGCATTGAAGCCGGTCGAAAGGCTTGAAGCGCGACGGGTTAAGCGTCATCTTCGGTTGCGGAAGTGATCGTTCTCGCGCGTTCAGCAGAAGGTTGCGCCGCAGGTTGCGCGGTAATGTGTGCCCGTCGAGCAGTATGCAGGATTTGGCCGACGCAGGTCCGTTGAGCGAGGCGCCGACCACGGCTCGCGCCTCCATTCCCGTAACCTGCGGTCCACGGGAGACCGATTTTGATGGGTTTAACCTCAGGATTCCCTGTTGACGAGGTTGGGGCGGCCAAAAAAATCGACTCGAGCGGGGATCACGGGGTGTCCCTAGACGATCTCGGTTCCGACAGAATTGTATACCGATCGGATACGGAGTAGGGGTGGACGCCCACGGCGCCTTGCCCCGATCGCGCACCAGAGCAGATCGCGGCAGGGCAGATCGCAACCGGTCCAACAACCCTATCCAACAAATCGACGCCTTCCAAGGAGTGAGCACATGCAACGCACCAAGCCCCCATTCCGCGCCGACGAAGTCGGCAGCCTGCTGCGCCCGCAGAAGATCAAGGAGGCCCGCGCCAGACTGGAGAAGGGCGAGATCTCGGCCGACGACCTGCGCAAGGTCGAGGATATGGAGATCGAGAAGGTCGTGCACCGTCAGGCCTCGACCGGCCTCAAGCTCGCGACCGACGGCGAGTTCCGCCGCTCCTGGTGGCATTTCGACTTCCTGGCCAAGCTGACCGGCTGCGAGCTGTTCCACCCCGACGCCGGCATTCAGTTCACCGGCGTGCAGACCCGCCATGACGCGGTGCGCGTGATCGGCAAGCTCGACTTCCCGGCCGATCACCCGATGCTCGACCATTTCCGCTTCCTGAAGAAGCATGCCGACACGGCGCATGTGACGGCGAAGATGACGATTCCGTCGCCCGCGGTGCTGCACTTCCGCGGCGGCCGCAAGTCGATCTCGAAGGACGTCTATCCGGATCTCGACGCCTTCTACGAGGATCTCGGCAAGACCTACCGCAAGGCCGTGAAGGCGTTCTACGACGCCGGCTGCCGCTATCTGCAGTTTGACGACACCGTGTGGGCCTATCTGTGCTCGCAGGAGGAATTGCAGAAGGCCAGGGAGCGCGGCGACACGCCGGACGGTCTGCAGGAGATCTATTCCCGCATCATCAACTACGCGATCGCCGAGCGTCCGGCCGACATGACGATCTCGACCCACGTCTGCCGCGGCAATTTCCGCTCGACCTGGATCTCCTCGGGCGGCTACGAGCCGGTCGCCGAGACCATGCTCGCCAAGACCAACTACGACGGCTACTTCCTGGAGTACGACAGCGAGCGCGCCGGCGGCTTCGAGCCGCTGCGCTTCCTGCCGAAGGGCAACAAGGTCGTCGTCGTCGGTCTCGTCACCTCGAAGGTCGGCGAGCTCGAGAAGAAGGACGACATCAAGCGCCGCCTGGAGGAGGCCTCGAAGTTCGCCCCGCTTGACCAGCTCGCGCTGTCCCCGCAATGCGGCTTCGCCTCGACCGAGGAGGGCAACATCCTCTCCGAAGAAGAGCAGTGGGCCAAGCTGCGCCTCTGCGTCGAACTCGCCGAGGAGATCTGGGGGAAGTAGGCGCGCCGGGCAGCGTGAAAGAGCTGGATCGGTCTTGCCCGGTCCGGCTCAGGGGGACGAGACAATCCGTCTGTTGAAGCGGCTCTATCGGTCGTCAAGGCCTCTTCTTGAAAAGGATCGCAGCAGCGAAGGCTCTGCGGTCCTTCATCGCAGTGGCTTCGAAATCCGCCAAAACGGTCTCGACGCCGTTGATGTCTGCCAGGACCGCGGACTTGAAGACGGAGCATTGCGGGTCATAGTCCGCGTCGTGCCGCTTCTTCTGCATCGTTACGAACGTATTGCCGAAGTCCTGGATGTGCTGCGGGAAAGCCCGCATGGTTTGACTGTTCGAGCAGACGTTCCGAACTGTGCCATGATCGAGGGCGCGATAAACCAGCGCCCAGGCCTCCTCACTGCGTTGCGCACCAGTGCCGCCGATCAGCAGATCCGCGCAATTCTTCGCAAGGCAGTGAAACATGGCATAATAAGCCGTGCCGACAGCGCGCCTGAGAAAGGCTTGGCGTGGCTTTCCTGTCCGCGACGCCAGATGCCTAGCTGCTTCCAACAGGTCATCGGCATCCACGTCTAGAGATCCGCGCTCGATACGAAGTAGATGACCGGAAACTTCATTTCGTGCAGCTCGAATAGGCGCGGACGCAGATGCCGGACGAAGCTTGTCGTTGCTTTCGGATCGAGCGATTTCCCGTCATAAACGACGTCGATATGCAGCACGTCTTCTCCGAACTGATCGGTGTCCGGCTTGATGTTGACGTCACGCACCTTGACCGACCTGAATTGGTCGGTCATCGTTTCGCGGACGGCCTTTTCGATACGTTGGTCCACGCCAGAGAGGGACATACGCGTGTCTTCCAGTGAATCTTTCACGGAAAGAATCTATTCTCTCCGACAGCAATTGCAAGTTGGGTAGCGTTGCCGGGGCGGCTTCGACTGGCTGATCAGGGCCGGGATGCCGGAGCCATCCGCGCAGCTTCGCTTTTGCGCTGCAGCGCCCGGCGGATTAGCCGCTGGGCCGGGGCCTCGAACCAGACGTAGGTGAGATACGCCGCGGTCAGGGTCAGGCCCATGAAGCCGATCCAGAACGAGGGGCTGCCGTAGGGGATTGCTCGTCCCCACGCACCGAAAGCCAGCGCGATCGCGAGCTGGATCGGGAAGTGCAGCAGATAGCACGAATAGGTCATGTTGCCGGCTGCCTGCAGCAGATCTTCGATGCGTTTTGGCAGCGTGAGCGGCGTTGCGCAGACGAATAGCAGGATCGGTGTATAGACGAGCAGGACAGCTGCCGATCGCTCGGCGAGCTCGACGCCGGAGAGCCAGAGCGACGCCGGAATGCCGACGACGGCGCACGCGGCCAGCGCCTCCAGCTTCGGTCGATACCAGGCATCGGCAACGCCCTGCCGCGCCATCGCGGCTAGTCCGCCGGCATAGAAGAAGACAAAACATTTGCCGACCAGCGTGCCGCTCGCGATCCCGGCCAGGATCATCGCCAGGTTCAACAGCGGCGACGTGGTGACGAAGCGCAGCCCGACGAAGAACGCGGCATAGACCAGCACCTCGATCGAGACCGACCAGATCGGGCCGTTGAAGCTGACGCCGGTCGGCGGCAGCCAGTCGCTCGCCATGAACAGCTGCGCGACGAAATGGCCGAGATCGTTGCTCTGGTAGACGAAGGCGAAGCCGTGCTGCGCGACGTAGATCGCCTGCAGCCCCGCGACCAGCAGCAGCGTTGCCAGATGCAGCGGATAGAGCCGCGACAGCCGGTTCACGAAAAACGTCCAGCTGTCGACCGCGCCGTCCGGGATGAGCGCACTGTATTTCCAGAAGAAGATGAAGCCCGAGATGCACCAGAAGATCACGACGCCGTATTCGCCGAGCTCATAGAACGGGAACAGGACGCGGTAGAACGGCAGCTCGCTTCTGACGAGATCGACCGGCGCGTCGGCCACATAGGCGAAGTGCGGGTAGTGCCACAGCAGCACCGAGATGGTGGCGAGGAAGCGCAACAGCTCCAGTCCGAGGAGCTTGTGAGTCCCAGGCGATGTCGAGGTTCGGGGCAGGGCCATGCAGGGCTTCGTTAACCGTCGCGAGGGGATGCGCGGGCCGATCCTAGCGGGGACGAGGTGAAGGATTGTTTTCGCAAGCGTCAGAGGAATCAGTGCCGCGCGGCTGATCAGCGGCAGGCAAGCTCTGTCCCTTGCTGAATGGCCTGGTCCCAGGACCGGTAGCCGGCCGAATTCAGGTGGATGCCTTCGAGCGTGAACGGCGACTCCATGGGTGGCAACGGCAGGAATGTTGCACCGGCTCGTTTCGCGAGGTCCGGCAGCGCCGCGCGGTAGCCGGTGATGCTCGCCATCGCGGTCTTCTCCATCGCCGCCGTGAACGGCCCGCGCACCTCGACGGGGGGAAACTCGACGATGAAGAGGCGCGTGGTGAGTTTCGCCAGTTCGCGCAACAGCGCCTCATAGCGCCCGGCGAAGACTGCGGCCTGATCGGGCTTGTCGGTCAGCGCATCGTTGACGCCCAGCGAGACGATGATGGCGAACGGCTGCTTCGGTCCGAGCGCCGGCTTGAGCCAGCCGGCGAGATCGCTGCGCGTCCCGGCGCCGGCGAGGCCGGCATTGACGATCGGATGCCCGCAGGCGCTGGCCGGCAAGGTCGCGGCCTCGACGATGCTGTCACCGAGCACGACGATCGGATCGTCGGGGCGAGCTTGCATGTTGTAGTGGACGACGAGCTGGCGAACGGTGCGGTGATCGCTGCCGGACGGCGCCGCAGAGCGGCGCGACAGCACGAATGTCGCGGCGGCTGCGGCGATCACCGCAAACACCACGAATCCCAGCCGCGCCTGCGTTTTCGCTGCCATCTGGACGATTGATGCCTTTCGATCCCGTGGACACTAACGCGGAGTCGCGAACGGACCCCTAATTCGCCCGCGTCCAGGTCGAGGAGCGGCAGATCACGCCGCCGAACGCGCAGCCCGAGGTCGTCAGCGTGTTGCCGGACAGGGTCATCTTGGCGTCGTAGGTCTTGCCATCGTCCGGGTTGCTGTAGCTGCCGGCCCAGGCGTTGGGCCCGGTCGACTTCATGCCGGAGAACAGCCGCTGGCCGACCTTGGCCGGCGTATCCGTGCCCTCCTTGATCCAGACCACCGTGCCGCAGACGGCGCCGCCACACGGCGCGAACCTGACCTTGGACGCGCCGCTCTCGCGCAGCCAGACCCCGGTGACGTCGTCGGCGAGCGCGGGGCCCGCCACCAGCGCGAGACCAAATCCGAGGGCCAGACCAAATCGACCAGACAAAGGTAACCTCCCCTATAGGTTCGAGACGGCCACGTTGCAGGCCGATCGTGTCGGCGCGGCGGCATGTCGAGGGCGTTCCGCGTCGTCTCTGTTGGACGCGACAATAGCAGGATTCGCGCACGCTGCATTCGCTGCTGGCGGTTCCGCGTGCTGCTCGGGCGCGGCGCAGGCGCCGGCCCGCACCGCAGGCAGGCCTGCCGGATTGTTTGCGGGCGCGCATGCCGATCCCCCGATCGGTATCCAAATCTAAAGGCTCTCCGCACAACCATGCTGCGGCGATTGACCGGCACGCCGGGTTGAGAAACCCTGCCGTCGTCGAAACCGGGGCATCGAGCATGATCACCGATCCCGTCTGCCCTGCCTGCAGCGGGCACAGGACAGCCGCTCGCTTCGTCGTTTCCGCCGAACAGGCCGCCCAGCACTTCGTGCAGCAGCAGGAGCATCCCGATATCAACCGGAAGCTCCGGTCCCATATCGAAGAGCTTTGGGGCGGCAGGAGCTGTCAGATCCGGGCCTGTGAATCCTGCGGGTTCGGCTTTTCCTGGCCGTTCGTCGCCGGCGATCAGCTGTTCTACAATCTCGCCTATCCCTATGTCGCCTATCCCAGTGACCGGTGGGAGTTCGGCAGGACGCTCGAGGCTCTCCGCGGCCAGCAGTTGCAGGGCAAAACCATGCTCGAGGTCGGAGCGGGATTCGGTTACTTCCTCGACCTGTTGTGCCTGCATGGCGCCTCGGCGTCGCTGCTGACGGCCACCGAATATGGTCGGACCGCCAGCGCCAGATTGCGCGCCCTCGGCTATGAGGTCGTCGAGGACGATGTGCGAAGCGATGCCTTGCTTGCGATGTCGTCGCGCTTCGATTTTATTTTTCTGTTCCAGGTGGTCGAGCACATGGACCGGCTCGACGAGCTTTTTCAACGTCTGGCACGGCTCGGCAAGGCAGGAGCCCGCGTCTTCATCGCCGTGCCCAACACGGCGCATACCAACTATCAGGAAGCGCATGAATCGCTGATCGACATGCCGCCGAACCACATCGGACGATGGACGATCGAGGCGTTCAGGCGCATCGGTCCACGCCATGGCTTCGATGTGGTCGAGCACGAGACGCAGCCTTTCGATATGCGTCACTTTCTGAGGACCGACCTCGTCTTCAGCCATGTGAGACGGGCTCAGGACCACCCCGGCAGCCTGTCGGGGCGGGTGAGATCGCTGCCCAGATCACCCCTCAGGACGGTTCTGGAAGCCGCTGCGATCGCCGCCGGCAGCATCCGCCGCCTGCCGCATTGGCGTTCGGCCTATGCCGACCGGCAACGCCTCGGCCTCTCGCTCTGGGTCCAGCTGAAGCTGCTCTGACGTCGACAGGCCGGCCCGACGAGCCGGTGCTGGCGCGGCGGGTGGCTTCCGATCATTTGGCCGCCAGATAGACTTCGCCGAGCAGCGATGAGTTCGACCACGGCACCTGCTTGTTCCTGGTGCTCGCGACCACCTCGGCACGGACCCGCGTCAGCATCTGCTGCACTTCGAGGCCCGGGGTGCCGATGTGGCGCGACAGCGCCGCCGAGAACGGGCTGTTGTCGCCCTCGCCGTCGAGCGCGACCTTGCCGGGCGCCGTCGCGAACGCGATCAAGGTGCCGGCACCGGAGGTTGCGCCGGTGCCGAGCGCGGCGGGCGCGGCGAGGCCGGTGGCGCCGGTGAGCCCGCGCCCCGGTTCGGTCGCGCCGGCCTGCGGCGCAAACGGGTTGTTGCGGCAGGCATCAAGGATCAGGATGTTGGTGCGGACCTGGTCATCGAGCCCGGCCAGGATCTGGTCCATGTCGACCATGGCGCCGACGACGTCGCTGCCGGCGGACCACGCAATGTCGGTGGGCACGAGATAATTGCGGCCGTCGATCTGCACGCCGTGTCCGGCATAATAGACCACGGCGACCTGGGCGCGCGTGGCCTCGCGCAGGAAGTCGCGCGTCTTGGCCTGCATCGCCGCGCGGTCGAGGTCGATGCCCTCGACCACCGTGAAGCCGATGTCGCGCAGGCTCCTGGCGATCGCACGCGCATCGCGGGGCGGATTGGGCAGCGGCTGCACATGCGCATAGGCGCCGTTGCCGATCACCAGCGCCATGCGCTGCCCTGTCGCGATGGCCGCTGGTTGCGGCGTGTCAGCTCGCTGAGGCGGTTGCGCGACTGGCTCGGATAGCAGCGATAGCCGTACCTTGGCGGTCGCCTGGTTGGCCTTGCTGCCGGCGTCGGACGCGACCGGCTTCAGCGCCGCGGCATAGTCCGCCTTGGCGGCGTCGAATTCGCCCTTGGCCTCGTAGGCCAGCGCCCGGTGAACGTGGGCGGCGATGATCACGCTGCCGGGCGGCGTCATGATGTTGGCCGGAGGATTCTGCGCCAGGCGGACCGCCTCGGTGCCGTCGGCGATGGCGCGTTCGACATTGCCCTTGGCGCGCCAGATGACGCTGCGGTTGATCAGCGGCGAGGCCAGCGCCGGATCGAGCCGGATCGCCTCGTTGATGTCGGTGAGCGCGCCGTCGAGGTCGCCCGTCGCTTCCCTGGAGATGCCGCGGTTCTGCCAGGACAGCGCTGACTTCGGCGTCAGCCTGATCGCCTGATCGTAATCAGCGATCGCCTTGGCATAGTCGCCGGTGCCGCGATACGCATTGCCACGGTTGTGGAAGATGGTGCCGCTCGGTGGGCCACTTTTGACGGCGTCATTGAAGTCGGCGATCGCGATCTCGTACTCACCCTTGTCGTAATAGGCCGAGCCGCGCAGATTGTAGATGGCCTGGGCGGGCTGCAGCCGCAGCGCCTCGGTCGCATCCGCAATGACCCGGCCGTAGTCGCCCTTCTTGTTCCAGCCGACCGCGCGCCAGAAATAGATCGTCGCCAGCTGCCCGCCGGAAAACACCTTCAGCGCGATGATCTTGTTGCAGGCGGCGATCATCTGGTCGGCCGGCGTCGTGTCGGTGGTGCAGAGTGGCCCAAGCTCGGATTTCGACTGGGCGAGGCCCGGGGACGCCCAGAGGGCGGCCAGCAGCGGGAGCAGCAGCAGGAGCGAACGGCGCATCGGCAGAAACCGGAACGGGAAGAGCAGGGAAACCATATCCCGTTTGTTGCGTCCGGAGGGTTCCGGGTTCAGGCCCTTCCCATGGGTGGGCAGGAGGTGCTAGGAGGTTGGGCTAGGGGCGATCTGCCCACTCCGATTTCCCACCCATTGAGCCGATGAAGAACGACCAGCTGCTCGCCCAGATCACGGAGTTCTGCCGCCAGTCCGACATGGCGGAATCGACGTTCGGCCGGCGCGCGGTCAACGACGGCAAGCTCGTGCAGCGGCTGCGCGAGGGCAAGCGCATCACGATCGATACGCTCGATCGCATTCAGGCCTATATCGCGGCCTCCACCGGCACCCTGCCGCCGCCGCGCCTCGACGTCGTGCCCGAGAAGCGCGATCCCCGCAGCAATTTCCGCTTCTTCGAAAACCGCCAGAAATACCTGCTGTTCGTGCATACCTGCAGCGAGAAGCGGGTGGTGGCCGAGCGCGTCGGCCTCGAGCTCGCCAGCATCCATCCGCGACCACCGGCGTTGCGGCTGTTCGACGCCGGCGTCGGCGACGGCACCGTGCTGTCGAAAGTGCTGCGGACCATGCATGGCCGCTATCCGCACATCCCGTTCTATGTCGCCGGCAAGGAGCTGAGCCTCGAGGATGTCCGCCTGACCCTGGAGAAGGTGCCGGACCGGCTGTTCGAGCATCCGGCCAGCGTGTTCGTGTTCACCAATATGAACTATGCCGAGGCGCCGTGGCTGACGCCGGCCTCGCCCACGGTGGCGGCCTCGATGATCTGGCACGAGGTCGTGCTGCAGGGCGATTCGTCGGGTGATTTCGAGACCCAGATCACGGCGCTGAAGCCGTTCCTGGAGCAGAACTGGCGCGCCAACGTCTCGCAGCGCACCGGTATGCCGGTCTATGAGCGGCCGATCGCGCTGGTGCTCTATCGCGAGGACCACCGGTTCCTGCTCGACGGCATCATCCCGCGGGCGGGCCGGGTCGAAGCGAATTTCGACCTGATTATCGCCTCGCAGCCGTATCGAGCGCGTTCCTCGGTGAATTTCCGCGCCAAGCGCATCATCGCACCGCTGGCACGAGCGCTGAAACCGGGCGGCCGGCTGATCGGAATCCACTCCCACGGCCAGGATCCGGGCCTGGAGATCATCCAGGCGGTCTGGCCGGGAGAAAATCCTTTCTCGGTCAGCCGGCATGAGCTATTGCGCGCCGTCAAGTACGAGCTGGGCTCCAGTGGGCGGGACTTAAATTTTAACGCCTATGCGGACAATCGCTCGATTTTCAGGTATGAGATGGAGGCTCTGCCCAACGAGGTCACCGGTGCGATCGGAACTTCGACGGCCTTTGCAGCCTGGAACGCGGCGGTGTATGTCGCGCAGATCGAGGAAGACCGCCTGACCGAGGTGGCTCACTCGTCTCGTGCGCTCGACGCCGCCAGAGAGGTTCTGCGAAAGCACAACGGGCTGTGGTTCTACGACGAGTCCTACGTCATCTCGCGGCGTCGCGACTGACATCCTTGGGATCAATACAAACGACCGCCGTGGGCGGCGAAGAAGGGGTTGCTTGATGCGCGCGTCTTATCTGTTCACCTCGGAGTCGGTGTCCGAAGGCCATCCGGACAAGGTCTGCGACCGTATTTCCGACGAGATCGTCGATCTGTTCTACCGCGAAGGGCCGAAGGCCGGCATTGACCCGTGGCAGATCCGCGCCGCCTGCGAGACGCTCGCCACCACCAACAAGGTCGTGATCGCCGGTGAGACCCGCGGCCCGTCGTCGGTGACCAACGAGCACATCGAGCACGTCGTCCGCGAGGCCATCAAGGACATCGGCTACGAGCAGCAGGGCTTCCACTGGAAGACCTGCGACATCGAGATCCTGCTGCATCCGCAGTCGGCCGACATCGCGCAGGGCGTCGACGCGCTGCAGCCCGGCGAAGTCAAGGAAGAGGGCGCCGGCGACCAGGGCATCATGTTCGGTTACGCGACCAACGAAACGCCCGATTTGATGCCGGCGCCGATCTTCTACGCCCACAAGATCCTGCGGCTGATCTCGGAAGCCCGCCATGCCGGCGTCGAGAAGGTGCTCGGTCCGGATTCCAAGAGCCAGGTCACCGTGCAGTATGAGAACGGCAAGCCGGTCGGCGTGCGCGAGATCGTGGTGTCGCATCAGCATCTGGTCGAGGACATGACCTCGGCGCAGGTCCGCGAGCGCGTCGAGCCCTACGTGCGCAAGGCGCTGCCCGAAGGCTGGATCAACGCGAAGACGATCTGGCACATCAACCCGACCGGCAAGTTCTTCATCGGCGGTCCCGATGGCGACGCGGGTCTGACCGGCCGCAAGATCATCGTCGACACCTATGGTGGTGCGGCCCCGCATGGCGGCGGCGCCTTCTCGGGCAAGGACCCAACCAAGGTCGATCGCTCCGCGGCCTATGCCGCGCGCTACGTCGCCAAGAACATCGTCGCCGCCGGCCTCGCCGACCGCTGCACCCTGCAGCTCGCCTATGCGATCGGCGTGGCGCGGCCGCTGTCGATCTACATCGACACTCACGGGACCGGGAAGGTGTCAGAGGACGTGCTCGAGAAGGCTGCCGCGCAGGCGATGGACCTGACGCCGCGCGGTATCCGCACCCATCTCGACCTCAACCGCCCGATCTACGCGCGCACCTCGTCCTACGGCCATTTCGGCCGCACCCCGGACAATGAGGGCGGCTTCTCCTGGGAGAAGACCGACCTCGTCGAGGCGCTCAAGCGCGCGGTGTAACCGTCTTGATCTCTCCCCGCTCGCGGGGAGAGATCGGATTGCATCGATCAATGCAGTCCGGGTGGGGGCAGGGCCAACAGTTCGCACCATGCGTGCGGCTGCCCTTATCCCATGACCGATGCCATGCATCGGTTTGACTGAGCCAAGGACGGCGGCAGAAGGCCGCCGTCTCCTATCCCCGAAAGTCCGGGGACGGTGATCCAGACTGCGCCTCGACGCGTCTCTTTTCGTTTCGTCACGACCCCGTCCGAATACATCCGACCAGGAAACCCACATGACCGCCAAGCCAGGTTTTAACGACTACATCGTCAAGGACATGTCGCTCGCCGAGTTCGGCCGCAAGGAGATCTCGCTCGCTGAGACCGAGATGCCCGGCCTGATGGCGACGCGCGAGGAATATGGCCCGCAGCAGCCGCTCAAGGGCGCGCGCATCGCGGGCTCCTTGCACATGACCATCCAGACCGCGGTGCTGATCGAGACGCTGAAGGCGCTCGGCGCCGACATCCGCTGGGTCTCCTGCAACATCTATTCGACCCAGGACCATGCCGCGGCGGCAATCGCCGCCGCCGGCATTCCGGTGTTCGCCATCAAGGGCGAGACGCTGGTCGACTATTGGGACTACACTGCCAAGCTATTCGACTGGCACGGCGGCGGCCATCCCAACATGATCCTCGATGACGGCGGCGACGCCACGATGTACGTCCATCTCGGGCTGCGCGCCGAGAACGGCGACACGGCGTTCCTCGACAAGCCTGCCTCGGAGGAGGAGGAGGTGTTCTTCGCGCTGCTGAAGAAGCAGCTCAAGGAGAAGCCGAAGGGCTACTTCGCGGCCATTGCACAGTCGATCAAGGGCGTCTCGGAAGAGACCACCACGGGCGTGCACCGTCTCTACGACATGCAGAAGGCCGGCACGCTGCTCTGGCCCGCCATCAACGTCAATGACAGCGTCACCAAGTCGAAGTTCGACAACCTCTATGGCTGCCGCGAGTCGCTGGTCGACGGCATCCGCCGCGGCACCGACGTCATGATGTCGGGCAAGGTCGCGATGGTCGCCGGCTTCGGCGACGTCGGCAAGGGCTCGGCCGCCTCGCTGCGCCAGGCCGGCTGCCGCGTCATGGTCTCCGAGATCGATCCGATCTGCGCGCTGCAGGCGGCGATGGAGGGCTATGAGGTCGTGACGATGGAAGACGCGGCCCCGCGTGCCGACATCTTCGTGACCGCCACGGGCAACAAGGACATCATCACCATCGAGCACATGCGCGCGATGAAGGATCGCGCCATCGTCTGCAACATCGGCCATTTCGACAACGAGATCCAGGTGGCCTCGCTGAAGAACCTGAAGTGGACCAACATCAAGCCGCAGGTCGACGAGATCACCTTCGCCGACGGCAAGCGCATGATCCTGCTGTCTGAAGGCCGCCTCGTGAACCTCGGCAACGCGATGGGCCACCCGTCCTTCGTGATGTCGGCGTCGTTCACCAACCAGACGCTGGCGCAGATCGAGCTCTACGCCAACAACAAGGACGGCAAGTACAAGAAGGAAGTCTACGTGCTGCCGAAGTCGCTCGACGAGAAGGTGGCCATGCTGCATCTCGCCAAGATCGGCGTGAACCTCACCAAGCTGCGCCCCGACCAGGCCTCCTATATCGGCGTCAAGCAGGAAGGCCCGTTCAAGTCGGACCACTACCGCTACTGATATCCGGCGCAACGCGCGGCGGAGACAGCGAAGGCCGGGGCATTGCCCCGGCTTTTTGTTTTGTGGTCATCGATGCTCTGACAAAGCTGTCGCAGTCGTCATTGCGAGCGCAGCGAAGCAATCCAGGGCGTCACGCGCGACTCTGGATTGCTTCGTCGCTTCGCTCCTCGCAATGACGGAGAGGAAGCGCGCTCTGCGACATCAACGCGACGCTGCCACCTGCCGTGGGTGTGACGTTCACCCCGTCCGGCGTGACGCCAGCGCCGAGGCGCGGATCGCCTTTGCGCGCTTGGCGGCGTGATGCTCCTGACGCGCGGCGATACGCTTGTGCTTCTTCGTCTCCGCTGCCGCCACCTTCACCGCCGCGCCGCGATGCTTCGCATATTCCTCGCCATCGACGGGGCCGACATGCGGCGGGTCGTGATCGAGATAGGGCCGGCCGATGCCGAAAGTCTTGCCGTTGGCGTCGACCCATTTCCACAACTGCTCCGTCGCCACCCAGCGCTGTGCGCGGGTCGCGCCGTTGACGCTGACGATGTCGGCGGCGAGGCCGTGGCCATAGCCGCCGCGCAGGCTGCCGCCATGATAGGAGCGGTTGGTGGCGGCCTTCAGCCCGCTCGCGATCTCCTGCCGATAATCGTCGCGGAAGCCGCTGGTGATGCCCGGCGCGAGACCGGCCGCTTCGGCCGCGTGGAGCGTGTGGAACAGCTTCAGCTTGAAGCTGCGGTCCATGCCGCCGATCACATACTCCATCATGCTGCGGCCGATCCGCTCGGCGGCCTTCGGGTCCTTCCAGGTGAAATCATTGTCGACCAGCTTCGCGAACGTGCGCGTCACCTTCACCATGCGGCCCTTGCGCTTGATCGTAACGACGCGCCGCTCGGTCTCCCTGATCTTGTCGAGCTTGGGCGCGCGCTCATACATCGCCCACAGATAGCGATCGACGCAGACGTCGATATCAGGACATTCGTCGAGGATCTCGATGCGGTCGACGCTGGCGACCATGGAGTGAGGTGCTTCGGCCGCCGTGCTGGGCGGGGCCGTTTCGTCCACCGGCAGGACAGCCGAGGGGGTGATCGACGCGGTGGTGAGCGCAGGCTCCGACGGCGGCGGCTGCGTCATCATCTGCTCAGTCGTCGTCGACGCCGTGACCTCCGCGACGACCGGCGTCGCATCGGGTTCGGCGGCCCCTGCAGGCCACGCCATGACGCAGCCGGCGAGGACAACGGATCGGCACAACGCACGCGTGGTGAACTGCTGCGAGCTCATCATCCGGCCTCCCAAGATCCCAGCTCCTGCGAACAGGAGCGGTCAGGCATCCGATACCTGCGATTGTTCGGTGCAAGCCGGCCGGGCGCAACACCGCAGCGCGTGTGGTTGGCACCTTTTGCGGGAACTGTGTCTTGAGTGCAACGCCTCGAGGTTCCATCGCGCGCCGCCTCAACGCCGTCATTCATAGGGCAATCGCCACGTCGGCAAGCCGCCGGGCCTCATGACGTGCGGTCCGTCGTTGCCGCTGACGGCGACGCGGCGTAGTCTGTCGCCACGGGTTCGTGGAGCTGATGTCATGAGCACCATCGAGGTCATCGTCGGCGGCACCAGGCTGATCCGGGACTACGCGCCCGACGATTCGATCTGGTCGTTGCCCGAGGAAAAGCGCGAGCGAAAGGCGCTCGCGGACGCGCAGCGCGATCTCGCCATCGGCGCCGACCGCTTGGCGCAGACGCCCTACGCCGTGCGCGGCTGAGCTTCTCAGCGATTGGCGGGCGTGGTCTCTTTGCGAGGGCTGCGCCGCAGCAGCTTGCGCCCCGTGAGCATCGCGCGCGCGAGGTTCTCGCGCTGCAGCCGGCCGACCAGCACGACACCGAGGACATGCAGCACGACAAGCGGGATCAGCAGGTTCGACGTCACCGCGTGGGTGTCCTCGACCCACCAGATGCCGAAGAAGCGCACCGTCACCTGCATCGCGCCGGTCACGGCGGAGATGATCAGCACGAGCAGCAGCGCCAGCTGCATCGCGGTGCCGGCGGGGTTGAGGCCGAGATAGCGCCCGGTCATGCCGTGCCGCAGATTCCACAGATAAGCGGGCGTGGCGCGCAGCCGGGCGCCGAGGCTGCGAAAGCGCGAATGCCGCGTGCCGATGAAGCCCCAGATCAGGCGGAAGGCGAGCAGTCCGAGGATCGCGTAGCCGGCGGTCCGGTGCAGGCCGTCATGGACGTTCGGCGTCACCCAGGCGACGAGCACCAGCACGGCAAGCCACCAGTGCCACAGACGCAGCGGCAGGTCCCAGACCTGCACGGTCTGGGCAGGATCCGGGTCACGCTGGCCGGTCGGTTTGGGAGCTGTTCCGTGCATGGCCGTCCCATCGCGGCGTGCAGAGGATCTGCACGCCGGACGCCAACTACTTGGCGCTGACTACTTGGCGATGGTGTGCTTCAGGCTGAGGTCCTCCGGGCTGTAGAACAGCTCGTAGAGCTTGCCGCCCTTGACGCCATACACCTCGTAGCAGGTGCCCTCGACCTTGGAGCGGCGCACCTCGTAGCCCGCCTCCTTGGCCTTCGCCTCGGCCTCGGTGGCCGGCTTCCACTGCGCCTTGTCGAGCTTGGTGCAGGTCTTGTAGCCGTCGGCCATGGCCGGCGAGATGGCGAAGCCAGCGATTGCAGCGCCGATCACGGCGGCGGTGGTCAGTCTCATCAATCCCTCCAATGAACAAATACGATGCATCGTGGGATCATTGGAGACGGCAACGGGCGGATTGTGTCAACGGAGCGGCGGCTGGAATTGCTCTTAGAGAGTTTCCAAACTTGTCTGGGCCCGCAAAACAAGGGCTTTGAGAACAGCCGCGGTCTCCGCGACGTTAGGTCTCGCTGATCACTTGAAGCCCTGCGCTTTCCGCCACACCGCTTCGAATTCGGCGGCGGAGATCTCGCGCGCGGAAAATCCGCTGGTGGCATTGATCTCGGCGACGGATGAAATCGCGCCTTTGGGCATCACGACGGGCCAGCTCCTGTGAGTGTAGCTGCAGATTTGAAGACGGCCGTCGCGATACTGCTTGATCCACCGCAGCGGAATGCGGTCGCGATCGAGTTCGCCATAACACTCGATCTCGGACTTCGCGTCCGGAGGGTTGTTCAGACGAATGTAGCTGTCTGGTGGCCCATGGGGAGGCGGCAGCAGCGGCGGCAGTATCTTCAACATGTCGATGGAGGCTTGTTGACTTTCCGCTGGGGCGAACCATTCGGCGTCTTGCTGCGTCAGTCCAAGCGTCGTCAGGATTTCTGCGAGCAATACGGCAACGCCGCGCAAGGCGAGCTCCGAGCCATCGATATAGACCGTTGGCCCTTTTTCGCGATGATGTTCGATCAGGTGGCGCAACTCCAGGAGAAAAATGGTGCGGCCCGAGGCGAGCCTCAGGATCACCCCCGATGCTTCGCCGAGGCCATCCTCGTCCCACGTCTCGACGGTCCAGCCATGGCTCGCCGCCAGTTCGGCCAACCGCCGTGACACCGTCACGATGGGATAATCGACGCTCGGAAAGCGATAGTCGAAGATCTGTTCGGCGTGGGTCATGAGGCTCGCTCTTGATCAAAGGCCATGAGCGCCGCGGGATCGAACGTGATCGCCGTGATGACTCGTCGTTCAAGACCTACTCTTTCCGCGCGAAGACGGTGACGCGGCCAGGTAGATTCGGTACCGGGTCTGGCACGTCGATCCGCAGGCAATGCTCCTGAACGGTCACGTTCGGAAAGTCGGCCGTCACCTCCGTCGCGACGCAGCTCATCGATTCCCGGTCATCCTCGGAGATCTCGCCGTCAAAGACACAGAAGATGTCGATGTTGCCGTCACTGAACGAATATTGAACCTCCCGCAGTGACGCCGACACCTCGCCGAGAAGGGCGCGGTTCACTGAAACAAGGATGGACGATCTCTCGAGCAAGGCCGGACTCCGACTCCGCAACGTGCCTCGGAAGGCGATGATGATCGATGCTGCACGCCATTCTAACAGGATAAGCGCGGGGACCGTCAACGCGAGCAAGGTGGTCACTGGACGACGCCGCCGGACTCTGTCAAAATATCCGGCATGATCTTTCATGTTCACATCGCAGGCGGCGGCATTTGCGGCCGAATTCCCGACCCGGCCTGATCAGTCGGGCCGGGCGCGTTTGCCTGCGATTTGCTCCGTGAACAATTTCGGCGCCCGAGGCGGTGCCGCATGCGAGGTCTGAACCATGTCCGCGAACCAACCGACGCTGCACCTCGTGTGCGGCAAGATCGCTGCCGGCAAATCGACGCTCACGGCGGAGCTCGGCCGTCGCCCCGCCACCATCGTGGTTGCCGAGGACGACTGGCTGGCGCAGCTCTATCCGGGCGAGCAGGCCAGCCTCGCCGACTACGTCAGAAATTCGTCGCGACTGCGCGCGGTGATGGGGCCGCATGTGGTGGCGCTGCTGCGCGCCGGCGTGTCGGTCGTGCTCGATTTTCCCGCCAACACGCTGGCGAGCCGGGCCTGGATGCGCGGCCTGTTCGAAGCCGCCGGCGTGCCGCACCAGCTGCATCACCTCGACGTGCCCGACGCGGTCTGCAAGGCGCGGCTGCGGGCACGCAACGCGGAAGGCCGCCATGCCTTTACGGTCACGGACGAAGAGTTCGACCTGTTCACGTCCTACTTCATGGCACCAACGGCTGAGGAAGGATTCGACGTGATCGTGCATCGGCCATAACCTTCGGGCGCTGGGGAAGGGGGCATCATGCGTGTCGGATCGGCTTTGCTCGCATTGGTGGTGGCAGTGATGATGTACGGATCTCTCGCGCAACCCTTGACGGTCGATCCCGAGACCATCGTCCCGCTGCCGCCGGCGTTCGAGATCGAACCGCCGGCGCCGGATGTGCCGGCTGAGATGGCACGCTTCCTCGGCGCCTGGATCGGTACCTGGCATGACGACCGCCACATCCTGGTGGTCGAGCGCATCCGCGCCGACGGCCATGCCAACGTCGTGTTCGCGGTGTCGGACTCGGCCTTGTACGGCGCCAACCGGGAATGGTGGCGTGACGAAGCGGTCATCAAGGATGGTGTGCTGGTCATGACCGGGTTTCGCATCTTCCGCTATGCGTTCGATGGTCCGGACCGGCTGTATTTGACCGCGACTCTCAAGAATGGCGGCGTCACATCGGGCGCGCTGGTGCGCACGGACGCGGCCCGACTCGCGTCTGGCGAGCGTCCCGAGGACTGGCCATGGCCGGGCCAGCGCGTCTGGATTCCACATCTGACGCTGCGCACGCCCGATGGCAGCCGGCCGATCAGGCTGGAGGCGACCTACTACCCGCCGTCCGGGCCGGGCCCGGCGCCACTCGCGATCGTCACGCATGGCTCCGACGTCGGCCGTAACCAGCTGCGCACATGGTCGTTCGCTACGGAAGCGCACTGGCTGCGCGACAATGGCTTTGCCGTGCTGACCTTGATGCGGCGCGGCCGCGGCCGTTCCGAGGGCATCAATGGCGAGGAGGATTTCGGTCGCGCCCACGATGGCAGCCTGGTCGACGTCTCCTCCGGCGTGGCGCAGGCGGTCGAGGACCTCGATTCCGCGATCACCTTCGGTCGCAGCTTGCCCGGCGTGCGCCCGGGTCCGGTGCTGCTCGCGGGCCAGTCGCGCGGCGGCTTTCTCGCCATGCACTATGCCGGCCTCAAGCCGGCCGAGGTGATAGGCGTGGTGAACTTCTCCGGCGGCTGGTACCCCTACGGCCCGGTCACCACGCCATACTACGCCAATGCCGGCCGCGACGCCGCCGGGAAGGTGCCGCAGCTCTGGCTCTATGCCGACAACGACAAGCTCTATCCGGAGACGCTGATCCATGAGTATCACGCCGCCTTCGCTGCCGCGGGCGGCAGCGTGCGCTTCGACCTGCTGCACGGCGTTCCCGGCGACGGCCATCTGCTGCGCCTCTATCCCGACCGCTGGCGCGCCATCGGCGACGCCTTCCTGGCGTCGCTCGTGAAGTGAGCAAGACATTTCGATGAAAGTCGTCAGTTGTGCCGCGTTGCTCGTCTCTGGTCTTGCGCTCGCGCCGGAGGCCCGTGCGCTGGACTGCAAGAACGCGCAGCAGCCGGTCGACAAGATCATCTGCGCGACGCCGGCCCTGAGGAAGGCCGACGACGCCATGAGCGCCGCCTATTTCAAGCTGCTGCGCGAGACCACCGATCCTGAGTTTCACGAGGCGCTGGTCCGGAGCCAGCGGCGCTGGCTCAAGGTCCGGTCCGGCGGTGTCGATCGGTTCGGTGCGGCTGAGAACGATCCGGATGCCCAGCAAAGCGATGCGAGTATCCTCCTGGACCTCACGCGTAGCCGAGCAGATCAGCTGCAACGTGGCGAGTTGATCCGCACCATGGAGGGGCAGCGGAAGATTGTCGCGAGGGACAGCGGTGGCGCATTCGCCGGCTTCGATCCTGCGTCATGCTTCTTCTCGCCTCCGCCGTATGGGAACTGGTCTTACACATGTCTCAGCGGAGCCTATCGCCAGCACCAGGACCGCATCTGCAGCGTGAGCCTGGAATGGGCCAGCGGCCATATCACGGAGGTGCGGAGGCTCGACGTGGTCAAGGATGGTCGTGCGAGTCCGAAGGCAAGCTGCGCGATCGGCTACTCTGCCAACGACGACAAATGCCCGGAGCCGGACGACGACGCGGAGGCCAAGAGAATGGCTCATTGGGCCGTGGTGCCTTCCGGGGCGGCTGGCACCGCAGCGCCAGCACCAGACAAGCGCTGGAAATACGATCCGGATGCCGACGATCGCCTGGCGGATCAGCCATGGATGGAGGACTGCCTGTTCGCGCCGGTCTTCCCGCCGCCGAGCCAGAGTCGGTCGGCTCCGGTGGCCAAGCCGTAGCGAGGTCGTCGCCCGGATCAGAGCAGCGACATCCGGGTTCAGCGTGATGGCGTGTGAGACCCCGGATGTCGCTGCGCTCATCCGGGCTACACGTTGCGAGCCAGTGCCCGCCGCTCCTACGCGCTCGCCAGCCCGATCCTCAGCCGCCGGTTCTGCCGGCCCTTGTTGTCGACCTTCAGAATGCGGATCCGCCGCGCCTGCGCCGTCGAGACCAGGTGCGTGCCGCCGCAGGCCTGGCGGTCGAGGCCGTCGATGTCGACGATGCGGATCAGGCCATCGGCCTGGCGCGGCGGGGCGACGGATTTGGCGCGGAACAGGCCTGCGGTGGCCTGCGCGTCGTCATAGTCCATATCGAAGGCCCGGACCGGGCGGTCGTCTGAGATCGCCGCGTTGACGGCGTTCTCCACCGCGCGCAGCTGCTCCGAGGCCACTTTGGGCAAATCGAAGTCGACGCTGAATTCGTCGGTGTCGGTCATGCGGACCCCGGTCAGCAATGCGCCGTCGAGCAGCGTGTAGACGGCACTGTTGACGAGATGGGCGACGGTGTGCTGCTCGCACATCCGCTGCCGGAACGTGCGATCGACACGCAGCGCGATCGATCCTTCCGGCACGGCCTCGTCGCCGATCAGGTGCCAGAGGCCGTCGGCGGTGGGCTCCAAGCCGATCACGTCGTGGACCGCGCCGTTCCAGCCGATCGTGCCGCGGTCCGGCAACTGGCCGCCACCGCCGGGATAGAACGGCGAGCGCGCCAGCAGCACCGCGCCGGGGCGCGCAGCCAGCGCCGCGACCTCGAGCTCGAGGACATCGGGATGATCGACGGCAAAGGGACGCGGCAAGAAGGCGGTCATGCAAGCGGTCCGCTTAACGTAGTCCGGATGAGCGACGCGATATCCGGGTTCAATGCAGCTGCACCTGAGACCCCGCATGTCGCTTCGCTCATGCGGGCCACTAGTCCGTCCCACAGATACGCAGCACCGCTCGTCTGCGCAACTTGCCCGCGCCCATCGTTGCCGGGCGGCGCCTCACCGGCACGCCGCGACCGTGAACCAGGCCATGCGGAACGCGCCGTCGCCCAGGCGGAGACATACCGTGTCGCCGGGCTGCAGCCGCTCGTAGAGCGCCTGCGAGACATGCGCCTCGCTTGGTGTCGCGAACGGCCCCCACGCCTCCAGCGCAACCTGATGGCCCGCAAGCCGGCTGTGGCCGAGATGCTTGGCCAGCACGCGGCTGCGCAGCAGCGCCGGTGCCGAGCGGTCGAGCGCGGCATTGAACTGGCCGAGCGAACCGAACGCATAGGCGCCGACGAAGACGGCGGCCAGCAGCAGCCGCCAGCCGCGCCGGCGCAGCTGCGTCTCAAAACGCGCGGCGACGATCAGGAACACGATGGCGACGGCGATCGCGAACGCCGACAGCGGCAGCCAGCTGACGAGGTTGACGTCCGACAGCGTGCGTGCGGCGAGCGTCCCGGCCGCCACGATGCAGCTGGTGCCGAGATTGGCGCCGTAGCCGGAGCCCAGGCCAATCCGGAACCGGTCCGGAAAGCGCAAGGTGAGGACCAGCGCCAGCAGCGGGATGATCGTGACCAGCGCGATCAGCTGGCCGGCCGGAAAGCTCGGAAACAGCGACCACGCCGCAAGCCCGATCGCGGCGATCGTGACGCCAAGGGCGACGCGCTGCGCCTGCAGATTGCCGCGGTCCCGGCGGCTGCCGTCGGTGGGCATGTCGTTGTGCGGGTCGGGGGCGTTCATCGCAAGGTCCGTCTGAGAGTAGTCGCCTTGATAGAGCAGGAGAGTTGATCGAATGCGAATGGGCCGGCGATTTGACAGGAGCAGGCGGGGTTGCGACTGTCCTTTCAAGATAAAACGCCAGGAAGACCCCAAGGAAAGCTCGAATGTCCACAGAGCATGTCGACGTGCTGATCGTCGGCGCCGGATTGTCCGGCATTGCCGCCGCCTATCATCTGCAGCACAAATGCCCCAGCAAGCGCTTCGCGATCCTGGAGGGGCGCGGTGCCATCGGCGGCACCTGGGACCTGTTCCGCTACCCCGGCATCCGCTCCGACAGCGACATGTACACGCTCGGCTATTCGTTCAAGCCATGGACCGATCCGAAGGCGATCGCCGACGGGCCGCAGATCCTGAAATATGTCCGGGACACCGCGACCGAGAACGGCATCGACCGTCACATCCGCTTCAACCATCGCGTCATCAGCGCGTCCTGGTCGAGCGCCGAGGCACGCTGGACCGTCGAGATCGAGCGCAGCACGGAGCAGGGCACGCGCGAGCCCGTGTCGATGACCTGCGGTTTCCTGTTCATGTGCTCCGGCTATTATCGCTATGAGTCCGGCTATCTGCCGGACTTCAAGGGCATGGCCGATTTCAAGGGCCGCATCGTGCATCCGCAGGCGTGGCCTGACGATCTCGATTATAGCGGCAAGCGGGTCGTCGTGATCGGGTCCGGCGCGACAGCCGTGACGCTGGTGCCGGCGATGGCCAAGAGCGCTGCGCATGTGACGATGCTGCAGCGCTCGCCCACCTATGTCGTGTCGCGCCCGGCGAGGGACGCGCTGGCCAACAAACTACGCGAGCATCTGCCGGCAAGCCTCGCCTATCACCTGATCCGCTGGCGCAACGTGCTGTTCGGAATGTATTTCTTCCAGCTCAGCCGGCGCAAGCCTGATCGCGTCAAGCAGCTGATCCTGGGCGGCGTGCGCGCCGCGCTCGGCCCCGATTACGATGTCGCGACACATTTCACGCCGCGCTACAATCCGTGGGACCAGCGGCTGTGCCTGGTGCCGGACGGCGATCTGTTCCAGACCATCCGCGAGCAGCGCGCCTCGGTGGTGACGGCCGGGATCGAGACGTTCACCGAACGGGGCGTGCGCCTCACCGATGGGCGCGAGCTTGAGGCCGACATCGTGGTCACCGCGACCGGGCTGGTGCTGCAGGTGCTCGGCGGCATCGAGATCGCCGTCGACGGCCGCACCGTCGATTTCTCCCGGACGCTGAACTACAAGGGCATGATGTATTCCGACGTGCCGAACCTGGCGGCGACGCTCGGCTACACCAATGCGTCCTGGACGCTGAAATGCGACCTGACCTGCGAATATGTCTGCCGTCTGCTCAACTACATGGACCGGCATGGCTACCGCCAATGCGTGCCGCACAATGACGATGCCACCGTCACGCCACTGCCATCGCTGAGCTTCAGCTCCGGCTACGTGCAGCGCGCGGTGGCCGACCTGCCGAAGCAAGGCTCGAAACGGCCGTGGCGGCTGTACCAGAACTACGCGCTCGACATCGTCTCGCTGCGCTTCGGCAAGATCGATGACGGGGTGATGCGGTATTCGTGAGGGAGAGAATCCGGCGGCCTGCGTTTCTGCATTGGGGACGCGGGCCTCATGGTTCGAGACGGTGCTGATCAGGCGGGACGAACGTCGGCGCGGCGATGACGGTGCTCTCCCTCTCCCCGTTCTTCACGGGGAGAGGGAGCGCAGCGGCGCTCGTGGCGATCCTGCGGGCCGATCCGGGCCGCGATCTCGCGACCTTGCGAATACCGATGCTCCGGGAGAATGTTGCCGCCGCGCGTCCTGACGGCGCGAGGATCCGCATTCTCGGCCGTAACCGCTCACCGTTCCGCCGTCCCCTCGCGCAACGGCGCGCGGCTGAGGTCGTTGCCGGCGGCGATGGCCTTCTGCATCAGGCGGATCAGCTCGTTCGTCTCGGCCTTGGTCAGACCCCGCACCATCAGCCGCTGCGCGGCCTCGACCGCCGGTGTGATCGCATCCAGCGCGCGCCGGCCCTCATCGGTGATCAGCAGCTCGCGCGAGCGGCGATCACGCGCGCTGGCCTGGCGGACGACGAGGCCCTTTTGCGCGAGCCGGTCGATCACCCCGGTGATGGTGGTGCGATCATAGGCGATCAGGCCTGCGAGGGTGATCTGGTCGATTGCCGGGTTCGCCGCGATCGCCGCCAGGGCCGCATATTGCACCGGCGTGAGGTCGAAGCCGGCCGCCTCGACCTCGCTCAGGAACACCGCCACCGCGATCTGCTGAAACCGCCGCGCTAAGTGCCCGGGCATCTCCTGCATCTCGGCCAAAATCGAATCTCCCTGCCTTCGCTTGACGAGCATACTGATGATCAGTATGCTGATCAATAGAGAAGAACGAGGGAGGGCGGTCACATGCAGTTTCATCTCAATGGCTTCCAGCCGGGCGATCCCGAGATTTTCGACGCGGCCGAGCGCGTGGCGAGCCAGGGCGCGGCAGGCCCGCTGCCCGCCGAGGTCGACGTGCTGATCGTCGGTTGCGGCCCGGCCGGCCTCAATCTCGCGGCCCAGCTCTCGGCGTTCCCCGACATCAAGACCTGCATCGTCGAGCAGAAGCCGGGGCGCCTTCTGCTCGGGCAGGCCGACGGCATCGCCTGCCGCACCATGGAGATGTTCCAGGCCCATGGCTTCGCCGAGCGCGTGCTGAAGGAGGCCTGCTGGATCAACGAGACCACGTTCTGGAAGCCGGACGAGGCCAACGGCGCACACATCGCGCGCAGCGGCCGCGTGCAGGATGTCGAGGACGGCCTGTCGGAGATGCCGCATGTGGTGCTCAACCAGGCCCGCGTGCACGACTTCTTCCTCGATGTGATGCGCCGTTCGGCGGCCAGGCTCGAGCCGCATTATTCCCGGCGGCTGCGCGATCTGGCGATCGATCCCGCGGCCGGCGCGAACGCGCACGGCGTCACCGTCAGCTTCGACCGCATCGATCCCGGGCATGAAGGCGAGGTCGAGACCGTCCGCGCGCGCTACGTGGTCGGCTGTGACGGCGCGCGCAGCGTCGTGCGCAAATCGATCGGCCGCGAGCTGCAGGGCGATTCCGCCAATCACGCCTGGGGCGTGATGGACGTGCTCGCCGTCACCGACTTTCCCGATATCCGCTTCAAGTCGCTGATCCAGTCGGCCAAGGACGGCAGCCTGCTGGTGATCCCGCGCGAGGGCGGCTACCTGGTGCGGCTGTATGTCGAGCTCGCCAAGCTCGATGTCGGCGAGCGCGTGGCGGGCCGCAACATCACCGTCGATGAGGTGATCGCCAAGGCGAAGCGGATTCTCGCGCCGCATGCGCTCGAGGTGAAGGAGGTCGCGTGGTGGTCGGTCTACGAGATCGGCCAGCGCATCACCGACAAGTTCGACGATGTGCCGGAGGCGGAGGTCGCGACCCGGCTGCCGCGCGTGTTCATCGCCGGCGATGCCTGCCACACCCACAGTCCGAAGGCGGGGCAGGGCATGAACGTGTCGATGCAGGACACCTTCAATCTCGGCTGGAAGCTCGCCGCCGTGCTGGGCAGGCGTAGCGCGCCGGAGCTGCTGCACAGCTACTCGGCCGAGCGCAAGGCGATCGCCCAGGAGCTGATCGATTTCGATCGCGAATGGTCGGGTATTCTCGCCTCCGCCGCCAAGCAGGGCGGCGCGGACGCGGCCAGGACGCAGGACTATTTCGTCCGCCACGGCCGCTACACCGCGGGCACCGCGACCCATTATCGGCCGTCCGTGCTCACCGGCGACGACACCTTCCAGCAACTCGCCACGGGCTTCGTCATCGGCAAGCGCTTCCATTCGGCGCCAGTCATTCGTCTCGGCGATGCCAAGCCGGTGCAGCTCGGCCATGTGCTCCAGGCCGATGGGCGCTTCCGCCTGTTCGCCTTCGCCGGCGCCGATGATCCAGCCGCGCCGGATGCCGCGATCCGCCGTCTCTGCAAGTTCCTCGCCGAGGATGCGGCATCGCCGCTGCGGCGCTACACGCCTGGTGGCGCCGATATCGATTCCGTGATCGACCTGCGCGCCGTGTTCCAGCAGGCCCATCGCGCGCTCGCGCTCGAGACGATGCCGGCGCTGCTGCTGCCGCGGAAGGGCCGCTACGGCCTGCTCGACTACGAGAAGATGTTCTGTCCCGACCTGACGGGCCGCCAGGACATCTTCGCGATGCGCGGCATCGATCGCGCGGGCGGCTGCCTCGTGATCGTGCGGCCCGACCAGTATGTCGCCGACATCATGCCGCTCGACGACGTCAGCCGCCTGGTCGCCTATTTCGACGCCTTCATGCTGCCCGCCGGTTGAAGGTAAACGAAATGCAAATCGCAGCTCCGGATTTCCGGGGCTGGCGCTAGCCAGATCCCAAGGTTTCGCCGCTACAAGTTATTCCTCCGGATGGACGATAGAGCGGGTGAGACCTCGAATGTTGATGTTGGCGAACCGTCGCAAGAGCGAACGTCGGCTGTGCAAGAGGATTGCGAAGATCCACTACGGCAATGGCAGCCTGCCGCGGGACTGCACGGTCACGGATATTTCCGACGGCGGCGTCAAGGTGATCGCCGAATTCGTCGAGATCCCGCCGCAGTTCACGATCGTGTTCGCGCCGGATCACCAGCGCAAATGCCGGCTGGCCTGGCGCATCGGTTGCGAGTTCGGCGCCGAATTCATCGATTGAACCGGCCGGCCGCGCCGGCTTAACGGGACCTTAGGGTTAATCTGCCAGCGTGCAGATCATCCGGTCCCGAAGTAGTTCAGTTGCATGCGTGCGCGGCCCTCTCGTTGTCTTCCCTCGTTGCGGCCAGCGGCGTTCGCGCTGTCCTTCACGGCCGTGCTGCTCGGCCTCGGCGCCTGCCAGACCACCGATCTCAGCGAGGTCACCGGCGCGCTCGGCGGCAGCGCCGAGAAGAAGGGCGCGGCGAGCGCCGATCCGCGCGCCGAGCTCGACCAGCTGCGCGAGCGCTTCCGCGCCACGCCGAACGATCCCGACATTGCGCTCCGCTACGGCAGCGCGCTGCGCGCCACCGGCCAGCGCTCGCAGGCGGTGGCGGTGCTGGAGCAGGCGACCATCGCCAATCCCGGCAACAAGGCGCTGCTCGCCGCCTATGGCCGCGCGCTCGCCGACAACGGCAATTTCCAGCAGGCCTTCGACGTGCTGAGCAGGGCGCATTCGCCCGAGGATCCCGACTGGCGCATCCTCTCGGCGCAGGGCGCCACGCTCGACCAGATGGGGCGCCACGAGGAGGCGCGGCAGTACTACGCGACCGCGCTGAAGATCGCGCCCGACGACCCTTCCGTGCTGTCCAATCTCGGCCTGTCCTATGCGCTCTCCAACGAGCTGCCGAAGGCCGAGGAGCAACTGCGCAAGGCCAGCGCCAGCGCGGATGCGAGCCCGCGCGTGAAGACCAATCTCGCCGTCATCGTCGGCCTGCAGGGCCGCATGAGCGAGGCCGAGAGCATCGCGCGATCAGGGCTGCCGCCGGAGCAGGCCAACGCTAACGTCGCCTATGTGAAGAAGATCCTGGTGCGCCGGCAGGTCGCGCAGCGCGAGCTGTCGCCGCGCCGCGACCGCCCCGTGGCGGGCGAACCGGACAGGGCGCTGGCCCGCGCGCTGAGCCGCACCGAGGACTGAGCAGCTATTTCGCGCCGAGCAGCTTCGCGATCGGTGCCAGCAGCGAGCTGCGCTGCGGCTTGGCATCGACCCGGCCGGTGAGCCGGTTGGCGATGTCCAGGAACAGCTTCGGCGTCCGGTTGAGGGCTGCGATCTCCGCGATCATCTGGCCGTTGTTGGCGGCGATGCCGAACAGCTTGCAGTCGAACGGAATCACGGCGACCGGCGGCGCCTCGACGGTCTTGGCGAAGCGCTTGAGGTCGATCTCCGGGCGCTTGGGCATGCCGACCTGGTTCAGGCAATACAGCGGCGGCCGGTCGTTGGGGCGCGAGGCCTTGAGCACGGAGAGCAGGTTCTTGGCGTTGCGCAGATTCGCGAGATCGGGCTCGGCGACGACCAGGATGTCGTCGGCATTGATCAGCGCGTGCCGCGTCCAGGCCGACCATTGGTGCGGCACGTCGAGCACGATGCATTGCTGGGTCATGCGCAAGGTATCGAAGATCGCGTCGAACGCCTCGGCGCCGAAATCATAGACGCGGTCGAGCGTCGCGGGGGCGGCGAGCAGGTTGAGATGCTCGGTGCATTTGGCGAGCAGGCGATCCATCAGCGCCGTATCCGGCCGGTCCGGCTGGAACACGGCGTTGGCGATGCCCTGCAGCGGATCCTGGTTGTAGTCGAGCCCGGCGGTGCCGAACGCCATGTCGAGATCGATGACGACCGAATCGAGCGTCAGGTCGCGCGCCATGCTCCAGGCGACGTTGTGGGCGATGGTGGAGGCGCCGACGCCGCCCTTGGCGCCGACCACGGCGATGATGCGGCCGGTGATGACGGCCTCGGAGGCCGAGAACAGGCTGCAGACCGAGCGGATGATGTCGATGGTCTCGACCGGCCCGACCACGTAGTCGTTGACGCCGCGCCGCACCAACTCGCGATAGGCGACGCCGTCGCTCGTGCTGCCGATCAGCACCACGCGGGTGCCGGGATCGCAGACGCTGGCGAGATCGTCGAGCCCGCCGAGAATGTCGCCGCCCGGCTTGGTCTCGATCACGATGACGTTGGGGGTCGGCTGCGAATGATAGGTCTCGATCGCCCGCGCCATGCCGCCGGCCTTGATCGTGATATGCGCCTTGCCGAGCCTGCGGTCCTGGCTCGCCGCGAGCACCGCCGACGAGGTCTGGTCGGTCTCGGTGAACGCCTGCACCGAGACGCGAGGGACCGGCGCGATATGGTCGTCGAGAACCGGGCCGCTCGGCCCGGGCTGCTCATCCTGGCTGTGACGGGACGCGTTGATCATTTGCCTGTGTCGCTGAGCTTGGCCTTCTCGGCCTCTGGATAGGTCACGGCCGTCGCCTCGCCCTTGCGGTATTTCTCGAACAGGGCGGAGCGGCGCGGTGTGTAGGCGGCGGTCTCGGAGCGCGGCTGCTCGAGATCGGCCGGGTTGTCGATCATCGCAGCGAGATTGCGCTGCGTGGCGCAGCCGAAGTTCTGATAGTGCTGGTTGCTGCTGTAGCCGGGATTGTTGATGTTGGGGCCGAGGTCGTCGGGCCACAGTCCGCAGGGACCGGCGACGGCGGCGATCTTCGGGTAGCTCAGCCGGATCACCGCGAACTGCCGCGGATCGTCCGGCGTGGTGTGGCGCATCGTGATGACGCGCGAGGGCACGCCGCCCGCGGTGAGCAGGGCGTGGATCTCGCGATAGGTGTCGGCGGCGGCGCGCGCGTTCGGGGTGCCGGCCGGCACCTCGGCGACAATGGCGCCGGTGCCTTCGCGCTGCCAGGAGCGGGCAAGACCAATGATGTCGTCGCGTTGCGGCAGGGTCAGGCCGCCGCGGCCATTGCCGACGAACACGGCGATGGCGTGCCGGCCTTCCTCGATCGCGATCGGATGCCGCATCTTGTAGTCATCGGGAATGGTCGCCACGACCTCGCCGCTGGTGGCGTTGCAGGCACCGAGCGTCAGCGCGAGGCCCGCGAGCGCGCCCCATCTGTACAGCGCCCGCCGCCTGTCTGCAGATGATCCCGTCATGATCCTGTTCCCCCGTGCCCCACGTTCCCCGCCGTCTCAGTCGATGATGAAGCCGAAGCCGGCCGGCTGCCCGGTGGCGGCGTCGACCTTGGCGGCGATGCCGTACAGCCGGTTCATGCGGCCGAGCAGCGCCGATTCCGAGTCGGTCGCCGGCGCGAAGCCGTCGTCCGGTCGCGACAGCTCCTTCTGCGCCACGGCGCGCACCACATAGGGGGTCACCATCACCATCAGCTCGGTCTCGTTGTTGACGTAGTCCTGGCTGCGGAACAGCTGGCCGAGCACCGGCAGCTGATTGAGCCCGGGTAGGCCGTTGACCGCCTGCTTGGTCTGGTTCTGGATCAGGCCCGCCATCGCCATCGAGCCGCCGGAGGGGATCTCCAGCGTGGTCTCGGCGCGGCGGGTGCGGATCGCGGGGATCGTGACCGACGAGGCCGAGCCCGCGCTCGTTGCGTAGGACAGGGTGATCGCGTTGTCGTTCGACAGCTCCGACACTTCTGTCATGACGCGCAGGCTGATGCGGCCTTCGCTGAGCACGACCGGTGTGAAGTTCAGCGAGATGCCGAATTTCTTGAACATGACCGAGGTGCTGCACAGGCCCGTCTTGGGATCGCAGGCGTAGCCGCCGGGGACCGGAAACTCGCCGCCGGCGATGAAGGTCGCGGATTCACCCGAGATCGCCGTGAGGTTGGGCTCGGCCAGGGTCTTGACGACGCCAGCGGTCTCCATCGCGCGCATCGTCGCCGACACCGACGACAGGCCGCCGCCGGTGGCGGAGAGGCCGTTGCCTGACACCAGCGACTTGCCATAGGCCGTGAACGGGTTGGTCTGGTTGAAGTTCACGACCGCGGTGCCGTAGGTCATGCTGGCGCTGAGATCGATGCCGAGCTGCTTGACGATCTCGCGCCGCACCTCCGAGACGTTGACCTTCAGCATCACCTGGTCGCGGCCGCGCACGACGATCGAGTTGACGACCTTGTCGGCGCCGCCGACCAGCCGGCCTGCGATCTCGCCGGCCTGCTGCGCCTCGACCGGGCTCGACACCGATCCGGTGAGGATCACGCCGTCGCCGACGCCGTCGATCTTGACGCCGGGAATGCTCTGGCTGAGCGCCTGGCGCACGCCGTTGAGATCGCGCTTGATGGCGATGTCATAGGCCGCGACCTGCTGGCCCTCGCCGTCGAAGAACACCACGTTGGTTTGGCCGACCGCGGCGCCGATGATATAGGCGCGCCGCGCCGAGCGCACGACCGCGTTGGCGATCTTCGGATCGGCGACCAGCACGTCCTTGACGTCCTGCGGGAAGTCGACGACGACCGACTTGCCGATGCCGAGCGACATGTAGCGCATCTTCGCCGAGCCGACCGACACCACCGGCGTATCCCTGTCCTCGGCCGCCTTCACCGGCGAAAGCGCCGGATTGAGCACCAGCGCCATGGCTGCCGCCATCGAGAGCGCGCGCACGAGCCAAATCCCCGTCCTTGCGCGTTGCTGCCCACCCATCATTGTCCCCGTCCTTCTCATCACTTCTGCGCCGTGAGCGAGCTCGTGATCCCGTAGCGAATGATCTCGATGGCGTTGCCCCGCCGCGCCATCTGCTGCTGCATCTCGGTCTTGTTGCCGTCGGGCGCGTTCACGTCGGCGATGCTGCGCAGTGCCAGCGCCAGCGTGCCGGCCTGTCGCGCGCGGGCCAGCGTCTCGGCCTGCTCGGGCTTCAGCTCCAGCGTCACCGTCTTGCCGACCACATTGTTCTGCCCTTCCTTCTCCTTCGGCGCCTGGTCGATCGCGAGCACGCGCACATTGGCGAGGATGATCTCGGAGCTGACGGTGTCGGATCCGCCCGGCTTGTCCGGATTCTTGTCGCGCTTCGACAGGATGACGTCGACGCGATCATTCGGCAGGATGAAGCCGCCGGCGCCGGTCTCCGGCGAAATCTCGGTGGAGATGGCGCGCATGCCGGCGGGCAGGATCGCCGCCATGAAGCCCGAGCCGTCGGACTTCACCAGCTTCTGCTCGCGGATCGGCTCGCCGATCACGAACGGCGCGCGCGCGATCATGCCGACCAGCTGATTGGCCGCCTCCGGCCGGTCGCCGCGGCGGATGAAGATGTTGCTCGCGGCTTCCGGCCAGGTCTGCCAGATGAGATCGCCGGGCTTGATCGGCTGTCCGAGGCTGATGTCGGCCTTCGCCACCAGCACCTCGACGGTCGGCAGCTGCACGACGGGCGCTGCGGGCGCCGGCTGCTGGCTTTCGGAATTGCTCACGAGGTAGGCCGCAACGCCGCCCGCGCCGAGAGCGATGGTTAACACCACGATGCGTGCGGTCATCATCAGCGGTACTACTCTCTACTCATACACCGGAGCAACGCGCAGGCCTGCGGACAGCGGTTCTCCCTGACTAACGACTAAGCGCCAATGGTATAAGCGAACTTGCACACAGGCTGCTGCGGCGGCGGCGCGAAGCACCGATTGCGCAAGTGGTGAACAGGCTGTTAGCATGCAAATAGTGAAACGCCGCGAATGTGTTAGCTATTTGCGCGGAGGTCGTTTGCGCGCGCCGGTTGGTAGCGGCGATCTGGAATCGCGTCATGAGTTGCGCCGCTGCATCACGTGCAATTTGTTAAGCTGAATCCCTTGCTAACAGCGCCGAACATGCACGCCGTTCGTTGCAGGACATTCGCATCTGCATCTGCGATGCAATCGAGCCTCTCACCGCACGCGAGGAGAGGCTGGCAGCGAGCGGCGCGCACCGCGCGGCGTGGCGTCACAGTCGCGCTTACGCGCGCTACAGCCGATGATTGCGTGCCGTGCGAATGCCCGTAGTCAGCCGGATCAGCATCTTTAGAAACCGGAAACGGGTTCGCCCTACGATTCCGTTGGGCGGGATTTCCATTTCAGATTCAGAGTTCCTTAGTCTTTTGCGCTCACGGTTCCGCGCATGAGGGCTGGTACTGTTGTGTTCGGTTTGTTCCGGGCAAAAATACACGCAAAGATTGTAGTTGGCGTGTCCTGCTGCGGCGTTGGCCGGGCGATGATCAGCCATGGGGATTCGCGGGGGACGAGGGGAGGCGCGCAATGTCAGTTGCCCGATTCCTGAAGCAGCGGGCGGTGAGGATTCAGACGGCGGGCTCCTACACGCTGCCGAACTGGTATGATCCGGAAGGCAAGCTGCGCTCATTCGCCTGCCGCACCACGCGCGTGTCGCCGTTTCGTGCGCTGCTCGACGTGCCCGTGGTCGGCAAGATCGGCGACCGGCTGACCTCGTATTTCCGTGACTTCGGCAAGTTCGAAGGCGAGATCAGCGACACCATCCATGGCGGCTTCCTGCTCGAGTTGGAGATGACGCGCGCCGAGCGCGCCAAGCTCGCCGAGAAGCTGGTCTGGCTGGAGAAGAAGCAGAAGGATCCGACGATCCGCGACTCCCGCCGCGATGCGCGCGTCGTGCCGAACTCGCCGCACTCCGCGCTGACGCTCGCCGATGGCAGCATCATCCCGTGCTTCGTCATCGATGCGTCGGTGTCGGGCGCCGCGGTCTCTGCGGAGATCCAGCCGGAGATCGGCACGCCGCTCGCCGTGGGCAGCTGCGTCGGGCGGGTCGTCAGGCATTTCCCCGACGGCTTCGCCATCAGGTTCGTCGATCCGCTGTCGGCCACGACCGAGCTCGAACGGCGCGTCATCACGCCACCGGCGCGTCCCACGCGCCAGAGGCTCGTCGCGCATGGCGATGATGGCCGGATCGAGGCGCCGGAAGACTTCTTCATGGTCTGATCCAGGCCGGGTCGTGCCGCCGCTCCTGCGGGGCGCTCGCCCTGCGCGGTTTCGCGTATTGGGCGAGCGCGCGAATCGAGGCATGGAACTGGCAGCCCCTGCGCACAGTTAACGCGGTGTTAAGCGACATCGTGAACGCTTGCGTGCCGGGTTCGTAGGCCAGGAGGACATCGTCTCATGGAGGCTCAGAAGACCGCAGTCGACGCCATCGTCGTCCTGACCGGTTGCGACCGCGACGCCGTGGTCGCCACGATCAGGCGCATGTATCTCGCCGGGGTCAGGGATCCCAAGCGGCTCACCTTCAAGGGGCTGCAGGAGCTGACCCGCGCTTAGGCGCGGATAAGTCCTGGCGCGGCGACGGCGCCTCGCCTCCCGTGTTGCCGCCAGGGCACGCCCCCGCGGCTTCGATCTCGGTTCCCGCTCACAACATTGTGTCGGGGGATGCAGCGCCGGGAGATTGCGGCTATTCTGTGGGCTTGCGGCCTGTATCAGATCACCGCCTTTGATCGCCCAGCCGGGCGTCGCGGTTCTGCGCATTAAGCTCTGAGCGGCCGGATCATGGGAACCGGACATGCTGAGACAGCTCTTCGCGCCACAGCTCATCGCCCTCTACATCCTGATCGGGGCCACCCTCTACGTCCACTTCCGCGGCAAGCAGCGGCTGCGCTTCGCCCGGCAGCTCGGCGATCACTCGACCTACCTCGCGCCCTATAACGTGCTGATGTATGCCGGCTCGGCGGTGCCAAACACGCCGGTCATTCCGGTCGAGCAGTTTCCCGAGCTGAAGACGCTCACCGACAATTGGCAGGAGATCCGCGAGGAGGCGGTGCGCCTGTTCGACGAGGGTTTCATCCGCGCCGCCGCCGCCAACAACGACTGGGGCTTCTACTCCTTCTTCAAGAGCGGCTGGAAGCGCTTCTATCTGAAATGGTACGACGACTTCCTGCCGTCGGCGCGCACGCTCTGTCCGAAGACGGTGGAGCTGCTGAACGCGATCCCGAACGTGCACGGCGCGATGTTCGCGATGCTGCCGCCCGGCGGCAAGCTCGGCGCCCACCGCGACCCCTTCGCCGGCTCGCTGCGCTATCATCTGGGCCTGGTCACGCCGAACTCCGACAAGTGCCGCATCCTGGTCGACGGCGTGCCCTGCGTCTGGCGCGACGGCGAGGCCTTCATGTTCGACGAAACCTTCATCCACAGCGCCGAGAACGCGACCGACGTCAACCGCATCATCCTGTTCTGCGACGTCGAGCGCCCGATGAAACACGACGTCTTCACCGCCATCAACCGCTGGGTCAGCCACCACATCGTCAAGGCCTCCGCCACCCAGAACGTCGAGGGCGAGCACGTCGGCGTGCTGAACAAGGTGTTCGGCAAGCTGTATGAGTTTCATCTGGCCACGCGCAAGGTGAAGGCGTGGAACAGGACGGTGTACTACGCGGCGAAGTACACGCTGACGGTGGCGATCGTGGGCGCGATCGTGGTGTCGGCGTTTCGGTGAGAGGGCTATCGCACAGGGAAATGCGGGCTGTCGCGACGAATGACCCTGTCAGTTAGTTACTCCGTCATGCCCGGGCTTGTCCCGGGCATCCACGTGGTTCTCAGCGTGCCGAACGACGTGGATGGCCGGGACAAGCCCGGCCATGACGACGTGGAGAGAGGAGAGCGCTCAACTTCGATCATCATATGCGACAGTCCTGCGGCGAGACGGGACGAGTGGGGCGGATGAGCGGAGCGTCATCCGCCGCCTTCGTCGTGAAAGCCGGCGGATGCGCCTTCGGCTAACTAATCCGCCGTCTGCTCGCAGGGCTTCAGTGAACCAGCGGGACGTCCGCGAGCGGACCCAGGCCGCGTCCCTGGATCAGGGCGAAGGCGGCAAAGCTCACCAGCGACAGCAGCACGACGGACCAGGACCTCGCGATCGGGGCGTCGCCATGCTGCGTCTGTTTGGCGTCGCTCAACCGCGTAGCAAGGAGCAGGCCAAGCGGAGCCACGCCGAGCGTCAGCAGGCCTTCCGCGGCGGAGCGGATCGGCTGGGGCGGCCACATCAGCCCTGCGGCCGCGGCAGACATGGCGGCCGCGACATAGGCCAGCCGAATCGCAGGACTGGACGGTGCGCCAGGGTCCTGCAGTCGAGAAACAATCCCGCGCACGGTTGCGGCATATGACACCACGCCGATGAGCGCGAGCGTCGGACGCCACAGCCACGACCAGTGCATTCGCTGTGCGATGAAGTGCCAGTCGTCCCGGTCGAAGGCCGGATGGCTGATGAGTTGCGCCGCAACCCATAGCAGGCTGATGGCGCCGAACATCAGCAGCGCCAGCCTCGTTGCGGCGCTGTGGACGTGACGGAGCGGGATCGTGAGGGCCAGCGCGCCGGAGATCACGCCGGCAATGGCGCCCCCGGCATCCGTGAGCGATGTGGCCCCGTGACAACGAAACCAGATGGATGTCAGCAGGGTCACGTCGCCCCTGCCGCGATGCAGCCAATGCCGTGGCCGATGGTCTCGTGGCAGAACGCAGCCAGCGTCGCGGCCAATATCCCGGCGGCCGCAACCGTCGCCACGTCATCACGTTGCGTCGGCGCGGCCGCGGGGGAGAGGTCTGCGACTGTCTCGTTCATGGTCGATTCCATCGTGCGGCCTGCCGTCATCCCGGCCGAGTTTGCGCGATCCAGTGACAATCCGCGATCGGCAATAGCACAATGGATCAGTCAGAACTGTCGGGCTCGACGTCGCCAGGAGCGTGATATGGATATTCGCGGATCAAGCGGGCGATTTCTTCTGCGGGCGCGTCGAGAATTTGCTGTTGCAGAGGCGTCAGCTGTATCTGATCGCAGGCTCCAATTACGGCATCCACCCGCCCCTGGTACAGGATCTTTCCTCCGGTTGGATCGATCGCGCCTGTATCTCTGACCAGACCGCCGCTGAAGGCGCGCGCATTGTAGGTGATCATCCCGATTGGCCACCGCGGGTGGCCCGGTTGGCATCGGGCGTCGCACCACCCGTAGTACAGGATGAATGCCTTTCGGTCGCCAGCTGATCGAGGCATCCTGCCTTTCAGGACTTCAACATCCTTCAAGACGATCAACAACACGGGCGTATTGTTTTTGGCATCGGACAGATTGCGCGCCGACGCCAAGCGCCCGCGAAATACGAGCGGCCCAAGATTGGCCAATGCTGCCCGCGCCTCAGCGTCCAGCCGTCGCTTTTGTGCATCGCCATCCTTGCGACTGAAATTCCACCAGAACGGCTTGGCGCAATCGAGCGCGTCTGCGCTGCTCGGGCACGCAAACACGAAGATCAAGAAAATGAAAAGGGCGAGTGAACGCATCTGGGCAGGTCAATTGCAAGCGTGGTTATGCTAGGGCGCTGACCCGCTCGGGGCAAGCTGCTTCGGGCATTTGCGACGTTCCGAGCGCGGATCTCTGCTCCGGTCCCAAAGCGTGGCAAGTCTGGAATGACCCGACGGGCAAATCGCTTCGCTTTTGCAGGATTGTGTCAAGTCATTCCGAAAAACATAAATCGCTTTACCTCTTCGCCAAATCAGCATTATTTTCCACCCATCCCGTTGCACGGTAGGGGACGGTTCGCGGTCGTCACGGACGTTGGCAGCGGGGAGCGGTGGACGCGGGGCGGCGGCGTGTGATGAGCACGGACGAACGTGCGGTTCGCGGACGGTGAAGGCGTGTGGTTCTGACACTCCGAAGCTAGTGTCAACGTTGCGACGACGCTCACGCGTCGCGCAGCGGATGGTGGCCAGAAAGCCCGGTGCACCAGGAAGAGCGCGCTATAGCTTGTTAAAACCATCGCGCGGGGAGGGCCGGGTGTGTTCGGCCAGACCTGTGGTACCTGCCGCCTGCATTTTTTTTCGCAGGCGGGCCACGGGCGCGGCCAGCGCCCGGCCTTCCCTGCGCCCTCCATTCTGAAGAGGGCGGGACTTAGAGCATCACTCGGGCGCGGATTGCGTCGCGAGACGGTGGATGCTCGTGTCCCTGATCAGCCCGATGCTGTTTGAGATTGTGGATCAGGTGATGTGCGCGGTGCTGATGCGCCGGCGGCTGGCATAGGCCGTCGGGCCTCATGGTTCGAGACGCGCCGCGCGCGGCGCTCCTCACCATGAGGGGTGAGGTCATCGCCGCGAGGACGCTGAGCTCCCCTCCCCGCAAGGGGGAGGGGAGTGGAGCGTTCGTGGGGCGGACAGCGTGCCGCCTTCGGAACAAGCAATGAAAAAGGCCGCGCGGGGCGCGGCCTTTTTGCAAGTCGAGGCGTGGAGATGGTCGCGCGCCGCTTACGCTGCCGCTGGCCCAATGCTCACCTTCAGCGTGCCGATGCCGTCGACGCCGCATTCGATCTTGTCGCCGGCGGCGATGGCCGCGACGCCGGCGGGGGTGCCGGTCATGATGATGTCGCCGGCGGCGAGTTCGACCTGCTGGGAGAGCTTCCAGATGATTTCCGGCACGTTCCAGATCAGCTCGGAGAGGTCGCCCTTCTGGCGCTCGGTGCCGTTGACCGACAGCCAGATCTTGCCCGTCGACGGGTGGCCGATCTTGGCCGCGGGCACCACCGCCGAGCACGGCGCGGAATGGTCGAACGATTTGCCGACCTCCCAGGGGCGCTGCATCTTGCGGGAGGCGAGCTGCAGGTCGCGGCGGGTGAGGTCGATGCCGACGGCGTAGCCGTAGACATGGTCGAGCGCCTTGTCGGTCGGGATGTTGAGACCGCCGCTCTTCAGCGCGACCACCAGCTCGACCTCGTGATGCATGTCCGTGGTCAGCGGCGGGTAGGGGATCACGGCGCCCTCGGGCGCCAGCATGTCGGCGTGCTTCGCAAAGAAGAACGGCGGATCGCGCTCGTCATTGCCCATCTCGCGGATGTGCTCGAGATAGTTGCGGCCGACGCACCAGATGCGGCGGACCGGGAAGACGCCGGCCTCGCCGACGACGGGGAGGGACGGCTGCGGCAGGGCCGGGATGACGGTGGTGGCGCTCATGGAAGGAATCTCGGGTCAAGTGGGACGGACGATCAGGAGGTCGCGCTCAACGGGATCACGTTCGGCCCCATGTCGCGCTGTTGCAGGCGGAAGAACGAAGCATAGCGGCCGCCACGGCGCAACAGATCGTCATGCCGGCCGCGCTCGACGATCTCGCCGGCCTCGACCACCAGGATGGCATCGGCGTTCATGATGGTGTGCAGGCGGTGCGCGATGACGATGGTGGTGCGGTTCTGGCAGAGATGCTCGATCGCCTCCTGGACCTGGCGCTCGGACTCGGAATCCAGCGCCGCGGTGGCCTCGTCGAGCAGAATGATCGGGGCGTTGCGGATCAGCGCGCGGGCGACCGCGATGCGCTGGCGCTGGCCGCCGGACAGCTGGGTGCCGTGCTCGCCGACCGGCGTGTCGTAGCCGAGCGGGAAGCCCATGATGAAGTCGTGGGCGCAGGCCGCCTTCGCCGCCTCGATGATCTCGGCCTCGGTCGCGCCCGGCTTGCCGAAGGCGATGTTGGCGCGGATGGTGTCGCGGAACAGATAGACGTCCTGGCCGACATAGGCCGTCTGCTCGCGGAGCGAGCGGCGCGACACCTGCGAGATCGACTGGCCGTCAATCAGGATGTCGCCTTCCGTCGCCTCATAGAAGCGCAGCAGCAGCGCCAGCACGGTGGACTTGCCGCCGCCGGATGGGCCGACCAGCGCGGTCACCTTGCCGGGCTCGGCTATGAAGCTCATGCGGTTGAGCACCGGCTCGTTGTCACGATAGGCGAAGGAGACGTCGCGCAGCTCGATCTTGGCGTCGGTGAGCTTGAGCGCCGGCTTGTCGTCGTCAGGCTGCTCGCTGGCGGGGCTGTCGACGACTTCGAGCAGCATGCGGGCGCCGACCAGCTGGCTGTTGAGATCGATGTTGAGCCGCGCCAGCCGCTTGGCCGGCTCGGTGGCCATCAGGAAGGCGATCATGAACGAGAAGAACTGGCCGGGCGTGGCATTCAGCGCGACCACGGAATAGCCGGCATACATCAGGCAGCCGGCGACGGCGAAGCCGCCGAGCATCTCCATCAGCGGGTTGGAGCGGTTGGAGACGCGGGCCATCTTGTTGGCGTTGCGCTCGACCACGGCAATGTTCTCGTCGATGCGCGCGCGCATCGTGTCTTCCAAGGTGAACGCCTTGACGGTGCGGATGCCCTGCAGCGATTCCTGCATCGTCTCGAGGATGTCGGCGGTGCCGGTGAACTGGTTGTACGCGAGGCCCTTGATGCGCTTGACCAGCTTGCGCAGCACCAGCATCGCCGGCGGCACCACGACGAGGCCGAGCAGCGACATCCAGGGATCCTGCAGCACCATCACGCCGATCATGCTGATCAGGGTGATGAGATCGCGCCCGACGGCGTTGATCAGCATGCTCAGGATGTCGGTGATCGACTTGGCGCCGGAGGTCAGGCGCGCCAGGAACTCGGAGGAATGGCGCTCGGAGAAGAACCCGATGCTCTCGTTCATCAGCTTGGCGAACAGCTGCCGCTGATTGTTGGCGAGGATGGCGTTGGAGATCTTCGACAGGATGACGGCGTAGCCGTAGGTGGTGACACCCTTGACGAACAGGAGCAGCACGGTGACGCCGGAGAGCACGACGATGCCCGGGATGCTCTTCTCGACATAGGCCTTGTTGATGACCTGGCCGAGCACGTAGGTCGCCGCGGCGCTCGCTGCGGCAGCGACCGCCATCAGGGCGAAGGCGGTGAGATAGCGGCGCCAGTAGACGAGGCCCTGTTCCATGACCAGGCGCCGGACCAGGATCGCGGCGCCATAGGGATCGTCGGTGATCTTCTTCGGAAAGTCGGCCATTCTGGTCCCTGGCCGCGCGGGCAAATCGCCGGGCGGACAAGAGTGATTGCCCGCTCGGGGCGGCTTTTTCAAGCCCCCCGCTCTCCGGCTAAGTGCTTGATTCTAGGCCGTGGCCCGCTGCTCTTGATGGCTGTGGCGTTCCAGGAACAGTTTCTCCTCCCAGGCCAGCGCATGCGCGGCGATTGTTTCCAGATTGTCATAGACCGGCGTCCAGTCGAGCAGCGACCGGAGACGGCTGGTATCGGCGACCATGGTCATGATGTCGCCGGGGCGGCGCGGACCATATTGGGTCGGAATGGCGCGGCCGGAGACGCGGCGGACGGCCTCGATGGTTTCGAGCACCGAATAGCCGCGGCCATAGCCGCAGTTCAGCGTCACCGAGGGGCCGCCGGTGCGCAGATAAGCCAGCGCGGCGCGGTGCGCCTGGGCGAGGTCGCAGACATGGATGAAGTCGCGGATGCAGGTGCCGTCGGGCGTCGGGTAATCGGTGCCGTAGACGTCGATCTTGGCGCGCTGCCCCGTCGCGACCTCCATCGCGATCTTCATGAGATGGGTGGCACCGACCGTGGCGAGGCCGATGCGTCCCTGCGGATCGGCGCCGGCGACGTTGAAGTAGCGCAGCACGGCGTAGTTGAGGTCATGCGCGGCGGCTGTGTCGTGCAGCATGATCTCGGCCATCAGCTTCGACGTGCCATAGGGCGAGGTCGGCCGCGTCGGCGCGGTCTCGGGAACCGGAACCTGGTCCGGATTGCCATAGACGGCGGCAGTCGACGAGAAGATGAAGCGGCTGACGCCGCGCTTGACCGCCGCATTCAGGAGGCTGCGCGTCGTCATGGTGTTGTTGCGGTAATACAGCAAGGGATCGCGCACCGATTCCGGCACCACGACCGAGCCCGCGAAATGGATGATGCTGTCGACGCCATGCTGGCTGATGACGCCGTCGACGAGATTTTCGTCGCCGGCATCGCCGATGAACAGCGGCACTTCGCTCGGCACGAGCGAGGAAAAGCCGGTGGAGAGATTGTCGATCACCACGACGCTTTCGCCGGCTTCCGCCAGCGCGAGCACCATGTGGCTGCCGATATAGCCGGCGCCACCCGTCACGAGCACGGTCATTGTTTGACACGATCCCTGTTTATTTTCCGGCACGCTAACGCCGACGAAATGAAGGACCGGTTGCGGGGAATGCGAACTGGCGAGGGTGCCTAATCTTGCGTATAGGGAATTGCTACAATTGGAGTGAGTGGTGTCCGCCGAGCCGTTTTCCGCCGCAGATCTCGACGTCATCGTGCCGAACCTGCACCGGCGCTATTCGGGCGTGACGGCGACCAATCGCATGGTGGCGCCGAAGCTGTCGAAGCTGGTGCGTGCCGCGTGGCTGGGCACTTTCGCGCCCGAGGGAATTGCGCGGATGCATGCGCGTGATCTCCTGAAAGTATGGGGCCGGCGCCGGCCTTTGATCTGGCACGCGCGCCGCAACGACGAGATGATCATCGGCGTGCTGCTGCGCGCGCTCGGCTGGGCTTTCAAGCTGGTGTTCACCTCGGCCGCGCAGCGTCATCACAGCTGGATCACGCGCTGGCTGATCCGCCGCATGGATGCGATCATCGCCACCAGCGAGATCTCCGCGTCCTACCTGAAGCGCGAGGCGACGGTCATCACTCATGGCGTCGACACCGAGATCTACGCGCCGCCGGCGGATCGCGCCGCAGCCTTCGCGGAGAGCGGACTACCCGGAAAATACGCCATTGGCTGCTTCGGTCGCGTCCGCGCGCAGAAGGGCAGCGACGTGTTCGTCGCCGCGATGTGCCGGCTGCTGCCGCGCTATCCGGATTTTTCCGCCGCGCTGGTCGGCGCGGTCACGCCGGAACAGATGCCGTTCGCGAGCGAGCTGCGACAGCAGATCGCCGCCGCAGGCCTGGAGCAGCGCATCATCATCACCGGCGAGCTCGATATCGCCGAGGTCCAGCGCTGGTACCAGCGCCTGACGATCTACGCCTTCACCTCGCGCAACGAAGGTTTTGGTTTGACGCTGATCGAGGCCATGGCCGCCGGCGCCGCGCTGGTGGCGGCGCGCGCCGGTGCCGCTGAGATCGTCGTCGAGGAAGGCGTGACCGGCAAGCTGGTGGCGCCGGGCGATGCCGATGCTCTCGTCGCAGCGCTCGAGCCGCTGATGCAGGATCCGGCCGCGGCGCATGCGATGGGCGAGCGGGCGCGGGAGCGCGTGGTGGAGAGGTTCAGCCTCGAAGCCGAGGCCGACAAGATCGCCGCCGTCTATCGCCGGCTGGTCTGAGCGATGACCTCGGTGACGAACGCATCGAGGTCGCCGCCGGCGAACAGGAAGCCGGGCAGGCCGGCCGCTTCCGCGGCAGCCATATCGGAAACGCGATCGCCGATCACGAAGCTGCCCTCGCGCCTGATAGGCCAGTGCTGCATCAGATCGAGGATCATGCCCGGCTGTGGCTTGCGCCAGGGATGCTCGCGCAGATATCGCTCGACGGAGCCCTCGGTGTGATAGGGGCAGTAGCGGATATCATCGATCACGGCGCCCTGCGCCGCGAGCTCGGCGCGCATCCAGTCGTGCAGGCTGAGGACATCATCTTCCGTGAACAGCCCGCGCGCGACGCCCGACTGGTTGGTAAACAGGAAGACGTGATAGCCGGCCTCGTTGAGCCGCCGGATCGCATGGGCCACGTTCGGCATCCATCGGATGCGCTCGGGCGAGCCGATGTAGTTGTCGTCATGATTGATGACGCCGTCGCGATCGAGAAATGCCGCCGGCTTGAGCTGAGCAGTCGTCATCTAGGTCCCGTCCTGCATCAGCGCCGCCTCGATCGTCTCGCAGATGCCATGCGCCGTCGCGAGGTGGATCTGCTGGATCAGCGGCGTGTCGTCGCTCGGCGCAACCAGGAGCTCGTCGCACAGCTCGCCCATCGCGAGACCCTTGGTGCCGGTGAAGCCGACCGTGATAAGTCCGCGCTCACGCGCCTTGCGCAGCGCGTTGAGGATGCTCGGCGAGCGTCCGGAGGTCGAGATCGCCAGCAGCACGTCGCCACCGATCCCGAGCCCTTCGACCTGGCGGGCGAAGATGTGATCGAAGCCGTAATCGTTGCCGATGGCGGTCAGCGCCGAGGTGTCGGTGGTCAGCGCGATCGCGGCATAGGCGGGCCGCTCCTGCTTATAGCGGCCGACGATCTCGGCGGCGATATGCTGGGCATCCGCCGCGCTGCCGCCATTACCGACGATCAGGAGCTTGTGGCCGCTGCGCAGCGCCGTGATGATGCTCGCTGCGATGCGGCCAGCGCTGGCGAGCAGCGCGGCGTCGTCAGCGGCGCGCTCCATCGCCGCGCGGGAGCGGGCGAGATGGCTGGCGATGAGGTCGTCCGGTGCTGGCGTCACGACGGCTGCTCGGGTTGCGATGGCGCCGGTGTATTGGGAGCGCTGCGGCTGCGCAAGCTAGGGCGTGACCGGCGTTGCCGCGCCGGCCAGCACGCGCTGGGCGATGGCGGCGACGTCCGTGGCCGGGATATCGCGCATGCAGCGGTGGTCGTTCATGCGGCAGACCGGGCGATGGCAGGGCTGGCAGGGCACCTGGGTCTTGGTCTGGATGGTCGCGGCGAGGCCGTTCAGCGGTGCCCAATGGTAGGGGCTGGTGGGCCCGAAGATGCCCATGGTCGGCGTGCCCAAGGCGGCGGCGATGTGCATCAGGCCCGAATCATTGGAGATGGCGACACCGGCGGCGGCCATGGCCAGGATGCCGTTGCGCAGGTCGGTCCCGGTCAGGTCACGGACTTCAGGTCCGCCGGCGGCGACGATCTCGGCGGCCAGCGCCTTCTCGCCGGGACCGCCGACCACCCAGACGTCGAGCCCGGCCTGGCGCAGAAGCCGGGCCGCCTCGCCATAAAACGGCCAGCGCTTGCCGGAGCCCACCGAGCCCGGCGCCAGCGCCACAGCGGGACGGTTGCCCAGGCCATTGGCTTCGCGCCAGCGCGCGACGTCCTCCGCCGGCACCTGCAACTGCGGCACCGGCCATTCCGGCGGCAGTGCGGCGCGGTCGGGCAGGGCCAGCGCGGCGTTCTTGTCGATGAAGCGCGGCAGCGCCCTCTCGCCCCAGCGCCAGCGGTTCAGGAGCCCGAAGCGGACCTCGCCGACGAAGCCCACCCGTTCGGGGATGCCGGCCAGCGCCGGCGCCAGCGCCGACTTCCAGGTTCTCGGCATTACCAGGGCGGTGCGATAGTGGCGCTCGCGCAACAGGCTGGCGAGCTGCCATTGCCGGGCGAGCGCAAGCCGGCTGCGTGGCAGGTCCCAGACGATGCTGGAGCGGACGCCGGGCATGTAATCCACTAACGGCGCGCACAGCGAGGTCACCAGCAGGTCCACGGGACGATTCGGCCAGCGCTCCTTGAGCACCCGCACGACCGTATGGCCACGGACGAAATCGCCGATCCACATATAGGGGATGATCAGGATCGGGCTGGTCTCGCCGGGATCCACCTCGACCTGGGTTGAATTGGAATTCATTCTTTGTCTGCCTGCTCTGCGCGGCGCTGGTAGCCGCTCGGCCGCCGCAGGTAAAGTGGGCCGCGATCGGCATCACCAAAGCGCTTACACTTTGCCGTCGCATGCGCTACGCGAGGGCCGGGTTTTTCGGGATCAGGAGCGGGTTACGGAATGTTGCTGGTGACCGGCGGCGCCGGGTTTATCGGATCGAATCTGGTGGCGGCGCTCAACGACGCCGGCCGCACCGACGTCGTCGTCTGCGACACGCTCGGCAGCGAGGGCAAATGGCGCAACCTGGCCAAGCGTCAGCTCGCCGACGTCGTCGCGCCATCCGACCTGGACGCTTGGCTCAGGGGGCGCCGGCTCGACGCCGTGCTGCATATGGGCGCCATCTCCGCCACCACGGTCGTGGACGGAGATCTGGTGATGGAAAGGAATTTCCGCAGCTCGCTGCGCCTGCTCGACTGGTGCACGGCGAATACCACGCCGTTCATCTACGCCTCCTCGGCCGCGACCTATGGCGACGGCGCGCAGGGCTTCGTGGATGATCCGTCGCTGGCGGCATTGAAGGCGCTGCGGCCGATGAATCTCTACGGCTGGAGCAAGCATCTGTTCGACACGGCGATCGCCGCGCGCGCCGAGCGGGGTGAGAGGCTGCCGCCGCAATATGCCGGGCTGAAGTTCTTCAACGTGTTCGGTCCCAACGAGTACCACAAGGGATCGATGATGAGCGTGCTCACCCGTCGCTTTGACGACATCAAGGCGGGGCATACGCTGCAGCTGTTCAAGTCGCACCGCGACGGGATCGCCGATGGCGACCAGCGCCGCGACTTCATCTATGTCGACGACGTCGTGCGCGTGATGTTGTGGCTGCTGGCCTCGCCCTCGGTCTCCGGGCTGTTCAACGTCGGCACCGGCCAGGCCCGCAGCTTCAAGGACATGATGCTGGCGGCCTATGCGGCGATCGGCACGACGCCCCGGATCGAATACGTCGACATGCCCGAAGCGATTCGCGGCAGCTACCAGTATTTCACCCAGAGCAAGGTCGACCGGCTCGTGGCCGCCGGCTACAACGGCGGCTTCACGTCGCTCGAGGATGCGGTCGCTGGCTATGTCCGAGACTATCTCGATTCCGCCGACCGCTTCCGCTAGACGACCTGTTTTGGACCACCTGCACCGAGACTGCCGCTGATGTTCGACTTTGACGATCTCTCGCAAGCGATCGCCCGCCAGACGGTGCTGTGCGTCGGCGACCTCATGCTGGACGAATTCGTCTATGGCGAGGTGTCGCGGATTTCCCCGGAAGCGCCGGCGCCTGTCATCGCGGTTCAGCGCAGTGAAACCAATGTCGGAGGCGCCGGCAATGTCGCGCGCAACATCGCCGCCCTCGGTGCACGCTGCATTTTCGTCGGTCTGGTGGGGCAGGATGCGGCCGGAGACCAGCTCGAGGCCGAGCTCGCCAAGGTGGGCGGCATCGAGAGCGTGCTGGTCCGCGATCCATCGCGGCCGACGACGCGCAAGGTCCGCTTCGTCTCGGAGCATTTCTCGACCCACATGCTGCGCGCGGACTGGGAGCGCGCTGCGCCGGCGTCTGAAGACGTCGAGCAGACGCTGATCGCGGCCATCCTGCCGCTGATCGCGCGGGCCGACATCGTGCTGCTGTCGGACTACGCCAAGGGCGTGCTGACGGCGCGCGTGCTGCGCAACGTGATCGACGCCGCGCGCAAGGCCGGCAAGCGCGTGATCGTCGATCCCAAGAGCGCCAATCTGGCGATCTATCGCGGCGCGAGCGTACTGACGCCGAACCGCAAGGAATTTTCGGAGGCGACCCGCAGCCGCGCCGAGACCGAGCAGGAGATCGCCGCCGCCGCGCAGGATGCGATCTATCTGGCCGATTGCGAGGCGATCCTGGTGACGCAGAGCGAGCGTGGCATGACCTTGGTGCCGCGCCAGGGCGATCCGATCCACGTTCCGGCCTATCCGGTGAAAGTGCGCGACGTGTCTGGTGCGGGCGATACGGTGGTCGCCGTTCTCGCGGCGGCGCTGGCCGCCGGCGCGGCCTGGGAAGATGCCTTGCGCATGGCGAGCGCGGCTGCCGCGGTGGCCGTCAGCAAGCAGGGCACGGCCAGCGTCACGTCGGCCGAACTGCGGCGGAAGATTCTGCCGCATGCCTACCGCGCTGCGGAGGAGAAGATCGTCGAGAGCGACAGCGAGATTGCTGATCGTGTCGAGGCCTGGCGAAGCGAGGGCTTGCGCGTCGGTTTCACCAATGGCTGCTTCGATATTCTGCATCCAGGCCACGTGAAGGTGCTGACGGCGGCGCGCGCCGCCTGCGATCGCCTCGTGGTCGGACTGAACAGCGATGCGTCGGTCAAGCGGCTGAAGGGCGAGAGCCGTCCGGTGCAGGACGAGCGCGCCCGCGCCGAGGTCCTGGCGGCGCTGGAGGCCGTGGACCTCGTCGCGATCTTCGAGGAGGACACGCCGCTTCGTCTGATCGAGCTGGTCCGGCCCAGCGTGCTGGTCAAGGGCGGCGACTATACGCGCGAGCAGGTGGTCGGCCACGAGGTCGTCGAAGCCGGCGGCGGAGAGGTGCTCCTGATCGACATCCTGCAGGGACACAGCACGACGGCGCTGGTCGATCGCGCCCGGAGCGAGGTGCGATGAGCGCCCTGGCAGGTCATCCCGGCCCGGCGCTGCTGGCGCGCCGCTGGCGCGATCCGGCGGCGTGGCGCACCACCGTGGACGCCGTGGCCATTCTGCTGGCGGCGTCGCTGCCATGGTCGACATCGCTGGTGTCGATCCTCGGTGTCGTCATGCTGATCACGATGGTGCCGTTCCTCGATGTCGATCGTCTGCTGCAGATCATGAAGCGGCCGATCTCGCTGGCGCCGATCGCCTTGTTCCTGCTGGCGCTGGTCGGGACGCTATGGTCGGATGCGGCCTGGGGCGCGCGGCTCTATGCGGTCGGGCCGGCGGCCAAGCTTCTGGTGCTGCCGGCGCTGCTCTATCACTTCCAGCGCTCCGAGCGCGGCCTGTGGGTGTTCACGGCGTTTCTCGCCTCCTGCGTGCTGATGGTGGTGATGTCGACGGCGGTCGCGTTCAATCCGGCGCTGGCGCTGAAGGCCAATGCCGACCGCGGCATCTTCGTGAAGAATTACATCGACCAGGGCCAGGAGTTCTCACTCTGTGCGGTGGCGCTGGCCTATCCGATCGCGCAGCTGCTGCGCGCCCGCCGCTTCGTGCCGGCCGGTCTGCTGACGGCGATCATGATCGCGTTCCTGGCCAACATGATCTTCATCGTCGTCTCGCGCACCGCGCTGGTGACCATCCCGATCCTGCTTGCGGTGTTCGGCCTGATCCATCTGAGATGGCGCGCCAACCTGCTGATCGCGATCAGCGCTCTCGTGCTGGCTTTGGCCGCATGGTCGGTCTCGCCGCAGTTGCAGCAGAAGGTGTCGACGTTCACGACGCAGTATCAGGACTACAGGAACGACCGCGGCGTCACGTCGATTGGCGAGCGGCTGGAGTTCTGGCGCAAGTCACTGCGCTTCTTCGCCGACGCCCCTGTCATCGGGCACGGTTCGGGCTCGACGCGCCATCTGTTCGAGCTGGCCGCCGCGAGCGAACGCACCGACCTCGCCGCCGGCACCGTGGTCGGCAATCCCCACAACCAGACGCTCAACGTCGCCGTCCAATGGGGGGCGCTTGGGGTCCTCATCCTCTATGCCATGTGGGCCGTGCATCTTCTGCTGTTCCGCGGCGATGGCCTCGTGCCGTGGATCGGGCTTCTCGTGGTGGTGCAGAACATCTTCACCTCGCTGTTCAACTCCCACATCTTCGATTTCCACGAGGGATGGATGTATGTGATCGGCGTGGGCGTTGCCGGCGGCATGCTGCTGCGATTGAGGAACAAGCCTGATCCGGCACGGGGGACGGTCCCGGCATGACGCGGTTGTCCCAGCTGACCTATCGGAACCTGCTGATCGCGGCGCATGACCTTTCGGTCAGCGTCGTCGCGCTGTTCGCGGCGTTCTATATCCGCTTCGAAGGCGCCAGCACGTTCTGGGAGCGGGTGCCGCTGCTGCTGCAGATCCTGCCTTACTTCATCGCCTTCAGCTTCGTGGTCTTCTACTTCTCCAATCTGCTGACCACGAAGTGGCGCTTCATCTCGCTGCCGGATGCGCTCAACATCGTGCGCGTCGCGACCGTGCTGACGGTCGCCTTCCTGGTGCTTGACTACATCATCGTCGCGCCGAATGTCCGCGGCACGTTCTTCTTCGGCAAGCTGACGATCATCCTGTTCTGGTTCCTGGAGATCTTCGCGCTGAGCGCGCTGCGCTTCGCCTATCGCTATTTCCGCTACACAAGGGTGCGCCGTCACGCGAAGTCGGAGGATTCGGCGCCGGCGCTGCTGATCGGCCGCGCGGCCGATGCCGAGGTGGTGCTGCGGGGCATCGAGAGCGGGGCGGTCAAGCGGATCTGGCCGATCGGCATTCTCTCGCCGTCGATGGCCGATCGCGGCCAGTTGATCCGCGGCGTTCCGGTGCTGGGCGGCATCGACGATGTCGAGGACGTCGCAGCCGATTTCGCGCGACGCGACAAGCCGATTGCGCGCGCTTTGATGATGCCGTCCGCGTTCGATCCGGATTGCCATCCCGAGACCTTCCTGATGCGGGCGCGCCGGCTGCGCCTGATCGTCAGTCGCCTGCCGTCGCTGGAGAGCGGTGATGCACCCCGGCTCGCGCCCGTCGCGGTCGAGGACCTGCTGCTGCGGCCGAGCGAGAAGATCGACTATGGCCGGCTGGAAGCGCTGGTGCGCGGCAAGGCGGTCGTGGTCACCGGCGGCGGCGGCTCGATCGGCGCCGAGATCTGCCAGCGCGTGGTGGCGTTCGGAGCGGCGCGGCTGCTGATTCTGGAGAACTCCGAGCCGGCGCTCTATGCGATCACCGAGGTGCTCGCGGCCGACCCGGAGGCTGATGTCGCCGTCGAGGGCCGCATCGCCGACATCCGCGATCGCGACCGGGTGTTCGCGCTGGTCGGCGAGTTCAAGCCGGATCTGGTGTTTCACGCCGCTGCGCTCAAGCACGTGCCGATCCTCGAGCGCGACTGGAGCGAGGGCGTCAAGACCAACATCTTCGGCTCGATCAACGTCGCCGATGCCGCGGTGGCGGCGGGGGCCGAGTCGATGGTGATGATCTCGACCGACAAGGCGATCGAGCCGGTGTCGATGCTCGGTCTGACCAAGCGCTTCGCCGAGATGTACTGCCAGGCGCTCGACCGCCAACTCGCCGAGCGCCCTGCCGGCCGGCCACCGATGCGGCTGATCTCGGTGCGGTTCGGCAACGTGCTGGCCTCGAACGGGTCCGTGGTGCCGAAGTTCAAGGCCCAGATCGAGGCCGGCGGCCCGGTGACGGTGACCCACCCGGACATGGTGCGCTACTTCATGACCATCCGCGAAGCCTGTGATCTCGTGATCACCGCGGCGTCGCATGCGCTGGCGCCGCAGCGCCCGGACGTTTCGGTCTATGTGCTGAACATGGGCCAGCCGGTCCGTATCGTCGAGCTCGCCGAGCGCATGATTCGGCTGTCCGGCCTGCAGCCTGGCTACGACATCGAGATCAAGTTCACCGGCATCCGTCCGGGAGAGCGGCTCAACGAGATCCTGTTCGCGAGCGAGGAGCCGCCGGTCGAGATCGGCGTGGCGGGCATCATGGCGGCGACGCCCAACGAGCCGCCGATGCCGACGCTGAGGGCCTGGATCGCGGCGCTTGATCAGGCGATCGCGCGCAACGATCCGGTCACGATCAAATCCGTGCTGAAGGATGCGGTGCCGGAGTTCGGCTCAAGCGCCGCGTGACCGCGGCCGCGAGAAGCGGCGGAGCACGAAGCCAACTGCGGCGAGCCCGATCACGAGCAGCACGGCATCAGCCATCACCGAGTTCAGCGCGACCGAGGCTCCGGCCAGCACCGCGAGCACGGCATTGAGGACGACCACCTCGCGCACGACCCCGGTCACCGTAAAGCCGTTGTCGGTGGCGCGTTGATAGAAATGCGTGCGATGCGCGGCCCAGAACGGCTCGCGCCGCGCCATCCGCCGCAGCAGCGTGAAGGTGGCATCGACGAGATAATACAGCGGCAGCAGCAGCGCCCCGGCGATGGCGCCTTGCCAGGCCAGATGCAGCAGGCCCCAGCCGAGCAAGAGCCCGATCGGGAGGCTGCCGACATCGCCGAGAAAGACTTTGGCCACTGGACGGTTGAACGGCGCAAAGCCGAGCAGGGCACCGCAGAGCGCGGCGGCGATCGCGGTCGCGGGCCATGGCAGCGAGCCGGACAGGCCGAACAGGACCAGCGTCGCCGTAATCGGCACCGCCTCCACCACGGTCATCAGGTCGAGCCCGTCCATGAAGTTGACGAGGTTGACGAACCAGAGGCCGGCGATCAGCAGCAGCGCGCGCTCGATCGCCAGCGGAATCGGGAACAGTCTGAGATCATCCGGTGCTGTCAACACGACCAGACCGACGGCCAGCCCTTGCAGGATGAATCGCGGCAGCACCGGGATCGGCCTGATGTCGTCGACCAGGCCCACCAGCGCCAGCAGCGGGACCGCGATGAACAGCATGGTGAGGGGCGCGAAGCCGAAGACCGAGGCGAAGGCGCCGCCGACCACGAGCGTTGTGCCGACCACGGCGATGCCGGCCCCCTGCGGCGTCGGGATCTTGTGTGAGGAGCGGGCGTTCGGCCGCGCCAGCGCGTAGCGCTGCAGCAGCGGCCGCAACAGCACGATCAGCACGGCGCACATGCCGGCTGCGATCAGGGCGATGGCAACGACGATGGCGGCTGGGTTGGCGATCATCGGCGGGGGCCCGGTGCCGAGGTCAGGCGATCATAGAGCGCCACCACCGAGCGGCCGATGATCCGGGCCGAGAGCTTGTCCTCGACGAGCTGGCGCGCCGCCTGGCCGTAACGTGCCCGCAGCTCGGGCGACATCGCCAGCTGCGCCATGGCCTGCGCGAGCGCAGCCGCGTCCTCGACCGGCACCGACAGCCCGGTCTGGCCAGCGATCGCGATCTCGCGGCAGCCGGGCGCATCGGTGGAGATCAGCGGCCGCGCGCAGGCGGCGGCCTCGAGCAGGCTGACCGGCAGCCCCTCCCGGTGGGACGGCAGCACGGCGATGTGGCAGTGCCGCCAGAGCTCGGTGATGTCCTTGATCTGGCCGAGCAGGGTGATGCCGGGCTGGTTTCGCCAGGCCTCGACCTCATCCGCCGAGACCGAGGCGGGATTGGCCGGATCGGGGGAGCCGGCGATCAGCAACTGGTCGTCGCGCCCCTGCTGGCGCAGCATCCGGTGGGCGGCGACCAGCGCCCGGATGCCCTTGTCGGCCAGCAGCCGCCCGGCGAAGCCGAAGGTGATCGGTCCGGCCGGCTCGGGCAGGGGCTGGAAGCGGTCGGTGTCGACGCCGGAGCCCGGAATCAGGGTGATCTTGTCGGCCCGTATGCCCATGGCCTGCAGCGCGTCGCGGTCGTCCGGATTCTGCACCAATACGCAGCTCGCGGCCCGGTTCATGAGCGATGGCAGCAGCCACAGCATGCCCCGCTTGAGCAGGCGGGAGCGCCAGCTCGCGGACGTGAAGATATAGCCGAGGCCGGTCATGGCGTTGACCACCGGCGTGGCGCGTCCGAGCGCCGCGAGCGAGCCGAGCACGCTCGACTGCAGCCCGGAATGGTGCACCACCGCCGGCTCGATCGCAGTCGCGACGGCGCGAATGGCGCGGACGGTGGGCAGGGCCGACGACGGCGACAGGCCGCCGCGCCGGAACGGGATCGGATGCAGGACGAAGCGCTCGGCGGCGATTGCGGCGGCGCCCGCGTTCACGTTGGTCGCCACATGCACCTCGTAGCCGGCATCGCGGGCAGCCCGCGCCATCGGCAGGCGATGCATCAGGAAGGCGTAGTCCTCGTTGGCCACGTAGAGCAGGCGTCGCGGCGAGGCAGAGCGGGGCGGGGGCATCAAACTCACGGTCTCAGGCGGTTTCGGCGCCGTATAGGCCAAGAGCGGCCCGTGCGCGAGCCGTTATCTGCCCGCGGCGGACGGAAGCCGCCCGCCTGCAACTGCGGCTGCGAGCGGCCGACGCTGGGGGCAGCGGTGCGGCCGGTGTCAGACCAGATGGAAGCTCGACAGGTGCGACAGCAGCTCGGCCGTCGACACGTGCTGGATTGTGATGGTGTCCAGGGCGGCATCGGTGATGACGGCGTTGCCGGCCGCATCGTCATGGATCGCGGCCTGCAATGCGGACTGGTCGGCAAAGACGCTCTCGCTGAAGACGATCTTGTCGGTGCCCAGGGCGAAGTCCGAAACGCTCACCTGACCGAAATGCTCGGAGAACACGAAGGTATCATGCCCCTGCAGCGACACCGATGAAGACGCCGCGCCGGCTGCCGGCGCCGCCGTGCCGGAGATCAGCGTGCCGCCTTGGCCGTCCGCGGTGAAGCGGAAGTTGTCCTGCGACAGTGCACCGGCGAAGTGCAGCGACGCGCTGTTGGTGCCATCGCTCAACGACAGCAGCCCGCTGGTCTCGTCGAAATGCGCCTGCAGAGAGGCGAACGTGACGCTCTTGAGGTCGATCTGAGCGGCGCTGCCGCCGAACCCGATCAGCTCGCCGCTGAAGGATGGCGATGTGAAGACCAGGTCGGTCGCGCTCGCGGTCGTTGCGGCCTGAGCGCTCGCCTGCGCGGAGCTGCTGGAGGTCGGAATCCCGATCGTGCCGTCGCCATTCAAATCCTGGTGGAAGCTGGTCTCCAGGGCTTCGAGCGACGCAGAGCTGCCGGATACGGCGCCGGTCGCGCCGCCGACATAGTTCCCGCTGCTGTCGGTGTTCCAGACCACATAGAGGTCGGCACCGGCCATCTTCCAGGCGACCTGGTAGCCGCTGGCCGTGGCCTCCGCGCCAATCGCAGCCCAGCCGTCGAGCTGTCCGGCGACGACGACACTGCCGCCGAACTTGACCTGGACCTGGGAGCCGCCGGAGACAGGAGCCATCAGATAGGTGGTGCCGGACAACGACAGGCTCGTCGACCCCAGCGTTTCGATGACGGTTCCGCCTTGAGTGGCGCTCGGAATGCCGATCGTGCCGTCGCCGTTGAGGTCCTGGTGGAAGGTGGTCTCGAGCGCTTCAAGCGACGCAGAGCTGCCCGAAACCGCGCCGGTCGCGCCACCCACATAGTTGCCGTTGGTATCGGTATTCCAGACCACGTAGAGGTCGGCGCCCGCCATCTTCCAGGCGACCTGGTAGCCGTCAGCCGTGGCCTCGGCGCCGATGGCTTCCCAGCCGCTGAGCTGTCCGGCAACGACGACGCTGCCGCCGAACTTGACCTGAGGGCCGGTACCGCCGCCGACGGGATTGAGGAAATAGCTCGACCCGGACAATACCAGGCTGGTGGATCCCGCGGATTCGATGACCATGCTCGGAACGCCGATCGTGCCGTCGCCGTTCAGATCCTGGTGGAAATTCACCTCCAGCAGCTCCAGCGCGGTGCTACTGCCGCTGACGGCGGCGATGGGATTGCCCGTGTAGTTGCCGCTGCTGTCGGTGTTCCAGACGGTGTAGAGGTCGGCGCCGGTCATCTTCCAGGCGATCTGATAGCCGCTGCCGACGGCCTCCGCCGCGATCGCAGTCCAGCCTCCCAATTGTCCCGGCACGACGGCGCTGCCGCCAAACTTGACCTGCGGCCCGGTTCCGCCAGCGACGGGATTGAGGAAATAGCCATTGCCGAGCTGAACGAGGCTGGTCGTCCCCACCGCCTCGATGACGGTGCTGGCCAAGCCAATCGTGCCGTCGCCATTCAGATCCTGGTGGAAGGACGTCTCGAATGTCTCGAAATCAGCCGAGCCGCCGGAGACGCCGCTGATCGGGTTGCCGACATAGTTGCCCCCGCTGTCGACGTACCAGACCGTGTAGAGATCCTGGCCCTGGAATTTCCACGCGACCTCGTAGCCGCCGTTGCCGTAGGCTTCAACGCCGATCGGCATCCAGTTGCTGAGCTGGTGAACGATCACGTTGGCGCCGCTGTACCGAAGCGCCACGGTCGTGCTTCCAGCGACGAGATCATAGATGACGCCGTACTGGGTGAGGCTGACCGACCCGAGCGCCTCGATGACGGTGTTGGCGAAATACGGCGCGGAGCCGACGGCAGGATTGATCTGAGCGAGGCCCACACCCGCCACCGCCTGGTTGCTCATCGGCACGGCGGTCTGCTGCAGGATCTCTTCGACGGCGCTCGAACTCAGCGTCGGATTGGCGGTCAGGATCAGGGCCGCGATCGCGGCGACGGTCGGGGCAGCCGCGGACGTTCCGTAGAAGTCGGTCAGTCCCGTGACCGACGTCGCGATGTTGTCGATGCCGGAGACCGCGACGGGGCTGAGCTGAAGCGGCGTCGCGAGGCGCGTGCCGTCATTGGCGAACAGGATCTCGGTTCCGGCGCCCGACGACGAAAAGCTCTCCGAGACCGGTGTCGAGCCAAAGGCCGGCGTGTTGGCGCTGTTGACGGCTCCGACGGTGATCACCCCCGGCGTCATCGCGTGACCGAACACCGTGCCAACATTCGCGCCATCGATGGAGACCGGGGCGCCGTTGCCTGCAAGGATCTCCTTGATCGTCGACGGAGGTGCAAATCCCGTGCTGGCGATCACGATCTGGTAGGTGCCGGAGACTCCGAACTGCAACCCGATGTAGGGAATCTGGGAAGTATTGGCGACGTATCCGAGATACTGCCCGTCTTTGAACACGCTGATCGCGAGGTTCGACGTGGCTTGGCCGAAAGCTTGGTCCCACTGCACGAGCAGTTGGGCTCCGGCGGTGACTGTGATCGTCTGCGCGACGTTGCCGCCGAAGCTCAGCGCGTTCCCGGCATAGTAACGTCCGCCGATGCTGCCCGATGTCGATGTCCAGGATGTCTGATAGGCAACGCTGCCGTTGTTGCCCGCCGACGTGACATAGGTCACGCCCATCGCCTCAACGGTCTGAATGGCCTGGGCGACAATGCCGTTCTGAAAGAACGGCTCGTCCGGATAGCTCACATCGTCGACGATGACCTTGCAGCCGGCATTGGCGAGCGCGATGATGCCGTTGGCGAAGTCCTGCTCGCTCTGGAACGCCGTGTAGAAGGCGAGGCTCGCATCGGGCGCGATGTCGTGGATGACCTGCATCATCGCACGGCCTTCGTCCGTCCCGCCCGATGTCATGTCCTTCAGGATCTGGATCTGGGACGCGGACGGCAGTGCGCCGCTGGCTTCGTCGGCTGCGGCGCCGCCGAGATTGTTGAAGCTGCTGGAGAGGACGCCGATCTTGATGCCGGCCCCTGTCACGCCCGTGGAGTTGCCTCCGAGCGCCTGCACAACCTGGGCCCCCGTCGCGCCTTGTCCTATGGCCGCTGACGTGATGGCTTCCGTCACCGCCTCCTGAAGCGAGGCATGGACCACGCTGTTGGGGGCGGCTTCCGCCGGCGCACCGCCTCCGCTGCTCGACACGGTCTGCAGCGATGCGCTGGCGCCGTACCACATCTCGACGCCGGTCGAGAGCACGGCCGCGATCGAGCCGATACTCGGTCCAACGGCCGAGGCCGCTTCGGCGAACACATGGCTGGCAGGGGGCGGGGACGAAGTGAATGACGTCTCCTGGATGAACTGCCACGACGCGCCGAGCACGGCCGTCCAGGCCGTCGGGGGCGCCGCATCCTGCGCGACCGTTTCAGCATGCGCGCTCAGGCCGAAAAACTGCGTGACCTGCGTCGTCTCGTCATCGGCATGCGCGAGGGGGCTGATCGGCTGATCGGCCACCGACGGCGAGGGGGAAAGATCGGCCGGCTCAGCCCACGCATCCGGCGCCTGCTCGATGGCGGAGGCCGGCTTGGAGGTCTCGGCGCTGGCGTCGGCGGCCGGTTGCTGCAGGTGCCCGTCGTGATGACCGTCGGCAACAGGATCGAAGATGAGGGACTGAGCGGCTTCTCGCCAGCGATTCGAAATGTCTTCGGCCCGGTCAGATTCGTACAACATGCATGCAACGATGGTGGGCCTGTCCGCGAGGCCGACAGGTGGGATTGAATTGAAGCATCGTGCCCTGATGCCCGGCGATCTTGTATAAAATCGTACCGAAGAATGACGGCGCCGGCCATATGTCGTGGTTCGATCGCTCCGATCGAATTCAACTCGGGATTGTGCCGTCTCTGCGAGAATACCTGCCAACGGGCGGCGATCGGATGCCCCTGGGGCCGTACAGGCTGGATGCGGCGGAGGGACCGGTGATGCCGTAGCCGATCCCGGCCCTGCCTGGAGCGGGCCGCCGGCGAATCAGACGATGTGGAAGCTCGACAGATGGGCCAGCAGGTCGGCCGTCGTGACGTGCTGGAGCGTGATCGTGTCCTGCGCCGCATCGGTCATGACGGCGTTGCCGGCCGCGTCGTCGTGGAGCGATGCCAACAGAGCCGACTGGCTCGCGAACACGTCGTGGCTGACGACGATCGTGTCGCTGCCCGGGGTGAAGTCGGCAATGCTGACCCGGCCGAAATGCTCGGCGAAAACGAAGCTGTCGTGCCCCGCCAACGAGACGGACTGGGCGGGGCCATCGGCCGGAGCCACGGCACCGGAGATCATCGTGCCGCCCTGGCCGTCATCGGCGAAGTGGAAGCTGTCCTGCGACAGTGGGCCGAGCAGGTGCAGCGATGCGCGGCTGGTGCCGTCGCTGAACGACAGCAGCCCGTTCGCGGCGTTGAAATGCGTTTGCAGCGAATTCGCGTCGATGCCGCTCAGGTCGATCTGATCGCCGGTATGGCCGAAGCCGATCAGATAACCGCTGAAGCCCCCGGAGAGCGTCAGGATCACATCGGAGCCGCCGGCCGACGCCATCGCCTGCGCGCCTGCCGTGACATGCGCGGGCACGCCGATCGTGCCGTCGCCGTTGAGATCCTGGTGAAAATTGGTTTCGAGCGCCTCGAACGTGCTGTTACTGCCGCTGAGCGCCGCGATCGGATTGCCGGTGTAGTTGCCGCTGCTGTCGACGTTCCAGACCGTGTAGAGATCGGCGCCCGCCATCTTCCAGGCGACTTGATAGCCGCTGCCGACGACATCGGCGCCGATCGGGGCCCAGCCGCCGAGCTGACCGACGGTGACGACGCTGCCGCCGAACGAGATCTGCGGCCCGGTGCCGCCGGCCACCGGATTCAGATAGTAGCTCGATCCGGATTGGACGAGCTTGGTCGACCCCAGCGCTTCGATCACGGTGGTCGGGATTCCGATCGTGCCGTCGCCGTTGAGATCCTGATGGAGGTTGGGCTCGAGCGCTTCGAGCGCGCTGTTGCTGCCGCTGAGGGCCCCGATCGGGTTGCCGGTGTAGTGGCCGCCGCTGTCGACGTTCCACACCGTGTAGAGATCGGCGCCCGCCATCTTCCAGGCGACCTGATAGCCGCTGCCGACGACGTCGGCGCCGATCGGCGCCCAGCCGCCGAGCTGACCGACGGTGACGACGCTGCCGCCGAACGAAATCTGCGGCCCGGTGCCGCCGGCGACCGGATTGAGATAATAGCTCGATCCGGACTGGACGAGCTTGGTCGATCCCAGCGCCTCGATCACAGTGGTCGGGATTCCGATCGTGCCGTCGCCGTTGAGATCCTGGTGGAGGTTGGGTTCGAGCGCTTCCAGCGCGCTGTCGCTGCCGCTGAGGGCCGCAATCGGGTTGCCAGTGTAGTTGCCGCTGCTGTCGACGTTCCAGACCGTGTAGAGATCGGCACCGGCCATCTTCCAGGCGACCTGATAGCCGCTGCCGACGACGTCGGCGCCGATCGGGGCCCAGCCGCCGAGCTGCCCGATGACCAGGTTGGCGCCGCCGAACCTGAGCTGCGGCCCGGTGCCGCCGCCGACCGGATTGAGGAAGTAGCCGTTGCCCGCCTGGACCAGGCTGGTCGAGCCGATCGCCTCGATGACGGTCGTCGGCACGCCGATCGTGCCGTCGCCATTGAGGTCCTGATGGAACGTCGTCTCGAACGCCTCGAACGCGGCCGCGCCTCCCGAAAGCCCGCCGATCGGGTTGCCGGTGTAGTTGCCGTTGCTGTCGACGTTCCAGACCGTATAGAGGTCGGCGCCGGTCATCTTCCAGGCGACCTCATAGCCGCTGCCGCTGGTCTCGGCCGCGATCGGGACCCAGCCGCCCAGCTGTCCGGGCTGAACGGTGCTGCCGCCGAACTTGATCACCGGTCCGGTGCCGCCGCCAACCGGATTGAGGAAGTAGCTCGTGCCCAGCTGAACCAGGCTGATCGATCCGAGCGCCTCGATCGTGACGGGTGTCGCGGAAATGAGATGGAAGCCGAGTGCATCCATCTGCTTGAGGTCCGCGGCCGTCAGCGTCTGCAGCGTGCTGTAGGTGTAGAACTCGTTGAAGGGATCGTTGCCGCCCTGCACGCCGCTGTTCAGGAAGTCGCTGGGGTCCGAGGACTGCCCGTAGTCGCCGATCTTCGTCGTGCCGCCGTCGAGGGAGAAATACGCGGTCGACGCCGTCGCACCGCCGCTCATCAGCCGGACGCCCGGGCTGGAGAAGCGGAACAGATCGAAGATGTCGGGCTGCGGCCCGTAGGGCACGCGGCCGAAGGCGTGCGTCAGCTCGTGCAGCGCCACGCCGACCAGCAGGTTGGGATTGATGTCGGTCGCGAAGGTCGCGCTGCCGTCATCAGTGGTGGTGTCGTTGGCGCCGAGCCCGTTCCACAGCTTCAGCTGCGTATTCCAGACGGCGACGTAGGATTGACCCTGGATGCTGGATCCGGCGGGCAGGGCGTTGAAGGTGGTGTCGCCGGGACTGGCGTAATTGATCAGGTTGGATCTGACGCTGGAATAGGTCATCCACTGACCGCCGTCAGGACCCGCCGCCGCGCCGCCGCCGGTGCCGCTGTAGTCGATCTTGAGATTGACCGTGATGTGATCCGAGATCACCGAGGTGAGGATCGCCGCCGCCTGCTGGATGCCGGCCCGGAAGCTCGCAGGCGCATTCATCGCCGCCGTGTCGAACAGCAGATTGATCGTCAATCCGCCTGATGTCACCGCCGTGACGGCGCCAACGCCGGCGAAATCGCCCTGCGCGAGCTGGGCTTCGACGGCCTCATCGGGAAGCTCGACGGGAGTCGACGGAGGGGGGCCGACGCGTTCGTCGGAGGTGTCCGCGGTCGTGGAACGCTGTTCCGGCATGGCCTCAGTCCCAGCTGTTCGCCTCAACGGCGCATGGATCGCAAGCTGCGATTTGCACGCGACGCGATTCGCAACCGTGCAGCTGTTACCTATCAGGCTGTTCGTCTTGCCCGAACGTTAATGGGCACCGTAAGAATTCGGAAAACGACGGGGCGCGGCGCGTCCGGGCACTGATCGAACGGCCGTCGGGCGGCGTGTTCATCCGAGCAGGTCTGGAAGCCGATCGAGAAAGTCGGGCACTGGTAGCGCGGCACCGAAATTATAGGGATTGTCGGCAAGAGCAGCGCGATATTGATCGAGCATGGGCCCGCCCTCGCGCAGCGACCGGCCTGATCCGTCCAGGCAATCGAGCTTGTAGCGAACGGCTGCCGTGATGTCCTGTGCGGTATTGGGGTGGATCTCGAGCCAATGGCGGGCCAGCACGGCGGTGTCGATCAGCAGCGCCTGCAGCGGCTGGCGATAGGTCTCGCGCAGCGACAGATAGCGCCGTGCCCGCCGGTCGTAGACCGGACGCACCGTGAAGTCGGTGCGCTCGTGCCAGAACTGGCAGTCGTTGGAGATGCAATTGACCAGCAGCATCGGCGTCCCCAGCGCCTGCACGGCCGTGGTCAGGCCTGAGGTCGTGCCGACGAACAGTCGCGCGGCCGCGCAGAGATACAGGTCCATCTCCGCCGACTTGATGTCGCTATGCGCGTAGTCGAACACGCCCGCCATGCCGCGGAGCGGCGTCATGCTGCGGTCGCCGAGACGGACCACGGTGCCGCCGCGCGCGGTGATGGCGGCGATGGCGGCGAGGTAGTCGCCGACATTGGCGGAGCGATGCTGGCGCGTCGTGCCCGGACCGTCGCCGTGATAGCCGCCCTCGCGGATGTGCATCGCGACGAACCAGTCGCCGGTCATGCCCGCGGCGCGCAGCCTGGCCGCGCCCGCAGCCATGAGCTCGGATGGAACCTTCACGATCGGTCCGCGCTGCTGCTCGGCCCAGGCGACCTGCGCCCGCGATGCGGCGTGCGCCCACGGCTCGGCCAGGCCATCCTTGCCGCGAACGGCGATGAACTGGTCGCCGACCAGCCGCTGATAGGGCAGGAGATCATCGACGAGCGCCGGGTCTTCGATGATCGTCACATGCGGCGCGAACAGCCTGAGGAACGGCTGGTTGACGACCTTGGCGGGCGGGGCGAGCAGCACAGTGTTGGCCCGCGGCAGCATGCCGAGCGCGGCCATGCGCAAATGGCAATCGATGAAGCCGATATGGCCGATCAGCGTCACCCATTCGTAGCCGAGCAGCCGGACCGGGAGCGCGGGATCGAAGATGCGGCTCGTGGCGGCGATGCGCTGGACCAGCGCGTCGGGAACCGACCATTTGCGCGCCAGCGCATCCTGATGATCGAGCGCCGCCTGATAGCAGCGGAACGTGTCGTCGTAGCGGCCCTGGTGGTAGAAGTTCTCGCCGAGCTGGATCAGATTGTCATAGATCAGCAGTTCGCCAGCATTCTCGAGCTCCCAGGCGCTCGGCGTGTAGGTCGACGGATCGTAGCCGCCGGCGTAGTTCTGATGCGCCATCACCGAGCGGGGATCGCGCGTGACAGCGGCCTTGAAGCATGAGGCGGCCTGGACGTGATCGCCGGCCAGGGCATGGACCGCGCCGAGCTTGCGCAGCGCGTTGCCGTCGCCCGATGCCGCAGCCGCCGTCAGGAAATGGGCCGCCACCGGCAGGTTGCCGCGATACATGTGGGCGACGCCGACCGCGAAATTGATCGCGAAGCTATCGATCGTCTCGGGCCGCGGCACCTCGCGTACGATCCGGTCATAGGCGCTGCACAGCGCCAGCGTCGCGAAATAGGCCTGCGCGCCCATGCCGGCACGCGCGCGCACGCTGCCGCGGAAGATCAGGTTCAGCACGCGGACCGCACGCAGTGCGCTCGGCTTGCGGCTTGCGGCGAGATGGACCTGCGCGGCCGCCGCCAGCGACGTCGAGATCAAGCGGGCCAGCAGCCCGCCGACACGCGAGCCTTTTGCCAGCTGCCGGTCCATTAGCCGCAGCAGTCCGGCGCCGGCAGGGGCAACGATGAGCCTGCTGTCGACGAGATTGGCAGCGCGCGTGGTCAGCGGCAGCAATTGGCGGCGTCTTGCGCTCAGGAAGGCGTAGAGGCGAAAGGCTGTTGTGGTCAGCAGCACTCTTGGCGACCAGCCTTTTGGCCGCGCCTGCGGCGATGGCCGCACGGCTGGAACGCTTGGGCTCGGGGCGGGTGCAGCCTGCCGCTTGCCGAGGCGATGCCGGAGAGAGCCGATCGGCGCGCGAATCGTCATGGCGCGCGGTAGCCCGGTGTCGCGGAGACGATCGCGCGACGTGCCCCGCTCTGGGCGAGCAGGCGCGTCAGCGACATCGGCCGTGTCCGCAGGGTGATCCAGGCGAGCGCAGCCAGGCGGCCGACCGCCCCGAAGCCCAGCATCAGCCGGAGCAGGCGGGTGTCGACCGCGTTGCCGTCGAGCAGGGCGGAGATGCGCGCAGCCTTGGCGGCGGGCGCCGTGTCGCCACCGAGCACCATCCGTGCCGCGCCGAAGCGATTGCGCCGGGCGAAGACATCCTCATACCCCTCGGGGAACAGCCTGCTCTGCGCAATCAGTGACCCGATCTCGGCCAGCTTGGTATCGAGCGATGTCGGGTCGGTCGCCGTCGCCGTCGAGTAGTTCTGGCCATGGATGCGCCAATAGCCGAGCGCCTCGGCCATGAAGTAGCAGCCATAGGTCAGCCCCAGCCGCCGCGCGAGAAACGCATCCGAGAACGAGCCGAGCTTGACGTCGAACCCGCCCAGCGCCTGCAAGGCGGTGCGGCGATAGAGCGAGGTGGTGCCAGAGAAGTAGTTGTCACCAAAGTGCAGGATGCGGCGGACGTCCGCCGGCGCCAGCATGGTCGATGTGGAAGACGGCAGCATGATCGGGCGCAACATGCGCTTTGCGGACGGCCCGTTCGGGCCGATGATCTCGCAGCAGGCGAAGATGAGCCCGGCCTCCGGGTGGTTGGCTGCCTGCGCCATCGCTTTCTCGAGATAGGTCGGATGCAACGCGTCGTCGGCTCCGAGAAATCCGATCCATTCCGTGTCTGCAGCAGCAAGCGCCTCGTTTTGGCCGCGCACGACGCCCTGGTTGGTCTCGTGGCGGACCAACTGCCAGCTTGGCCGGTCGGCCAGGAAACGTGAGATCACCGCGATGCTGTCATCCGTCGAGCAGTCATCGATGATGATAACCCGGTCGGGCGCGCGGGTCTGGTTGACGATGCTGCCGAGCGATTCCGGCAGGTAGTGAGCATGATTGAAGTTCGGGACCACCAGGGTCACGGTCGGCGCAGCGGGAGAGGCGGTCATCCTGGTCATGTCCAGCGAGCATCATGCCGCATCTTGTCCGGCTCCGGCCACTCAGTCCTTGGCCAGCTCTTTCATCACGTCTTCGATGGCGCCGAACGCCCGCACGCGGCCGCCGTCGAGATACAGCCCGAGATTGCAGGTGTCGCGCAACAGGCCATGATCGTGAGAGGCCAGCACGACGATTCCCGAGCGCAACGTGATCTGCTGCAGGCGGTCATGGGTCTTCTTGCGGAACTGCGCGTCGCCGACGGCGATCCACTCGTCCATCAGGATGATGTCGCCGTGAATCGAGGCTGCGATCGAGAACACCAGGCGCAGCAGCATGCCCGAGGAATAGGTCCGGATCGGCAGCTCGAGGTAGTCGCCGAGCTCGGCGAATTCAGCGATCTCCGGCACGCGCTGCTCAATCTCCTCGGGCGAGAGCCCGAGGATCAGGCCGCGAGTCCGGATGTTCTCGTATCCCGACGCCTCTTCGTCCATGCCGAGGCCGATGTCGAACATCGGCACGTTGCGTCCGACCACCCGCAGCGAGCCGCGCGTGGGCTCGTAGATGCCGGCGAGCACGCGGATCAGCGTGGTCTTGCCGGCGCCGTTGTGGCCGACCAGGCCGAGCCGGTCGCCCTGCTTCAAGGTGAAGCTGATATCGTCGAGCGCCTGGACGAACTGGAACGAGCCGTCGCTCTTCGAGACCCGGCCGCCGACGCGCGACGCCGCCTTGATGGCCAGATGCCGGAACGATCGTGCGTTCGGCGGCGCGACCGGAAATTCGATGCCGAGTTGCTTGGCTTCAATCAGAGTCATTGGAAGGCGGATCCAGAGGTCCCGGCCATGATATCAGGCCCAATACACGACGCGCGACCGATAGCGCGTGTAGATGAAGATCATGGCGGCGGTCAGGACCGCGACCGATCCAATGGCACCCGCCCAGGTCGCAAGGCCGGGAATGTCTCCCATCAGCGGGCCGCGCGTGACCGCCAGCAGATAGGCGATCGGGTTGAGCGTGACGATGAACTCGCCGCCGCGGATGCTCGACGGTTCCCAGATGATCGGGGAGATGAAGAACAGGAGCTGCAGCACCGCGGCCATGACCGGCGGCACGTCGCGATAGCGCACGCAGATCATCGAGACGATCACCGAGGCGCTGACGACGAAGACATAGACGATCATCAGGCCGAAGATGGCCAGCACCATTCCGACCCCGACCGACCAGGGATAGACGAGCCAGATGAATGGAATCACGGCGATGTTGTGCAGAAAGATGATCAGGTTGCGCTGAACCATGCGCATGACGTGGATCAGAATCGGCATGTCGACCGCTTTGATCATGCCGCCCGCATTGATCATCGTGTAGCAGGATTCGCTGAGCGAGGACGAGATGAAGCTCCAGATGGTCATGCTGACCATGAAGTGGGGCAGGTAGGTCTTCATGTCGGCGCCGAGAAAGCGGCCGGCGACCGTGCCCATGATCAGCGCGGTGATCGCGTTGGTTGCGGTGATCCACCACGGACCCAGCAGGGTGCGGCGGTATTTTGACCGGATGTCGCCGGCCGCGAGCGCGCGCCAGGTGACGTGACGCGTGATGAACGGCGCGATGTCCTCGCGGCAGCGCTCCCAGGAAAAGCGACGCCGATCCGCAACCACAAACCGCTCGACCTGCTCATCGGTCACGGTGGTCATTCTGCTACCTCGCGAGTGCCGTAAGTATCTGGCTTGACAGCTGAAAAGCGATCGGTCCCCGCGCACGGGCGGCCGGTCGCCAGCGCTTGCTGGACCATGTTATGCAGGAGCTGTCAACCGGTCACCTCCGGCAAGCCGTCGGCGGCAGCTCAGATCGCGGTCGCCCCCGATGCATCGACGAGCTGCGGCTTTGGCAGCGGCACCAGGAAGCGGCCGTCGGCTTCGAGAAACGCCTGATTCCGCTTCAGGATCGGGTCGGCATAGATCCAGGCGAGAATCACGACGATGTCGGGCTTGCGGGTGGCGAGCTCGCTGGAGGGCAGCACCGGGATATGGGCGCCCGGGCTGAAGCGGCCGTGCTTGAGCTGGTTGTCATCGACGATGAACTTGATCCGGCTCTCCAGCTCGAAATGGTAGAGCAGGGTGGTCGTGGTGGTCGAGGCGCCGTAGGCGGCGACCAGCTTGCCGGCGGCAATGGCCTCGTCCAGCGTGACGAGCACCCGGCGCTTGCAATCCTCGATCGCCACGAACCAGTCGCGGTAGATCTGCGGCTTGGTGACGCCGCGCCGTTCCTCCTCGGCGATCAAGGTCGACAGCTCCGCAGACCGCGGACGCTTGCCGGTTGATTTCGGCTGCGCGAAGGCGCGGATCGAGCCGCCCTTGGTGCCGGTGCGCTCGACATGGAACAGCGTCATGTCGTGCCGGTTCATGAAGGTCTCGAGCGGGATCAGCGCATGATGCGAGACGTGCTCGTGATAGATGGTGTCAAACACCATGTTGTCGATCATGTCGACGATGTAGGAGACCTCGAACACGAAGGCGCCGTCGTCGGCGAGCAGCAGCCGGATGCCCTTCACCACGTCCGACATGTTGTCGATATGGGCGAACACGTTGTTGGCGCAGAACAGCTTGGCCTCGCCCTGCTCGGCCTTGATGCGGGCCGCCAGCGCGCTGGTGAAGAAATCCGGGATTGTGGGGATGCCTTCATTGGTGGCCGTCGCGGCGATGTCGCGGGCCGGGTCGATGCCCTGGACCCGCATGCCCTCGTTCTTGAACGCCTTGAGCAGCGAGCCGTCATTGCTGCCCATCTCGGCGACGAGGCTGCCCTGGGGGATGCCGAGCGTGGACACCACCGATTGCGCATAGCGCTTGAAATGCTCGACGAGGCCGAGCGAGACCGAGGTGCGGTAGGTGTAGTCGCGAAACAGGATGTCGGGATCGACGACGTCGAGATTCTGCAGGTGGCCGCAGTCGAGGCAGAGATAGCAGTCGAGCGGATAGAGGTCCTGTGTCTCGGACAGCCGGTCCGCCGTGACGAACGCATCGCCGATCGCCGAGGGCCTGATCGGCAGCACGTGATCGAGCGAGGTCGAGCCGCACAGGCGGCAATCGGTCTTGTGCTTGACGTGCTGCATGACGTGACGATCCTGGGTTGGCGATCCCGCGGGCGGGATGGTCGGCCGAAGAGAGATTTGCGGCGCGTTTTACAGTCCCGCGAAGCTCTTGGCGACCTCTTCTTGCCAGACTGTGGACACTCCGCCATCCAGGAACAGGCTCTGCCCGTTGATGAACGAAGCGCGCGCGCTGCACAGGAAGTCGAGGGCGTCGGCGCATTCCTCGGCGGTGCCGAGCCGGCCCAGCGGCACCAGCCGGCGATAGGTGTCCATGAGCTTCTCGTTCTGCTCATAGAAGACACGCGATTCGCGCTTCAGATAGGTCAGCGGCATGATGGCGTTGACGCGGATGCCGCGGCGGCCGAGCGTCGCGGCGTAATGGCGGACCATCGCATTGAGGCCGCCCTTCACGACGTGGTAGCCGACCGGCTGCGAAGAGCCGACGAATTCGGCATAGACCGAGCTGACCACGCCGATGGCGCGGTCGCCGTCATCGGCGAAATGGCTGGAAAAGCCTTCGATCAGGTCGCGCGATGCGGTCAGGCCGACCTGGATCTCGCCGGCCCAGGGATCGCCCTGGCCGCGGAACCGCTGGCTCAGGACGAGATAGCGGATCGGACCGTTCGCGTCGGCAATCTCGCGCCAGAGGCCGTCGAAGCTGTCGCTGCGCTCGAGATCGGCGGAAAAATGCTTCAGGTCGGGCTGATCGGGAAAATCGTCCGGACGCTGCCGCGACACCACGCTGACGGCGCAGCCGCGGGCGAGGAAGCGCTCGACGACCACACGGCCGAGGCCGCGGGTGCCGCCGACCACGACGGCATGGCTGCTCATGCCGCGGCGTCCTGCAGCGCTGCGACGCGCCGGACCAGGTCGGCCTGATAGGCCTCGGCCGCGGCGGTGTCGCTGTCCTCCGGCGCGAAATCGGCGAACACGCTGGCGCCGGGCCGGAACGGGCCGTTGGTGATCTCGTGCACGATCAGCAGATCGCTGCGGATGATCAGCGTGTGGAAGAACGCATTCGACATCCGGTAATAAAACGGGCGCCGGCCGCCCGGCGGCCCCAGCTCGACGACCCGAATGATCTCGCCTGCGTCGTTGAACACGACGATGTCGACCTCGCCTTCGACGATGTGGAACGCCTCGCTCTTGCCCGGATGCTTGTGCGGCCGGATGTAGGAGCTCGAATCGATCGCGATGATCATCTCGTGCAACTGGTCGTCGCCATCCGGATGGGCGTTGATGCGGGCGCGCCGTTTCGGGCTGGCCTTGACGGCAGCCTTGAGCGTGCTGATCTCCGCTTGTCCGACGGCGGCGATCGGCCCCTCGGCCAGGAACACCTCCGGGGATTTCTGAACCAGGCTCATCAGGCGAGATCCTTCGTGATTGCGTTGTCGAGCGCGGCGTAGATCGAGTGGAACGCCACGCCCCGCGCGGCGAGCGGGGCCAGCTTGTCGCGCACCCGGCCCTCGATGTGCGGGGCCACGGCGAACAGGCAGGTGGTGATCCGCTGGTCGGCCAGCAGGCGCTCCGAGCCTACCACGGGGACGCGGAATCCCGGTGGAAAAAAGCCCCGCTTGTCCGCGTCGTCATCAACGGCGAGCGCGATCAGGTCGGCCACGCCGAAGGCGTTGGCGAACATGATGGCGTGATGGCCGATGCCGAACAGGGCGATCCGGTCGCGCTCCGGACCCGCCAGGCTGGCGAGCTTGCTGCGCAACTGCGCACGAGCCGGGGCAAAATTGTCACGATAGGCCTGGAACAGGCTGGACGGTCCACGAGGCGCGGCGGCGGGGATCGGCGCATCCGCCGGGGTCAGAACGGCGACCAGGGCGTCTTCCAGCGTGCCGGGGTAGCGGAGCAGGGTGAGCACGCGATAGCCGCTCGATTCGGCCAGGCTATGCAGCGTGTCGGCCACGAAATAGCAGCTGTGCTCCTCCCACAGGAAACAGTAGTCGCGGGCCGCCAGGAACTTGCTGCTGTCGGGGACCTCGATCACGAGCAGGGCATCCGGATTGAGCAGTTGCCGGAGGGCTTGCAGCGCGGCCACGGGTTCAGAGGTATGCTCGATCAGATAGCGACAGGAGACGATGTCGAAGGTGCCCGGCGGAACCGGTTGCGCCGACAGGTGGGCCGCGTTGAGCTGAGCCTGCCATGTCTCGAGGTACGGATAGCGGCCCGGGCCGCCGCTCGCATCCAGATCCAGCGCGGCGACGTCCAGGCCCTTGCCGGCAAGCCGGGTCAGGAGTGGCTGCTCGAACGGTCCGGTGCCGAGCGCGCGTCTCGCATGCGGTCGCAGGCCGACGAGTTGTTCGACCAGCGCATCCAGATGGCCTTCCGGCTCGCGGTAACGGATCCACGGCACGGTCGGAACGAGGGCTTCGGGCGGCGGGGCCTCGCCAAGCTGAACCAGCTGACAGGTTTCGCACTCGACGATGTCGAGCGTCATCGGAGACTGGGCACGACCATCAGGCGTGAAGCGGTTGCAGACGGAGAGCCCACCGAGCGACAGAGCCTTCGTGGTGATCGGCCGACCGCACGAGCGGCAGCCGAACGGTGATCTGGTGGGCATGGCTTCAGCTGGATCGCATCGAACGAGGACACACACTCATGGCTGCCGCCGCATCCGGAAATCCGGTCGCGCAAAGGATGTTGCCATTCAAGGCCAACCGCAATAGCAGTGTAATCGGAAACAATACAACGTAAAATGTTTGCCTAGCAACAGATGCCAGGGATTGGGGAAAACGGGCCTTGGACCTGTGTCGTTTGCAAAAGGCGCCCTGATGCAAAGCCAGATGCAAGGCTAGATGCAAAGATCGTGCTGAAGTTCGCCATTTTCAGTTGTGCTGAAAGCACGCGACGCCAAATGACGCGCCAGTAACAGTGTCATCCAATTGGAGGAGACCAGCACGCTTTTCCAAGTTGATTTTGCGCGTTCGTCTCGGTGAGAGATGCTCTATACGGTGGTTGCTGGCTTTGGGCGGCTGGTCTTCCGTCACATGATTCGACGGTGGCAAGAGGGGGCACTTGCGTGAAAGAGATGGTTCTGGTCCTACGGACAATTCTTCGGATTGTCTGCGTGAGCACAGTATGCTTCGCCGTCTTCCTGGCGCTGGGTGCGGGATTCTTCAGCTCCCTCCTGGCGGCGTTTACGACGTTCATATTCATTTCGGTTGGACTGGGCCGGATTGTGCTCGAGCAGCTGGCTCTGTGGTCCACAATTTTGCTGATCGTCGACAAGGCAGGACTCTTGCCGATCGCCGAATGGTTTCACCGGATCGTTGCCATCATTGGCCGTGCGTTGAATTGACGGCGCAATCGAGAGCTCGCCCGCATCGCAAGCTTGCAATTTCAAGACCTCATTTTCGTGCCGGCCGTGGATCTCGAACGGCACAAGCGTCTTGATGTGGTTCAGTCCTGGTTCCTTGCGGGGACTGGCCGGAGTTTTGAGGTTGCGGGCCTGACCGCGAGCCGGAACCAGAGTTGGGGTATCGGATGCAGCGCATCAAGGCGTCGTTGGATTTTCTAAGCCCAAAGCGCAGACGTCGACCCATCGAGCGGTTGCCCTTGGTCGTTCCCCTGCCGGCCGGACTGGCGCATTGGCGGGAGCTCTTCGTGCTGCAGCCGCAGCGATGGGCGCGCATCTTGATCGGCTGGGCCGCCGGGTTTCTCAACCTTCTGCCACCTCGTCTGGCGTTCCTGATCCTCATCGTGCTCGAGATCGGGCAGCATCGCGCCCGGCGTCTGCTTGAAAGAGCCTATCAGTTGCATGTCGCCGCGATGCTGGCGAAGAAGCCGGACCGGACATTTTCGGACTGGGTGAGGCGGTACTTTCCGGTCCAGTCAGCGGAGCTTCTGCTGCGGCTCGGAGCCGATCGTGAGGCCCATGACCTGGTCATGCAGGACCGGCTGGCGACGCGCTCACTGGATTTGGCGAACATGATGATTCGTTCGCTGTTCGAGCTCGGAGACTTCGAGCAGGCGCATCGGCTGGCCGCGCAGCTGCCGCTGCAAGCCAGATCTGAATTGGAGGCCCACCTGGCCTTCCTCAAGGCCATGCTCGAGATCATCGCCGGCGACGAGGCGAGCGCGATCGAAAGCATGTCGAACGCCTGCCGCGGCCTCTCCGACTACATGCGTCCGCATCAGAACATGGCGGCGCGTCCGGCGCAGAGCTACCGTCCCAATCCGCTCGACTTTGCCTGCGGCTCGCTGGGCAGGATGTTCGATCTTTGCAACTTCGCAGGCCAGCGCGTGACTCATGTCGGCCGGGGCGATCTCGGCATCGGCCTGTTTGCGAGGGCGCTCGCGGCGCAATCGGAGCTGCGCGGCAAGGCAGCACCGGCGGTGTCGGCGGAAGTCAGCCACGTGTTGAGCACGCTGGGCATCCCGCTGGACCAGCTGCGGGTGCTCCCGGAGGAGTGGACGACACAGATCGGTCACCTCGGGATGCTCGACATCCTGTTCCGGATGCGCGACCTGGGCTGGTGGTCGGGGAAGCCGCTGATCGTCGTGCGCTCGAACGTCGTTGCCAACAGGACGTTCTTCCGGCTGTTCGAGAGATTCGCCGACGTCGTCGTCATCGGGGAAACCGTCTCGCAGGCCGTCGGTGAGGAACTGCTGTCGCTGCAGCGCTGGTACGGCATGAACTTCAACGTGTTTCAGTTGCCGAATGGCGAGGTCGTGCCGTGGCAGGAGGCCGGGGCGCTTGCCATCGTGCAATGGGAAAAAGAAGGCCGGGGCCACGCGTTACGCGACGAGTATGACCGGATCTTCGGGACGACGCCGCAAGTCCGTGACGAGTTTCGACGGATGCGCGAAGCCTGGGGCATGAAGCCGGACGACTGGTATGTGTGCCTGCATACCCGCGACGCAGCCCACTACGCCGAGGTCGACGGGACCGGTCAGACCCATCGCAACTCGCCGATCGAGACCTACCTCGATGCGATCCGCGCGATCATTGACAAGGGCGGCTGGGTGATCAAGCTCGGCGGTCCGAATTCGCCCAGGCTTCCGTCGCTCGATCGCGCGATCGACTATGCTTTGAGCGACTTCCGCTCCGAGCTGATGGACATTTGCCTGATCCGGAACGCCAAGGCGTTCATCGGCACGACCTCGGGATTGACGAATGTCGCGGTCAGCTTCGGGATTCCGAGCGCGCTCGTCAACTGCATCACGACGGATCCGCAGTTGTGGAACAGTGACGTTCGGTTCGCGCTGAAGCCGGTTCGCCTCGCCGACGGCACGATGCTGAGTCAGGCGCAACTGACATCGGCGCCTTGGCGCTGGCGCCTGTTCGATGCCTGCGTGCTCGCCCGCAGCGGGGCGCAGCCGCAGAACAATACGTCCGACGAAATCCGTGCGGTGGCCGCGGAGGTCGTCGATCTGGCGTCGGGGCGCCTGGTCAACGGGGAATCGCACCGTCTGCTGGCGCTCTGGCGGGAGCAGCTGCCGGCACCGCATTATTATGGCACCAGCAGGATCAGCTCCTACTATCTCGGCAAGTATGAAGGCGCATTCCTGAAACCGGGCCTGCGGCCGCCGCCGACAGGCACCGCTTAGAGCACGATCTTTTCGGAAAACCGGTTTCCAGGTTTCCGGATCGTGCTCCAGCTCAGGGTTCCCTCAGCAGGTTTCGCGCATGCTTCTCGAGGAAATACTTGCTCGGCCGTGAGCTGCCGAAGAAGCCCGGCACCTGAACGTGGCGCTCCCAGCTGCCGTCGACGCCTGGGGCAGGGCCCGTGCGCCGGGGATCCGAGATGTCGAGGACCTCGCGCACGGTTTCCAGAATCTCGTCCGAGCTGCTCTCGCTAACGATGAGTTCGGCGCGCGCCACGGACTCATGTGTCGGATAGGCCCACCGATACTGCTCCGACGTCCACTCGCTCAGCGACAGCATGCGGCCGTCCGCCCGGTGCACGGGCTTCAGCGCGAAGCGGGTGTCCATCGACCACAACAGGCCGATCGAGCTCAAGGCATTCACCATGGCCGTCGGGATGCCGAAGCTGCTTGCCACATAGGCAAAGCCGGAGGTGGTTCCGATGAACATGCGGGCGCGGCGCATCAGATGGATGTCCATCGCCGGAAACTGGTCCTCGCTGCGGGCATAGTCGATCACCCGCGCCATCTTCGGAAATGGCGGCACCTTGCGCCCCCCCATCCGCACCACCCAGCCGCCGCATTCGGTGATGTGGCGGACGGCGTCCAGATAGGTCGCGAGCGAGGCGTTGCGGATGGATTCGCCGACACCCTCGGTATCGTTGCGGGTCTGCGCGTCGCGCACATGCAGGCAGACGAACCAGTCGTTGTCGGCCATGCCCCATCTGCGCCGGTAGTCCTGGTAGGTCTGCTCGACGCGATCGTCGGCGCGCAGGCGGCTGTCGTAGATGTCGCGCAGCGGAAAGGTGCGTTGCCGGCTTTCCCACTGCTTTAGCGCCAGCGATCCCGCATCGTTCCAGTACACGGCGCGTCCATCCTCGAAGCGGAACGCCTGGTGCGAATCGCCGAGGAAGGGCGTCAGGCTGGCGAGCTCGTGCCATACGCCCGCACTGACGTTCTCGCCCAATGTCAGCGTCGGACAGATGTCGGCGAACAGCGACAGGAACGGCTTGTTGGCGATCCGGTCCTTGTAGGCGAGCAGGAGCGGCTGGCCTTGCCACCATCCCATCTCCCGCATCATCAGGTGGACGTTGAGATGGCCGTTGTGCCCGATCAGAGCGCTCCAGTCCGGAGACAGCAGCTTGACCTCGGGCAGATCGGTGTCGAGCTTCTTGAGAATGGCCTTGAGCCCCGGGCTGGGAGCCGGAAGATGGCGGCGCAGCCGCTGCTGGGTGTCGGTCAGCCTGCAATAGACCTGGGGGACGTGAAAGCCCTCGCCGCTGTGATAGGTCGTCAGCAACAGGTTGCGATAGGCGTAGAACAGGTTGATCTCCGCCAGCACCTTGCGCTGCGGATGGTCGGCAGGAAGCCGTTCCCAATACTGGCCGCGGTCCTCGCGTGCGGCAAGGATGTCGTCGTGCCGGGGCAGATCGAGCTGTTTGACGAGCGTCTCGATCAGCTCCTTGTCGCAGAAATATTCCGGAACGTAGCGGTCCAGCGGGGCTTCGAACAGCACGGGGTGACCGTCTCGGCGGGCATCGGATTGCCGTCCTTCGAAAGTGGTCTGCTCGAACTGGAAGTTCCGATGCTCGAGCATGATCTTGATCATCTCGGCAAAGCGGCGCATGTGCTGCGGGCGGAGTGCGGTCCAGTCGATCGTGTGGGCCTGTGCGAGCAACTCCATGAAATAGCCCGACATCAGCTTCTTGGTCAGTCCGCCGATCGCCTCCATGAACTCGTCGTCGACCCGCTCCCAGTCGATGTTGGGAAACAGCTCGAGAACGCGCTTCTCCTTGCCGCACATCAGGAGGAAGAGGATCAGCTCGTTGCAGTACTGATCCGAACGCGGCTTGGCGAGCACCCACCCCATTTCCTTTTCCAGGTCGGGGCCGCAGAAATAACGAAACTGCCGGTCGAACTCATTGCGATGGGCATAGCGGTGAAAAAGAAGTGTGACCGCGAACGCCTGCCTGAACGTCAGCAGTGCAAAAAACAGGTCCTTGATGGATTCGGCATGCTGGCCGGCGGCCCTGAGGTACCAGCTGATCACCTTGACGACACGCGCAGCCAAGCTCGATTTCAGCGATCGGATCACACCCTGCCGGCGTGGCGTGGGTTGGCCGACCGGAACTGGATGAACTGACTCGAACGACATTCTGGAGCCCCATGCCCGACCGCGACTGGCGAGCAGCTCATCAAAACACTGCTGGTTGAATACAGGGCTATTCAGTTGTCCGCAAGCTGTCGGGCGGCCGCGCCTGGACCTGTGGAGGCGGACGCGATGGAGAACAGCACCGACGAAACCGAGGTGATGATCCCGGTTCGTTCAATGTTGTGGCTCTTGTCAATGAACCGGGCTGCAGCTAGCCTCAGCTGGCTTTTTCACGAGTGGTGGTCGACCCGGAGGCATACCGCAGATCGTGGCCGCGCAACGACGAGGCGGTCGTCGATGCGAGCCGTTCCGAGCAGAGGGGGGGATGGCGAGGGCATCGTGAAGTTGGCCTGCGGCCCTGCGGTCCACTGACAAGAGTTCAGCCCTGTCTTCGGCCCGCCGCCGGCCATCGGGATGGTCGATGAGGTCCGGAACAAGCGACGTCCGGGAAAACGTGTGAATATCCTCGAATTTGTCGGCAGCCGGCGTCTTTCGCGCGACGTCGTTTGGACGTACGCGGCTTTTCTGTCGAAGTTGTTCTGGAGCGACCCGAGCCGATGAACTTTGCCCAGCCGAACCTTGCCTTTGATGAGGCTCGCGCGACGCCGCTCGGCTATCGCAAGGATATCGACGGCCTGCGCGCGGTCGCCGTGCTGCCCGTCCTGCTCTATCATGCGTTTCCGGCCACCGTCCCCGGCGGCTTCTACGGGGTCGACATCTTCTTCGTCATCTCCGGCTACCTGATCACCGGCATCATCCACAAGCAGATGCTGTCGAGCACGTTCAGCATCGCGGATTTCTATGCCCGCCGGATTCGCCGCATTTTTCCAGCTCTGATCACGGTGGTGCTGGTCACGTTCCTGATCGCATGGTTCGTGTTGCCGCCGCGCGAGTTGAAGTCGCTTGGCACCAACATCGCCGGCGGCGCCGTCTTCATCCAGAACTTCATCCTGCTCGGCCAGGTCGGCTATTTCGACCTTGCCGCCGACAAGAAGCCGCTGTTGCACCTGTGGTCGCTGGCGATCGAGGAGCAGTACTACGTGGTCTGGCCGCTGCTTCTGATGCTGATCGGTGTGTGGCGGCGGCGAAGCCTTGCGATCACGTTGGCGTTGGCCGCGGCATCGTTCGCCGCCTGCATCGTCGTGCAGTCGCGCGCGCCGGATTATGCGTTCTATCTTCCGGTCACCCGCGCCTGGGAACTGCTGGCCGGCTCGGCGCTGGCATTATGGGTCAGCGGCCGCGCTGCCAGCCGTGCGCCGGGGCTGGCGGCATATTACGGTCGCGAGATCGTCGCGGTGGTTGCGCTGCTGGCGATCCTGGCGGCGTTCTGGCTCTACGATCGCAAGCTGCCCCACCCGGGCGTCCTGACGGTGGTTCCAGTACTGGCGGCGGCGACGCTGATCGGGACGAGCGGCACGCTGGTCCATCGCCATGTACTCGGCGCGAGCCCCGCCGTCTTCGTCGGCCTGATCAGTTATCCGCTCTATCTCTGGCACTACCCGCTGATGGCCTATGCCCGCATCCAGTTCGTCGATGCAGTGCCGGCGTGGGTCATGATCGCGATCATCGCGGCCAGCCTGGTGCTGGCCTGGGCGACCTACCGCTTCATCGAGCGGCCGATCCGTTTCGGCCGGCGGCTGGTGCCGCTCAAGGTCGGTGGGCTGCTCGGCGGCATGGTTGCGTTGGGCATCGTCGGCGTGGTCGCCGACCGCACCAATGGCCTGCCGTCGCGCATTCCCGCCGAGCTTCGCGGCTTCATGCTCGACGGCAGCGAGACCGCGCGCTTCTGGCGGGCGGACAAGTGCCTGCTGAAGCCGGATCAAAGCGCGTCCGAGTTTTCGACGGAATGCGCGGGAACCGGCCGCCATCCCCTCATCCTCGTGTGGGGTGATTCCTATGCGGCCTCGCTCTATCCGGGACTTGCCCATTTTGGCGCCGAGCGCGGCTTCGAGGTCGCCGAGTTCACGGCCTCCGCCTGCCCGCCGCTGCTCGGTTTCGTCCATCCGGATCGGCGGTTCTGCAAGGGCGCGAACGACTTCGTCATCCAGAAGGTGGCGGAGCTCAAGCCGGATCTGGTGCTGTTCTATTCGACCTGGAGCTACAGCCCGGACGCCCTCCGCGACGGACTCGATAAAACGGTGTCGGCGCTGAAGGAGCTCAATGTCCCGCGGATCGTCCTGCTTGGACCGCCGGCGACGTGGCTCGGCGACAGCCTGCCGGCCAACATCCTCGATTATTATTTCCGGACGCACGCCGTGCTGCCGGCGCGCACCAAGTTCCGCTCGAACGACAATTGGACGCGGGCGCTGGACGAGTTCCTGGAGGCGCAGGCGCAGCGCGTCGGCATCCAATACATCTCGGCGCGCCGGATGATGTGCAACGACGATGGCTGTCTCGCGCGGATCGGCGCGGATGGAGCCGACCTGACGGCCTATGACTCGGGCCATCTGACCCATCCAGGGTCGATCCTCATCGCCAGGCAGACGCTGGAAGCGTTGCCTGGCTTCGACAAATAAGCGTGTCGTCCGAGCGCCCGGACCCGCCATGGATTATCCGATGGAGCTGACCGGTCGCGCCGGCAAGGAGGCGAAGGCTGGGAGTCTCGGCCGCGACGGACGCCGCTATCTCGGCGGGCTGCTCGGACTGACCGCGGCGCTGCTGGGCGGCCTCGGTGTCTGGCTGGCGGCGCAGGGCGGCGACCATTTCAGCGCGATCAGCAGGCCGGAGGACCGGGCGTGGTATCGTAATTTCGGCGGCGACAGCGTCACCGAGATCCAGGACCAGGATCTGTTCTATCATCACATCGGCCGCTCGATCGACTATGCGCGCCAGGCCGATATCATCATCCTCGGGTCATCCCTGGTGTCGTTCGCGGTCGATCAGGCCATCATGCGCGAGCGCCTCGAACAGCGCTACGGGCTGAAATTCTACAACATGGCGTTCGTCGGCGTCGCCAGCGGCGAGTTCGTGCGACAGATCGCGCTCAAGCATCACATCCGCCCGCGGCTGTGGATCGTGAATGCCGACGACGGCGGAGGCGGCGGCAACTTCTTCCACCGCAACCTGACGCGCGCCTTCGGCGCCGACGTCCGCCCGATCCCGAGCATCAGGCTCAGCCGTTTCGGCGCCGCCTATGAGGTCATCCGGCGCAATCTTCGCTGGCGCTTCGAGGACGCGACGAGGGGCTGGCGCCAGGCGCTCGCCGGTCCGCGCGCGGCACCGCTGCCGCGCTTCGATCGCGACGATCGAACGGGCGCGGCCGACATGAGCACCTTTCCGCGCTTTCTCGCCGACGGCAATCCGACCGTGAAGATGACGCGCGATCCGGATTGCCACACCACGCCGGATGTCGTCGCCAATGCGCGCGACATCGTGCAGTCGCTGGGGGCGCCGGTGGTCCTGACCTTGGTGCCCAATTTCCACGGCTGCCTGACCCAGCTGCGCGAGATCGCAGCGGCCATCGGCGTCGAGACGGCGCTGCCAGCGCGCACCGACTATTCGAGCTGGGACGGCGGCGGCCATCTCGACGGCAGGGGGGCTGCCGATTTCACCCGCGATCTCATCACGGCGCTGGAGCGCACGCGGGCATTTCAGGAGCTGGGCGAGCATGGCGATCGTCGGCACCCTTGAGCCGCGCGCCGCGAGCCGCGGCGACGCGCAGCCGGCCGGCGCGGCGCCGGGGCTTGCCTATCGTCCCGAGATCGACGGGCTGCGGGCGATTGCCGTGATCGCGGTGCTGATCTTTCATGCCTTTCCGCAGCTGCTGCCCGGCGGCTTTGCCGGCGTCGACGTGTTCTTCGTGATCTCCGGCTATCTGATCACCGGCATCATCGATCGCCAGTGCGCGGACGAGAGCTTCAGCTTCGCGACCTTCTACGCCCGTCGCATCCTGCGGATCTTTCCGTCGCTCATCCCTGTGGTGCTGGCGACGTTCCTGATCGCCTGGTTCGTGTTTCCGGTGGCCGAAATGGAGGCGCTCGGATCCAACATCAAGGGCGCCGCGGCGTTCATCGAGAACTTCATGCTGCACGAGCAGATCGTGGGCTACTTCGATCCGGGGGCGGAACGTCTGCCGCTGCTGCATTTGTGGTCGCTCGGCATCGAGGAGCAGTACTACATCATCTGGCCTGCGGCGTTCGTGCTGATCGCAAGGTGGCCGGCGCAGAAGATGGCGATCGTGGCCGCGCTCGGGCTCGGCTCGCTGCTGCTCTGCCTCGCCATCCCGGCGAGGGAGGCGGCCTGGGCGTTCTATTCGCCGACCACGCGCGGCTGGGAGCTGCTGGCCGGCTCGCTGCTGGCGATCTGGCTGCGCCGGGGGGCCGCGCGGCCGATCGGTCCAGCCGCGGCCAACCTGCTCGCGGCACTCGGCGTGGCCGGGCTGGGCTTTGCGTTCGCAGGCTTCAGCAGCAGTTCACCCTGGCCCGGCCTGCGCACCCTGGTCCCGGTGCTGGCGGCTATGGCGCTGATCGCGACCCGCGGCACGTTGGCGCAGCGGGCCTTGGCGCAGCCTGCGCTGGTCGCCGTCGGGCTGATCAGCTACCCGCTCTATCTCTGGCATTTTCCGCTGATCGCCTTCACCAAGCTGCAGGTCGGCGGCCCACCTCCTGCATGGGTCCTGCTGGCGGTGCTCGCCCTCAGCGCCGTGCTGGCCTGGCTCACCTATCGCTTCATCGAACGTCCGATCCGGTTCGGAACCGTCCCGCTCGGATGGCGGGTCGGGCCGCTGCTGGCGGGGATGGCGGCGCTGATCCCGCTCGGCGTCGCGGCAACGAGCACGCATGGCCTGCCGATCCGGTCCGCGCCGGAGATCCGGGGCTTCATGCTCTCGGGCACGGAGACCACGTCGCACTGGCGACGCGGCCGCTGTCTGCTGCTGTTGCAGCCTGCGTCGGAGTTCGGGGCCGACTGTGCCGGGCAGGGCGGCCGTCCGCTGCTGCTGATCTGGGGTGATTCCTACGGCGCAGCGCTCACTCCGGGACTGCTGCACTTCTCGAAGCAGCGCGGCTATGACGTCGCGCAATACACCGCCTCGGCCTGTCCGCCGCTGATCGGCTACACGCTGGAGGCCCGGCCGTTCTGCAAGAGCATCAATGACGATGTCGTGCTGCGGATCGGCCGTCTCCGGCCGGATGTCGTCATCCTCGATGCGACCTGGGGCCATGCCGAGGCGGTGTTGCGCGAGGATCTGCCGCGCACGGTCGCGCAGCTCAGGGCCAACGGCATTGCCAGGATCGTGCTGATGGGCCCGCCGCCGAGCTGGCAGGGCGCCGGCCTGTCGCGCAACGTGCTCGACTACTACCGCGAGACCGGAACGGTGCTGCCGGAGCGGACCTTGTTCCGCTCCAATGACGAATGGACGCGCGGCCGCGACGCCCTGTTTCGCGAGCTCACCCGTGAGCTCGGCATCGACTACATCTCGGTGCGCGACGTGTTCTGCAACGACCAGGGCTGTCTCAGCCGGATCGGGCCCGGCGGCGCGCAGCTGACGGCGTTCGATCCCGGGCACCTCACGGTGCCCGGTGCCATCTTCCTGGTGGATCACACGCTCGACGAGCTGCTAGGTCCAGCCCGGCAGCCGTCGCGGTGAGCGAGATCAGAGCGGATCGGCCGGAATGCCGCGGTAGGAATGGATGATGAAGCGGGTGCCGCCGACCGAGTAGTCGCCGCCATTCGAGGCCTCGATCGCGAACATCTCGACCAGCTCCTTCCAGGCCTGCCGTTCGCCGGTGGTGGGAATCGCACGATTGGCGTTCCAGTCGTCGAAGCAGAGGATTGCGCCGGTCGAGATCATGCCGCGCTCGAACAACGGGACCAGCGCATCCATCGTCGACTGGTAGAGATCGCCGTCGAAATGGATCATCGCAAAGCGCGTCTCGGGCGGCAGTGTCTTCACCGTGTCCGCGAACCATCCCTCGTACAGCTGGAAGCGGTGCGGCGGAATGATCTTCCCGATCAGGGCGCGCAGCTGCGGCGCAGCCAGCACCTTGCAGCCGCCCTTGGCCCACGCGCCGGAAATGACGTGGGGTGCGACCTGGTCGACCGGCGAGGTGATCTCGGGCAGGCCTTCGAAGCTGTCGAACAGGCGCAGGATGCGGAACGGGTTTTCGCCGGACGCGCTCTTGCCGAGCGGTTGCCGCTGCAGGTCGAACACCATCGAGGTGGCGATGGCGCGGGCGCTGAAGCCGCCCATCGTGCCGAATTCCGCGATGTCGCCGTTCACATGCGCGCTGTTGATGTACTGGACGCACAAAGTGAGCGTCTTGGCGATCTCCTGCGCCGGCAGGATCAGGATGTCGGCATAGCTGTAATAGGCTCCGGGCGAGGGAAGCTGCCGTGCGCTGTATTTCTCCAGCGCGATGTCCTGGATGATGCGGCCGTCATCGGCATCGTCGACGGACGGTGCTGCAATTGCCAAGGCCAGAGTGCTGCCTTGAGTGCTGCCTCCGGTGTTGGCGCTGCTGCTGCTGCCGCTGCTGGGACCATAGGGCCAGGGCAGCGGCGGCTCGAACATGATCGCGCGCTTGACCGAGCGCATCCAGTACAGCACGTCCGGCGGCAGCGAGGTGGCGAGCGCATTCTTCAGCGGGTCCAGCATTCAAATTCTCCAACGCGGCAAGGATCGATCACCGCAAATCGATGGTGAGGGATGGCGCAGGACGCAAGCGGGCCGGCATGCGTCAGTACAGGCTGGCGGAGCGGCGTCCTGCGGCGAGCGCGTCCTCTGCGTCGGCGGGCCGCTCCTTCGGCAGCTTGACGAAGAACGGATCGGCCGGCCAGTGGTTCATGCCGACGACCATGATCGTCATCTCCTCGTCGGGCATGCGCGGCATGAACACCAGATCGATGGCCGAGCGCGTCTTGTGGGTCGGCGGGCTGCCGCGGTGCGGAAGGCGCGTCGCGTCGAACACCAGCAGGTCGCCGGTCTTGCCGAGGACGGTATGTTCGCGATGATTGGCGTCGCGATACTGGAACGGACCGGTCTGCGCGTCGACGTCGCAGAGATAGAGCACGCCGCGGATCACGCCGGCGGGACAGCCGTCGCTGTGCCATTCCTGCGGACCGACGCCTGCCGTCAGATGCGGCTTCGAGCGCACCAGCCGGACATTGGCGACCTTGGCCGGGCAGCCGAGCACGCCGCGGAAGAACGCGTCGAAATCGCCGCCGCTGAACAGCGCGTGCAGATAGTCGATGAGCGCCGGCGAGGGCAGCCCGGTCGCCAGATCCTTTGTGTAGGGGGCGACGCTGTTGCCGGCCCAGTCCCACGCCGAATGCCGGTTACTGACGTCGCGGTCGAACTGCTCGGTCTCCCGGAACATGGCGGCCTTTTCCGGATTCGTGCTGATCACCGTGACGCCGTTCTGCTGGAACGCGACGATCTTGTCGGCCAGCTGGCTCGGCGACTTCTGCGGATCGAATCTCGGCGCATGCGCCGTGCACATCGCCGGCGGCGCGTTCGCCGCCGGCAGCAGCGACAGGTTCCGCGGCTTGGCGTCGCCGTTCGGGCTTGCGGCGAGCCGTCCCGCTGTGTCGTCGGGACTGGACTGCCGGGCCAGCCGGTCCAGCGTGTCGGCCCGCACCAGGCGGTAGCCGAGCGTGTTGAGCGCCTGGTTGACGCCGCCCTTGAGGCGCTGCTTGGCGGTGCTGATCAAGGATGTGACGGCCATGATGTCCTCATGCTGCGTTCGGCTTGGCGGGCTGGAACGGGTCCAGGCCGCACGCCATCCGATAATAGAGCTCGTAACGGGGATGATTGGCGACGAGACCGCGGCTGTCGATCGCGTGATCGATCAGGGTCTCGAGCAGGAGGCGGGCGCCCTTGGGCGGCAGATGCACTCCGTCGAAATCGAATTCGGGACGCAGCAGATCGCCCTCCGTCAGGTCGGACCAGCGGTCGATCATGAACAGGTTCACCGAACGCACCTTCTGCGCCAGCTTCCAGTTGAAGGCCTGAACCAGCTTGGTGCGGACGGACACCGGGCAGTCGTAGTTCTGCAGCTCGCGGATCCGCGCTTCCTGCCGGGTCGGCGGAACCACGCTCTGGACGTAGACGCGCTTGAAGCCGGCCTTGACCAACTGGTCGAGCCCGGCGATGAACGGCCCGAGCCGCGCCTCGATCGCCTCGTCGATCAGGTCCCAGGGCACCAGCGGCTTGTCGAGCAGAGGCAGCGTGGTCGCGAACGGCGGCACGAAATCGTGGCTGTCCTTCAGGAGCTGCAGGATCGGCCCGCGCACGTCGATCTCGCCGATGGTGATCATGATCAACGGCGGCCGCACGGCCTGCCCGGCGGCCTTGGCGATGGCGAAGTCGACATCGTCCATCGACAGATGCGTCGCGCGGCCGTTGCGGACCAGCCCCTCATATTCGAGGAAGGCGATGAAGTCGGGATGAAACTCCCCGGTGTCGGGATTGTAGAACTCCCGCGCCGTGGCGCCCGGAATGTATTTGGTGCGGGCCATCACCCAGGCGCCGGTCCATCGCTCCCGGAACACCATGTTCCGATAAGGTAGCGAATGGCTGTCGCCGACGATGTAGACCGGCAGAACCGTTTCGAGCTCGGTGTCCACGCTGATACGCCCTCTCACTTCCCAGGCTGGCTCTTGGCCGCCCCTCGTCGTCAATTGGACCGGCTGGCCGCCAGCGCACGGTAGAACTCGTCCTCATCGCAGACGATCTGCGCCGCGGGCGCCGGAGCCGCCGGCCGGTGTCCGTCGCCGTCACCGTCGGATCGCGTCGCCGCGCCGGCGCCGTCAGCGGTGAAATGCGCGAAGAACAGGGTCATCGCGCGCGCCACGCCCTCGGCCGTGACCGAGCGGGCATCATCGGCGAAATACGCCCCGGCATTCTTCGCATTGGTGATGATCTCGTAGGACCCGAAATAGTGCACATTGTCGTAGCGCCGGACCATCTCCTCGGCGGCGACGCGCAGCACGCTCTTGGAATAGGTCGTCGCCTGCATCACGTGGCGCGGCTCCATGGTGGCGGCGAGCGGCACCGGCGAGACCGTCAGGATGATCTGCAGCCGCGGATTGGCCGCCGACATCAGGTTGATCGCCTCGGCCAGATAGCCGGTGGTCTCGGTGACCGACAGATTGTGAAACGCGTATCTGGCATCGTCGAAGTCGCCGGCGCTGCCGCAGCCGGGACAGGTCGGGTAGACCGTGCCGTCGAGCTTCGAGACCCAGCTCTCGGTGAGACCGAGCGTGAAGATGAAGATATCCGTGGTTTCGATGAGCTGCCGGACGGCCCGCAGATGCCGCTTCAGATCGGCCTCCGCCTCGATCATCGAGACGTAGCCTTTCGGCGTGATGCGCGGACGCAAGAGGTCGAACACCCGCCCGTCGCGGTCGGTCCAGAATTGATCCGCCGGCTGGAAGCCGCCGAACGCCCGCTGGATCAGCTGCAACAGCTGCAGGGTGCTGTAGATGTTGCCGTAGCGGGCGGAGAACAGGCCGAAGCCGAAGCGTTCCTCCTGATCGGGCGTGAGATGCGCCGGCGCCGGCTCGGTGACGTAGTAATTGTAGCCGCGCGCCTTCAGGGCGCGCGAGATGTGCTGCGCGAAACAGCTCCCCGCCGAGGCGATGCGCTGATCGGGGCCGAAACGGAGCCGCGCGGGCAGATGCGGATCGAGATCGGCCGTGCTGCGCTCGGCGACGGCCTGGCGCCAGAAGCTGCTCGCAGGCAGCGTGGTGTAAGGACAGCTCATGCATTCACCTTCTGGCCGATCGAGGCCGCAAGAGGCCTCGGCGATCGCGCGCGCGTCCTCACGACCGTGGCTTCATGCCGCGGTAGGAATGGATGATGAACTTGGTGCCCTGGATCGAATAGTCGCCGGAGTGGCTGGCGACGATGTTGAAGCGGCTGACGAGGTCGGCCCAGGCCTTGCGCTCGCCGGCCTCGGGATCGGCCTCGTTGCAGTTCCAGTCGTCGAAGCAGATCACGGCGCCCTTCGAGATGAAGCCGCGCTCGAAGCAGGGGACCAGCGCATCCATGGTGGATGAATAGAGGTCGCCGTCGAAATGGATCAGCGCCAGCCGCGTGTCGTCCGGCAGCAGCTTGACCGTGTCGGCGAACCAGCCCTCGTAAATCTGGACCCGGCTCGGCGGAATGATGGCCTCCACCATGGTCCGCAGCTCGGCGGCGCTCAGAATCCGGCAGCCGCCCTTCGACCAGGTGCCGGATTTCACGTGCTGCGATTCGAGGTCGACTTGCGCGGTGATCTCCGGCAGGCCTTCGAAGCTGTCGAACAGGCGCAGCTTGCGCAGCGGCTGGTTCGGCTGATAGCGCGGGTCGAACACCATCGCGTTGGCCAGGGTGCGCGCGGTGAAGCCGCCCATGGTGCCGAACTCGGCGATGTCGCCTTTGACGTCGGCGCTGTTGATGTACATCACGCTCAGGGTCAGCGTGCGCGCGATCTCCTTGGCCGGCAGGATCAGCACGTCGTCGACGTCGAAGAACAGATAGGGCGCGCTGATCTTGTGGGCGTCGAGACGCTCGAGGGCCTCGGTCTGCCGCGTCCGCGGCTCGGGCAGTTCCGTCGCTGTCTCGGCAACGGGAGCAGGCGCAGGGGTCGGTTCGGGTTCGGCGGCGGGCGCTGACGCTGCCACCTGCGGCCGCTCCGGGGGCGGCTGTCCCATCAGGGCGCGCTTGATCGAGCGCAGCTTGAACAAGGTCTGGGGTGGCAGGCCTTCGGCGATCGCCACCTTCAACGACTTCGTCATGACAGCCCGGCTCCCAGCGCTCGTGTTCTTGGCAGGCAGTTTATAGATACATTTTGCAAAGATCGCAAAAGCGGCATGCGGGCTCTTCACTCGTTTTGCGTGGGGGCCGCAGAGATGGGACGCAGCGCGCGTGCTTGTGCCGGTTCAGGGTGCGCGTCAACGACGAATTGGCTCGCATCTTCAGGTGCATCACCCCTGTCCAGTCCCGCGCCGAAAAATATTCTTCTTTCGTTTTACCAGAAAATATGGTTGTCTACGCGCAACCCGCCTCGTGCAGAGGGACGTACGCGTCGTCACGATACGTGGAGGTGGGCTGCGATGGACGTGACGGCTGTGCCAGACGAGCGCAGTCCGGCGCGGACGGCGAAGTCGTGTGGTCCTGGCCTCTCGACGCTGAGGTCAAGTTCGCAGGCGTTGCTTGACGGCGCGCGCGGGCGATGGGGGCAAAACAGCCCGATCCCCAGGGAGAGCACGAAGGACACCGTTAAAACCGTCGCGCGGGGAAGGCCGGGATGTCCCAGCCGAACCTGTGGTACCTGCCGCCTGCATTTTTTTCTGCAGGCGGGCCATGGGGGCGGCAGGCTCCCGGCCTTCCTCGCGCCCTCTCGATCGAGAGGGCGATGGTCAACTCATCACTCGGACGCCAATGCGTCGCGAGAGCGCCTGTTGGCGCTCTCTTGTCACGCTCATTCGAAGAAGATGAACTCGTGGTCGCCGGTGTAGCCGGAGCGCTTGAACTCGAAGGCCCATTCCTCGGGAGTGTGGAAGATGCGGCAGGTCAGCTGCCAGTACATCAAATTCACCTTCTCGCGCTCATTGCGATAGCCCTCGACGCAGAGGTACTTGGCGCCGCGGCTGACGCGCTCCATCTCGCGCAAAGCGGCATCGAGATCGTAGTTGTAGAGGTTGTGCAGCGTGTTGATCGAGATGACGAGATCGAAATGCTTGTCCGGGTAGGGCAGTTTGGCCGCATTGCCGACCTGGCAGAACGGCTTCACGCTCTCCATCGTGTGCTCGACGCCGTAGGCGGAGACGTCGATGCCGGCGACCTCGAGATCCGGGATGGCCTCGCGGAAATCGTGCAGGATGAAACCCTTGCCGGAGCCGACGTCGAGCACGCGCATGCCCGGCTTGATGCCGTAGGTCTCGATCATCGCGTCGGCGACCTTGCGCCAGCGGCCGTCATATTTGTAGCCGCCATAGCCGGTCTCGCGGCTGCCGTCCCAATAGTCGTAGTCGAACTTGATCGCCATCTCGGCGACATCGGCCTTGTCGCGCTGGGTGACGCGCGCGAGATAGTCGCGCTTGGTCGATTTGTGGACGAGACTGACGAACTCGCGATAGGCCATGAAGATCTCCAGGCGTGGGATTGTCGGTTAGTCGGATGTGGCGCCGATCAGGCCGAGCTGCGCCTCGGCCTTGGCGAGCTGCGCGGCGCAGCGCTGCGCCCAGGCGCCGGTGTCGGCGAAGGCGCGGCGTGTGGCGCCGAGCGGCAGGAAGTCGTTCAGGATGATGCAGGTCCATTTGACCTGGTAGGCGTCGATCAAGAGCCGGCAGCGCGTCACGCTGGCCGCGTCGAACCCGAGCCCCTCGGTCAGCCGCTCGATGAAGTGCTCGTGCACCGCCAGCGGCACCGGCACCTCCGGCTGGCAGAAGAAGTCCGACACCAGCTTGGCCGGATCGTCGCGGCCGGCATATTCGAAATCGAGGAAGGTGAGCCTATCAGCGTCGTCGATCAGCGCGTTGTGGAAGCCGAAATCGGACGGCGACAGGCAGACCTGATCGGCGGGGATGGCGGCATCCAGGACAAGACCTTCGGCCGCGGCGCCGCGCAGAATGGTCGCCTTCACCTCGGCCCAGGCCGGCTGCAACTGCGTCGCCACGAATTGCCGGGCCTCGGCGACATGCGGCACGTCGGCATCGAGCGTCGCCAACCGCGCCACCCGGCGCTCGACGGTGGCGATGTGCTCGGCAAGCGAGAAGCAGGCTTCCGATCCGGGCGCCAATTCGGCGCGGGGCTGGGCGTTCACCGCCAGCACGAAGTCGATCGCGGCCTCGACATGAACCGGCGCCAGCTCGGCCGCCGTGAGCTTGCGGCCCTCGACGAAACCATAGAGCCCGGCCTGCTCGGCGCGGTCGCAGGCCAAGGGCTCCGGCACGACGTGGACGCCGCGCGACCACGCGTGGCTGACAAAACTCCATTCGGCACCGAGCCGGTCGCGAGTGTCGCGGGCGTCGGTGAAGTAGCGCTTGAGGACCAGCGGGCCGTCGGCGGTATCGAGGCGGAAGACCTGATTGTTGCGGCCGCCGGCGAGCCGGGTCAGAGCCGTCGGGTTGGCCTTGCCGGCCTGCGCGGCCAGGCGCTGCGCCAGTGGCAGCAGGGCGGCGTCCGCGCTGGCCTCAGCCGCGGTCACGGACAACATCCGCCGCGATCTCTGCCCAGGACATCAGGCGCTCGTAGGGCACGGGCTTGGCCGCGAACTGGTTCTCCGGATCGAACAGCACCTTGCGCATGCCCTCGGGGAATCCGGCCATGGCCAGGATCTCCGGCAGGTCGTCGACGAACAGTTCGCAATTCAGTGCATTCGCGCGGGCGACCTTCTCGTCCTTGGTCAGCTCGAAGAACACCCTATCCGGCGCGATCTGGCTGGCCGCCGAACCCATCAGCCCGCGGTCGGTCAGGAAGCCGCGCGCCGCGGCATGCATGTCGTGCTTGGGCCCGAGAATGGGGTGCCTGGTCTTATGGCTGACGATGAACAGGTCATGGCCGGCCGCGCGGGCCGCAGTGACGAACTCGGCGAACCCAGGGTAGGGCGACACCAGGTCCATGCGGGCGCCATAGACATAGCCCTGCAGCTCGGTGAAGTCGTCCTTGCGGCCCGAGCCGTTGAGATGGTCGCGGACGCTGTTCTTGTCGCGGCCGAGGTCGACCGGGATCAGGCCGCGCTCGAGCGCGGCCGCATGAAACACGCCGTCATAGCAGGCGATCGTGTTGTCGAAGTCGATCCCGATCCGCATGGCCTGGACTTAACGCAAGGACATGTCGATCAGCGGACGGCCGACCTTGCCGGCGGCGAGATCCTGCAGCGCCTGATCAGCCTGGGCGAGGCTGTAGGGCTTCGACAGGAGGTCCCGCACCGGGAAGCGGCCGGAGCTCAGCAGCCGCCCGTAGCGCCCGTAATCGCGATCCGGCACGCTGTCGCCGCCCCAGGTGCCGAGCAGGCTCTTGCCCTGGTTGAAGACGCCCGGATTCAGCGTGAGCGCTGCGCCGTGTTTGGCGTTGCCGATGACGACCGCGCGGCCGCCCTGCTGGCGCGTGGAGTTGATCGCCTGTTCCATCACGGCGGGAATGCCGGAGGATTCGACCGCGAGATCAACGCCCTGCGGCACGATCTTCTTGATCTCGGCCAGCACGTCGCCGGATGCATCGATGACGTGGGTCGCGCCATAGATTTTTGCCAGCGCGCGCCGGGTCGGGTTGGGATCGATGCCGATCACCGGCATGGCGCCGGCGAGTGCCGCTGCCATCAGCGCGTTGAGGCCGATGCCGCCGGTGCCGAACACGGCGACCGCGTCGCCCGGCTGCACCTTCAGCACGTTGTAGACCGCGCCCATGCCGGTCGGCGCGGCGCAGCCGAGCAGCACCGCGACGTCCATCGGCAGGTCTGGCGGCAGCAGGGTCAGGCGGTTCTCGCTGACCACCGCGTGGCGCTGGAAGGTGGTCACGCCGCCGGCGTTGACCTTCTTGCCGTCCCAATCATAGACGGCGCCGCCGGCCTCGATGCCGCTGCCCTTGATCCAGGACAGCACGACCTTGTCGCCGACCTTGACCTTGGTGACGGCGCTGCCGGCCTCGATGACCGTTCCGGTGCCTTCGTGGCCGAGGCAATGCGGGACCCATTTGTCCTCGCCCTTGTCGCCGCGCCACTCCATCACCTGGGTGCCGCAGGCGCCGGAATAGGCGATCTCGACCAGGACCTGCCCCGGCTTCAAGGCGGGGGTCTCGATCTCGGCCAGGACGAGTGGCTGGCCGGTCTGGACCAGGAGGGCAGCTTGGGTCTTCATGTGATGTCTCAGCTCAACGCGTGGATGATCTTGTCCGCGATCTGGTGGCCGGTCAGTCCCAGCACCTCGCGGGCATATTCCTGTTCGCCCGACTTCTTGAAGAAGGCGTCCGGTGTGCCGAAGCGCAGGAACTTCTTCGCCTGCGTCTCGCTGTCGACGAGCCATTCGGACACGGCCGAGCCGAAGCCGCCGATCAGCGAATGCTCCTCGATGGTCGCGACCAGCTTGAAGCGGCTGAAGGCCTGCTTGAGCTTGTCCTCATCCAGCGGCTTCACGGTGTGGAAGCTGACGACCTCGGCGGAGATGCCCTTCTCCTTCAACTTATGTGCAGCTTCAATGACTTCCGGCAGCATGTTGCCGGTCGAGAGCAGGCAGACGTCGCTGCCTTCCTCGATCGTGATCGCCTTGCCGATCTTGAAATCCGTGATGGGGCCCTTGTGAACGACCGGCTCACCCTTCTTGCCCATGCGGATGTAGACCGGACGGTCCTGCTGCATCGCCGCGCGCAGCGCGCCGCGCACCTCGAAGGCATCGCCGGGGCAGATCACGACCATGTTCGGGATCGAGCGCAGGAACGAGATGTCCTCGCAGGCGTGATGGGTCGGGCCGAGGCCGGAATAAGCGAGGCCGGCGCCAACGGCGACGATGGTCACGGGAGCCTCGTGATAGCAGACGTCGGTGCGGATCTGCTCCAGGCAGCGCGTCGTCACGAACGGGGTGATGGTGTAGGCGACCGGGCGCAGGCCGTTCATGGCCATGCCGGCAGCGACGCCCATCATGTTGGCTTCGGCGACGCCGCAGTTGAAGAAGCGGCTCGGGTGCTTGTCCTTGAACTTGTCGAACAGGCGGTTGCCGATGTCGCCCGACAGCATGACGACGCGGCTGTCCTCGTTGCCGAGCTTAGTCAGTTCGTCTGCGAAAGCGTTTCTCATGACAGGCCGAGCTCCTTGAACGCCTTCGTGACTTCGTCTGCGGTGGGGGCGCGATAGTGCCAGTTGTTGTCGTCCTCCATGAACGACACGCCCTTGCCCTTCACGGTGTGGGCGATCAGCGCCACCGGCTTGCCCGAGCCGTTCGGGATGTTCTGCATGGCCTCCGCCAGCGCGCCGACGTCATGGCCGTCGATCTCGTGGGCGTCCCAGCCGAAGGCGGCCCATTTGTCGCGCAGCGGCGCCAGCATCAGAGTCTCGTTGGAGCGCGCGGTCGCCTGCCACTTGTTGTAGTCGACGACGACGCAGACATTCTCGAGCTTCTGGGCGGCAGCGAACATGGCGGCCTCCCACACCGAGCCCTCGTTGTTCTCGCCGTCGGAGAGCAGGGCGAACACCCGGTAGCTTTCGCCCTTGATGCGGCCGGCCAGCGCCATGCCGCAGCCGAGCGGCAGGCCGTGGCCGAGCGAGCCGGTCGCCGCCTCGACGCCGGGCAAAAGGTTCGCCGGCGGATGCTCGGCGAGCCGGCCGCCGTCCTGGCAGTAGGTCTCGAGCTCCTCGATCGGGAAGTAGCCCTTCATCGCCAGGGTCGCGAACAGCGCCGCGGCGGCGTGGCCCTTCGACAGGATGAATCGGTCGCGCAGCGGATCGGTTGGATTTGCCGGGTCGATGTTGAGCACATGCCAATAGGCTGCGGTCATCGCATCGGCGCAGGACAGCGACGAGGCGAGATGCGCGGCCTGGGCCTTGTGCGACATCTGGATGATCTTGCCGCGCAGCTTCGCGGCCTGCGCCTTCAGGGCGGCCACGTCGGGCTTGGCCGCGGTGTTCCGGACTGCCACGTTCATCGTGCTCTCCAGTCGCGCTTCCCTTCGGAAGCGTGGGGGTCTCGATCAGGGTTTATGTTCGTACTTGGTCGGCAGCTTGGCCATGACATCCTCGAAGCGTCGCGCCCAGGCGATGACGTCGTCGATGCCCTGTTCCAGCGAGAAGGTGTCGCGCCAGCCGAGCTCGGTGCGCAGCTTGAAGCTGTCGAGCGTGTAGGCGGTGTCCTTGCCGGGCCGCTCCGGTCCGATCTCGACGCAATCCTCGAACGATTTGCCGAGGCGGGCGAGGATCATCTCGACCAAAGTGCGGATCGAGACCAGCTCATAGCCGGAGATGTGGTAGGTCTCACCGAGCTTGCCGCTGCGTCCGATCTTGACCGTCGCATCCGACACGTCGGTCATGTGGATGAAGACGCGGATCGACTTGCCGCCGCCGTCGAGGCGCAGCTTCTGGCCGGTCATCGCCGCCACGATGGTGCGCGGCACGATGCGGTAGAGCTGCTGGCCGGGGCCGTAGACATTGGCCGCGCGGGTGAAGACCACCGGAAACTGGTAGTTGGCGAAATAGGTGCGCAGGCTCATGTCGCCGGCCGCGCGCGACACCGCATAGGGCGTCGACGGGTTGAAGGCTGCGTCCTCGCGCACCCAGCCCTCGGTCGAGCCGTAGACCTCGGGCGTCGTGACGTGGACATAGCGGTCGAGGCCGTCATAGTTGCGCAGGATGTCGTGCAGCCGGACCGCGGAGACGACGTTGGTCATCATCCAGTGGTCCGGATACAGCCAGCTTTCGCCAACCATGCTCTGCGCCGCGAAGTTGACGACATGAGTCGGACGCTCGGCGGCGAGCAGCGCCTTGAGCGCATCGAGATCGTGGTTGAGGTCGACGCGCTTGAAGCGCACGTTTCCCGGGCGCTTCTGCCATTTGTAGGGCAGGAAGGCGTCATGCGGCTCGTCCGAGCGGCTGGTCGCGATGACGTCGTGACCGGCCGCGGCCAGGAAATCGACGAAGGTTGCGCCCGAAAACGAGTTCGAGCCGAGGATCAGGTACTTTTCGTTCGCAGCCATCGTCCTTGCCCGTCAGACCTCGCGCGTCGTGATGATGTCGCCACGCTGGGCATACAGCCACTGCATGATCATGTGGCCGATCACCATCTGCGCGTCCTCGGCGATCTGCATGTCGTCGACCGCGAAATGGATCGGCACGTCGGCGAGTGCCTTGGCCTTGCCGCCGGAGAAGCCGAGCACGGCGTAGCTCGTCATGCCGATCTTCTTGCCCTCTTCGAGCGCCTTCAGGATGTTCGGCGAATTGCCGGAGCCGGAGAAGGTGATCAGCACGTCGCCCTTGCGCGCGAGCACCGCGAGCTGCAGCGAGAACACCTGGTCATAGCCTTCGTCATTGGCGAGGCAGGTGATCACGGATGGGTTGGACGACAGCGAATGCACGCGCAAGCCCGAGCCCGGCGTCTTCGACAGCGCGTAGAGGAAGTCGTTCGCGAGGTGGTTGGCGTTGCCGCCGCTGCCGCCATTGCCGCAGAAGAACACCTGCCGGCCGGTCTGCCAGCAGTCGCGCAGATCGTAGGCGAGCTTCTCGACGGGGGCCCAATCGAAGTCCTTCAGAACGGTGCTGAAGCGGCTGGTGTAGTCGGCGAACAGGCTGCCGGGGGTCTTGAAGGCCAGGACGTTCATTTCACGACCTCCTTCTCCATCCATTTCAGATTGTACCAGCGGTCTTCGTTCTTGAGCTGGCCTTGCGAGTACATGCCGATGATTTCCTTGATCGCGTCCTCGACCGTCTTCTTCGGACGGAAGCCGGTCGCGAGCAGGCGATCGGAGTTGACGCGATAGCTGCGCGGATCGTTCGAGGGCGTCACGATGACCTCGGCCGGCACGTGCTTGGTAACCAGATTGGCGATGTCGAGGATCGAGATGTTCTCGAACCCGGCATTGTAGACACCGGTGTGCTCAGGATGATCGAGCAGGAACAGATAGAGGTCGGTGATGTCGTCGATATGAATGTTGGGCCGCGTCTGGTCGCCGCCGAACACCGTGATGCGGCCGTTCATCAGCGCCTGCATCGTCAGCATGTTGACGGAGACGTCGAGCCGCTGGCGCGGAGAGTAGCCGCACACCGTGGCCGGGCGGACGATCTGCACCACCATGTCGTCCTTGTAGGACAGCACGATGCGCTCGCCGCACATCTTGGTCTTGTTGTACTCGGAGATCGGCAGCAGCTCGAGATCCTCGGTGACCTGCTCCTCTTCCTTCACGCCGTACACGCTGCCCGAGGAGGCGTAGATGAAGCGCTTGATGCCGTGGCGATAGGCGCGGTCGGCGAGCTGCATCGTGGCGAGGCAGGAGATCTCCCAGGTCAGCTTCGGATCGAGATCGCCGCAGGGGTCATTGGCGACGCTGGAGAGATGAATGATGGCATCGACGCCGGTGAGGTCGATGGCGTCGGGATTGCGGACGTCGCCCTGGACAACCGTCAGATCCGGATGCGGCTCCAGGAAGTTGCCGAACCACATGATGTCGAACGCGACGACCTTGTGGCCCGCCTTCAGGAGTTTCGGCACGAGCACGCTGCCCTTGTAGCCGCACGCTCCGGTCACGAATATCTTCATCTGCGCAATCCCCGTGGCTCGCCTGTCGTGTCGCCGGCTGGCGCGTCGCGCGCACCCTTATACAAATTGGCAGGGGAAGGCGACCAGCTCAGCGGCCAAAGCCGCCCGTCAAGCGTCCCCGCCACGGCGCGATCCGTGATTAAACTCCAAATGGGCCCGGCGCAAGCTTTCCGGGTTGCCGATATCCCGATGATAACCGCTGGTTTCGACGCACAAAATGCGTCTGATATAGTTGGGGATGATTTCGGTGGAGAGATCGACGACCGGTTTTCCGAGCGCCGCGATGTCGCCGATTACGGCATTGTCGAACACATAGACCGCGCCATTGGCGAGGTTCCCGGGCGGATTCTTGACCTTCTCGTGGAAGGCGATCACCCTGTGCTGATCATCCAGCTCGAGAATCCCGCAGGAGCTCGGATCGTCGGTCCGGAACGCGAGCATCGTCATGATGCAGCCATCAGGGCGGCTGCGATGGGCGGCGAGCAGGCCCTTCACGTCGAAATCCGTCAAATTGTCTGCATGGGCCACGAGGAACGGCTGGTCGCCGAACCAGGCCCGGTTGGCGAGCACGGTGCCGCCGGTGCCGAGCAGTTCATCTTCGTGAACGAGATCGATCCGGTCACGCCAGCGCGATTGCGCGACGTGGGCGCGGACCTGTTCGGCCAGCCAATGAGTGTTCAGCAGCGCCCGCTCGATGCCGCCTTCGAAGACGAGATCGAGCCAGTAATCCAGCAGCGGCCGATCGTGCACACGCACGAGGCATTTCGGCGTCGTATTGGTCAGCGGACGCAGCCGGCTTCCGATCCCGGCGGCGAGCAGCAGGGCGCGCATGTCGACATCCTACTCCTGGCTGAAGCCGGTCTCGTCGATTTCGCGCACGAGCTCAGCCGTCGTCAGCGGCAGATTGCCGACGCGCGAGACCTGCAGCGCTGCCGCCAACGAGCCGAGATAGGAGGCCTGCCAGATGTCGGCGCCTGCACGAAGGCCCATCGAGCAGGCCATGAAGAAGCTGTCGCCGGCGCCGGAGACATCCTTCGGCGACGGATTGAACGCGGGCAGGCGGTCCGAGGTGAAGGTGCCCTCGGCCATCGTGTTGATCAGCGCGCCCTCGGCGCCGAGCGTGATCACGAGGTTCTTGGTGCGGGCACGTTCGACCAGCCGCTCGCTGATCACGGCAAGTCCCGAGATGAAGTCATTCAGCGCGACGCGGGCCTCGCGCTCGGTCGGCGTCAGAAGCGTCATGCCCTTGAAGCGGGAGACGTCGCCGGTCTGCGAGGAGACCTGGCTGTCGGCCGCCATCATCACGCCCTTGGAGCGGGCGCGATCCGCGATCGCATCGACCAGATCCTGCGGCAGGCAGCCATAGTTGAAGCAGGAGAACAGCAGGAGGTCGCAGGTCTTCAGGGCGCGCTCGACGGAGGTCAGCATCTGCCGCTGCAGGTCGGCGTCGGAGGCGTGCTGGCGCAGATGATTGACCCGCAGCAGCGTCTTGTTCAGCGCGCGAAAACGCTGCTTGCGCGTGGTCGGCCGGCTCTGATCGGTGAAGGCGTTGAAGTTCACGCCATGCTGTTCCAGCGTGCTGCGCGCGAACCGCGCGGCTTCATCGTCACCGACCAGGGTGAAGAACTTCACGTCGGCGCCGAGGCCATGCGCATGGGCCGCGACCGCGCCCGCTCCGCCGACGAAGGTGCGGGTCATCAGCGGTGTCACGACGATGGTCGGGTCCTCCTGGGACATGCCGACCGCATCGCAGGTGACATATTCGTCGATGATCAGGTCGCCGATGACGGCAACCCGCATGCCGGACAGCTTGCGAAGGAGATCCTTCAGGTTCGAGATCTCGAAGCCGTGGCGCCGCGGAAATTCCTGCGGCTTGCGGACGGTGGAGATGTCGATATTCGCGTCGCGCTCCAGCAGCGACAGCGACGCAAAGCGCAGTTCGCCCGACGAGAAGATCAGGCGGCCGCCATACGCATCCACAGCTTCCTGCTCGGGATTGGCGCGGTCCTCGAACTCCTTGCCCTTAACGACGACAGTCGGCTTGAGGTGCGAAATGAAATCGGAGGCAGATGTTTCCAAACGCACAGCATGGTGCACAAATGCGATGGACCGCACATTTTCGAGGCGCATGTCCTGCGGGAGAGTCACGCCGGGCGTCGAATCCGGGTTCACGCCCACGACGAGGACGTCGGCCTGCTCGGCGGCGAACTTCAAAAGCCGTAAATGTCCGGGGTGCACGACGTTGAAATTGCCCGACACGAAGGCAATCGTCTGCCCGGAGTCACAGGACGCGCGAATGCTCTGGCAGGCCAGATCCATGCGCGCCGTATCGATCACCTGGTCCACGGATTTCGCCTCCGGCTCGACTGCGATGAGGTAGTGTATTCGATCACAGCGCTGGTCGCGCGACCGAATCGCTGGCGGAGAAGCGCATCGCGGGCTCTGTGCTTCGGCTTCGGAGAACCGGTTCCGGCATGTTTCGCTTCAATCGTCGGCGTTGATTTCATTGTAAAAAGTCAGTGCATTCTCATGGTCGGCTCGATTGAGCGCGAGGCTTCGCTGCAGTTCAGTCCATCTCTTTATCAGGTGTGCGCAGCAGCACAAACCCCCACGAACTGGACTCCGTATCCGGAACCGGAATCCGACGCGCACGCGCAAGGCCGGTGTAGTTGTGATGCCGAGAACATAAAGGCTTCTCGTCGCGCGGGGCAACGTTTCGTGTCCGGGCCGGGCAGCTTGAGTTCATGGCAGCCAGTCTGTATCGCTCGTGTGGTGAAAAGCGTGCGCAACGGTCCGATCCGAGAGTTGAGAGACGAACCATGTTGAAGCGGGCCGAGTGGATGCCCGGAGGTGCTGCCGAGAGGCAAGCTCTGCGCAGATACATCGTGCTGGTCGGCAGCTGCGTTCTCGCCGTTCTGACGCTCATTGCGGCGTTCATGATCTTTTTCGATGCACAGGCGCTGCCTGATCATTTCTCCCAGATCGAAAGGGCGGGGGACCGCAACTGGTATCGGAACTTCGGGGGCCGGCAGATCCCGCAGATCCAGGATCAGGATATCTTCTACAGCAACATCGGGTCGTCGATTGCTGCGGCCCGGGCTGCCGATGTCGTGTTCCTCGGACCCTCCTTCGTGAGCTATGCGATCGATCGTCAGACATTGCAATCGTCGGACCAGCTCAACCGGCTGAAGCTTTACAACATGGCTTTTGTGGGCATCCGTGGCGGGGAGTTCTCGCGCCGCGTGATCGGCCGCTGGGACATCCGGGCGCCGCTGTGGGTGATCAATGTCGACGATCAGTTCGCCCATTTCTTCAGCCGCGACCTGAACGTCACCCTCGGTCCCCAGAAGGTTCCGCTGGCGGCGGTGACACGCGACCGCTTGCGCGGCTATCTCACCGTCATCGGACGCAATCTGCGGTGGCGTCTCGAGGACGTCGTTTCGGCTGCTCAGGCAGGACAATTTTCCGACAGCGGGCTCTATCGCAGCGTCTCGACCGGCGACATGGCGCTGGAGGTCAATCCGAGCTACGTAGCGGCCGGCAACAAGCCGATGCGGTCCGAGCGTGATCAGGCCTGCGATATCCCTGCGGACGCCGTCAGCAATGCCCGGGCGTTTCTGAAGGAGATCGGTGGACAGGTCGTGTTCATGCTGGTCCCGCACAGCCAGTCCTGCGTGCGACAAGCCGAGCAATTGGCCGGCGCACTCGGCGTCGAACTCATCGCCCCGCCCTTCGACGGGCTCACGACCCTCGACGGCGGAGGTCATCTCGACAAGAAGGGAGCAGAAACGTACACGCGTTATCTCGCCGACGAACTCGTCAAAACGAGGGCGTTCAAGGCCGCCTTCGCCTCGCGGACGAACCGAGGGGCCGGCGCAGCTCAGTGATAGAGATCGAACTGCTCGTCCTTGGCGCGGTCCATGTCGGCAGCCAAGGCGTCGCGATCGATCTTCGGGAACAGCGTGCGGAATTCGGGCCGGCCCAGCAGAACGAGATAGGTCTTCAGCATGCCCCGCTCCGAGGGGTGTGCGGGATCGAAGAAGTTCTGATCGTCCTGGGAGATCGGTGTGCGGCTCATGTCGTGGAACTGGAGGCCGAGCGCCGAAAACCGCCGGGCGGTCTGCTCGCTCCGGAGCTCGCGCCAGATGCCGGAATAGGGCCAGTAGGCCTCGTCGGTGTCGAGGAAGGCTCCGGCACTTTCCACGAATGGATATTGGACGGCAACCACGGTGAAGCCGCGCTCGCGGGCGAGCCGAGACAACCGCTCGATCTCGCCGAATTGCCGTTCACTGAGATGCGGGGCTCCGGGGAACGAGGAGGTCACATATTGGGCGCCCCGCGACAGCGTCTCGGCGGCAATGGCGCGGTAGGGCGGAGCCACCATGACCGAGCCATCGTCGCGGAAACCGAACTTGCCGCGGATCGCCTCCGTGCCGATCAGCCGGTTCTGGTCGACCGATTCCAGCTGCGGTGTCGTCGCGGCCGCCAGCACCGCAGCAGCATCGGCGCCAGTCCGGGTGGCGAAGTCGGCGACGTCGTGCAGCTTCCGCCGGTGCGAATCGATGCCCTGGCTGAAGTCCATGGTCCGCTCCTTCCGCCAGACCTCGGCGAGGAAATCGCCGAACAGGAAGTAATCGAGCGCGACGATGACCACGCGCGGCTTTGCCGCCGTCGTGGCGCGATCGATGAAATCGACCACATGGGTGAGCGGCCAGGCCGTCAGGCAGGCGTTGTATGCCACGTAGGGACGGAACATCTGCGCGCGCGCCTGGCCACACCTGGAGCTGCCCACCAGCAGCACCTCCGGCTGGACCTGCTTGATTCGTTCAAGCTTGAAGGGCGCGTAGTCCTTGAACGTGCCCAGCCAGACGAGTCGCCGGTCGTGTGACTGCTCGGCGGCAATCACGGACAGGGGAACGGTGGCACCCAGGCGCCAGCCCACCCATTCGAGAACGGCGAGCAGGGGCGCGAAAACGGCAACAAACAGCGCTACAACGATCGCAACATACCGCGCCACGCTTCATACCCGCTGAATGGTATTGTGTGCTTCGAGATGCAACGAGTTGACCCGCGATCCCCATCGTCTCAGGGCGTCGTACACGTTACCGTGGGTGATAGGCAAGCTCGGCCGAACAACAACGCACTCGCTCGGCCGCGACCGCTGTCGGCAACACCGGGCGCCTTCAGAGATGGACCGATACCCTGAGACTTGGCCCGAATTCGGGATGGTTCAGCAGTTGGAGCGCCACCTGGGCTCCGCCGACCTCGGCGAGCTGATAGGCGTCACGCCGCTGGGTCCTTGCCTGCCATCAACTCCTTCGACCTCGGGTTCCTCCACAGCAATCTCGGAGTACATGCCGACTGTGCCGCGTGATTCGGCAGAAGAGAGTGCGAATGAATAGCAACTGAGTGTCGATGGTGACGGGTCAGAACTGGAAGTACAGGAACTGAGACGTGTCCCCGGCGATGATGTTCATCAGCACGGCCGCCACCAGGGCCACCGACGTGCCGATCGCCCAGGCGAGGGAGGGGCGCCAATTCAAGCTCAGCACGCTCCATGGCCGCGGATTGTGATAGGTCTCCAGCCCGACCTTCCATTTGTCGAACATCGCGTTCACGTTCGGCAGCGCGAGGCAGGCGGCATAGCCAGCCAGAATCGCGATCATGATCCGGGGATCGACGAGATTGGACATCGTGATCTTGTCCGGATTGGACAGGCCGATCATGCCTCTGATCAGCCGGATCGCGGCATTCGGATTGTCGGCACGAAAGAACACCCAGGCGAGCACGACGGCGACTTGGGTCAATAGCAGCGCCGCCGCGGCGTACCAGGCCGAGCCGGAATGGCGGGCGAGCGCTGGCCGCTTCTCGACGAACTTGCTCCAGCGGTGGTTGGCGATCAGGAACAGGCCATGCAGGGCGCCCCAGATGACGAACGTGAAGCCGGCTCCGTGCCAGAGGCCGCCGAGCAGCATCGTGGTGAACAGATTGGCGTTTCGCCTGTGCTCGCCATGGCGGTTGCCGCCGAGCGGGATGTAGAGATAGTCGCGCAGGAAGCGGGACAGCGAGATGTGCCAGCGCCGCCAGAATTCGACGATGCTCTGCGATTTGTACGGGGAATCGAAATTGAACGGCAGCTTGATTCCGAACATGATCGAAATGCCGATCGCCATGTCCGAGTAGCCGGAGAAGTCGAAATAGATCTGGAGCGAGTAGGCGAGCGCGCCACCCCAGGCATCCATGAGATGAAGGTGGCTGGAATTGGCGGCGTGGAACACCGGATTGGCGACCAGCCCGAAGCCGTCGGCGATGAACGACTTCTTGAACAGGCCGATGGTGAGGATCGTGAGGCCGATCGCAACGTTCTCGACCGAGATCTTCCTGCTATCCTCCGAGCCGAACTGCGGCATCATCTCGCGATGGTGCAGGATCGGGCCGGCAATCAGATGTGGAAAATAGGTGACGAACAGCCCGTATTTGACGAAGCTCCGCTCACTCGCGTAGCCGCCATAAACATCCGCAAGATAAGCGATCTGTGTGAAGGTAAAGAACGAGATCCCGAGCGGGAGCACGATCGCGAGTGACGGGTATTTCGAGGCGGTGAGCGCATTGAGGATCTGGATGCCGAAATTCGTGTATTTGTAGAACGCCAGCGCCGCGAGATTGAGGGTGATGGCGGCCGCGAACAACCCGCTGCGTGCCTTGCCGCTTTGTCCCGCGATCAGGAGGCCCATCGTATAATTGATGACGATGGAGATGAGGATGATCGGGATGAAATGAATGTCCCAATAGCCGTAGAACGCCAGCGAGGCCAAAGCGAGCCAGCTGAGACGGGCGGTCGGCGAAACCAGGAAACGCGCCAGCAGAAAATAGCCGGCGAACGTCACCGGCAGAAACAGGAACAGAAACTCGAACTGCGTGAAAAGCATAGCAAGGTTTCTTGATGTTGCTGCGGGACGCGCTGCTTTATCAACGATTGCGTTGTCTGCCAAGTTGGCGGCCGCCACACCGGCGCGAATTCGGGGGATGCAACGGCTTTGCGAGGACGCTGCGCGGCCGGCGAGCGATGGGGCTTGGCGGAACACTTTCCCGCCAGGAATTCTTCTGCTATGGCAACAACGAAATTGGCCAGCGACGCCACGGGGACTTTCGCGCGCTCGTTATGTTGTGCCTCCCGTTCACGACGCACGATATGCACGAGTACAGATGTGACAGCTGCGATTCGTCCTGGCGTTTTTCACCCTTGCTTTCATCACCGTTGCTGCGGACGATCCTTGCAAATGCAAGGCGTTGGCGGTACGTGCGTTGGGCGCGGCGAGCCTCCACCTGTGGCGAGCAGGCACGGGCACGAGGCTGCCGATCTCCGAAACTGGCGGCGACGTCGCCTGCGAGCTCACTCATCCCTGGCCTGTGTCGTGTCTGAACCGTTGTCGTCTGAGCCTGCGACCGGCGACCAAGACCGGCTGCCGCGCGAGATTGCGTCATGTCGACAGTAGCCCGAGGAGTTTCGGACATCCCGCCTGCGCCGATGGCCTCCAGGCGCTATCTGATCATTGTCGGACTTATCGGCTTCATGCTGGTTTCCGCGTTTGCGTCAGGGGTGTCGCTATTGTCCTCGGATGGCTGGACCCTTCATGGCGGCCTGCTGCAGATCCCGCGTCAAGGCGATTCCGGCTGGTACCGCGACTTCGGAGGTCGCAATATTCCGCAGATCCAGGACCAGGACATCTTCTACAGCAATCTGGGAGGATCGATCGAAGCGGCCAGGAATGCCGACATCGTTCTCCTCGGTCCGTCCTTCGTCAACTATGCGCTCGATCGGCAGACGCTCGAAACTTCGCCGGCGCTTGACCGACTGAAGATCTACAACATGGCCTTTGTCGGCTTGCGGGGCGGCGAATTTTCCCGGCAGGTGATCAAGCGCTGGACGATCCGTCCGCGGCTGTGGGTCATCAATGCCGATGACCAGTTCGTTCATTTTTTCAGCAAGGATCTGAATGTCACGTTGGGTCCGCAAAAGCAGCCGGTCGAGGCGGTCACGCGCAGTCGACTGCGTGGGTATCTGACGGTCGTGGGCCGCAATCTGCGCTGGCGCATCGAAGACGTGCTCGCAGCCTATCAGAACGGTCGTTTCTCATCGACCGGTCTGTATCGCAGCATTTCCAACGGTGACATGGGGCTGGATGCCAATCCGGACTATCTCGCTCTCGGCAACAAGCCGATGGTGTCGGCGCGAAGCCCCGATTGTCATACGAATCCGGCCGTCGTCGACTATGCGCGGACCTTCATCGACGAGGTCGGGGGGGCGGTGGTGCTGACCCTGGTCCCGCATAGTCAGTCGTGCGTGCAACAGGCGGCCGAGTTGGCGAAGGCACTGAACCTCGAACTGATCACGCCCCCCTTCGATGGCTTGACGACGGTTGACGGCGGCGGCCATCTCGACCGGCAGGGCGCGCAGAGATTTACGAGCTATCTCGCGCGCGAGATCGTTAACACCGCGGCGTTCAAGCGGGCGTTCCCATCCGCGCCCGGTCAGGGCAGATGATCCTGAAACCGCTGGATCCCCGTGACAGCAGGCCGTCGAGCTTTCGTGGGGACACTCAGCTCCACGTGCTCACGTCAATCGGAAGCCGTTCGTGCATAGCTGTGGACTGAGGGGGCTCATCAGCACGTCTATCGAGGGGTCATGGTCGTCCGAATTATCTCTCGTTCTGGCTTGGTCATATTGGTCGTCAGGTTCGGCTTGATGTTCGGCTTGGCTTGTCAGCAACACCTCTGGTATAGCTGCTGTCGATCCAATCGGCTCAATCTCTGGTTGGCTTGAGAGAGCGGCGTTGTGTTGTTGTGGGAGAAGCCTCCGCACCGGATCCGGCGCACGTTCCGTCCTCGTCATGACGAGCGCGTCGGAACGCGCCCTGAGGGTGACATTCAAGGCCGGTCATCCGAGCGCTGCCCTGATCCAGACGCATTGAGGCAGGGATTACGGGGTGCGTGGAACTTGGTCGTATGAAGTTGCAGAAGCAAAATTCGTGGCGCTCCGGCCGCCGTCGGGCGGTTTATCTGGTCTTCGTCGTAGTTGGGGGCATCCTCAATCTGCTGCCGCGACGCATCGTCTTCCTGCTGTTCGTGATCGCCAATGCGGTGAGGTTTCCGCTCCGGCGGCGCCTTCATCAGGCGTACTTTCCCTACGTCACGTCACATCTGGTCGACCATCCCGAATATCGGTTCTCGACGGCGTTCAGCCGGCGTTTCCACGTTGCTTCGGTTGAGGTCCTGTACGGCATTGGTGCCTATCGGGAGGTGATCGAAGTTGTCCACGGCGAGCGACTGGGTGCGGATGATAGCGCGAGCAGATATGCGCTCGTTCGGTCGCTGTTCGAGCTCGGCGAATTTTCAGATGCGAAGGCCGCGGCGGCGGGCGCACGACCCGAGCAGCTCGAGGAAAATGTCGACCTCGCCTTCTACAAGGCCATGGTCGACGTGATCGGGGGGGACGAAGCCGGGGCCCTCGATACGATGTTCCTGGCCTGCCGTCGCAACATGCATTTCTTCCGTCCTCATCAGAACATCGCGGCGCGAAACTCCGCTCATTATTGTCCTAACAGCCTCGATGTGCTGTGCGGAGCCCGTGGCAGGCTGTTCGACCTTTGCAACTTCGCGGGTCAGCGCGTCACGCATGTCGGCCGCGGCGAGGTTGGAGTAAGGCTGTTCGAGCGCGCGCTGGATGCGCAGCAGGAGCTCGTGACATCGCCGCCGCCGCTCTCCGATGACTTGAGGCGGCTGCTCGACGGGCTCGGAATATCCTTGGATCGGCTGCGGCTCATCCCGGAAGAGTGGACCACGCAGATTGGTCATCTGGGCATGCTCGACATCCTGTTCCGCATGCGCGAATTGGGATGGTGGTCGGGCGACGCCGTGATCGTCGTCCGTTCCGAACTGATCGCCAATGTGCCGTTCTTCAAGCTGTTCGAAGGGTTCGGCCGGATTGTTGTGATCGGCGAGACCGTGTCCGATCGCGTGGGCGAGGAGTTGCTGTCGCTGCAGCGCTGGTACGGTTTGAACTTCAATGCATTCCGGATGCCGGATGGAGGCGTTGTCCCGTGGCAGGATGCGGGGGCAATGGCCATCCAGCAATGGGAGCGGGATGGCAGGGGGCATCCGCTCAGCGCAGTTCATGATCGAACCGCTGATACCGGCGAGCTGTTCGAACAGTTCCGCGCCAAGCACGGCATGGCGCCCGACGACTGGTATGTCTGCTTGCACACGCGCGACGCCGCGCATTACTTTGAGTTCATGGGCACTGGACAGACACATCGCAACGCGCCGATCGAGACATCGCTCGATGCAATTCGTCTGATTACGTCCCGGGGCGGCTGGGTCGTCAAGCTCGGTGGTCCGAACTCGCCCAAGCTCCCGGCGATGGAGCGCACGATCGACTATGCGCTGAGCGAGTTCAGATCGGAGCCGATGGACATTCATCTGATCCGGCACGCCCGGGCGTTCGTCGGCACCACGTCCGGCCTGACCAACGTGGCCGTCAGTTTCGGCATTCCCTGTGCGATCGTGAACGCGATCACGACCGACGCTCAATTGTGGAACCGCAACGTCCGCTTCGCCCTCAAGCCGGTCCGGCAGGCGGACGGGACCATGCTGACGCAGCGCCAGCTGACCAGCACGCCCTGGCGGTGGCGCGTGTTCGACGCCGCGGTGCTCGGCCGCAACGGCGCGCATCCGGAGAACAATTCGGCGGAGGACATCATGCGCACCGTCGAGGAAGTCCTGGCGATCGCCGATGGCCGGACGGCCGAGTTCGATGCGGGCCATGACGCCGAGCGATTGCTGTCGCGCTGGAGAGAGGCGCTGGCGCTGCCCTATTATTACGGCGCGAGCCGGCCAAGCCTGGGTTTTCTCGCCAGGTACGAGAAGGAATTCCTTCTCGATGCGGCCGAGCAGGTCTGAGCCATGCGACGGCGTCTGGCGGCATCGAGGACGACATCATGTGCGGCATAGCCGGTCTGCTGAGACCCGGGGGCGCCGACGAAGGCGGGCTCTCGGGCGTCGTCGCGCGGATGACGGCTGCGTTGGCGCATCGCGGGCCCGACGCGTCGGGAACGTGGCGGGACGGGCGGCATGGCATTGCGCTCGGGCAGCGCCGCCTCGCCATCCTCGATCTGTCCGAGGCGGGCGCGCAGCCGATGCACAGCGCCTGCGGACGCTACACCATCACCTTCAACGGCGAGATCTACAATCATCTCGACATTCGCGCCGAGCTCGAGGCGCTCGGCGCTGCGCCGAACTGGCGCGGCCATTCCGACACCGAAACGCTGCTCGCCGCTGTCCGGCAATGGGGCGTCGCGCCGGCGCTGCAGCGCCTGATCGGCATGTTCGCCTTCGCGCTGTGGGACGCCGAAACGCGGCAATTGATTCTCGCGCGCGATCGTTTCGGCGAGAAGCCGCTGTTCTACGGCTGGAGCGATGCCGATCTGGTGTTCGGATCCGAGCTGAAGGCGCTCGCTGCCCACCCTGAATGGGCGCCCTCGCTGGATCGCACGGCGCTTACGGCGTTCATGCGCTATTCCTACGTGCCGGCGCCCGCCACGATCTGGGCCGAGGTCCGCAAGCTGCCGGCGGCCTCGTTCGTGAGCTTCTCCGCCGGCGCGACGCCGGGCGCCTGGCCGGAGCCGCAAGCCTATTGGTCGCTGCGGGATCGTGTCGTCGCGGCCCAGCATGATCGGATCGGCAGCGAGCAGGAGGCCGTCGCGCGCCTGGAGCAGCTGCTGTCGGTTGCCGTCAAGCGACAGTGCCTGTCGGACGTGCCGCTCGGCGCCTTCCTGTCCGGCGGCGTCGACTCCTCGACCATCGTCGCCTTGATGCAGGCGCAGGCGAGCCAGCCGGTCCGCACCTTCAGCATCGGCTTCGCCGAAGGCGGCTACAACGAGGCCGAGGATGCGCGCCGGGTCGCGCAGCATCTCGGCACTGATCATACCGAGCTCTATGTCGACGCGGGCACCGCACTGGATGTGATCCCGAAGCTGCCGCGGATCTATGACGAGCCGTTCGCCGATTCTTCGCAGATCCCGACGCATCTGGTCGCGCAGCTCGCGCGCCGGCATGTCACCGTCGCCCTCTCGGGCGATGCCGGCGACGAGCTGTTCGGCGGCTACAACAGGCATGTCTGGGGCGGGGCCCTGCAGGCGCGCCTGGGCCGCCTGCCGATGCCGCTGCGGCGAGCCCTAGGTGCCGCGCTTGGTGCGATCGCGCCGGAGCCGGCCGAGACCATTCTCAAGGCCCTGCAGCCCGTGCTGCCGGCCCGCTTGAAGGTTCGGCATGCCGGCGACCAGGTCGCCAAGCTCGGCCGCTTGCTTGCGTCAGACGGTTTCGACGGCCTGTACAGGACGCTGTGTTCGATCGATCAGGATCCCGCCCGCACCGTGATCGGCGGCGCTGAGCGCACGGGCTGGGCAGGGCACGAGATGGGCCGCCTGTCGGCGGAGCTCGACCCGCTCGACCGGATGACCCTGGCCGATTCCCTCAGTTATCTCAGCGACGACATCCTGCAGAAGGTCGATCGTGCCGCCATGGCGGTGGCGCTGGAGACGCGCGTTCCCTTCCTCGACAAGGACGTCGTCGAATTCGCCACCCGGGTTCCGGCGAGCATGAAGGTGCGCGATGGCCGCGGCAAATGGCTGGTGCGGCAGGTGCTGTATCGCCATGTGCCCGCCGAGATGATCGACCGGCCGAAGACCGGCTTCAGCATCCCGCTCGATGGCTGGCTGCGCGGGCCGCTGAAATCATGGGCGTCGGACCTGTTGTCGCCGTCGCGGCTGCGGCGGCAGGGCCTGTTCGATCCGGCGCGGGTGACGCGCATGCTCGACGAGCATCTCGGCCGCCGTCACAATCATTCCTATTGGCTGTGGAACGTGCTGATGGCACAGGCCTGGCACGACGAATGGGCCCACGCCGGATAGCCAAGCCCGATAGCTTAGTCCTCGACGGTCGCGGGCACGGTCATGCTGCCCTGGCCCTTTTCGGCGCTGAAGATCCACACCAGGCCGCCCATGCCGCCGACGATGAAATACACCGCCCCGAACAGGATCGAGACCACGGTGCCGTCCGCCGGAGCCAACCCGGCGTAGCCGAACGCCACCATCATCGTCGCCTCGCGCACGCCCCAGCCTGCGATGGAGATCGGCAGCATGGTGATCAGCATGATCGGCGGCGTCAGCAGGAACAGCTGCTCGAATGCGGCGGAGGCCGCGATCGAGCGCACGGCGCACCATGCGATCACGACGGCGAGCACGTGGATCGACAGCGACAGCACGGCGATCTTGGCCGCCGTCGTCTTGCCGAAGATCACCTTGCTTGCGATCACCGAGCACGCATGGACGTGGCGCGTCGGCCACCACGCCGTCATCCACTTGGCGGGCAGATAGCCCACGGTGAGAAAGCCGACGCCGGCGGCCAGCGCGGCCGCATCGACCAGCACCAGCGCGAGCCGTCCGTGCTCGTCGGCAATCATGCCGTAGCTCCACGGCAGGCTCGCGACGATGATCAGCGCCAGCGCGATGAAGCCGACGGCGCGATCGGTCAGGATCGAGTAGCTCGCGGCGCGCCAGCCGGCACCGGTGCGGCCGATCAGCCACAGCCGCACGGCGTCGCCGCCGATCGAGGAGGGCAGGGTCTGGTTGAAGAAGGCGCCGATCATGTTGTAGCGGAACGCCCTGAGGTCGGTCAGCGGGGCGCCGCACAGCGCGGAAATCTCGCGCCAGCGCAGCGCGCCGATGAAGATCTGCAGCAGCGTGATGCCGACCGCCAGCACGATCCAGCCGATGCTGATCTGGCTGAGCCGTTCACGGATGGCCGCAAAGTTGATCCCGCGCAGCGCCAGATAGAGCAGGGCGAGCGACACCACGATGCGGAGAATGAGAATCAAAAACGCACGCATGCGAGGGCCGGCTTCGCTCTTGGTTGAAAGGTCCCAAGCCGAGTGCGAGACGCGCAACTCCCCGTCCTGGCAGGACCAGACCTCGGACGGGTCCGAACCGTCGCCGCGGCCGACCCCTTGCGGTCCTGATGCCCCGGTGGCTAAACAGTCGCAGGGGTGGCGTCAATGGCCTCCGAAACGACCGGAATATCAATTTATGTCTCATGGCCGGAAGATCGCGGTGATAGGCCTTGGTTACGTCGGCCTGCCGGTCGCCACAGCGTTCGCGCGCGCAGGCTGCCCGGCCATCGGATTCGACATCGATGCCGTCAGGGTGGCCGAGCTGAGGAGCGGCACGGACCGCACCTGTGAGGTCGAGACGGCCGATCTCAGGCGGCCGGGCCTGCGCTTCACGCATGATCCGGCCGACATGGCGGCTGCCGATTTCTTCATCGTGACCGTGCCGACCCCGATCGACAGCGCGCGCCGACCCGATCTCGGCGCCATGCTGGCCGCCACCCGCACGGTCGGAGCGGTGCTGAAGCGCGGCGACATCGTCGTCTATGAGTCCACGGTCTATCCGGGGGCTGTGGAGGAGGATTGCGTTCCGCTGCTGCAGAGCTGCTCGGGGCTGACCGCCGGCACCGACTTCAACGTCGGCTATTCGCCCGAGCGCATCAATCCCGGCGACAAGACGCATCGCTTCGAGACCATTACCAAGGTGGTGTCGGCGCAAAATCCGGAAACATTGCAGATCGTCGCCGACGTCTACGGATCGGTGGTCACGGCCGGAATTCATCGCGCGCCCTCGATCAAGGTGGCCGAAGCCGCCAAGGTGATCGAGAACACCCAGCGCGATCTCAACATCGCCTTCATGAACGAGCTGTCGCTGATCTTCCAGGCGCTGGAGATCGACACCGGCGACGTGCTTGCGGCGGCCGCCACCAAGTGGAACTTCCTGCCGTTCACGCCGGGCCTCGTCGGCGGCCACTGCATCGGCGTTGATCCGTATTACCTCACCTATCGCGCGGAGAAGGCCGGCTATCATCCCGAAGTCATCCTCGCAGGGCGCCGCATCAACGACGAGATGGGCCGGCGCATCGCGCGCGAATGCATCCGCGGGCTGTTGAAACGCCGCGGCCGCAGCGGCCTCGTCACCATTCTCGGCATGACCTTCAAGGAGAACGTGCCGGACATCCGCAATTCGCGGGTGATCGACATCATCAGCGAATTGCAGTCGTTCGGCGTCGAGGTGCAGGTCGCCGATCCCCTGGCCGATGCTGCGGCCGTGCACGAGGAATACGGCATCGGCCTGACGGCGATCGAGGCGCTGCGTCCTGCAGACGCCGTCGTGCTCGCGGTGTCGCACGATCAGTACCTCGCCGGCGGCTGGCCTCTCGTTCAAGGGCTCCTGCGCGAGGAGAGCGGCCTCGTGCTCGACGTCAAGATGAAGCTCGACCGCGCGAGCAAACCCGGCGCCATCGAGCTGTGGCGGCCCTGAGGAAGCGATATGGCAGACAATCCCATCCTCGTCACCGGCGCGGCCGGCTTCATCGGCTTTCACCTGACCCAGCAGCTGCTCGCTGGGGGACGCCAGGTGATCGGCATCGACAACATCAACTCCTATTACGATCCCAAGCTGAAGGAGGCGCGTCTCGCCATTCTGGAGTCGCAGCCCGGCTTCAGCTTCCACAAGCTCGATTTGGTCGACCGCGCCGGCATCAAGGCGCTGTTTGCTCAGCATCGCTTTCCCGCCGTGGTGCATCTCGCCGCCCAGGCGGGCGTGCGCTATTCGCTGGAAAATCCGCACGCCTATGTCGACGCCAATCTCGAGGGCTTCATCAACGTGCTCGAGGGCTGCCGGCATCATGGCTGCGAGCACCTGCTGTTCGCCTCGTCCTCGTCGGTCTATGGCGCGAACACCAAGCTACCGTTCTCGGTCAGGGACAATGTCGATCATCCGATCAGCCTCTATGCGGCGAGCAAGAAGGCCAATGAGCTGATGGCTCATTCCTACAGCCATCTGTACCGTCTGCCGGCGACCGGCCTGCGCTTCTTTACCGTCTACGGACCCTGGGGCCGGCCTGACATGGCGATGTTCATCTTCGCCAAGGCGATTCTGGCAGGACAGCCGGTCAGGCTGTTCAATCACGGCAACATGCGGCGCGATTTTACCTATGTCGACGACATCGTGCAGGCGATCGTTCGGTTAATCGGCCGTCCGCCACAGGGAAACCCCGATTGGGACGGAAACAAGCCTGACCCCTCGAGCAGCCGGGCGCCATGGCGGATTTACAATATCGGCAACAATCATCCCGAACAGTTGACCGACGTGATAGCGCTGCTGGAGAAGGAGTTCGGGCGGCCGGCCATCAAGGAGATGCTGCCGATGCAGCCCGGAGACGTCGAGGCGACCTATGCGGACGTGAGCGACCTCGAGCGCGACATCGGCTTCCGGCCGGCGACCTCGATCGCCGACGGCATCGGCCGTTTCGCGCAGTGGTATCGCGATTATCATCGGATTTGACGGATTGATTTCATGACTGAACGCATCATTCCTCTCATCATGTGCGGCGGCGCCGGGACCCGGCTGTGGCCGGCCTCGCGGGAGGTTCGGCCGAAGCAGTTCCTGCCGTTGTTCGGCACCCATTCGACCTTCCAGGACACGCTGCTGCGCGTGTCCGACGCCGGCCTGTTCGAGCGGCCGGTCATCATCACCAACACGGCGTACCGCTTCATGGTGCTGGAGCAGCTGGCAGAGATCGGCATTGAGGCCGACGTGCTGCTGGAGCCGATGCGGCGCGATTCAGGACCCGCGATCGCTGCCGGTGCGGCCTTCGCACAGTCGCGCGATCCCGACGCCGTGGTGCTGGCGCTCGCCGCCGACCACGTCGTGCGCGACACCGCTGCGTTCCTCGACGCCTGCCGGGCCGGGCTCGCTGCTGCCGAGACCGGTCGCATCGTCACCTTCGGCGTCAATCCGGAGCGAGCCGCGACGGAATATGGTTACATCAGCCCCGGCGCGCCGGTATCCGGAGAGGTGCGGGCGGTGGCAAAGTTCGTCGAGAAGCCGGATCTTCCGACCGCCGAGCGCTACATCCGCGAGGGCTACCTCTGGAACAGCGGCAACTTCATGTTCCGCGCGTCCGTCCTGCTCGATGAGTACCGCAAATACGATGCCGCCACCGTGCAGACGGTGGGCGACGCGGTGGCCAAGGCCGGCCGCGACCTCAGCTTCATCATCCTGGACTCCGATGCGTTCGCCGCAGCCAAGCCGATCTCGATCGACTATGCCGTGATGGAGAAGACCGAGCGGGCCGCGGTGGCGCCGGTGTCGTGCGGCTGGTCCGACGTCGGCTCGTGGCACGCGGTGTGGGAATTGTCCGACAAGGACGGGCAGGGCAACGCAGCGCGCGGCGCCGCCGTGTTCGAGGATTCCCGCAACTGTAACGTCGTCACCGACAAGGCGCTGGTCGCGCTCGAAGGCGTCGATGATCTCGTCGTCGTGGCCGCGCAGGATGCCATCCTGGTGTCGCGCCAGCGCGATGCCAACGGGCTCAAGCGGCTGGTCGCCAGGCTCAAGACGGTGGCGCCGGAGGTCACCGAGGCGCACATCAAGGTGCACCGGCCCTGGGGCAGCTATCAGTCGGTCGACAATGGCGAGCGCCACCAGGTCAAGCGCATCATCGTCAAGCCCGGCCAGCGGCTGTCGCTGCAGAAGCACTATCACCGCTCGGAGCATTGGATCGTGGTGCGTGGCGCGGCCCGCGTCACCGTGAACGAGACCGTGAAGACCGTGCACGAGAACGAGTCGATCTACATCCCGATGGGTGCCGTGCACCGTCTGGAGAACCCGGGCAAGATCCTGCTGGAGCTGATCGAGGTCCAGACCGGCTCCTATCTGGGCGAGGACGACATCATCCGGCTCGAGGACGATTACCGCCGCGAGTAGGGCGGGGTCTCGCCTCGAATCACGCGAGCCGTGCTAGACAGCCCCGGACGTCGTCCGCCGGAGAGCTTCCTTGCAAAGCACGATCGGATCGCGCGCGTTCCAGAACGCGCGCCTGCAGAAGAAGAACCGCAAGCAGGCCGACGGCCTGCTGCCGAAAGCCGTCGAGGCCTATCGGGCGGGGCGGCATGCCGATGCCCAGGCGATCTGCGGACAGGTGCTGGGCCTGGTGCCCGATCATTTCGATGCGCTGCATCTGCTCGGCGCCTCCGCGCTCGACAGCGGCCGGTTCGATCTCGCCGAGCAGGCGCTGACCCGGGCCGTCGCGATCGAGCCGCGCCATGCCGAGGCTCTGGCCAATCTCGGCCTCGTGCTGTTCAGCATGAAGCGCTATGAGGAAGCCCGTGCCGCCCAGGAGCGTGCCATCGCGCTGAAGCCGGCGTTCGCCACCGCACTGACCGGTCTCGGCAACACCCTGATGAACATGCAGCTGTTCGCGCAGGCGGTCGAGGCACACGACCGTGCCATCGCCATCAAGCCTGACTATGCCGACGCCTATTGCAACCGGGGCATGGCGCTGCTGCTGATGTTGCGCAACGAGGAGGCCCGGCAGAGCTTCGATCGCGCGCTCGCGCTGGCGCCGCGCCACATGCAGGCGACGTTCGGCAAGGGCCTCGTCTGCATCAACCTGCGCCATTTCGAGCAGGCGCTCACAGCCTTCAATGCGGCGCTCGCGCTCAAGCCGGGCGCCGCGGCCGTCATCGCCCAGCGCGGCCGGCTGTTTGTGCAGATGGGACGCTTCCCGGAGGCCGAGGCCGATTTCGATGCCGCGCTGGCCACCGATCCGAGGCTCGAGGCTGCGCTGCTCGGCAAGGCGCATATCTGCGTGCTCACTGACCGGATCGCGCCGGCGATGCTGGCCTGCAAGCGCGTGCTGGAGACCAATCCGGTGTCGGAGGTCGCGCTGGCCTGGCTCGGCGCCTGCTTCGCCAGGCAGGGCGATATCGCCACCGCGATCCAGCACTTCGAACGCGCGCTCGAGATCAAGCCCGATTTCGAGGATGCCATTCTGAAGAAGATCTTCGCGCTGGACTTCCATCCGGACGCTGATGTCGCCATGCACCAGGCCGTGCGGCGCGAATGGTGGGAGCGGATCGGCGCCAACATTCCGCGGTTCGAGCTCACCGGCGTCGACCGGGACGCGGAGCGCCGGATCACGGTCGGCTATGTGTCGTCCGACTTCCGCAGCCATTCCGCGGCGCTGACCTTCCTGCCGGTGCTGCGCCATCACGATCACGGGGCGTTCAGGGTGATCTGCTACTCGTGCTCGCCGCTGGTGGATGCCGTGACGGAGCAGTGCAGGGCCGCGGCTGATGGCTGGGTCGACGCCTGGCAGATGTCCGATGAGGAACTGGTCGCGCAGATCCGATCGGACCAGGTCGACATTCTCGTCGATCTCTCGGGCCATTCGGCCGGCAACCGCCTCTCCTTGTTCGCACGCAAGCCGGCACCGATCCAGGTCACGGCATGGGGCAACGCGACCGGCACCGGCCTGCCGACCATGGACTACTTCTTTGCCGATCCGGTCACGGTGCCCCAGGCCGTCCGCCCGCTGTTCGCGGAGGAGGTGTACGACCTGCCGGCCCTGATCACCACGGATCCGTTGCCCGATGCGCAGCCGACGCCGCTGCCGATGCTGCACAATGGCTACGTCACCTTCGGTGTCTACAACCGCGTCGACAAGATCTCCGATCAGGTCCTCGGCGTCTGGTCGGCCTTGTTTCGCGCGCTGCCGGATGCGCGCATCGTGGTCAAGAACGGCGCGCTCGACGACAGCTTCCTGCGCGATCGGCTGACCGCGCGGTTCGCGGCCCATGGCATTGCCGAGCACCGGCTGACCTGCCTCGGCTCGTCGATGCGGCACGAGCACATCGCCGCCTTTTCCCAGATCGATATCTCGCTCGACCCGTTCCCGCAGAACGGCGGTGTCAGCACCTGGGAGTCGCTGCAGGCTGGCGTGCCCGTGGTGGCCAAGCTGGGTAACAGCTCGGCCTCGCGCGCCGGTGGTGCGATCGTCAAGGCGGTCGGCCTGGACGACTGGGTGGCGGAGGACGACGCAGGCTATGTCGCGATCGCCGTGAAGCATGCTGGAGATCCTGCCGCACTGGCGCAGCTCAGGGCCGAACTGCCGGCGCGTGTCGCGAGCTCGCCAGCCGGCAATGTTGTGACCTATACGCGCAAGGTTGAAGAGGGCTACCGCACGTTCTGGCGGCGCTACTGCGCGGCCGGCGGGTGAAGCGGCGGGCAACACGGCTGCGGTTGCCCGCGCCGAAGGCTCGCGCGCGCCGGCGCGCGCCATGCTCCGGTCGCCGCGCTTCACGCGAATCAGGTCCCGTATGCTAGCTTTGCGGGCGGCATTCGCGCGCGCGCCGTCGGCAGGCCGGCCCGAATGTCGGCGCGGCGATGACGGCTGCACCAGTGGCGTTGATCCTATCGTGCTGATCTGATCCGGAGACGATCCTTGGCTGGCAATGTCGGCTCGCGTGCGTTTCAGAACGCCCGGCTCGAGAAGAAGAACCGCAAGCAGGCCGAGCCGTTGCTGGCGGCCGCGACCGCAGCGTACCAGGCCCGCCGGCCGGCCGAGGTGCGGGCGCTGTGCGGTCAGGTGCTGGCCCTGCTGCCCGACCACGCCGGCGCATTGCGGCTGCTGGGCATGGCTGCGCTCGATGCCGGCGCTTTGAGCGAAGCCGCGGCGGCGCTGAGCCGCGCCGTGGAGCTCGAGCCGCGCGACGCCGATGCGCAGGCCAATCTCGGCATCGTGCTGTCCAATCTCGGGCGCCATGCCGATGCGCGCAGGCACCAGGAGCGCGCCGTGGCGCTGGTGCCTGGTTTCGCTGCAGGCTGGAACAGCCTCGGCAGCACGTTGCTGCGTCTGCAGGAGCCGGAGCAGGCGATCGCCGCCTACGACCGTGCGGTGGCCTTGAAGCCCGACTATGCCGAGGCGCATTGCAACCGTGGCATGGCGCTGCTGCTCATCGACCGCAGCGTCGAGGCGCTGCAAAGCTTCGATCGGGCCTTGTCGCTGAATCCGCGTCACGTGCAGGCGCTGCACGGCAAGGGCCTCGTCGGACTCAAGCTTCGCCATTTCGACGCGGCGCTCGCCGCCTTCGATGCGGCGCTGGCGATCAGTCCAGCCGCGGCCAGCGTCCTCGCCGAGCGCGGCCAGGTGCATCTGCAGGCTGGCCGGTTCGATCACGCCAGGGCGGATTTCGACGCGGCGCTCGCGCGCGAGCCCCATCTCGAAACGGCGCTGCTCGGCAGGGCCCATCTCGGCGTCCATCAGAACGACGTGGCGCCGGCCATCGCGGCCTGCCGGAAGGTGCTCGAGCAGAACCCGAACTCCGAGGCTGCCTGGACGTGGCTCGGCGGCTGCTATGCCAAGCAGGGCGAGATTGCCGCGGCCCTGCAGCACTTCGATCATGCGCTCGCGCTCAAGCCCGACTATCGGGATGCGATCGCAGCCAAGATCTTCACCCTCGACTTTCTGCCCGATGCCGATTTCGCCAGGCAGCAGGCGGTACGCCGCGAATGGTGGGAGCGGATCGGAGCCTCGCTTCCGCGCGTTGCGCTGAGCCCGCGCAACAGGGATCCGGAGCGGCGGCTGGTCATCGGCTATGTCTCGGCGGATTTCCGCAACCATTCGGCGGCGTTCACCGTCCTGCCGGTGCTGACTCACCACGACCACGCCCAGTTTCAGGTGATCTGCTATTCCTGCTCGGCACGCCAGGACGAAGTCACGGCGCGCTGCCGGGCGGCGGCCGACATTTGGGTCGATGCCTGGCAGATGTCGGACAATGATCTGGCCGATCGCATCCAGGCCGATGCCGTCGATATCCTCGTCGATCTCTCCGGCCATTCGGCTGGCAACAGGCTGACGCTGTTCGCCCGCAAGCCGGCGCCGGTCCAGGTCACGGCCTGGGGCCATGGCACCGGGACCGGCCTGCCGACGATCGACTACTTCTTCGCCGACCCGGTGACGGTGCCACCCGGCGTGCGCCACCTGTTCGCCGAGCAGGTCCACGACCTTCCGGCCGTGATCACCACCGATCCGCTTCCAGTATCGCCATCCACGGCGTTGCCGATGTTGCGGACTGGCCATGTCACGTTCGGCGTCTTCAACCGCATCGACAAGATCTCCGATGCGGCGCTCGCGGTGTGGGCCCGGCTGATGGCCGAGCTGCCGGACTCCCGCGTCGTGATCAAGAACTCCGCGATCGACGACAGCCTGCTGCGCGATGGTCTCGTCGCGCGCTTCGTCGCGCATGGCGTCGCCGCGGAGCGCGTCATCTGCTTCGGCTCGACGACGCGGGAGCAGCACATCGCCCAGTTCGCCCATGTCGACATTTCGCTCGATCCGTTTCCGCAGAATGGCGGCGTCAGCACCTGGGAATCGCTGCAGGCTGGCGTTCCCGTCGTGGCCAGGCTCGGCTGCAGCACGGCCTCGCGCGCGGCGGGCGCCATCAATACGGCGGTCGGGCTCGGCGACTGGGTGGCGGAGGACGATGACGGCTACATCGCGATTGCCTTGAAGCACGCCAGAGAGCCGGCGCGGCTGGCCCAGCTCAGAGCCGAGCTGCCAGCACGGGTGGCGAGCTCGGCCGCCGGCAACGTCGAGACCTATACGCGCAAGGTCGAGGACGGCTATGGGCTGTTCTGGCGCCGCTATTGCGCCGGCGCCGGCTGAGTGCGGCGGCAACTGCCCGAGGCGGGCGAACAAATACGTCAGTATGCTCAGTCGAATCTGTGTGCCAGCTGGTGGAGACCTTCTTTGGCAAGCGATGTTGGTTCCCGTGCGTTTCAGGCTGCGCGGCTGCAGAAGAAGCACCGCAAGCAGGCCGATGCGCTGATGCTGACTGCGGTCGCCGCCTATCGCGCGGGCCGCCGGGCCGAAGCCCAGAGCATCTGTGGCCAGATCCTGGCGCTGCTGCCCGAGCATTTCGATGCCCTGCATCTGCTCGGTGCGGTCGCGCTCGACGGCGGGCAGATCGATCTCGCCGAGCAGGCCCTGACGAAGGCCGTGGAGATCGAGCCGCGCCACGCCGAGGCGCTGTCCAATCTCGGCCTCGCGCTGTTCAACCGCAAGCGCTTCGACGACGCGCGCAAATGCCAGGAGCGGGCGATCGCGAGCAAGCCCAGTCTCGTCGTCGCGCAGACCGGCCTTGGCAACACCTTGATGCGCCTCGGCCGGCCGGAGGAGGCGCTCGCCGCGCACGACCGGGCGATCGCGCTGAAGCCTGACTACGCCGATGCCTATTGCAACCGCGGCATGGCGCTGCTGCCGCTCGGCCGCAACGCGGACGCCAATCAGAGCTTCGACCGCGCGCTGTCGCTCAACCCGCGCCACATGGAGGCGATGTTCGGCAAGGGATTGGCCAGCGTCAATCTGCGTCATTTCGACGACGCGCTTGCATCGTTCGATGCGGCGCTTGCCATCCGGCCCGGTGCCGCGCGGGTGCTGGCGCAGCGCGGCCGGCTGCATCAGATGGCCGGACGGTTCGATCAGGCGAGGGCGGATTTCGACGCCGCGCTGGCCGGCGATCCCATGCTGGAGATGGCGCTGCTCGGCAAGGCCCAGCTCGGCCATTTCAAAGACGTCGCCCAATCCGTGGACGCCTGCCGCAAGCTGCTGGAGCAGAATCCGCGCTCCGAGGACGCCTGGCTGTGGCTCGGCCTCTGCTTCGCCAAGCAGGGGGAGGTCGCCGCGGCGATCGCGCATTTCGAGCGCGCCCTGGAGATCAGGCCGGATTTCGCCGAGGCGATGACCGCAAAGATCTTCACGCTCGAATTCATGCCCGATGCCGACTTCGAGCTGCATCAGGCGGCGAGGCGCGAATGGTGGCAGCGGATCGGCAGTCACATCGCGCAGCGATCCCTGCCGCCGCGCGACCTTGATCCCGAGCGGCGCCTGACGATCGGCTACGTCTCCTCGGATTTCAGGAACCATTCTGCCGCGCTCACTTTCCTGCCCGTGCTGAAGCACGCCAATCGGAAGGATTTTCAGGTCTGCTGCTACGCCTGCTCGCCGGTCCAGGACGCGGTGACCGCGCAGTTCCGCGCCTGCGCCGATGTCTGGGTGGATGCCGCGCAGATGTCCGACGACGAGCTGGCCGACCGCATCGCGGCCGATGGCGTCGACATCCTGGTCGATCTCTCCGGCCATTCCGCCGGCAATCGCCTGCCGCTGTTTGCCCGCAAGCCGGCGCCCGTTCAGGTCACGGCGTGGGGCAGCGGCACTGGCACCGGCCTGCCGTCCATCGACTACTTCTTTGCCGATCCGGTCACCGTGCCCGAGAGCGCGCGCCATCTGTTCGCCGAGCAGGTTCACGACCTGCCCGCCGTGATCACCACCGAAGCGCTGCCGGGACTCGTGCCGACGCCGCTGCCGATGCTGCATCATGGCCATGTGACCTTCGGCGTGTTCAATCGGCTGGACAAGATCTCCGATCCGGCGCTCGCGCTGTGGGCGCGCCTCATGCAGCAGCTGCCGGACTCGCGCATCGTGATCAAGAGCGGCTCGCTCGACGATCCCTTGCTGCGCGATCGCCTGCTGGCCCGCTTCGTTGCCCACGGAATCACGCAGGAGCGCATCAGCTGTCTCGGCTGGTCGACGCGCGAGCAGCAGATGGCGCAGTTCGCCCAGGTCGACATCTCGCTCGATCCGTTCCCGCAGAACGGCGGCGTCAGCACCTGGGAATCGCTGCAGGCCGGTGTCCCCGTCGTTGCCAGGCTCGGCCTGAGCGCAGCGTCGCGCGCGGCCGCTGCGATTGTCACCGCGGTCGGTCTCGGCGACTTTGTCGCCGCCGATGATGAGAGCTACATCGCCATCGCCGTCAAATGGGCGTCGCAGCCGGCGGAGCTTGCGAGGCTGCGGGCGGAGTTGCCCGCGCAGGTCGCGGCGTCCGCCGCCGGCAATGTCGCGACCTATGCGGGCAAGGTCGATGACGCCTATCGCCTGTTCTGGCGGCGGCATTGTGCCGGCGTGAGCTGAGCGCGCGCTGTCGCGGCATGATGCCGGCGTTGAGTTGATCTGCTCGTCATCCTCTGGAGGTCGTCCGTGGCAAGCGATGTCGGTTCTCGCGCGTTTCAGAACGCCAGGCTGCAGAAGAAGCAGCGCAAGCAGGCGGACGAGCTGATGCCGCGCGCTGTCGCCGCGTATCGCGCCGGCCGTCCGGCGGACGCGCAGGCGATCTGCGGACAGATCCTGGCGCTGCTGCCGGAGTATTTCGATGCGCTGCATCTGCTCGGCGTGGTCGCGCTCGACAGCGGCCAGCTCGACCTCGCCGAGCAGGCGCTAACCAAGGCGGTGGAAATCGAGCCGCGTCACGCCGAGGCCCTCTCCAATCTCGGCCTCGCGCTGTTCAACCGCAGACGCTACGAGGAGGCGCGCAAATGCCAGGAGCGCGCCGTTGCACTGAAGCCCAACCTCCTGGTCGCGCTCACCGGCCTCGGCAACACGCTGATGCGCCTGGGCCTGCAGAACGAGGCGATTGCGGCTCACGACCGGGCGATCGCGCTGAAGCCTGACTATGCCGACGCCTATTGCAATCGCGGCATGGCGCTGCTGCCGCTCAACCGCAATGCCGAGGCCAACCAGAGTTTCGATCGCGCTCTTTCGCTTAATCCGCGTCACATGGAGGCGATGTTCGGCAAGGGCCTGGCCAGTATCAACCTGCGCCATTCCAACGACGCGCTCGCCGCGTTCGATGCCGCGCTCGCGATCAGGCCGGGCGCGGCGCAGGTGCTGGCGCAACGCGGCCGGCTGCACCAGCAGGCCGGCCGGTTCGATTCCGCGATGGCCGATTTCCAGGCGGCCCTGGCGATCGATCCGCGGCAGGAGGTGGCGCTGCTGGGCTTCGCGCAGCTCAGCGTCATCCGGGACAACATCGCGCCGGCGATGGACGCCTGCCGCAAGGTGCTGGAGCAGAACCCGGAATCCGAGGTTGCCTGGACCTGGCTCGGCGAATGCTTCTGCAAGCAGGGCGATCTTGCGACCGCCTTGCAGCACTTCGAGCGCGCGCTTGAGATCAAGCCGGATTTCGGTGATGCGATCACCGCCAAGATCTTTCTGCTCGACTTCATGCCCGACACCGATTTCGCCCAGCATCAGGCCGTCAGGCGGGAATGGTGGAGCAGGATCGGCGCCCAGATCGCGCGCCGTCCGCCGCCGGTGCGTGACCGCGATCCGGAGCGGCGGCTCACTGTCGGCTATGTCTCGTCGGATTTCAGGAATCACTCGGCGGCGCTGGTGTTCCTGCCGGTGCTGCGCCATCACGACCATCAGGCGTTCAAGGTCGTCTGCTATTCCTGCTCGCCGCTGCAGGACGGGATGACGGCGAAGTGCCGCGCCGCCGCTGACGTCTGGGTCGATGCCTGGCAGATGTCCGACGAGGAACTGACCGACCGCATCGACGCCGACGGCGTCGACATCCTTGTCGATCTCGCCGGTCATTCCGCCGGCAACCGCCTGCCGGTATTCGCCCGCAAGCCGGCGCCGGTCCAGGTCACGGCGTGGGGCAGCGGCACCGGCACCGGCCTGCCGACGATGGACTACTTCTTCGCCGACCCGGTCACGGTGCCGGAGGATGTGCGTCATCTGTTCGCCGAGCAGGTCTACGATCTGCCGGCGGTCATCACCACGGACCCGCTGCAGGGCTGGCAGCCGACGCCGCTGCCGATGCTGCGCAAGGGCCATGTCACTTTCGGGGTGTTCAACCGGATCGACAAGATCTCCGAGCCGGCGCTCGCGCTGTGGTCGCGGTTGATGGCCGCGCTGCCGGACTCGCGGATCGTCATCAAGAATGGCGCGCTCGACGATGCGCTGGTGCGCAACGCGCTCGTCGGGCGCTTCGTGGCGCATGGCATCGCCGAGGAGCGCATCACCTGCCTCGGCCTGTCGACGCGCGACCAGCACATCGCGCAGTTCGCCGAGATCGACATCTCGCTCGATCCGTTCCCGCAGAATGGCGGCGTCAGCACCTGGGAATCGCTGCAGGCCGGCGTGCCGGTGATCTGCAAACTCGGACAGGGCGCCGCGGCACGTGCGGCGGCGGCCATCGACATTGCGGTCGGGCTCGGCGATTTCGTGGCGGCCGACGATGACGGCTACATCGCGATCGCGCTGCGCCAGGCTGGGCAGCCGGCGGAGCTCGCCAGGCTGCGCGCTGAGTTGCCGATCATGGTCGCCAACTCCGCGGCCGGCAACGTCGAGACCTATACGCGCAAGGTCGAGGAGGGCTATCGTCAGTTCTGGCGTCGTGACTGCACCTCCACCTGACCTCCAACTACAAGCGTCCGGCGCCGACGATGCGCCCGTCCGGTGCTTCGAGAATCACCGCGGCGTCCTCGCCCTCCGGCATCGGCTCGGACAGGCGCAGCGCGCTGCCGCTCCAGTCGCCGAGCGCGCGCACCGAGCGCACCACGTTGAGCTCCTCCAGCGTGCGGCCGCCATTCTCGCCGCGGCGGATCGCCGTCTCGTGCCGGCGATCGAAGCCGACCAGCACGACGCGCCCCCGCCCTTCGCCGCCGCCAACCTCGACGGTCAGCTTGTCGCCGGCCCGGGCGAGCCGGATCGTCGCCGCCGTGGCGCTCGCGCCGCGCGCACGGTCGATCGCCGAGCCGACCTCGGACCTGTTGGAGCCGACATGGCCGGTCACGCCATCGACGACGATCTCCGGCGTGTAGGAGCCGTCGCCGAAGCGGCTGCCGTAGCGGGCCTGGCGATCGGTCGCGGCCGAGAGCGAGAACGGGTCCTTCCAGCCGAGCCGGTCCCAGTAGGTGACATGGAAGGCGAGCGGCAGCACGTCGCGCCGGTCGCGCACCATCTCGTTGAGATAGGCATTGGCAGGCGGGCAGGAGGAGCAGCCCTGCGAGGTGAACAGCTCGATCACGACAGGCCGCTCGACGGCTGCCGCCGAGGGCGACCAGGGCGCGAACGAGGCGAGCAGCATGGCGAACTGGAAAGCGTGACGAAGAGGGGCGAGCGTGACAGGCATGGGCATTCTCCCGCGATGTGACATGACCTCCTTCGCTGGCCCGAGCCACCGCGTTACCTCCTCACATCGACAACACGCAGGCGTGAAGGCGGCTCGACCAATGTGGCGGCGGCCTGTCATGGCGCGTGAACAGGGGGCGGGGCACACGCGAAAGTCACCCTGCAGGCCCTTCAAAATGCTCTGCTTTTCGTCTACCTCCCATGTAACTTTCTGAATCAAATCGTGTCCTGAAAAAGGTTTCCGCGTTCGCCTCGCCTGATGCGCCGTGCTAGGACAGCTTCGACCGGCTGATTTGCAGTTCGTTAACTGTGATGGCCAATCCGTGACTTTGATGGGGTCGTTGACATGAGTTCGAAGGGGGCAGGCCACAAGGCCGAGCTGAGGCAGGCGCTGCGGGTCGGCGTGATCGGAGCCGGCGTGATGGGCAGCAATCATGCCCGCGTGCTCGCCGGACTGCCCGATGTCCATCTCGTCGGCGTCGTCGATCCGCTGCCCGCGCATCGCAGCCGCGTCACCGAGCTCGCGAACTGCCCGACCTTCGAGACGCTCGATCAGCTCGTGTCCGAGGGCGTCGACGCCGTCACCATCGCGGCTCCGACGCATCTGCATCACGAGCTCGCGCTCGCCTGCCTCGCCCGCAAGGTGCATGTGCTGGTCGAGAAGCCGATCGCCTCCACGGTGGATGAGGGCAAGGAGATCGTCTCGGCCGCGCATCGCGCCGGCGTCACCCTGATGATCGGCCATGTCGAGCGCTTCAATCCGGCCGTCGCCGCGATCAAGAAGGCGATCGCGGGCGAGGACATCCTGTCGATCGCGATCACCCGTGTCGGCCCGTTCCCGCCGCGCATGTCCAATGTCGGCGTCGTCATCGATCTCGCCGTGCACGACATCGACCTGATCAGGTGGTTCACCGAATCCGACATCATCGAGGTGCAGCCGCAGCTCTCCAGCGCGGTCGCCGAGCGCGAGGACATCGCGCTGCTGCAGTTCCGCACCGCCTCCGGCGTGCTCGCCCACATCAACACCAACTGGCTGACGCCGTTCAAGGCGCGCAACGTCACCGTGGCGACGCGCGGCAAGTACATCATGGGCGATCTCTTGACGCGCCAGGTCACCGAATGCTTCGGCTTCAAGCCGGATGGCAGCTACTCGATGCGGCATCTGCCGGTCGGCCATGACGAGCCGCTGCGCGCCGAGCTGATCGCGTTCCTGCACGCGGTGCGCTCCGGCACCTCGCCGGCCGTCACCGGCGACGAGGGCGTCGCCAGTCTCGCCATCGCCACGCAGTGCCTGGAGACCTCGAGCCATCGTCCGGCCGAGGCCGCCGCCGCCAAGCTGCGCGTCGCGGGCTAGTCGCGTCTGCGCCCCACCCATTTCCGTTTCCGAACATGTGTCAGAGCTCATGAATCAGCACCTGCGTCATCAGCCCATTCCGTTCATCGACACCGCCGCGCAGCGCCAGCGGCTCGGCAAGTCGCTCGATGATGCGGTTGCCCGCGTGCTCGCGCATTGCCAGTTTCTCGGCGGCCCCGAGGTCATCCAGCTCGAGAAGGAACTGGCTGAATTTTGCGGTGCCAAATACGCGGTGAGCTGCTCCAGCGGCACCGACGCGCTGCTGATGGTGCTGATGGCCCAGGGCATCGGCCCCGGCGACGCCGTGCTGTGCCCGTCCTTCACCTTCTGCGCGACCGGCGAAGCGGTGGCGCTGACCGGCGCCACGCCTGTGTTCGTCGACGTGCTGGAGGACACCTTCAACATCGATCCGGCCTCGCTCCGCCGCGGCATCGCCACGGCCAAGCGGCTCGGCCTGAAGCCGAAGGCCGTGATCCCGGTCGATCTGTTCGGGCAGAGCGCCGACCATGATTCGGTCGCCGCGATCGCAGAAGCCGAGGGCCTGTTCGTGCTCGACGACGCAGCCCAGGGATTTGGCGCCAGCTACAAGGGCCGCCGCATCGGCACGTTCGGTCTGGCGACAGCCACCAGCTTCTATCCGGCCAAGCCGCTCGGCTGCTTCGGCGACGGCGGCGCCATCCTCACCGACGATGCCGGCCTGCTGGAGCGCCTGCGCAGCGTGCGCGCCCATGGCGGCGGCAGCGACAAATACGACAACGTCCGCCTCGGCCTGACCGCGCGCCTCGACACCATCCAGGCCGCGATCCTGATCGAGAAGCTCCGGATCTTCGAGGACGAGATCGCCGCGCGCAATTTGGTCGCCGAACGCTACACGGCGGCGCTCGCCGATGTCGTGAAGGTGCCGCGCCTCGTCGAGGGCTGCACCTCGGTCTGGGCGCAATACACCATCCGCCTGCCTCGCGGCATCGACCGCGACACCTTTGCCGCCGCGCTGAAGGCGCAGGGCATCCCGACCGCGATCTACTATCCGAAGTCGATGCACCAGCAGACCGCCTACCGCATCTTCCCGAGCGCCGATGGCGGCCTGCCGGTCAGCGAGCAGCTCTCCGCCGACGTCATCAGCCTGCCGATGCACGCCTATCTGGATGAAGCGACGCAAGGGCGCATCATCGACGTCGTCCGCGGCGCGCTGCGGGGCTGAGGCGGTATGCATCGTCACGCCGCCGCGCCGCTGACGGCGTCGCTGCGACCGCCGTGCCACTGATCTGCCCCACCGGCAGCCCCAACCACGACCGTCGTCCCGGCGAAGGCCCATAGGCGCTAAGATAGTTTTAGCATCATTTGATAGCGACGTTTTCTTCTCG